>RAYM01000010.1 GCA_003611805.1 bacterium 1xD42-87 | reverse complement strand
ACCCTTAATTTACTGTTTGTTCGTATCGTTCGATACTCTTCTGAAAATCTTCTTTGGAATCTTTTCAGGGTTGCATTACTGTTTATTTGTCAAGGTGCTGTATGTTGCATCACCGACGCAACGGACTTATATTAACACAACCGTTCCGCGTCGTCAACCCCCTTTTTTTAATTTTACAAAACTTTTTTCTCTTCTGTAAATTCTGTAAATTTAAAACCGGGAAAAAAAAGAAATCTCAATCTCTTAAGATTCTTTTTAAACGGAGAAAGAGGGATTTGAACCCTCGCGCCGCGTAAGCGACCTACACCCTTAGCAGGGGCGCCTCTTCAGCCTCTTGAGTATTTCTCCACAGTCTGAACTATTCCTCTACCAAATATATAGTTCTACGTTTCCACAACGCAAAGTAATTATACATAAGGTAATTTTGTTTGTCAATGCCTTTTCTCGGATTCCTTTTTAAATCCTTTCACAAAATATATTTCCCATTATAATTTACAGTATTCCCTGATTGCCGTCTCATATAAATCCTGTCCCACAGAATCAGTCACTACGATCACCGGGAAATTTTCAACTTCAAGTTTACGGATCGCCTCCGTCCCCAGATCGTCATAGGCAATCACTTCCGACGCCCTGATGGAACCTGCCAAAAGTGCGCCTGCGCCGCCTACTGCCGCAAAATACACCGCGCCGTTTCTGACAATCGCCTCTTTCACCGCTTCCGAACGTTTTCCTTTTCCAATCATGCCTGTCAGCCCCAGATCCAAAAGCGCCGGTGCGTACTTATCCATCCGACTGGCTGTAGTTGGACCCGCAGATCCGATCGGTCTGCCCTCTCTCGCCGGAGAAGGTCCCATATAATAGATGACATTATCCTTCATTTCCAAGGGCAGCGCCTCACCCTTTTCCAGCGCCTCATACATTCTCTTATGCGCTGCATCGCGCGCGGTATAAATCGTGCCTGTCAGATACACATAATCTCCCGCCCGCAATTCTTTCGCCGTTTTTTTATCTATAGGCACTTCTATATGTCGTTCCATACGCTTTAACCTTTCTTTTATGATCCCTGTTGAATAAGCAGGAAGCAAAATACCCGGCAGCAATCCGCGAAGTGTTTCACCCTCACAACAGTCGCCAAGGTCATGCAGGCACAACTTTGGCTCGTTGCTCGCGGAAATAAATATATGTTGTGCTTATCTGGCGCAAAAACACTATATGTATTATTAAAATAGGAGAAACACCATTCAAAATTTTTGCAGGCCAAATCCGTTATGATAGCATCATTCTTTTACAGTACCCGCACCGCATGACGGTTCACATGGCAGCAGATATTGACCGCCACGGGCAGCCCCGCTATATGTGTGGGATAAGTTTCGATATTAACCGCCAGTGCCGTTGTCGTACCGCCAAGGCCTCCCGGTCCGATTCCGGTTTTGTTGATCTGCGAGAGCATTTCCTCCTCCAGCTCCCTGACATAAGGAACTTCCGACCGCTCTTCAACAGACCTCGCCAACGCATGCTTCGCCATCAGCGCACACTTCTCAAAGGTGCCGCCAATTCCGACGCCAACCACCATGGGCGGACAGGCATTAGGACCCGCATCTCTTACTGCCGTCAGGATTGCATCCTTCACTCCCTCCACGCCGTCAGACGGTTTCAGCATAAACACTCTGCTCATATTCTCGCTGCCAAAGCCTTTCGGCGCCACCGTGATTTTAACCTGTTCCCCCGGAACAATTTCACTGTGTATGACCGCCGGCGTATTGTCCTTCGTATTTTCGCGAATCAGCGGATCACCCACCACGGACTTGCGCAGGTAGCCGCTTGTATAGCCCTGCCGCACGCCTTCATTGACCGCATCCGCGAGGCTGCCTCCCTCTAAGTGTATATCCTGACCTATTTCCAGAAATACCACCGCCATTCCCGTATCCTGACAGATCGGAATCATATCTTTCCCGGCAATCTCCAGATTATCCTGCAGCTGCCCCAGAATCCGCTTGCCAAGCGGCGCTTCTTCCGTCCGCGCCGCACATTTCATCGCCCGCTCCATATCCGCGGAGAGAAAATGGTTCGCTTCAATGCACATTTCCTTGATATTCCGGGTAATTTCTTCCGTCTCTATCGTCCGCATGTTTCCTCCCGTCTGTTATTCATTCAACAATCTGCGCCCTGACTTCCTCAAGCTCTTCCGGTTCCACTTCCTGCGGTTCCCAACCGATCTTCTGCCCGTCCGCGCTGTAACGGGGTATCAGATGAAGATGAAAATGAAACACTGTCTGTCCTGCGAGATCGCCGTTGTTCTGTACCAGGTTAAATCCCTCACACCCAAGCTTTTCGCGCATCCTAATCGCCATTCTTTTTGCCAGCTTCATTGCCTCGCCGGCACTCTCCTCCGGCAGCTCAAAAAGATCCGCATAGTGATCTTTGGGCAGAATCAGCGCATGACCCCTGGTCGCCGGACCTTGGTCGAGAATGACGCGAAACTTCTCGTCCTCATACAATGTCTTTGCCGGGATTTCTCCGTTTGCAATTTTACAAAAAATACAATTATCCACTTTCCAGTCCTCCATTTCATAAAACGGTAACCATTCAGTCTCTTTATAATCTGCTGGCATCAAGCCATGCTAAATCACTTCACAATAGGACGGCTCAGCCTGCTCCGAACTGCAGCACCTGGTCAAGCGAACGCAGAACCTTAAAGTCACCCTTCATTTTCATATCGCCTGCCATAAAGGAAGTCTGAAAGGTCGTCCGCCCAGAAACGATATCCGAAAAAGAGGTCCGGTCAAGCTGTATTTCGACATCCACACGCCCGCCTTCCCCATAATGACAGTCAATGCTGGCACCGTCTATCACTATCATAAGCGGCTTCTTTTTCTCCTCAATGACTACCTTAAACCCCGCCGCAAATCCCGGCTGTGGCACAAAATGTCTCCGAATTTCCTCAACAAATTCTGTCGTGTCTTCCTTTTCGCTGCTGCCCATCATATCGCGGAACAGACTTGCAAGCTCCTGAATATCCGCCTTCTGCCGCTGTACATAAGTATCGTCCGCCACATATTGGGAAAGCTGTTCCGACTCCTGCGGCGTAAACTGAACGGTTTTTGTAATTGCCACCTTCTGCTTTACCGCCTGATTGCTTGCTGGCAGACAGGGCATTTTCTGGTTGATCGTGCGGTAAAGATTCTCCGCATTTTTCTCAATGATTCGTATATAATCTCCGTTCTCCTCCAAGAGAGACGTATCCGCAATATAACCGCAGAGCCCGCTGCAGGGAAGTCCGCCGAGAATCTCCCACGCCGTTGCCAGGTTCAGTTTCCCCTCCTGCTCCCCGTAAGTGGTGGACATGACGATCGGGCACATATAAATCCGGCTGATTTTTTCTTTATCACCGTAGAGCCAGCAGGCGTCCAGAAACAACTGCATGTATCCGCCGATCCCGTACCATTCCAGTGTCGTTGCGAGGATTACGCCATCCGCGTTTTTCAAAGTCTGCGGAAGCGTGGGTATACTGTTTTTCTGCTCGTAAAGGTAGAATACCTCCACCGTCACGCGAAGTTCCTCGAGCACCTCCTTCATCTTCTTTATCACAAACAGCGTGGGATCATCCATAAGGCCTCTCCCGCCATAATAGATATTGATCTGCATAAAACACGTTCCTTTCTCATCTGTGATCGGAAAACACCTTTATTTTCCCGCATGCCACACTGGCAGCCGCCGCCGCAAATCCCATCAGGACACCGCCCACATGTGCCGCGTTATTCACTCCAGGACTGGTAAAACCGCAGTAGAGTGAAACGGCAATCGCAAAAGCCACCCTGCCCGCCGTCATGGTTTCCAGTTTCCCCCGATGCGCCATAACCAGAAACAGCAGCGCGCCCTCCACACCGAAAACCGCACCGCTCGCCCCTGCTGAACTGCCGTAGGCACCCGTTAAAAGCTCATACCCCATGGAAAAAATATTCCCCGCAAGACCGGAGAGCACATAAAGCGCCGCATAGGGAAAGGCTCCAAGTCTGCGTTCCACAATCGTCCCCACATAATACAGGACGATCATATTACTGAAAAGGTGCTCCACATTCCAATGTAAGAACATGCTTGTAAACAAGCGGTACCATTCCCCCTGCCAAAGCGCCGTTACATTAAATGCACCCTTATTATATAACAAATCGCCCGTAAATGTACATATCAGAAATACAATTACATTCATCGCTACCAGAACAATGCTAACCCACGGCAGCACCCGCCATTCTGTCTTCCTTTTCGGTTCGCCGTTCGCCCGCTTCCCCTTCAAGTCCTCCCGTGCCAGCGAAAACAGATACTCCTCCAAAATATCTTTCCAGCCGTAAAAATCTGCCGCCTGTGTTTCGTGGATCAGCAGTCGGTATTCCCGCGAATCAATCACCCAGCAAAAGCTGTCCCCGCCGCAAAGCCTTCTCGCCTTCTCCGTATCCTCGCTCAAAACAAGTGTCATCACGTGGACTTCGCTCTCGCCTTTATCGCGGAAAAAAGCTTCTATCTGCTCTTTCAGATGCGTATATTGGTCCATTGAAATATAGAGCCCCTGCCTGTAATCAATTACATGGAGCACAGTAATTCCCTGCACCTCTCTGCGGCAGTAAAAGTTAAACTCGGGCAGATTGGACGGTATCTTATCATAGCCCTGCTCAAAGAACAGATTTTCCAGTCGATTCAACGTTAACATATCCATGAGAAAAGAGTATCATTTTCAGTTGGGGATGTCAAACCGCCGTCGGACGACCGCCGTTATCTAAAACAAACTCATCTGCTGATATCCACCCGCTTCACTCTTCTGTCTTTGCAGTTTCTCAAAATGCCTGTCCAACATTTCCTTTGCTTCCGTTTCCGAGAACAGCCATTCCTCCATATTCTCCTTTCGGAGTATCAGCGGCATACGGCTGTGTATCCCGGTCATGCACCCCTCCGCCTCGCGGGTAAGGATAGTGAATCGGTCACCCTCCGGGTCTTTATGATAGATTCCCGCCAGATACAAAACTTCTTCCGGCGTAAAAAACTCATACTTCTCCTTTTTCTTTGCACCGGTATCCTTCCACTCGTAAAACTTACATGCCGGAACCAGACAGCGGCGCGCCTCAAAATCATAGCGGAACATAGGACGCTCTCTCACCGTTTCCGTTCTGGCATTAAAAATCAAAGTATGATTCCCTGCAGACGCATAGCCCCACTTAAGCACATCCGCCACCACACTGTCATGGTCCGCCCGCAGCACCAACGCCGGTTCCGAAGGATGCACATCTCCTATTTTTGCATTCTTTCGGTCGATTTTCCCGGCTATCTTCTCTATCTCACGCATTGTCTCATCATCTATATAAAATCTTCCGCACATGGTTTCTCTCCGATTTTCCCTGACATTTACATGGGGCTTTACAAGTCCCTGACGTTTTCGCCTTCCACGTCTATTCCTAATGTAACCCCGCTGCGCCTCTCCTTATTCAACCCGCCGCTCATATGGGAGACATTTCCTTTCAGGAAACTGGCACGGAAAATCGCATCTTCCCCGTATTTTTCGCGAACCTTATCTACCGCCTTGTCCAATTTTTCCAGTTTGTCACTTTTTCCCAGATCAAATATGCTGTACTGCCGCCCGGCATTCTCCTGCACTTTTGACGTATGGACCCCCAGCTGCCGGATTGGTGTTTTCTTATCCCACAGTTTACCGAATACCTGACATGCGGCTCCGTAGATTTCTTCCGTAATATTTGTGGGAGAGTCCAACTGCATCTGCTTATTCATGCGCTGAAACTCACAGGTTGTCAGATGCACGCTGACCACGCTGATCATCACGCCGTCAGCCCGAAGCCGTGTCCCTACCGTCTCACTTAAGGAAAGCAGCAGATGTTTCGCATACTCCTCCGTCACAACGTCTATCGGAGCTGTCATGCTGTTCCCATATCCTTTATTGGCTTCGTGAGAAATCATGCCCGGATCAAGATCTCCGCCTCTCGCAAAGCCCTGTATGGTCTGCCCATGTTTTTTTAACAGGGAACGGATCATTCCCTCATCCGCCTGTGCCAGTTCCCCGATCGTCTGTATACCGACTTTATTCAGCTTTTCCACCGTTGCCCGTCCCGCCAAAAACAAATCCGAAACAGGGAGCTGCCACATCTTCTGTTCGATCTCCTCGGGGAACAGCGTGTGCACTTTATTCGGTTTGGAAAAGTCCCCCGCCATCTTGGACAAAAGGAAATTGGTTGAGATACCGACATTCACCGTAAAGCCGAGTTCATCTCTGATCCGATCCCTCAGCTCATACGCCAGATTCACCATCTGACCACGACCGTACAACTTTTCAAACCCTTCAAACACCACCCACGCCTCATCGATACTGTATTGGATCACGTTATCACTGTAATCTTTCAGTATGTCCATAAAGGCGCGGGACGATTTGACATATAGCCCATAATCCGGCGGCACGATCACCAGTCCTGGGCATTTTCTCTGCGCTGCTACAATGGGTTCACCCGTCTTTATGCCATATTTTTTCGCCGGGGTGCTCTTTGCCAGAACAATTCCGTGACGTTTCTCCTGATCCCCGCCCACGATGCTCGGTATCAGCCGGATATCCTCTTTCTCACCCAGCACATCCACCCGATAGGCTGCGGTCCAGGCGAGAAAGGCGCTGTTTACGTCTATGTGAAATACATATTTACTCATCCCTACAGGAATTGGAAGATACGCCATCGCTGGGTTTCGACATTGTACCGCACCTCCAGGGTTTTTCGCATATCTCCCATTTTGATCTTGCAGATAAACTGTTTCTCCCTGATGCCGACATACCTCTTTTCATCCCGCGACACAACCTGCTCAATCCGATATAACCTGATCTCATGTTCTTCCGTCTCAAGGCGGAACCATTGCGGCGTGATCCTGCCGTCCCGTTCTGTCAGCGACATCATCTGAATCGGAATATTGTTCTGACCATCAGACAGCGTTCCCCCGCGAAATCTCTCTTCCATTCCCTTCACCTCCTCCCTGCCGTTAAATGTAATATCATCTTACCAAACGTACGTTCTTGTGTAAAGATGAAATATTTACCTGCACGGCTGTCGGAGCAGGCATTATGCCTACAATAGAGGAGGGCTAATCATACAACGTTTCCCACGTCTCCGCACCCATTGCCCGGAAACACATCTCTATCTGTTCCCTGTTATTCTTTTCTTCCGCAAGACAGGGCAGCTCGTCCATTCCAAAATAGTCAAAGCCCGTCGTCTCAATATTGGGCACAAAACCGCCGCCCGTCACCTCGCACTGCATGAATATCTTACATACTTTATAAGCGTAAATCGGCAAGTTATGTTTCTCCCTGTCCTGAACCGCTATGATCCGTTTGACGGTAACGTCAAGCCCAGACTCCTCCTTCACTTCCTTTATCATATTTTCCATGACGGATACATTCACGTCCACCCAACCGCCCGGCAAAGCCCATGTGCCGTTCGCCTCATGCACGAGCAGTATTTTCCCCTCGTTAAAGATCGCCGCCCGGGTGTCTATTTTGGGCGTCTGATACCCCACGTCGCTGCAGAACAAGTCCTTGACCTTCTCAAGGGGAATCTCCGTCTTGTAACTGAGCATTTCCGTCGAGATTTCCCGAATGCGCTCGTACCTTTCCAACTCATATTTATCTTTACAGTAAAACAACCCCGCCTGCGCCAGACTCTGCAGTTCGACCGCCCACTGCAGCCATTTTTCGTTTTTGTCCATGATGTTATTTCTCCAAATTTATAATCCCGCCTACCCAAGATGCAATTTTGCTTTTAAAGCGTCTTGCAGCACTTGCGAAAAATTTATATTTTGTTCCAGCGCCGCTTTATTAAGCCATGCCGGAATAGTCAACGTCTTTTTAACTGATTTTTCGAAATGTTCCTTGGCATACACATCCACATCTACGGACACCATATTTACAAACATCTCCTCCACTTCCAACTCCAATTCTCTTGCCACCCCAGCCGGATCAATATCCTGCAGTTGAGATGGGGAAGGAATCATATCGCCATCCAATCGGCAAGTATACAGATACCCTGCCAGACACTCTACCGCCTTCTCCATCACACTTTCAAAAGAGTCTCCACATGTCGAGAGCCAGTTTAAATCTGGAAAAATAACGGAAAAGGCATTTTCTTCTTTAAAAAAACACGCCGGATACATTGACAGCATAATTATACCTCCTGATTGAATGAACACATTTTATTAGAGTTGGAGACTACTTTAACCCCGCCTGTCTTCTGATAGAATTTTCTGTCCCTTTCGGAAGCTCTCTGACATGAAACGGTATGGTAACGTTTCATTGGCATTTTATCTCTCCCTTGCGCAACCATCATATCACATTACACGTGTAATATCAATACGTATCATTTTGTTTTTCATGAAAAAACTACCGATAGCAATAATTCAACTTCCCAAACCTTATCTCATCCCCCGGCTCAATTTCCACCGTTTCCTGCGGCTGCATCCGCAGCCCGTTTCTGTAAGTGCCGTTTGTGGAATTCATATCTGTCAACTGTATTACATCTCCAACCTTCTCAAATCTGGCGTGGATGCGGCTGATAGAGTCGTCCGGCAGGACACAGTCCACACACCCCGCCATCTTTCCCACTGTAAACGGAAATTTAGTGAGTTCAATATGCTTTTTATTCTTTTTA
Organism: bacterium 1xD42-87; assembly: GCA_003611805.1. Classification (GTDB taxonomy): domain Bacteria; phylum Bacillota; class Clostridia; order Lachnospirales; family Lachnospiraceae; genus UBA3282. The sequence continues at coordinate 264,319 of RAYM01000010.1, read as the reverse complement.
TCCAACGCATACAATTTATGTTCCGCTATTTTTGCGCTGTCATAAAAGACAGTATTTCCATAAACTTCCTCTTCTTCTGACATATCTTTTCTTCCTCTGGCAGATACGGGCATTCCCGGTTCCCGCTCACGGCTCAGTACATGTTCCAGGGAGACAGTCTCCCTGCACTGTGCCGGTCCCGCAGAAACCAGCCTGCTATTCCGTATATGTCCCGAAGAATCTGTGTCCTGTACTGACAGGCAAAAATCATCCATTCCATCCAAAAACATTTCTTCCGTCTCGCTCCCGGCAGCCGTCCTTTTCTTCCCACTCCTCGCACCACCTTTCAAAATGCCCGTAAGACCCGCAATCAGGCAGACACCCAGCAGCGCGCCGCATCCGAGAAGTGTCATAACCTCTTCATCCGACAGCTCATACGAACCGTAAATATAGACGATTCCCGCAATTCCCAACACCGAAAATACAGCAACAAACGCAGAAAACGTGCTCTTCTTTTTTACGGATACAGCCTTATCTTCTTTCTTTTCCCGCGGAACAAATGTATTCTCCTGTGAATCCTGCCGATCCGCCTGTGTATATACCTGCTCCGTCTTCTCGTTTTCAGATAAAACGTTTCCGGACAGCAGAAACATATCTCCCCGCTCCCCACAGGACCCTTTCGTTTCTTTCTCCGTTTTCTCTTCCTGCGCCTTTGCCTCTCCCAGAATCTGCAGCGCATCCCACAGTGAAAAACCACTGTCCTCCGTTCTCTCATAAATCTGATAGATACAGTCTGCCAGCCGCTCATCTTCGTTATCCATATGTTCCAGCAGATAGTCCATAAGCGCCTCATAAGGTCTTTCCTCCTCGTAATCCGGATAATAGAGCCCAATATATTTTTTGCGCGATAAATCATAAAAGATATACGATGGTGAAAATACCAGTCGCGTCTCATCCATAAAATAATCGCCCACTCTGCAATACATTTGATAAAGCTGTTCAAACAGCTCACAAATTTGACGATAGGACATCTGCCTGTCCCGATACAGGCTTTCCATAGTTGTCCTGGAACTGATATCATAGTAAAAATACGTCATACCGTTTACATGCCGCATGGAGCACCGCAGAATCTCTTCTATTTTATTGGAAGTAAGCTGCCTGCACTGATAACTTTTCTCCGGCTGCCTGCTTTTGCACGGTAAAATCATGTAACTGTGTTTATAATCCCTGAAAAATTTTGCCTCCAGCATCTGTATCTCCTCCGATTTCATCTTTGCCGTCTTTCAGTCCGTAAACATATTTCCCGCCCATCTGCATCTGCGTATCATCTTTGTCGGATTGATAATCTGCGCTTTCGCGCGTGTACGGATGCGCCAGCCCTCTTTACCGTGCATGGTAAACAGCTGCCGGATGGGCACCTTTACCTGACACTCCCCGGTCACACTTGTCGTATTTCCACTTTTATCCACCGTTCCCTGTACCTTTCCCACACCGAAATATTTCTTTCCAAACTGTTTCTGCATATTTGCGCTTATGTAAGGCACTACCTTTCTTTCATCCTTTTGAACGCTCCCCCGGAAGCAGATCGTATAGGCATCCTGAAAAAGTACACATTTGTCGTAGGAATAAAATGATAAGTAAATCAACAGAACAAACAGAAATAATGTCCATGTAATAAGAAAAGAAGCTTCCAACGTCATATAGCCTTTCGCTGTCTTTTTCAAAAACATACCACCACCCCCATTCCCAAAAGCAGAAACGGCAGGAAAGGAATTTCCCGGTCACGTTTTATTTTTCCAATCACCAGCAATACAACCGCCGCCACAGATTCCGCCATCAGCCCCACAAGCAAAATCAAAAAACAGCGGTAAGCCCCCACAAACAGACCAATCATCAAAAGTGTCCATCCATCGCCATACCCCACTTTCTCTCTGGTCAGAAAACTGAGCAGAAAAAATCCCGCGCCGGGTAACAGGGAAAGCGCCGCCGATACAATATTGGTCTCTCCCATTGCCCCGCCGATTTGAAGGCAGACCGCCGTCAACATTCCGATCCACACTACTGCCAGCGGAACGCGTCTGCTGAAACCGTCATACACAGCGCAGACCGCCAGAAACAAAAACAATACAATCTCTATCCACATTTGGAACACCTCCCCCTTGTGCCCCCCTCTGACAGCGGCACAGTATAAATCGTCCTTTTCAGTGCCGGACAGTCCAGCCGCTTATGATAACTGCTGCCATAGTCTGTGATAAACATCTGCCCGCTGTCTCCGCCCGCACCGCAGGAACCGCAGGGCGCATATTTCACACCGGATGCGTTGCGTCTGTCATCCACGGACTGTGCGGGCACCGTCTCTATCCTCGGATTTAAATAAGCGCAGTTCCTCTCCAAATGATAAACTGTCCCCGTTTTTGTGATATAAACCATAGGGTCTTCCTGCGTGCCGCCGCCCGCCGTTCCTGTCAAATCATAGCCTGTCCATGCCCTGCCATAATAACGTTGCGACAGAAAAAATCCGTCAAATCCCATCAGCGATGCAAAAGGTTTAACCCTGTAAGATACTCTCAGATCAATCATATCCTCCGGTCCCATTACCGAAGAACCGATGAAAGACAATCCGCCTGCGCCGCCCTTCACACAGGAATTTTCCAGATAGGAGCTTCCTACATATTCCACGATCTGCCCTTTGGCGTACCCTTCCGTGACCACTACGCCTGCAAGCCCATCCGGCAGAATGTCTGCCACCGTATTTTCATAGGCGTATCCCGCAAAAGCCAGCTTGTTCCCCACCTGATGCATTGCCGCGTTGATCCGGCTCTGTGTTCCGATGATATTCACCGCAAAAAGAATGTTAAGCACCGCGAAGAGAAAAAACGGCAGTGCCAAAGATGCCTCCAATGTCATGGACCCTCTCTCACGGGAGGGGATAAAAGATGCCCCTTTTACCAATCGGAGTGCTGAATTGTGAATGTGACTACCTTGATGTGCCTCAAGATATGCCCGGAGAGAATGTGCTGTCGATTTAGTTATTTTTTTGTTGCTTAGTCGTAAAAAGGGCATCTTTTATCACCTCCCGCATTAATAGAATCCATATCTTCTTGTCATTTCATAGGAATAACCGAAGCGGCTTGTCACTTCCAAATGCGCCTGATACGTGTCGAAACATCCGTCCAGACGAAATACCGCATTGCCGGGTGTCTGGCGGATATCCATTTCCATGATATCCATGGCGCGTTCTGTCCGGCTCTCCGCATCCTGCAAAAAGACCATAATCTGCAAATATTCTTTATAGCTCAGCCCGCTTCCTCCGGAATCCTCCGTGAGACTTCCTTTTACATTCTTAAGACAGCCTATTCCCGTTTTCCAATCGGCAGCTGTTTTAAAAATGGGTACTCTTCCGCCGCCAAGCAGGGTTTTGACATCCTGAAGACTCTCCACATAAGCCCACGCAAAGAGAATCGTATACTTAACCGGCTCCGCCAGTGCCGGCATAAGCGCCACTGCCGTAAGCGTCATAGCTAAAGCCTGTGCCTCCGCCATCTTGGCACTGTCCGATAGGAGGTACATCATATTTGCCGCTTCCCGCCAGAGCAGAAGTTTCTTCGCCACCTGCTCCAGATTCTGCCAGTCCGTATCCTTGCCTTCCAAAATATATTCCATCTGGTATTTCAGAAGCGATTTATCCATCTCCGCCCCGTAATAACCGCATTTTTCAAAAAGATACGCCTGGAAAACCAGTTCATTTGGCACACCTGCCGCCTCTGCCGCCTCCGCACACAGACCCGTGCCCGCCATTCTGCCCGGACGGTTTGAAATATAATTGCCCAGATTCACCTTTACCGCAGAGACAGCGGACGGATTTTCCAGTACAAGGTTTAGAACTCCGCTGCTTCTCAAGGCGTTGACGGAATCCGCCGGATTGTTGAGCGGCACTTCCTCCATTTCTCCGTCCTCCGTCTCCTTTTCGGGCAGACCGATCGCGTCAATCTCCGCCTCATACTGCCTCCGCCACGCATCCGTATCCCTTGTGGCAATCCCCGCGCTCTGCAGCAAACTGACATTTGCATTGATTTTGCTCAGCATCGCGCCCAGCGGATAATCGTCCATATAGTCGGTAACCTGCCGCTTCAGTACCGCGCCATTATCATCCGAAGCCGCAGAATACTCCGAAATTTCCACCATACCCATATCCATTGCAAGAAAGTCCCTGCTGCCAGACGAATTCTTTTCCCCTCCCGGACAACAGTTTTTCTGTGTGTAGTTATAAAGGTGCGCCTCCGTGTTAGCGATTTCGGGATGGGACCCGCCATAAGAGGTATCTACAAACAGAAGATCATACTGCTTCAAAAGTTCCCTGTGATATTCAGCCAGAACGGAATTCATACCGATATCCGTCACACACTCAAATTTCATGCGGATGGCACTGATCCGTGCCCCTTCTATTACCGCGAATACAAGGGACAGGATCAATGTGAGGGATAAAGATAAAAATACCGTTATGTATCCCCGCCTCATTCCATTACCGTGTTGCTGTCTTTGGTGATCTTCTCAAAGACCTTCTCCACCAGCTCACGAAGCTGTGTCTTGAAGATAATGACCAGACCAATCAGCACCACAATAATCAGAATGATTTCCACCGTGCCCATGCCTTCCTCTTCCCGCAGGAAGTCCCCGAACCCTTTGAGCCGTCTGTCGTTTCTCTTTTTCAACATCTTGTTTTCCTCCTTTTGTCTTTTTGACGTTTGGTTATGTGTAACTGCAGGCGCAAAAACCATTTTACGATAAGCGCCGTACAGATACATTTAACTTAAAGTAAATGAAAAGTAAGCCGGAATCATAATAATCACCATGACCACACAAAGCATCATCATCATAGGCAAAAGCAGTTTTGTGCCCGCCTCCTCGCCCAGCTTTTTTGCCAGACTTTTCCGTTCCGCAAAGGCGTTATCCGCTTCCTGTCTCAATACCCGTAAAAGGTCATTGCTGCCTTTTCTGATATTCTGCGAAAGCAGCGCGGACAGTTTCATGTAAGCCTGCACCTGACATCGTTTTCCGAAATGTGCGTAAGCCTCCATCTCCGACCTGCCGCCCTGCAGCTCATAGCAGGTCATCAGGATTTCTTCGTAGGCATATTTTTTTCTCTCCTCCCTCTGCTTTTTGTAATCCTCCCCCATCTTTACGAAGGCGTTTCTTATAGTCATCCCGGCGCCCATATAAAGTACCAGCTTATTGACTATCTCGGGGTAATCCAGAAGCAGTTCCCTTTTTCTCGTTTCCAGCTTTTGATCCAATTCCCTGCCTCTTCCCCAGTAAAGCACACCTGCCGCAAGAATCACCAGAATCAGAAAATAACCGCTGCTGTCCTCAATGATCTCGCTCCATATGACAGGCTCCGTGCCGATCCGCTCCGGCAGCGTCATAACCTCTTCATTTCCGCTGCTCTCCTCCCTCTCTCGCAGCAGCTCCTCTATCCGCGCACGCAGCGCTTCTTCCGGCGTATAGATAACCGGATTTACCTGCACGGGAATCTGCAGCTCCCGAAACCAGTCTTCGTAACGAAACGTCGCTGTCAAAGTAACCACTTCCCCGCCCGCAAGATCCTCATTGTGTACCGTCCCGTCCGTATTAATCAGAGAATACGCACCGCTCTCCCAACTGATCTGGAAAGGATATCCATCCAGCGCCGAAACCAAATTCAGATTCATCCGCACATTTTCCAGCCCGGCATTCCCGTTTAGGATCACCCCCGGAAGCAGCGCTGCCGACTCCGCATAGCTCTTTTCCAACTCTTCCTCTGTGAGTCTGCGTTCCTCTAAAAGATAGTCAAAAACTTCCTCCTGTACTCCCGGGATTTCCGCCTTCAGCCCTATCTCTACATCCCCTTCCCCGTAGGCATTTCGGATAAGATAACCGCCATCAGTCAGCCTTGCGGCGCTGTGAGCGCTGAACCATGCGGCAAGGCAGAAGAGATCCCCCACAAACACTACCATGAGCAAAAGTGTATACAGAGAAAGATAATGCTCCCGTATCTGCTTTTCCGCCGCAATTCCCGGCTCTAGGGTTTTCAGCTTCTCTCCAAGCTGCCTTTTATAAAGCGCCCGTTTCCAGTCCTTCTGCCCCTTATTTGCCTTCTTTTGCCGTTCCTGCTGTTTACGAAAAATGTGCGCTGCTATTTTTTGAAACGGATTCCCGCTTTCTCTCAGAGACAGGAAAAACAAAATGAGATAACCCGCTAAAATCCCAGAATACACATAAACCATTAAACTCTCCTTTCCTTAAACACCCATGCGGTCAAACTTGTGCCGCCATAAACAGAAACGGGCATTTACTAAACTTCAATTTCCACAATCCTCCTGGAAAGCAGATAAGCCGCACCGTAAAAGAGCAGACACGCCGTCATTACCGCCACACCCACAAGATTGTGGTATAGCACATCAAAAAATCCTCGCGATGTAGTCCCGATGTAGAAAATAATCAGAAACGGCACCATATTCATAATTTTCTGCTCCATCTTCTTCGCACTGATCATAAGCTGAATCTCCTTGTCCGTCTCCGCCTTCTGCTCGATTACCCCGGCTGTCTTCTCCAAAATTTCTGTAAGATTGCCCCCGCTTCTCTTCGCGATCAGAAAAACGTCCGCAAACTGCATGATATCGGGCAGACGGCTTCTGACACCCAGATCAAACAGCAATTTTTCCAGAATCACATTATTTTCCAGCCCTCGTACCATGTGCCGCACCTCAAGACAAATGGGACTGTCCGCCCCGTAAAGCAATTCCACATCCCGGTACGACTCCCGCAGGGCGTTTTCTATGGAATATCCCGCTTTGACATTAGTCAGAAGCGCCAGCACCAAGTCCTTAAACTGTAAGCTCAGCTCCTGCCTACGCTTTTTTGCCAGCTCCCTTTTCCTCTCTCTCATAAAAAAGACAAATACGGGAAGAAGAAACAGACAGGCAAGCCACGAGCGATAGAAAAAATATCCAATCATTGCCACCACAAACATGCCTTCCAGCACGGCAAGCGCGCCTTCCTTCAAAGAAAAATGATACTCAGCATAATCCGGCGGTCTGTAGCTTTTCGACATATGCCAATTCTCCTTTCTTACGGAGCGTGCCGAGGATTTTTCCGCCGCCTGTCTCCCCCTCCTCCTCGAAACGGTATAGCGGGCTTAATACAATTTCTCCTTTTTCAAATCCGCGCACCTCCGCAATTTCCAACACTTTTCTCGTCTTATCCCGCAGCCGCCCCAGATGAACAATGATGTCAATCCCCGAGGCGATCTGCTGCCTGATGGCTTCTAACGGAATCTCAATCCCCATGAGAATCATATTTTCCAGACGGCTTAACATATCCCGTGAGCTGTTGGCATGTCCTGTGGACATCGAGCCGTCGTGCCCCGTATTCAGGCACTGCATCATGTCGAAAGCTTCTCCTCCGCGCACCTCGCCAACGATAATTCGATCTGGCCTCATACGAAGAGACGTTTTTATCAAGTCCCTGACCGTTATCTCCCGGCAGCCCTCCACATTGGCGTTCCTCGTCTCCATCCGCACAAGGTTGCGTATGTTTCTGATCTGCAGTTCCGCACTGTCCTCTATCGTTATAATTCGCTCCTCCCCGGGAATATAGTTTGACAGGGCATTTAAAAACGTGGTTTTCCCGGAACCCGTTCCGCCACTGATAAAAATATTGTATTTCGCCCGCACAAGCCTGCTTAACCACTCACACACCTCCTCCGTAATGGAACCGAAAGACACCAAATCTTCCATGGTGATGGGCTTGTTCGGAAAACGCCTGATTGTGACGATCGGACCGTTTAATGCCACGGGGTTCAACACCACATTGACCCGGGCGCCATTTGCCAGTCTGGCATCTACAATTGGCGATGCTTCATTGACTGTCCGATTACAGTCGGAAACAATCAGCTGTATTACATTCTGCAGCTTTTCCTCACTGTCAAAACGAAGTTCACTTTCTATCAGTCTGCCGTTTTTCTCAATAAATATTTTGTTCGGACCGTTAATCATAATCTCTGTAATCTGCGGATCATCCACCAGCTCCTGCAGCACGTCCAGCTTGCGGACCGCGTGAAAAAGCTCTCGTCTGAGTCTGCTGCGCTCCGATAAGGATAAGGGCTTTTCCCTTCCTTCCCGGACAAGCATTTCATCTATCAGCTCCCGAATCTCCTCATCACTGCTCTCTCGGGAGTAGTCAATGCTTTCCAAAAGCTTTTCTTTTAAAATTTTTCGTCTCTCTTCCGCATTATTCATAGATATCCTCTTTTATGATGGATTTTACATATCCCGCCAGCTCCCCGTGCGTCATCATATCCAGACTGCCCGGCAGCTCTTGAAAAATCGGGAAGCGGCATTTTACGGTTTTTTCGGATATTTCACCCAATTCTCCCTGCTGCAGCATGCGTTCGTACTGCCTGAGTTTTGCCTGCGCAAATGGATCTTCTTTTGTAATGGTATATATTTTCTGGCAGCTTTTCAGCAGGTCAAACAGCCCGTCTATTCCATCATCCAGATCCAGAATCATGTATTCGTACTCCCCGATCGCAGCAATGTTCCTGCAGAGCGCCAGCCACTGTTCTCCCGGCACTTCCTTGATTCCGAGAGAATACTGCATGGGCGGTATGTAGTCCAGCCCTCCCGCATTCTGGATGACTGACGGCAGCCGCAGAGCCAGCTTTTCCCTTGCGCTCTGAAAGTAATACATAACATCCAGCATGTCTGTCTGGTATTCCCGCCGCAAAAGCTCTCCCAGACCGGAATACATCTCAAAATTCAGGTACATTGTTTTATGCTCCTTCGCCAGAAGCTGCCCCAGCGACAGGGCGAAGGATGTCTGCAGACATCTCTTTACCGGGGAATAAATGCCTATCAGTTTAACCGCCGTGTCCGTCGCCTCAGGACAGCCCTTCCACCCGCTGCCGTCCGCAATTACGTTCAGAATTTCCTGTACCACTATTTCCGGGCTCTGATACTTGCTGATGCAGCGCGTATCTTCCCGTTTTGCTTCACCGCTCCCCTGCGGAATGAGTGTCTGTGCCGGCTCGCCGCTCTCCTGCAGAATAAACATCTGCGCCACCTGAGTTCTGATATACTCTTCTTTGATCAGCCGCCACGCGCTCTCTGCGATGAGAAGAATCTCTATTTTCTCCCTGCCCGCAAATTTTTCCAGTTCTTCCACCGCCGTAAACAAGTGCAGCGCATAGGGAAGCTTTACCTTTTCCAGAAGGTACTCCGCCATGCGAAATGCATAACCCTCCTCCGTGTCGCAGATTGCCATAATTTTATGTGTCAAAATAATCCTCCTATCCTGCACACCGCACTGAACAAAATTGGCACTGCAAAGTGTATTTTGTTTTTACAGTAGGTGTGATAATCCTGTTTTAGGTCCTCACCGTAAATTCTCCAATGCCCCGTTTGCCATACTTCATACAGATACGAAAAAAAATACCGAAATCTCTCCCTGCCGTTTTTTTCTACCACAAGTTTGATCAATGAAAATCCCGCGCCTATCACGAAGGCTCCTGCCAGTATGGAAAAAAAGTCTTCCACCGTCTGAAAACTCCCGATCATAACAAATAGCTTCACGTCACCCGCACCAAGTGCGCCTATCATATACAGAGGGTACATAAGCAGAAACGCCAGAAGCATAGATGCCAGAATGTCTGATAATCCCCGATCGGACGTGACACCGCCCGCCATGCCGATTACCATACCCAAAAGAATAAAACCGTTTGGAATCCGATCTGTTTTAAGATCCGCCAATGCAGAAAGCAAAAGCAGGAAAAGCAAAACAGATTGACAAAAAGTCAGCCCAATAAAACCACCTCCACATCTCAAAATAAAAATACAAATAATTGACTCAACGAAATAATTGGAAGATCTTCCCGATGCCCTGAAGCGAGAAGCGTGTATTCCGCAGAATGGAATGACACATAGAATTTCTTGAGTTGTGACTTGAATTATAACACAATAAAAACTATTGTCTATAGCTATATGAGAAAAAAACTATTTTTGTAAATTATTCACAAGATTTTGAAAAAATGAATGCCGTAAAGTACCGCAACCCCAGGAAATCCAAGGATTCCGGATGTCAAAACCGTAAAGGGATTGATGCCCACCGCCACCTGCATCTGTCTCGCCGCCAGCATATAATTTATCGCATAAATGCCCACTGTCCCCATCACCGCGCGCAGCACAAAATTGACCAGCCACTCTACTTTTCTCCCCATTGCACCGATTGCCAGCACAATCAGGCACACTGCCAGAATTGTAACCACTCCGCCCGCATTTCCCATAATATTCTCCATTCCAAAGCGTTTTCGCCGGTCCATCCCGCAAAAACAGCTCTCCTGCATGTCTCCCTACAGCATATGAACAGGCTATTCGTAATATTACATGAATATTTCTGGAAATTTTTACCTAAACTAATGTGAGAAGAACTTCTAGCCGCTCACAGCAGAGGCTGTTTCGCGGAGACGTTCTAAGTCTCACATAGGAGAATGCAAAAAGCTGCATTCTCCGCGCTGATGCCAAAGTGAACGCAATAACTCGAAAGGATAGTCAATATGAGAATCATTTTCAGACAGAGTCCCTGCGTACCGGAAGAGAACGAAATTATCGTGGACAGGCAGAAGATGACACTGCGAGAGGAGCTGCTGCTGGCAAGAAACGCGCTGGAAAACGCTTACGCCGGATTTGACAACGCAACGGATCCGGATCTGATCGACTGCTATATTTTCGAACTGAACGCTGTGATGAAGCGGTATAAATACTTACTGCAAAAGGCAGCGGAAAGTGATCCGCTGCCCGGAAAAGAACTTGCAGAGGCTTACCGCCCCCTGACGCTCTCATAGTCCATACTTGATAAAAATACGACGGAGCATGCCATGCATTCTCTGAATCGAGCGCACTGACACTCAATTTGCCGGAGGACGCAAAGCGTCCTCCAGATTGCACGAAGCTCAATCGTTTATACACAGAATCCCCGGTTCGCGACAGGATCCGCGGTACTTTCCATCAGGTCGTTTCTACCGTAGGTAAGCCCTGCATATACGGTCTGTGTATTGCCCATAACAGGACCCGTGGTATCCTGCCCCTCGATCTGCTTATAAGCCTCTAAAAGCCTGTTAAGCACGGGGCGGACATGTTCCAGATTTTCCGCGTTGTTATGCAGCGCCGCCTGTGCCACCTCCCTGTTGACATAGAGATAAAGCTGCAGCAGATGATGCGCTATCTCATATTCCATATGCAGGGAATCCATGAGCTCGCACATACAACCCTGAATCCTGCGAACCGCATCCTTAAGTTCTGTCCTGTCGCCTGTAGCAAGCGCATCCTCCGCCTCGCCCACATAGAGCAGCGCCATCTCGTAGAGAATGGTGATAAGCTGCGTCTTGTTCGCCTGCGTAATCCGCAGGGTATATTCCTGTTTCAATTCCTTGGTCATATCGCAAATCTGCCTTTCTCATATTCTAATTTAATATCACAGGAAGAATGTGCCTTTTTACATTCTTCCGCAGATAATCTGCGAAGCAAATTTTCTACTGCAGCAGCTGCAGCACCTGCGAGGGTCTCTCGTTCGCCTGCGCCAGCATGGATACCGCCGCCTGGGATATTACCTGCTCCGTCGTGTAAGCCGTCATTTCCTCCGCCATATCCACATCCATGATCCGGGCATAAGATGCCGTCATGTTCTCGTTGGTCACCGCCAGATTGTTGACCGTGTGATCCAGACGGTTCTGGTATGCACCGAGCCTGCTGCGTGCATCAGACACATAGAGAATCGCCTTCTTGATCGTCCTGTTTGCATCCGCGCAATCCTCCGACGTCTTCATCTTCATATCTTCCATATCCATCCTGTTCAGGGAGATGGTAGGAATACGGATTGCAAGCTGCTGTCCCTCGTTCGCGCCGGTCTGGGTATCCATGGTGCCGATGCCGGTAATGTCAATCTTCAGATTCTGTATAGCTCCTCCCATCAGTCCCCCATACGCGGTGCCATTCTCCTGCCCCGGCTGTGGATCTGTGTTAGGCACTGTCGTCTTAGGTCTGTCGCATACATAGGTTAACCGAAATCCGGCAGCATTCCCAACGACAATTGTATCCGTACCATTCACATTATCGGGTGTAATACTCATAACTTCTGCATCCGCCGGAACACCTGTTATACCGGCATTCTGCAGCGCTTCGGCAAAGTTAGCCTTAACAGCATCCTCATTCACTTTCGGCACCCAGTTTGTTCCGTCGTCCTCAAAATCATACGGCACTTCAAAACCGGGATACATATTCTCTTTGGACAGCTGAAGGGTCATCTCAAAATCCAGAGGCCCCTTCAGCGTAATTTTCGACTTCCCTGTATCAGAAACCTCCACGCCCTGCGGAAATTCAGGACCAAGACTGATTGTGACCGCATCTTTGACAATATTCCCTTTCGCGTCATAAATGACGTTCAGCTGATTAATCGTATATTCCTTCGCCATCACCTCATCTGAATAGTAATCGACCCTAACCTTGTGATTATCGGTATATCCCCGCAGGTCAAAGGTGCCATCCAGAAGTGTCTGTCCGTTAAACTGCGTATCTGTAGAAATTCTGGTAATTTCAGCCTTGAGCTGCTTTACTTCCTGCTCCAGCGTCATGCGGTCGCCGGTGGTAAGCGTTCCCGTCTCACCTTTAACTGCCAGCTCGTTCATTCTCTGCAGCATCTCATGTACTTCCGTCAACGCGCCATCCGCCGTCTCAATGACGGAAATACCATTCTGGGAACTCTGCGTCGCCGTAGTGATACCCGTCATCTGCATATGCATTTTTGTGCCGATGGCATAGCCCGAAGGATTATCCTTTGACGTCGTTACTTTCAGCCCGGAAGAAAGCCGTTCCAGAGACTTGGACACTCTGCTGTCCGACGCATTTAATGCATTGCTCGCGCGCATTGCCGGCGCATTATAACTGATCTTCATAATTTATTTCCTCCATTCTGCTTCTTAAAATGCTTATGCCGTCAAGGTAGTGATAAACGCTTTCGCGATTTTGTAAAGGTCTGCCGTCTGCTGCCCTTCTCCGCCGTTTACCTCTTCCTCTGTGTATTCTTCGCTGCCAACCTCTCTGCCCTGCAGGATCACAAGACTGCCTGTTTCTCTTTCCTCTCCCGAGGCTTCCAGCGCTGTCTCTAATTCCTCCTGCCTGCCCTGCAGCCAGACCGTTCCCTCGCCGCTCTCACAGGCAATATAGCCGGACACTTTCTGTTCCCTGAGAGAGAATTTAGCTGTGATCTGTCCAAATTCTTCCGTCCGTACCGTGACGTTTACCTTCCCCGTCCCGGTTCCGTGCAGAACCTTTAAGTTGATCGCTGTCAACTCACCGTTAATCTCCACGGGAATCTGGTAATTCTCTTCTCTCGAAAGGCTCCCTGCCAGCGCAAGCTGCTTTTGACAGCTCTGTAAGGTACGCAGGTCAAGGAAATCTTCCGGCGTCTCCATCGCCTCGTCCAAAACTGAAGAAAAAGCTGCCTGCATCTCCCCGTAAGCTTCCTGCGCGCTCTCCTTACCCGTCAGACTCTCTATCAGGGTATCCGCTTTCCGCATTCCTTCCGAAACGCCTGTGCCTTCCTCCAAATCCCGTAATTTTCGGTACAGCGCGCCGGGCTTTCTCCGAAGCGCCGAAGCTGCCTCCAGATTATTGGGTGTCACAGGCTGTTTGTATGCCACAAGTTCTCTCACTACAGTCTCTTCCACATTCTCAAGCCCGCGGTAAGACTGTATCTGCTCCTGCATATATGCCTGTTCCAAGGAATCGTCCGCCGTCTGCTGCCGCAGCGCATCCGCAAACTCTTCCATGGTCGTCTCCGCCGTAAGATTCGTCTCTGCAAGCATTTCCGGCTCCAGACCGTCCGCGATCTGTCCTGCAAGCATATGGTAATAGCTCTCCGCCTGTTCCGAATCCTGCTGTCTCTGCCCGCTCTCCCGATTGCCGGACTCTGCGCTCTCCTGTCCCAAATTCGGGAATCCGCTCAAAATCTGATCGGTGATAGATTTGTTTTTCGCCACGGCGTCCACTCCGTCAAAACCGTCGTCCACCTTATAATCCATTCCCTGTTTTCTGGTACTGCGCATCGCCGTCAGAAGATTGCTGAAAGAAATCTGTGCCCCTTCCTTCAAAAGACTGCCGACTGCCGCGTCATCCGACTTTTCCAGCTGCCGGAACATACGGTAAATCCCGATATAAGCCTCTCTCTCCTGCTCACTGACTGCGTGGCTCTTTTCCAGTTTATATAAATACTTACTGAATTTTTCTTCTCGCGCCGCGTCATCCGCACCGCTCTCGTCCAGATACTGGTTCAATTCCTCCATGGACATGGTAAGGGGATTCTTACCGTCCCGGATCGCCTGTAAAGATGCCGCTGGTGTCATTCTGCGGATGGTCTGCTGCAGCTCCATGTCATATTTCTTCACCGCATCCATATTCTCATCGGTGATATCCATACTGTTGTAGCCCAGAATCCGCACTGCCTTGCGGTTCTCCTCGCTCGTCTCAAGACCCATATCCTCGAGAATATCGTCCACATTGCGGAATGCCTTGCGGATGGAATCTCCCATATCCGCCCTTGGCGCGGTCATCAGCGTCTCATAGGACTCACTCGCCGCCGCATACGCATTTCTAAGCGCTGTGCCGTTTTCATGTACACTGTCAAGCGTAAAGGCTTCCGTGCCGTCTATATACTGTACAAGCACTGCCGCCGGTAAATACGGAATCTCCGAAACCTTTATCTGTACTTCCTCGTAAAGCGCCGCTTTCCCGGCTGCCGCCGCCGCGTCAGGTTCTCCAAAAAGTTTCTGGTTCTGCTCCTGCTCCAGTTTTTTCAGAGCCTCTACCAGCTCCTCCAGCTCTGTCGTATCTATGGAATAACCGCGTGCCATCAGCTGCCGGTTCGCTTCAATGGTCATCATCAGCCTGACTTCTTCCATCTGGCGCCTCTGGGTAACCGCCGCCGGTACTTCCTGCGTCACCTCACCCGCCTCTATCTTCTCCTGCGCTTTGGTCAGGTTCCGCAGATTTACCTGCTTTTCTTCCGCCACCGTCAGATCGACCGCTTCATCGCTGATCTTTCCATAGCTCTCCGTATAATCTGCCGCCCGCTCCACACTGCTTCTGCCGTCAGCAAGATTTGCCTCCCCGGGTCTTTTCCCGTCAGCGATCGCCGCCGCTGCCGCCGCAAGAATCTTTTCTCTGTCCCAAGGCTGCTTTGCCTGCCCGATCTCATGGAGATTCTGCATCGTCTCCGCCGTCAGCGGTACGCCTACGCCGATCAGCCACTGTGCACTCTCCACATTTTCATCGGTAATCTCAAGCCCCGCCTCTTCCAGCACGCGCTCAATCTGCGGACGCAGCTGCTCCCAGTTATAGTCCTCCGCCTTCTTCGCATAATAGCCCGTGCCATCCGCGGCATAATAGCCGTGTGCCTGTCTCCTGCTGTCAGTAGCCGCGCTGTGATCCGCCAGATAAAGATTGTCAACGGTAGGCTCCATTCGGTTTTCCACCATATATTTCACGATGCCTTCCCCAATTTCACCCGTCTGCATGGCTCTCTCAAAGGCATCTTTCACCGCCCGCACATTTCCCTCTGTAAGCGGAATGTCGTGCGCCTGAAACTGCGCCGCAAGCTCCTGCGCGAACGCCTGACTTCCCGTAATCTGCGCCAGAGTGTCCGCATCCAGGTCGTCGGTGTAACCCGCAACCTCTGTGCCGCCTTTGACAAGCGCTGCCTTGATCGTATCGACAATGGTGACAACTTCCTCAATTTCCATATCGCCGGGATGATAGCCTTCCTGCTGTAAGCGGGAAAAATCTTCCCCGGACATAGTATTAGACATAACTGTCATAAAGTCTGTCTGCGTGGCCACGTCAATAGCCGCCGCATCCTGCATAACCTCTTCTGCGGTCTTTCCGTGACCTCCGTAAGCGTTGTTATCCATAACTGTGCCAGAAATGTCTAATGCGTAATCACCCGCACGCTCTGTCCTGGTCGTCCGGGTGTCCCGATATGAAGTTGCCGCCCTGTCTACATTTTGGTTTGCGTTACTGTGGTCAAACGTAATCTTCATATGTCTTCCTCATACAAAATGTAGTGTACTCTTTTTTATATCATACAAAAAAGGGCGAATGATTTCTCATTCACCCTTTATTTCGGCATGGTTGGACGGTTTCTTAACCTTTTTGGGCATTTTCTGTGCGTGCAATCTGTTTTGCCCATGTTTTCACTGTCTGCTCCCGCAAAAAGTTTCACCCTGTCTCATAAATAGCAAAAAGGTCAGACTGCAATATAATCTGATGTCTGACCCTTCTCCATATTTGAATACAATATTACTTTAATCATAGGATAATTCAATATTTTCTGTAGGAATCCCTAATGCTTGAGAAACATAATCCAGCATATCTGTTTCTGAAATATTATTCTCATCAGCCCCGGCAACTACGCTGATATTAGCGGAAAGGATATCACCATTTGAATAATTTATCCTAATTTTACAATCCGCAACCCCACTCTTTTCTTTGAGCTCTTCAACTAACATTTCTATTATGTAATCGTAGTATAAGCTATCCTTATCAAGGCTTGAATTTAAATTATCTATACAATAACTATGCTCCATCTCCTTTTTTTGTAAAGAGCTACCTGCTCTTATCATAATACCCATTACTATTACCCCTATGATAAGAACAAAGCCCCCTAAAGAGCCCAAAATTTTTTTAGTGCTCAAAAATCTTCGGAGCACTTCAAGGTAAGTGTTTGCCTATCCAAACTTAAGTTTGCTCCAAAATAAATAATACCCGATCCTCCATTATATGTTACATTTAATCCAAGAGTATGAATTAAATCAGTTGCGCTATTATATTTATCGTTCCACGAACAGGATATATCCGATACCAATTTAGTATATGTGCACGTCAAATTAACAATTTTACTTCCTTTTATCCATTCGCATTCCGATGTTACCTTTAATACATCTTTCTTCACACCCAAGGCATTTTCCTTATAAAAAGTAAATACCTTTGAGGTTGTTGATGTAGCTGCATATGCGGAAGGTGAAGATTCTGTAACATCTGTTACCCGCACACAAAATTTCTCTCCGTTCAGCATTCCAAGAACACGTTCTTCTCCTTCTTGAAGAGTATCGTCAAATAACATATGTCTATAAAATCCATCCATTTCTGCCGAAAGCTCATCACCTGCATACACAGCTGCTTCACTTCCCGTACCGGTATCTGCTGTGCACATACTTTCAGCTGCAAATACTGTCGGTGAAGTAACCGTTCCCGATAATAATACTATCGAGCACAATGCACCAATGCTTTTTAGCAAGCCAATTTTTTTACTCATATTCTTTCCTCACTTTTTAAATACATCAGACATCTTAAGTTCCTTTTCACAGTTTCCTTTGCATATACTTATTGTCTTTTTTCATCTCCTTTTTAATTATTGTAGATTGTAAAATGATAAAATCCCACAGACCTACATTTATGTAGTTCTGCTGGTAATATACTACAGTTATAACCGTATGTCAAGTCAATCCATTCCTATTCCCGCAATCACCCTGCCAATGGCTTCTTCCCTGTGTTCTTCCGGCAACAAACTGTCCGACAAGTATCGAAGCGCTGCTACAGACGATTCCAGTCCTGCTATCGCCTCGCTTTCTGACTGGAAAAAATTATATTTTTCTCTGATCGGGCGAACCTCCATCTTGCATTGTATATTGACATTGGCTTCGGCTCAGACATTCAAACATGGAAAAGGAGACAGCGGATTATGTTGCAGTCTGACCTTTTTCGCCTTTCAGTAATAAGGTGAAACTTTTTGGTATGTCGATTCGTATTCCTTTTAAAAGAGAATAATACAGTAACAAATGCGTCACGATCAGGAGAACGGAGGGAGGCGATTTTATGCAACACGATAGATCTGCCCCTTTAGGCTTCCCGTATGAGATACGGAAAACGGATGAACCACGTCACGTTGACAGGAACAGCCATTATTTTAAAAGCAGTTATTCCCTCCGCACAGAATGCGAACGGTACAATTCACGCTTTAAAAATACCGGACAGGAACGTATGTGGGTAAGAAATAAATCTTCTGTTACAAACCTCAATACACTTGCCCACATCAGTCTGCTGGCAGTTGCAGTGGCTGCCGCCACTACATGCTCCGGACAATCTTACCGCAAGCTGAAGTCCATCAAACGCACTGCCTGATACTTACGAACTGAATATCGCCTGTTCTTCGTAGGTTTTGGGCTTACGTCTGTTTTTTCATGCCATATATTTCTTCCACTTTAACCCTGAGAATCTGGCTACCAACTCCAAACCTTAAATTAATGCCTTTTGCTCATCTCTTAGCTATTCAATTATATGATTCTTCTATCAGCCAGAATCACGCTGTTCTCTCCTACTGGAGTCCAAACTTTTCTTGTTGTCCATGCTTATTTTTTGTCAAGCTAAGATAAGTATCCATACTTTTCATCCAAAGTAATGACAAATCATATCTTCCCAATTTTTTCATATCGCCTATACATTGTTCAAACATTGAGATAAAATTAGCTCTATCATTAAGCCCCAGCTCTCCAGAACTCAACGGCAACGACGTAAGTCCACCCTGTTTCTTTACTTTATGATGGCCTTCAAGTGCCCGCATCTCAACCACTGTAGCACAAGATGGATTAATTTTATTTATAAAAATCCTTTGTTCAAAATCATTTCCGTTTTCATCTACACCTTTTGCAATCACAACAGGTTCTTCATCTGTTGATTCATCAGCATACTTAATGTAAAACGATAATCCCGTTCCATTACACCCAGAATATAACATGTCTTCGGTTTTCAAGTATATTTTCGGTCCTCTGATTGTTTTAAAGTCTTTATTCCCCATGCAATTTTTAGTATCATTGCTTTGTTGCCATTTACATGGAATAGAGAAGTTGCTTATTGCCTTACCTATAAACATGATAGACCTCCTTTTATTCCTCTCCAGCTGCTATACCGTGTTTATGTCACAAGTATAGCAGCTAAAAATATTATATTACTCTCATGCCAGTACAATTTTACTTATCTTACATCCGTCGGAGTAATGCCTCGATCGGGTATACGTGCGTCGCTGTTCCCAAGTTTTCATATGTATTGCCATCCGGGCCGACAATGCTTCTAGCTTCCGCCGTTGTTTGTTCTGCTTCAACCACGGCTGCATCCTCACAGGTAACACTCTCTTTGGCAAATGCCTTAGTTCCCATCCCTGCTGTCAAACGTCAAAAGCGAGGCATCTATTTTTAATGCCTGGAACAAATCCATCCAAAATTCCCATGATTCCTCTCCCGCATTATCGTTCCTGTCAAATTTCTCCTTCACCTCCTTCCACCTTTTGGGATCAAAGATGCATACCCAGCTGTTAATGCCATCTTTGTTCAGAAATGTAATGCTGTTTGATCCAATCTGCATAATGCCCCCTGAGGTTCGCTTTGTCAGTCCTCTGACTTCAAAAGTTGCATGGAACCATGCCTCTTCATAGGAATGGACAAGATTCGGATATTGGGACAGATACTCTTTGGCAAGGGAATCCAGTTTTTCGCGGGCTTCTTTATCCATGATGATCTGTCCGCCGCTGCTCTCAAAACCGTTTGGCGTTATGTACCGTATCCCTGTCTTCTGATCCTGCTGGACCGAGAAGTTTACGAGCGGCTTTTCGTATAATTCCGAAACGTCCAGTGCTTCCTTCAGCCCCTGTTCCAGTCCCTCATCCACCACAACCATATTAAAGAGCCCGCATCCCAGATCATTGATCAGAAACTTAAGTCCTGTCTTTTCATCTACCTGTACATCGTCTTTATTCAGTTTCCAGCGAAAGGCTTCATTACCGCCACGCTCTTTGTCATAAATGCACAGATACCCGCCCGGCTTCCACGTAATGGAATATCTCTCTGTCTCAACCTCTTTGGTGGCACGTGTATCATACGTGTGCATATTCACCTGAAGTATTCTTCCATATACTCCGCAATCGGATATCTTATTTCTTTCCGCTCTGGTATAGGAATCCAGCCCCGCTTTTGCCCTCCGCAACAGGGTATCTGCGAAACATCCGCTTCCCATATTTTTTATGTTCTCCGACGGTTCTGGCTTATATGCTGATGAAGATATGCCATTTATCTGCATTAGATTTTCCTTCCTTCGATATAAAGTTTGAATTAAATTCATCTCTTCCTTAGTTCCCAGTCTGTATAATCCAATATTTAAGAAAAAGATCAAAAAGTGCTAGAACTACATATATGTAGTTCTAGCACTAATATAGCTCTCTTGAATACTGATGTCAAGTAAAAAACCGCATTTTTACTTTCCAACTATTCATGTCGTATAACTTTCATTTTAATGTGTGCATTTTGTTGATGTTACTGTATGGGAATACCCTTTCATTTCCAACCTGCCACACTTACTGCATCTGTCTGCATAATAATAATCCGTCTTGCAGCTTCCATCCGAGTTCTTATGATGCACTCCAACATATCCGCTCACATAAGCATGTATACAGCCTGCTCTTTCTATGTTATCGTTCTCAACATCCGGCAGATCATGGCGACTGCCATCATCTCCCACAAATTTCGTAAAATCTAATATCTCTCCTTCTGAATACTGTATCTCTCCCACATGAAACTTCACAGTTCCCTGTTCGTCCGAAAGTGTCTCAAAAAACACATTTTCCGCTCCCCTTATCACCTGAGGGTTCTCATAAGCGCAAACACTCAAAGACCCCCCAAACAGAATAATCATCCCCAGCGCCAGGGACACTATTCTCTCTATCCTATTTCTTTTTCTGCTCTCCATCATATCAATCAATCTCCATTTAATCATTTTTTTGCTTCCACTTAAGTATGTCCGATATTTTCTTTTGTCAAGTCCATCATCCTGCGCCATATTAATAATCAAGTTTCCATATCTCTTGCGAGCCGCTCTGTCAATGTTTCGCACCAGAATGGCATCACAACTCTGTTCGCAATAGAGAGACATTGCATAAAAATAAAGATATGCCAGCGGGTTAAACCAATGCAGAAGAACAGCGAACATCCCAAGATACCGCCACGCCACATCTGCTCTCTTTACATGGATCAGTTCATGCTTCAGACTGAAATAAATCTCTTCTTCCGTCAGCCCGCTCTCGGGCACAATGACATATTTTCGGAATACGCCTATGGTACATACCGTTTCCGCATCACTGGCAAGCAGTAAAGTCACGCCTCTGGAGACTCCCACTTCCTTTTTCACTCTGTCAAATACCGCCAGATAATCTGACTGGCTTACCCGCGGATTTTCTTTTAACAGCTTCACCTCTCGATACTTTTGCAGATTTCTGACTGCTGCCAGCAGCATGCCGCACACCCAGACAGCCCAGATCACAACTATGTACGTCTGAAAGCTTATATGGATCCTACCGCTTTCTTCTATCCCAATGAAATTCGCCGTCACAATATCTTTCATGTCCCACTGTTGCCGAATGCCCAGTATACGGAGCAATCCATATTTATACCCGCTGTTGTACTTGGGAAACGGCAGACAGAAGAAAAGCAGGTCAAGCCTGAGCATACTGTACACCCATCCGGGAGAAATCACTCTTTTCCCCAAAACAGCACACAGCACAATGGCAAGGAATACCAGACTTCCGCTAAGTGACATTGCCAGAATAAGCATTACATGTCCTCCAGAAACTTTCTCAGTTCGTCCGCCTCTTTCCCGCTCAGTTTTTCGCCTCCGCTGAATGCCGACATAAACAGATTCAGGGACCCGTCAAAATAGGAATCCAGGAGATGCCTCGCCCTTGCTTTCTCATACTCCTGCCTGTTTAACGCCTTAAAATACCGCCTTTTCTTAAAACGCTCTTCCCCTTCACACCGGACAGATATGACACCTTTTTGTTCCATCCGGGTTAAAAAGGTAGATAATGTCTGCTTTTTCCACCCCTTTTCCGAGTCTTCTCCAAACTGTGCCGCAACGTCCCTGTAGGAATACTCCTTGTCTTCCTTCCACATCCACTCCAGAATTTCTTTTTCGGAGTCAGAAAGTAGTACTTCATTCATAGTCTTCTCCTCCTTTTTCCTCATAGTACTACATGTCTGTATTCCTGTCAATGCGAGATGAGACGATCAATTTCTAAAGCTAATTAACGTTTTTCCGTTTTCTTTTGTTCTGCCTTGCTATTGACACCAACGTTTCCCTCTGCTACACTTTATCTAATCATATTTGAGGTTTCATCTTTTGCAGGAAACCATTCCGGTTTCGCTTTGACAATTTCCATGTATCAAACAGAATATGGTAATCTGCAAAGCTGAAGAAATTTCGATACATCGTGGAGGAAAACAAATAATGGCATTCACGCATATAGACTGTTTTAGCGGTCCCGGCGGAATCTGTACGGGATTACATGCCGCAGGATTTGACACAAAAGTAGCCATAGAATACATTAAAAGCTGCGTTGATACATATTCAGCCAATCATCCGTCGGTACATGTTATCCACTCTGATATAAGAAATGTTACAGCAGAACAGATCCTGCCTTACATTCCCAAAGAGGGAATTGATCTGGTTACGTCAGGTATGCCCTGCGAAACTTTTTCTACTGCCGGAAATACCTCCCGCTCTTTTTATGATGACAGGCAGTTCCTTTTCCGAGAGGGAATCCGCATCGCCCGGATTACCAATGCCAAAATGATCCTGTTTGAGAACGTACCCGCCATCACGACCAAAAAAGTTCAAAAAAATTCCAATAAGCTTATAGTAGACCTGTTAAAGGATGAGCTGAAAGAATGTGGTTACACAAATTATGAAGAGTTTGTCCTAAACGCCGTGGATTATGGAGTACCCCAAAAGAGAAACCGCTTTTTTATCCTTGCCACCAAAGACAGAAACCTGAAACTTTCTTCCCCAAAAGCTACCTGTGATAAACCCGTTACCGTAAAAGAAGCATTTTGCGGGCTCCCAAATGTTGTGCCAAACTCTGATACAGAAAATAAAAATTATACACAGGCACAGTCAGATTATGCAAATCGGATGCGAGATAATGCATTCTGGAAAATAGATTCCGGGACAGTCAGTGAACTTACTTACCATATGCCAATGAGACACCGAAGCTGCACATTGGAAAGATTTTCTTTGTTGAAACAGGGTGAAAGTTTAAAAGATTTATTTGAGCGTTACGTCGGGTCAGAACGAGAAAAATTGCAGGAAAGACGAGTACTGCCGAAAAAAATGTTTATCAAGCGCAATTACCGCCTGAAATCGGATGAGCCTTCCCCCACGGTAACGAGCCATTGTCTGGATGAATTTGTCCACCCCAAATATGACCGGGCACTGACTGTCAGGGAATGCGCCAGACTGCAGTCCTTTCCTGACGCTTATCATTTTTCTGGCGGCCCATATCTCGTCCCCCATATCGACCGCGAAGTGCAGGACAAATATGAACAGATTGGGGATGCAGTCCCACCACTTTTAGCTTACGCTTGGGGAACAGAACTGAACAGGCTTTTAGCGGAGTACAATGATGAAAAATAATTCAGATTATTTTGCCTTTTGCAAAAGCACTTATACGAGAACTTGGAATGAAGCATATCTTATAGAATGCCAAGGGAAAAACTCCCAATCAGCAAAGCTGGCGGCTCAGAGGAAAGCAATAGATACAACGCTTGTCGAGTCTCTGCTGCATTATGCAGACATAGTTTCTGAAGATGAAATCTGGAAAAATATAGCTTTGGTCCACAAACTTAATGTAGCTAACTTGTCAGATTTTAATATTTCAGAAACTGAACAGGCAAATGTCCTTGAACGTTGCCTTTCCGCCCACCAAAGCTGGATAAAATCAAGCGGGCATTCTTTTGAACGCTATATTGCCAGTATTGACAATGACGAATTACAGAATAATGAAATCAGATTCATTCTGCAGTCCGATCTGACCAAAATGATTAAAGAAGGCTCATTGAACAATACTTCTGACGATATCAAAGGCCTTAATTCATGGGGAAAAGATTTTGACTTATATGCGATACAAGTAATACATGGAGATACCCACGTCTTTGGATGTATTCAGTCCAAAACAAGTATACGCGACAGAGTCGGGCGCGACGTAAACTTTTCCAAAAATGCCATGGAGGGGTTATTCTGGTCTGTGGCTGTTACATTAGACGGCTCTTTTCTGAATATGGATGAGTTTAAACACATGGTAAATGGTGGCGGATCCTATCCTGTCAATGGATGGCATGGTATGTATGCCATGTCAGGTATTTCCGAAAATAATGGCAGGATATATAAAGTCAACGATACCCTCGATTTATTTGTCACACATGCTGTTAAAGCCGCCAAGCAATTTATTGCCGACAGACGGATGCTGACAGCTTCCTGGACGGCCAAATAAGGAGACACCGCAAATGGACAGGCTTACCAAAGATCAACGCCGGAAAAATATGCAGCATATTAAGCCTTATGATACGAAAATCGAAATCATATTGCGTAAAGCACTGTGGCAAAAAGGAATCCGATACAGAAAAAATTATAAAAGCTTGCCGGGAACCCCCGATATTGTCATTACAAAATATAAAATTGCCATTTTTTGTGATGGGGATTTTTTTCATGGCAAAGATTGGGAAGTGCTGAAGCCACGCCTCCAAAAAGGGCACAACAGTGAATACTGGATTTCAAAAATATCCCGTAATAAAGAGCGGGATGACGAAGTTAACAAACAATTGCTGTTTATGGGATGGACCGTCATCCGATTTTGGGGAGATGAGATTCAAAAACACCTTGATGAGTGTATAAAAGTTGTAGAAGAAACTATATTTGATATTATAACACAGGCGGACGACCTCACCGAAGACTATTCAGATAGCTAGGGATGATCTGTCTGTCCGCCAAAATACCGCACACCCAATCACCTGAGTGTGCGGCATTTTAAATACTAAAATATAAATACCGCAGCCGTATAAGGCGGCAGGTCAAACGAAATACTGTAATCCTTAAAATTACACGGCTCTTTCACCGCCGCAATCTCAGCGGGAATCACATTCCCGTTTCCCCCGAAACGCTTGTCGTCGCTGTTTAAGAGCAGCTTATACTTTTTCTTCTTCGGCACCCCGATCTTATAGTTCTCCCACTTCATAGGAGTCATATTGAGCACAAACATGATATTGTTCTTGCCGGTTTTATCCTTGCGGTAGAAACTGTATGTACTGCGGTCCGCGTCGTCGGCATTCAGCCACTCGAAGCCCGCCCAGTCGTTGTCGATCGTATACATCGCCGGATACTTGTTATAAAGGGCAAGCAGCTCCTTCACATACTCGTGCATCCCCTTGTTCTGTTCCTCACCGAGAAGATTCCAGTCAAGCTCTCTCGTCTCACTCCACTCTCTCTCCTGACCGAAATCCTGCCCCATAAAGAGCAGCTTCTTGCCGGAATGCCCCATCATATAGGCGTAACCCACGCGCAGATTCGCGTACTTATCCACGGGATAACCGGGCATCTTGTTGACCATGGAACATTTCAGGTGCACTACTTCGTCATGGGAAAGCGGCAGGATATAATTTTCGCTGTTATTATAACTCATGGCGAAAGTCATGGCATAGTGGTTATTCTTGCGGAAATACGGGTCAAGTTTCATATATTCGCAGAAATCATGCATCCATCCCATGTTCCATTTGAAGCTGAAACCAAGACCGTCCTCTTCCACCTTGCCCGTCACTTTCGGCCACGCCGTGGACTCCTCTGCAATAGTGAGGAAGCCGGGATATGCGCCGTGCACCACGGAATTCAGGTGCTTAAAGAACTCAATCGCATCGAGATTTTCATTGCCGCCGTATTTATTCGGTACCCACTGACCCTCCTGCTTGCTGTAGTCCAGATAGAGCATGGACGCCACTGCGTCAATTCGGATGCCGTCGATATGGTACTCTCTGATCCAGTAGAGAACGTTCGCAATCAGGAAATTCCTGACCTCATTCTTCGCATAATTAAATATCTTCGTGCCCCAGTCAGGATGCTCGCCGATTCTCGGATCGGGATGCTCAAAGATACACTGTCCGTCAAAACGCCCAAGCCCGTGCGCGTCAGTCGCAAAATGCGCCGGAACCCAGTCAAGGATAACACCTATTTTATTCTTATGCAGCTTGTTGATCAGATACATAAAATCGGAAGGATCACCATGTCTGGAAGTGGGTGCGTAATAACCTGTCACCTGGTACCCCCAGGAACCGTCGAACGGATATTCCGCAATACCCATAAGCTCTATATGCGTGTAGTGCATCTCCTTCAGATAATCTACGATTCTGTCCGCAAACTCACGGTAATTATAGAATCCTTGCTCCGTGCCGTCGGGATGTTTCATCCACGAACCGATGTGGCACTCATAGATTGCCATGGGCTCCTGATTATAATCCTTGCCGTCCCTTGCCGTCATCCATGCGCTGTCCGACCATTTGAACTTACTGATATCAAAAGTTTTGGACGCATTTCCCGGACGCATCTCCGCATAATTGGCAAAGGGATCTGCCTTATAAAGCTTTTCGCCCGCTGGTGTGCGGATCAGATACTTGTAAAGCTCATTTTCGCCCACATCCGGGATAAAAAGCTTATAGATACCGCCGGGACCCAGTTTCTCCATCGCGTGTTTTTCTTCATCCCAGCCGTTAAAGGTTCCTATCACATGAACGCTTGCCGCGTTGGGCGCCCATACTGCGAAAAACATACCCTTCACGCCGTTTTCCACGGAAGGGTGTGCCCCCAGCTTTTTATAAATGTCATAGTGCGTTCCCTGCGCGAACACATACTGGTCAGCCTCGGAGATAAATACCTCCTCCATCGTCTCCTTCTCTGCTTTCTGGGGAACCGACTTTTCCTGTTTCCCCTGCTTTTTCTGCACTCCCGACGGCTTAGCCGCTTTCTTTACTGCCATAACCTAACCCCCTGTTTTTTATTGCATGAGAGACTAGAATAAACTGCTTTATTTTAGTAATGCATGAAGTCTTTCTCCCGCAGTATAATCATGTCCTCTTCATCATACCTCTTTGCGAGCAAAATATCCATAAAATGTTTCGGCGTTTTTTTATTGGCGTACTCGATCGCCTCGTCCACCAGATCTTTTACCTCGGAGAGCGTCACTTCATGGTCGCTCGTCTGTCGATCCGCAATCCTCGTATGAAGCGCAAGAATACCAAATTCATCAATGGAATACTCCATCTCTTCCGCATACTGTTTCGCGTAGGCAACCAATGCTTCATTATCGAGGGGCTCAATATCCACGCGCAGATTGAAGCTGTTTGCCAACGCGCTGTGTTTGGAAAGCAGCTCATTCAACTCAGTCTTCGTTCCTACAAGCAGCGCCAGAAGCCCCATATTCTCTTTCTCAAGCACCTTAACCATGGACGCCACGGTAGCCGCTTTCAGCTTCGCCGCCTCTACAATAATCAGTGCGCCATTATCCATTTTGGAGAAAGTCGCCTCCACATCCTTCTTATTCAGGACGTGCCCTTCAATCTTTGCCACCTTCCCGGAGAAATTGCTGTCATTGTACTGCATTTCCCTGATCAGCGCTTTCGCCAAGGATATTGTAGTAACCTCCTCCTCCCCGGTAATAATGATATTACCCGTGCAGGACGCCAGACTCATGTTGTCCAGCACATGGATCAGCTGTTTCTTGGATTTACGCTGATGCACAAACTTCCCGAAAAGCTCCTGCTCTTCCGGGCTGAGTTCCCTGTCCTTCGCGGTTTCTTCCCCGGAATCCGCCTCCCCTGCCTCCTGTGCGGGGGCAGCTTCCCTCGCAGGCTTCCCCGCGGGTTTCTGTACATCGGTCTCCTTGGTATCCGCGTCTTCCAAAGTGTCCGTATCTTCCGGCTCCCGAACCGGCTCCGGCTCCTCCTTCCTCGCAGGAGCAGGCTCCGCCTTCTTAACCGAAACTTCCCGTTCCGGCATATCATCCGGGAAAACCACTTTCTTCACATGCGGATTTTTACTGGATTCCTTCATAATTGCCGCCATAAAGGCTTTTTCCAGCTCTTCCAGAAGGCCGTTCTTCGTAGCTTCGTCGAAGTTTGCAAACAGGCTGCCCGTCTGTGCCATAATATGCTGACGGACATCCTCCATCCGTTTCTCCTGATTATCCTTTTTGAGCTGTTCCCACTCAGCCATAATATCGTCGATGCTGAGCTGACCGGTAATCTGCTTCTCCACCTTTTCCGCGTCAGGCAGTACGAAACTAATCTGCCCGTCATACTCCTGCGCCAGATATTTATCGTATTCCGTGGGCTTGGACGCCGCCAGCGCCTGCTCTCTGATCGCTCTTGCCTGCAGCCTCTCCGCCTCTCTTGTCATTTCCTCTATGATTTTCTGTGCGTCGAATGCCACCGTGTCATCCTGCACGATCTCCTCGCTTGCCGTCTGCAATTCTTCTTCATTCAGGGCGTTTATATTGGGCAGCTTCGCCGTTTCCTCCAGAAGCGGCGCAATAATCGTATCTGTAATGGAAGGCTGGGGTTTCCGTTCTCTCGGTTCCTCGAAAGGTATCGGTTCGTTTTTTATCGGAACTTCCGGCTCTTCAAAGGTTTCCGCTTCCCCGGCTTCATATGTCTCCTCCGATGCGGTTTCCTCCGCATCCCCCGAAAAATCCGCAGTCTCCTCAAATTCTCCCATGTCTTCTGACATGTCCGCCTCGTCCTCTGACTCCTGCACGCCGCGGGAAACATCATCCCCGTCGTCGAGAACCTCCTTCATGCTCTCCGCCAGCGCCATCTGCAGATTTATGGTATTATACTGCCCCACATCCACCGGCTTGACCTCAGGCAGTTCTGTGGTGGGAGCTGCCAGCACGTCCTCCTCTTCCCCGTAAAACCCGGTTTCGCCGTAGTCGGTCTCTTCCAGTGCCTGCACATCCTCAGCGCTCTCGTCAGGCTGCTCCTCCACTTCCAGCTCCTCGTCCACATTTTCCCCGGCGCTTCTTCCCTCTATGTATGCGTCATACTTCTCCTGCTGCTCCGGGCTGAGCGGCTGATGCAGCGCCTTTAACTCAAGCGCCTTGATCACATATCTCCCCTCTCCAAACCAGAGGAACATCTCATCGCACTCCTCCACGCATTTCGTGGTAAGACCGATGCGGTGATAAAGATAAGCCAGCTCGTACACCCATTTCTCTCGCGGCTCCCGTTTTTTAAACTCCTCCAAAATCGCGATCCGCTCTTCTATACTGACATCCAGCGCCTCATAAAGGCGGTACTGTAAAACATAGCGCCCCGTATCTCTCGGCGCAATCTGCACAAATTCCTTATAATATTCGCTTGCCTGATCGTACTCTCCCATCTTAATGCAAAGCTCGCACAGGGAATAAATAATCAGCCTGCCCGTAGGGTGCTTTTCATAGGCAAGGAGCAGAATGTCCTTGCTCTCCTGAAATCGTCTGTTGATCTTATACAGATCACTGATTGTACAGAGCATCATCACGCTTCTGACCCTGCGCCAGTCAATTTTATCAGCAATCTTCGCCGCTTCCGCATACTCTCCCTCTGCTATAAGCGCTTTGATCTCGTCTGCGCTTGCTTTGTATTCAAACTTATCCAAGGTGCCCACCTCATCAACGTACTTTTACTGTTTTATCCGTTTACACAATGACCCTATTATCGGTTTTAGTTTACCATAGTCCCTTATCAATGTAAACAAATTCCGTCGAAAAAAAGCACCTCTTCTCCCAATATATGGAACTATATGCTGAAAAAATTCCCTTATCTTGTATTTAAATAAAAGACGCCCCTCACTTTCTCATCTGCAGAAGGCGGTTAGATAATTCTGCAAACTGTTCTAAAGTAAACGTTTCCCCGCGCACCATTGAGGAAAGGCCCATCTCTTCCAGAACCGCCTCCACCTGTACTCTCGACACACCCAATCCTCCCGCGTTGGCGAGACCGTTTGCCAGTGTTTTCCGCCTCTGGTTAAAAGACGCCCGAATGACAGCGAACAGAAACGCTTCGTCAGCCGCTTCCACCAACGGCTTCTCATATTTCGTCAGCCGCACCACCGTGCTGTCCACGTTGGGACGGGGCAGGAAGCAGGACGCCGGCACTCTCGCAACAATCTCCGGCTTCGCATAATACTGCACCGCCAACGACAAAGCCCCGTAATCCTTAGAGCCCGGTCCCGTCTGCATACGGTCCGCCACCTCGCTCTGTACCATGACCGTAATACTCGCAAGAGGCACCCGGCTCTCAAAGAGCGCCATAATGATCGGCGTCGTAATATAATAGGGGAGGTTTGCCACCACCTTGATAGGACGTCCGCCGTTCTCCCTTACCAGCGCGGCAAGATCCACTTTCAGAATATCCGCACACATCACTGCGACATTATTATAGGGGGACAGCGTTTCTTCCAGAATCGGTATGAGTTCCCTGTCAATTTCCACTGCCACAACCCGGCCCGCCGCCTCCGCAAGATATTGCGTCATCGTGCCAATCCCCGGCCCGATCTCCAGCACGCAGTCTTCTTTTGTGATCTGTGCCGCCTCCACAATTTTTGCGAGAATATTGCCGTCGATCAGAAAATTCTGCCCGTATTTCTTCTGCATATGAAACTGATATTTCTTAATTATCTCCGATGTATTTGTAAAATTTCCTAAGTCTGCCATGACCCGCCTTCCTCTGTTTCCGCATTCCGGCAGCCGCCAGCTTTTCCCTCGCGGCTGCTTCACGTCACGTCCTTCCCTCTTATATCCCTCGCGGCAGCTCCGAGCCCTGTATCTCCTTCAATGCCCTCATAAACCGAACAGCCTTCTCGCGTTCCTCTCAGTGGTTTCCACCACTTCCTCGCTGGAAATCCCCTTAAGTTCCGCAATCGCTTCCGCCACAAATGGCAGATTCAACGAGGAATTTCGCTCTCCCCGGTGCGGTTCCGGCGAAAGATAGGGACTGTCCGTCTCAAGGAGAATCTTATCCATCGGAATATACTGCACCGCCTCTTTCAGCTTCTTCGCGTTTTTAAAGGTGATCACGCCGCCAATGCCAAAATAGAAATCCATGTTCAGATATTCCCGCGCCATCTCCTTCGCATAGGAAAAGCAGTGCACCACGCCGCCGATGTCCCCCGCGCGATGCGCCTGCATGATGTCCAGCGTATCCTTCGCCGCCTCTCTGGAATGGATAATCACGGGAAGCTTTACCTCCCCCGCAAGTACAAGCTGTCTGGCAAACCACTCTTTCTGCACAGATACCGCTGGCTCAGGATAATGATAATCCAGCCCCGTCTCGCCCACCGCAACGATCTTCTCGTGGCTGCACCACGCACGCAGCCGCTCCACACCTTCCTCCGTAAGCTCCTCCACCTCGCTGGGATGCACGCCCACCGCCCCATATATAAAAGGATACTGTTCCGCCAGCTTCACCGTCGCCTCGCTCCCTGCCAGACTGGCGCCGATATTGACCACCGTGCCGATCCCGTGCGCCGCCAGCGAAGCGAGCATCTCCTCCCTGTCCGCATCAAAGTCCTCGTCATCATAATGCGCATGACTCTCAAAGATCATAAAATCTCTCCCTTCCGCCGCCCATACCCTGTGGTTACTAAAGCTGCATAAACCAGTCGTTTAAATCTGTGAATAATGTATCATCTCAGCCTGCTAAATGCAAATACTAAAAAATTTTTAAATATTCTTAAAAATTATTTAAAAAAATACTTGCATTACGGAAAACATTATACTATAATAATTTTTGCGTTGATTGAATGCAAAGCATTGAATCTTAACACAGAAGAGGACATGCACCGCTAGCTCAGTTGGTAGAGCACCTGACTCTTAATCAGGGTGTCCAGGGTTCGAGCCCCTGGCGGTGCACTTGGAAGAACTGTTTTTGGAGACGCAAGAGCTCTGGGGACGGTTCTTTTTTTATCCTCTCAGCTCGACCCCCTCTAAATCAAAATCCAACCCCCAACAATTCTACCAGCGCGCCGCCGACCACGCCGAGCACATA
Source organism: bacterium 1xD42-87 (assembly GCA_003611805.1). Taxonomy (GTDB): domain Bacteria; phylum Bacillota; class Clostridia; order Lachnospirales; family Lachnospiraceae; genus UBA3282. The sequence continues at coordinate 232,314 of RAYM01000010.1, read as the reverse complement.
CAAAAGCCCGAATATCCGCAGATTTTCCTTCCTGTTCTCATTCACCCGAAGCAGCACAAGAAAACCCACCCCAGAACCCGACAAGAGTCCGGCCATCAGTGCCCCGGCGCCCAGCACGCCGCCCAGATAAAGCTGCGTCAGCACAACAGAGGAAGCACAGTTCGGGATCATGCCCACAAGAGCCGATACAAACAGGCTGAGCGCAGGTCTATTTAAAACCACTGCCGCCAGCGTCTCCTCACCGATCAGCGCAATCACAAAGTTCAAAATCAGGGAAACCAATATTATATATAAGAAGATTCTCCATGTATGGCTGAAAGCCGACCGCCAGATGCCCCTTTCACAATGGCAGTGCTGCCGTTCGCACAGATGCCCGATCTGCGGCTCCTCCTTCTTTCGAAACAGCACATCCACGAGAAATCCCGCCGCCAGCGCAAAAAGTACTTTGATCAGCAGAATCTTTCCGATCATGGAAATCCCTACATTTTCGGAAATCATTATGGGCAGCATTTCATCGGAAGTGGACAAAAACACCGCCATAAGGGTCCCCAAGGTAATAATCCTGCCCGCATAGAGATTTGCTGCCGCCGCGGAAAACCCGCACTGCGGAAAAATGCCCAGAATACCGCCAATCGCCGGTCCCGCCTTTCCCGATTTCCTGACAATCGCCTGCATTCTGCCACCTGTCCAATGCTCCAGACATTCCATTGCCAGATAAGCCAGAAACAAAAACGGCAGAATCCTGAGACTGTCTATATAAGTATCGTGTATCACGTCTAAAATTATTTCCATACTTTCCCCCCGTATTATTGATACCTCGTTTTAAAGGCACAGCAAAAGATACCGAATTTATAATACCATTCTTTCAAAAAAAAGCAAGCATGGGTAATTTTTCACAAAATGTGCAAATTCTTCTCTATTCACCAATATTCTATAAAATAGTAATTGATTCTTTAGGAAATTTGTACTAATATAAAATTGTGTAGCTTAATGAGGGAGGTTCGGAATGGAAGGCTTAAAAAATATCATGGAGGATGCCGTGGAATATCAGCTCAATAAACTGCTGCCCACGATGCCCGAGATTTGTTCCTGTGATAACTGCAAATTGGACATGATGTCCTATGCGCTGAACAGACTTTCGCCCCAGTATGTACGTACAAATACTGGAGCGCTTTTTCAGAAATTAAACAATTACCAGCCACAGGCTGAGGTAGAGATTCTGACTACCGTGATGTCCGCGATCAATAAAATCGGCTCACATCCGCAGCATGACTGATTTGATCTGGCCCATAAGCCAAAACCGGGTGTACAAGCACCCGGTTTCTTTATGCCATCTGTCTTTTTAGTTTTCCACGATCTCAATCTCTACTTCTCTTTCTTCCCTTGTTTCATAATAATAAATACTTAGTTCCACCTCTTCCCGAAGCCGCTCCTCATAGTCCTCCTTCGTCGTCACCGAGAAATCGTCCGCTTCCCCGTTCCATCTGCACGCCACCAGATACGACGCGCCGTCCTCCCCGACAAACAGGACATCAACCAGCCTGCTCACCATTTTATCCGTAACGTTCACCCTGTAATAACTCTTCACTTCTTTATAGCTTCCCCGGATTTTCAGCTTTTCCTCCAAAAAGTCCTGCGCCTGTCTCTTGATATTGGCAATTTTTCCCGACGCCTCTGAAACAGCGGGCCTGACCGCCTCGGCTTCCTGGATATCGTGGCTGTACGACAGGGAACGCAATGTGCCGTCCAGCGCGTCAATATGGAAATAATAATATCGGTAATTTCCATAATCGCTCCAGTTCACGCAGTATGTGTTTGCATCGATTACCGGTTCCACAGCAGACTCATTATAATAGTGATTTAACTCCATGCCGCTCCCGTCAAGCCCGAACACCTGCTGCAGATATCCTGTCGCAGTCTCCACCGCCTGCTCTTCCGTAATGCCGCCGGATGCAACCACCTCTTTGATCTGCTCTTTCTCCGCCGCCTTTCTCCGGGCAATTTCTTCGGCGTTCTGCTCCTGCAAGGCATAGTCCTGCTTTCTCTCAAAGTCAATCTTTTGAAGAATCTCTTCGTCCGTCAATTCCCTGTTCGCCGGCAGATAAAAGACGCCCGTAGTCGTCAGAAAACAAAACTCGTGCTCTTTGGCCTCCTCCTCGCTATCCACCAGTGTCAGCTCGCCTGTCGGAAAAAGACCGTCGAGATACTTTGCATAGAGTTCTCCTCTGCGCTCCTTTTCCCCCTCTGTATACTCTCTTGTGAAGCTGTTCGCCTCGGTCTGCTGTTCCTGTATCTGATTGCTAATCCGGGCAACCTCTTCCTCCTGCAGACTCTCCATCCTCTCCTGCACCAGAGAATTTACCACCGCCCGCACAGGCACACTAAGAATCCCTACTGCCACAATGCAGACAATTACGGCTGCGGCCGGCCGCAGGGCTCTCATATATCCGTGCGTTTTCTTCTTCGCTCCTATCTCCAGAATCATCTGTCTCTGTTTCTCTTCCTCAAAGCCTATCCCGTTCACCGCATTTTTCAAGTCCATTATATTCATATGCCGTCTCCCTTCCTCTTCCCTTCCATCTTCATCCGTCCCTTCCTCCGCACGATCTGCAGCCGCGTACATCACTCTTCCTCCAGCCGCAGACGAAGCAGTTTCCGTCCTCTCTGCAGACGTTTTTTCACCGCATTAACGGAAATTCCAAGTATTTCCGACACTTCTGCGGTTTTATATCCTTCTATATAATGCAGATACACCGCCGCCTTTACCGGGAGGGGCAGAGCTACCAGTTCCGCCAGCACCTGACTGTATTCGGGATTTTCATAGCTCGCCGTGATCTCGTCAATCGCCACCTGCGGATGCCTCATCTGAAACCGCCGCATATCGCGGCACCGGTTTTGGGCTACCTTGATCAGCCATGCCTTTTCATGTTCCCCGTCCCGAAATTCTTTCCTGCATTCCAGGTATCTGCAAATCGTATCCTGCACCGCATCCTGCGCGTCCGCCTCGTTGCCGAGCATAACCACACAGATCCTGTAGAGCATGGGACTGTATTTTGTCACCACTTCCTCTATTGTCATAAATTTTCACCTTTCCCAATCCATGGATCGTTTTTGAAGCTTCTACTTATAACACGCTGCCGCCCGCCAAAAGGTGCCACGGAGTAAATGCCTGCGTAATTAACTCCCGGGACCGGATTCGCGGTCTCGCAATTTCCTATTATATAAAGAAAGAGCAGAAAACTTTCGTCTTCTGCCCTTCTGCTTCCTAATCTTTATACCGTAACTTTCCGCTTGTCCACCGCCTTAGCTATATAAGACTCCACCTCGTCCTTCGGTATGGAGAGCGCCAGAGACATTTCGCTGTAAAGCAGTTCTTCCGCCTTATGCAGATATTGTTCATCAGAAGAAAGAACTTTCTTGCCTTCATTGATACGGCTCCTCTTCCGTTGGTAAAGCGTCTTGATGATCTGCACAAGACTCCGGGAATCGTAGGTACGGATCGCCTCCTTGTAAGTCTGCTCCCTGCGTTTCTCCTCCTGAACCCACACGGTATCGATCTCCTCGATATGCGCAATCAGCTTCTCCGCCTCTTCCCTGTTCATAATCCTGCGCATGACAATCTTTTCATTGTCCACAGGCGTATAAATCGTACTGGTTTTCTCAAAAACTGGCTCCAGCACATAATACTTTTTCTTTGAATCCGACCTGTCAATCGGATTCCCCGTAATGTCAATAACGCGACAGACACCGTGTCCGCCGCACATGATCAGTTCTCCCTTCTCAAACATAGCACCCTCCAAATTTTCTAACCCTTGCCAGTTGACAGCTCCAATTGCGGCGGCTCCTCCATAATTGTGGCACACCAATCCGCAGTACCCCTAACTACATTGTAACACTTTAAAAACTTCCTCGTAAGTACATTTCGGAATGGAAAATCATTTTTGGCACATTTTATGGTATAAGCCGTCTCTTCTGTTGTGAAAATTTGCCAGTCAGAACCCTGTCGGTTCTGACTCTCACGACAGTCGCCAAATATCCATGCAAGCATGGCTGCTTGGCTCGTTGTTCGCGGATATAAGATGTCTGAAAAAGCGATTCCTGAAAAATACCCCTTACAAAATTATTGTTTCCTCTCACACAAACATTGATGATCCTGCGCCTTACATTTAACGCGTTTTAAAATTATCGCAGATAAATCTCGTCTCTTCTATCGGGAAAATACGGATCATAATCCCCTTGAACATCTTCACCGCTTCGAAGCGGGAAAGGATAATCACCATCTGATCTCCGGGAAAAGGAAGAATGTCTATGGAGTCTACGTCCTCTTTCGCGTTTACTAAGGTTGCCTTTGGCGGATTGATATCCACTGTTTTGTTAATCATCTCCGTAAGAGAGATAGCCGAAGAACCCATCATCTGGTTCATGACCTCCGACACACAGGACAGATGCATTTCGTTTAGCTCGCCGGGAGCCGCCGTCCCCGGTCCGCCCATCATCAGATCCATGATTACCTTAACGTCATTTTCCTTGAGCATTAAAAGATTATTGCCATGAAAATCGTCCTTGTAATCAATCTGTACCGTGACACTGCCCAACCCAAACGCCACCAGAATATTTTTAATATCCGCGCTGTTCACAAGCTTCACCGAAGGCGGGCTGACCTTAATAACCTGTCTCGTCAGTGTATTTAATGAGGTCGCGGAATGAGACATGCAAATATGTGCTGCCTCCGCCATTTTATCCTGATCTAATGGTGCCAGTTGTCCCATACGTCTGTTACATCCTTCTCATAAATAATCGCATTATGCCGATGGTAATTCTTCTACTATACTATACCGCATCTTTAACCCTTCGCGCAACCTCTTATTGGAAAAATGTAGCGGAAAATATTTTTACTGTCATATTGTATATTTATAATTGAGTAGAAAAGATTCATTTTCCCTGATTATTGCAGCAGGCTTAATATCCCTTCCCTGTTTTGATTGCTCTGCGCCAGCATAAACTGCCCTGTCTGTGATAAAACCTGATTTGTTACAAACTCAACCATCACTTTCGCCACGTCAGCATCGCGGATCCACGATTCAGACGCCTGCGTATTTTCAACTATATTATCCAAATTGTTAATGATATGTTCCAAGCGGTTTTGGTACGCTCCCATCCGGCTTCTTTCTCCGCTCACATATTCCACTGCATGCTTAAAGGCGTCAATTCCGGCACTGGCTCCGTCCTGCGTTGTTACATCCACCTGACTGACTCCCATCACCGGTGCCGAAATAAAGGGCAACGCTATATCAAGGTGCTGTCCCGCTTCGGCTCCCATCTGAATATGAACCCAGTTTTTCTTGATATAATCGTCCATTTCATCAATCGAAAGGGCAACACCTGGACCAAACCGCCCGTATTTGTCATGTGCCGTAATATAAAACTGAGGATTCTTCCATCCGTCCCAGATTCCAAGCGTAGTCCCATTACCGACCGGCAAAGTAGGCCTTGCCGTATTGGATCTGTCATCATAGATAACTAATTTACCGTTATCCTCTACCATATTCGTAAAATGACCACGGGGATTACCGTTATCCGTCCCCTGTAAAATACGCTGTATCAATTCACTGGCATTCTTGGCTCCCTCAATTCCAATATTATATATGAAATGAGTACCGCTGGTCTCTATGCTGCTGGAAGTTCCTCCAGTAAACCGGATACTATAATGTCTGGTACAGGTACAACAGGTACAGTAAAAACCGTTTCCGATCAATTCGTTAATCTGGCTCTGTGACCCGTTAAACTGCCTGAAATCTATCGTCGCGGCCTCGTGAGTAATACTGACCAGCTGTGTCGCCGGATTACCATTGACATCCGTATATTTAAACGTCTCCTGCGTGGTATACTCTTCATTCAGATTATTTTTCGAACCTACGGGAACCCATTTGGGCAGACCCCCGACTGCAATGATCGACGGATCGCCTTCCACAAGCTGCGGCGCGCTCCCCTGAAGAATCGGTATCTCATTATAAGTCGTCCTTACGCCGATTTCGTTTATTTCCTTCAGCAGCTGGTCTATTTCCATTTGAATTGCGCTCCGGTCCTGAAGCGTTAACGTCCCCGTTGCCGCCTTAATGCACAGTTCCGATCCCCGATGGAGCATATCATGTACTTCTGCCATCGCACCGTCGGCAATCTGTACCAGTGAAATACCTTCCTGGGAATTGGCGGACGCCTGCGTGAGTCCCCGGATCTGTCTTCTCATCTTCTCGGATATAGAAAGCCCTGCCGCATCATCTGCCGCGCGGTTAATCTTATAACCCGACGAGAGCTTTTCCATATTTTTACTCTTTGTCTTTTCTGTTTTACCAAACATTCTATCCGCGTTCATTGCAGATAAATTGTGCTTTATAACCATAAGCTCCCTCCCGATCCTAAAGCCCGCATCCTTATCCCTTTTAGCTATATTGTATCTATTATATACGATTGGAGCAAAGAAATAAATATGACTTTCGGACATTTATCCGACCGGGAGTTCATTTTGCATATATTAAGTTTACTATTCCGCTTCCCTGAGCCTTTCCACCACCGACCGTTTTGCTACATAATGATAGGAAAATAAGGGAATCACCGCTCCGATCGCGAGGAACACAGGCGCCACCACAAGGATTGGCGTCACGGTCAGATGATAGCTGAAAAACCAGAACATCCCCTCCAAAACGTCACTGGCCAGCGGTCCCATGACAACGGTCAGAATCAAGGTAATCACAATGGAACTGCCCGCGAACACCATACCCTCCGTAATCAGCATCTGATTGAGCTGTTTTCCTGTCATGCCCACAGACTGCAGCACCGCGAACTCCCGTTTCCTCGCCATAATGCCCGTGAGTATCGCATTTAAGAAATTCAGGATACCGACCATGCCTACGATCAGCGCCGCGCCGCTGCCCACCATCACAAACATATTGCGGAAACCGTAAAACTCTTCCTCCTCACTCTTCCTGCTCTCATAGTCGTACATGGAGTCGTCCCCGCCCGCAAAGTCCTGCATCCACTGTTCCACCTGCGCCACCTTGTCGTCCTCGCAGTCAAAGGCGTAATAGAGAATATCCGATGTGCCGGAATCCCGTTTAAAAGTGTCCGCGCCCATCACGAACTCATCCGCCCCATAATAGCGGTAAGAAATCTTTCCCGGCACAGTCACCAGAGCCGCTACCTCATATGCCTTATCCTCATATATCTTGGCTCTCGTCCGATACGGCTTATTGCTTTCGCTTAGGTCCTCGTCCTCCCCGTAAATCTCTCCGGTTTCCGGGTTAAAATACTCATACTCCTTCACATAGCGGATGGTTATTTTGTCCCCCAGCTTCGCCCAGTGGGAATCCTCATGGAGATTGCCGTAGTCATCGTCACTGTAAACAGCAGCCACATAATTGCCGCCCTCTTTTAACTTACTGAGGTCGCCTTCAATCACAGGAAGCTTATCCAGCACAAAGTCTTCCATCCCGTAAAGCTGCACCCGGTCGGCGCGCATGTCGCCTACCTTTTCCAGCATCTCCACATAGCCGTCCACCTGCTCCGGGCTTCCATATTTTCCATTCTGCTTCCGTACCCACTCCTCTGAGACAAACTCCTGCGCATCAAATGTTTTCTGATAAGTCCTGCCGCCTTTCACCCCGTCAAGCGCCTCAATCTGCGAAACAACTTCCTCCGGCAAAATTCCTGTCTTGTCAAAGGTAGACGCCTGAAAATAAGGCGCTTGTGCAATGATAAAATCTGCTACCACCCGGTTTAAGTATTTATCCATATCAAAGCCGTTTGCCAGAATAAAAGTAATATTCAGAATCACCACCGCAAAGGACATGGAAATGACCGTAATCGCGGTCTTGCTCTTATTTCTGCCAAGGTTCGCCATCGCCATGCGCAGGATGGACGCGCCCTTCTCCCCTTTCCTGCTCTTCTTTTTCGTTCCGGCTCCTTCCGTGTAGCGCATCGCCTCCACAGGGGAAATCTTCGCCGCCATCCTGCGGGGCTTCCTGCAGGAGAGCCAGACCGTCACCAGCGAAAAGACTGCTGCGCCCAGAAAGATGACGAGACTGACCGAATAAGTCAACTCTATACCATCCAGCCGGGACACCACAACGCCCGTCATAAATACGCCCACACCATAGCCCAGCGCCAGACCGATCGGAATCCCCAGCGCCGAAAGCAGAAACGCCTGCATGGAAATAATCCGCTTAATCTGCCGCCCCGTGGTACCGATGGTCTTTAACAGCCCGTAAAACCGCACGTCGTTTGACACCGATATCTGAAAAATATTGTAGATAATCAGATAGCCCGTAAAAATAATCAGCAGCATCACCGCAGCCAGGGCAAGCACCGTAGAAATATCAAGGGAATCCTCAAACTGTGCCGACATATAACCCCAGTTAACGCCAGTTCGGATATAGTTATCCCCTTGATCCAACCCTTCCGACTGATAGCCATGTCGCTCCAGAATGGTATTCATATTTTCCTCTATGTTGGAGGCGTTTTTGAACATCACGTCCAAATTCCTGAAACCGGTCATGCCATCCTCACCCTGCGTACCCAGCTTCTCAAAAATCTCCTGCGTCCGGCTTTCGGGAATGAGTACATGGTTTGCCACGATTATTTCATCATAATCCCAATAGCCGCACAGCGTAAAGGTTTCCGTCGTCTCCTCCCCATCCACCAGAAACGTCATGGTGAACTCATTGCCGATGACAGGCTCCACCCCCAACAGGGAGAGGACTCTCAAATCCGTAGCCGCCTCGTTGGTACCCTCTTTGGGGAGCCGCCCTTCGATTGGTTCCAAAAACATCCATTTTGCCGTGTTTTCGTCGCAGTAACTGACCTCCACATGGCTTTTATGGAAAGGCTCCTTCTCTGGCATACCACAGAATATCCGATTTCCGTATTCCTTAATCAGCGGATCATCTTTTAATTCATCAAACTGCTCCTTTGTCAGATACTTAAACCCGCCGTGGCTGTAACCGCCCGCCTGCCGGAAATTCGACTGCTCAAAGCCGTGCTTCATGGACATGCCCACCGTAAAAAGTACTGTAAACAGTATCGTAGTCAGCGCAATCGCCGCCACCGTGATCATATTTCTGATTTTCGCCGCCTTGAAGCTTGCTATGCTGAGACGGCGGATGATTTTTCTGTTGGAAACATTCATGCTGTTCTTCTCTCCTCTCCGTTTTCCTGCACGGAAAATGCCCGTATTTTGGGCATTCTCTGGTGTGAAACTTAGTACTTCTCCGCAAAATGCCCTCTGGCATGAGCGGCTAGAAGTAATTTTCACGCGATTTTCCCATCCTCTATGCGAATCACCCGGTCCGCCATCTGCGCAATCGCCTCATTGTGCGTAATCATAACAATGGTCTGCGAGAATTTCTGCCCTGTCACTTTCAGCAGGCTTAATACATCCTGGCTGGTCTTCGAGTCCAGATTGCCCGTCGGCTCGTCAGCCAGAATAATGGCGGGCTTCGATGCCAACGCGCGGGCGATAGCCACTCTCTGTTGCTGCCCGCCGGAGAGGTTGTTGGGCAGATTGTTCAACTTCGATGCCAGCCCCAGCGTGTCAATGATTTCTTTGATATATCCCTGGTCGGGACTGCCCCCGTCGAGCTGCACCGGAAGAAGAATGTTTTCGTAGACGTTTAACACTGGTACCAGATTATAATTCTGGAACACAAACCCAATCTTTCGGCGACGAAATATAGTCAATTCTTCGTCCTTTAAGGTAAAGATTTCCTTGCCGTCCACCGTAACGCCGCCGGAAGTCGGACGGTCAAGCCCGCCCAGCATGTGAAGGAGCGTGCTCTTCCCGCTGCCGGATGTGCCCACAATGGCCACAAATTCCCCTTTTTCCACCTGAAAATTTACCCCGGCCAGCGCGTGCACCTCATTCTCACCTGACCCGTATACCTTTTTTAAGTCTTTTGTCGACAAAATCGCCATACTTTTTCCTCCTTTTTATGTGATAAAAGCCGATTGCTTAGCGCTGTGCTTACTCACAGCCGCCACCCACATCCGCAGTCCGCACTGACTCCCGGCCTGCTCATTTGGGCTTTGCTTTTATCAAAAATAATCTGTATTGTGAAGCACACCATACACTGTTCTCCACAATACAGATTATCTCACAGCATTCTTTCCACATTCTTTCACGAATAAAATAAATTGTGACAGTTTTGTAAGAATTATAACTTCAAACTGATATGACCATCCGTGCAGCCGTTCTTTTCGCGTCACATCACCCGGAACCTGTATCTGAGTCCGTAGGAAAATACATGGAAAATACCGTTCCTTTTCCAACCTCGGAATCAAGTTTTATATAACCGAACTGTTGTCTCAGGATTTCCCTGACCAAATACAAGCCGATCCCCACGCCCTTCTCATCAGAAACCGCCATCGCACGGTAAAACCGTCCAAATATTTTGGCATGTTCTTCTTCTGCAATTCCAATCCCCGTGTCCGCCACCTCAATACAGACAAAAAGTTTGTAGGGTTTCACACTTACGGTAACGCCCCCTGTCTGCGTATATTTTATGGCGTTATCTATCAGGTTATTTAACGCTTCCAGCGTCCATTTCGGATCAAAACAGGCAGTGACTCCTTTCGCCTCCTCAATCAGTACATGCAGATACAGGCCTTTTTCCCGCGCGCAGTCCGCATATTGCTTTTCCGCCTCCTCCAAAAGCCCTGTAAATGTATTTTTTCTGGGATGAAGTACAAGGATTCCCGTCTCCAGCCTCGACAGTTTCACCAATGACTGGATCAGAAAATCCAACCTTTCCACCTGACTTTCCAGCCGTGCAACGGTTTCATTGCCTTTGACCTCTTCCTCCTCCTTTAACAGCTCTGTGTAAAGAAGCAGATTTGCTATCGGCGTTTTCGTCTGATGTGAAATATCCGCAATCAACGTTTTCGTCTTCGCCTGTTCCGCCGCCGCTTTTTCCATTCTGGTTTCCGATACGGCCAAATACTCTTCCAGCTTATTCTCCATGGCCGCAAGCAGGGACTCATCAAAATTGTCAGCCCGGAAAGTGCCGTCTATAGCTGACTGTATCATGTTATGCATACGGCGAAGGCTTCGTCTTCGAAAATAGAAATCTACAGCCACAATCAAAATAGCGGCTAACAGACAAATAAGACCGACAGCGAACAAAACAACCCCTGTTTTATTTTCCATGGTGTATAACCCATTTTCCTTTTTTGGTAGGGCCGATATGTTCGAGAACGCCGGTGCGCTTCAGCATTTCGATGGAATATCTTGCTGTCCCGTTTGTCACTTGCAGTCTTTTCGCAATCTTTTCAATAGATAATTCTGGTTCGGCCTGTAAAATGTCTATAATTTTGCCGTTTATCTCATTGCTGTTTTCTTTGCTGTTTTCTTTGCTGTTTTCTTTGCTGTTTTCTTTGTTGTTTTCTTTGCTGTTTTCTTCTAATATTTTCTCCGGGCCTGTCTGCAATCCCGCAACATGTCCCATTGGAATCAGAATCTCAAACACTTCGCCTTCCACGAAAACAGGAGATTCTCCCGAATAAAGTTTTGTATATTTGTAAGTATTTCTCATACCTGAACCCAATTCATCCGCATAGCCAATCTCCCGAAACACTTTTGAAATAGGCGGATTCTTTGGAAATGGTTCAAATTTATTGAGCTGCAACTCTCCATGTCCGTGCGGCAGGTTGCTGTTCTTCGTAAATACCCTTTCCTTTTCAATAACAAACTGTGCCGTATATGCGTTTGCGTAATCTCTGTGCGCCAAAATATTAGAAATAACTTCCCGCAAAATTTTATCTCTTGCACTGACACTCTGGTCGCCATCAAGCACAAAAGTATCATTTAAGTGTTTCTTACCAAAATCCATCAGTCTGCGGTAACTGTCAATCAAATTCGTGATAATCACTTCTCTGTCGTCATAACGGTCCATATTTTTCACCCGATATATGGCATCGGTTTTATACTGCGGCAACACTGACATAATGGTGCTGTCTTTGCCAAACAGCAGTATAGCCGCAAGCGTAATGCCTTCCCGGCCCGTATCGGGATCCGTCAATATAAGGCCAGAACTTCTGAGAATTTCTTCCTCATTCATATTTTCCCATGCATGGCTGTCTACTCGTGATACCGCCATTTTCTTTGCCCTTCGGATCACATCATAATCCAAGAACTCCATTCCAAGTTTGGAATACACTTTATTTACAAAATACGTGCTCTGCTTTCTGGCATACATTTTGTACACCAGCTCAGCATTATCTGTGATATCAATATCCCCCTCATATGTTCTATCTAAAATACGCCCGTTCAGACGCCTGACCTGCATTCCTTCCGGAACCCATATATAAATAATTTTTTTCCCATCAATTTCATAAACTTCCGGCACAAGATACATAGAAGGGTTAATCTTATTCGCATTATTTACGGATGTGGTAAAATCTTTCAGTATTTTGTCAACTTTCTGTGGGTTAACCCCGACAATTTCCTTTGTCGTGTCTGCAATTCCCAGAATCAAATGCCCTCCATTTCTATTGTTGAAAGAACAGACCGATTCATAAATATCCTTATTTAGTCCATTCTCTGATTTTTTAAATTCAACATCCATTTTCTCCCCCGAATGAATCAATTCTCTCAGTTCATCTACTGTCACGAAAGCACCCCCTTTCACCTACTCCCATCGGTATCCAATACCGTACACCGTTTTAATCCGCTCCTGCGCACCCAGCTTGTCCCGCAGTCGTTTCACCGTGACAGACAGCGTATTTTCATCCACAAACGCCGCATCCACTGACCAGATACATTCAAGCAGCCGGTCTCTCGTCAAAGTGATACCCCTATTCTCTATGAGAAGGCGAAGCAGCTTCTGCTCTCCCTTGCTGAGCTCGATCTGTTCCTCCCAACGGTAAAACAACATTTTCGCAAAATGAAACCGGTAGTCACCGTCAGTAATCCATCCTTCTTCGTGTGAAAATGCGTCTGCACCCGATATAACACCCTGCGCCATGGCATCCGCCGCTGTCCCATTCTCCACACTGTGCGCCGCCATATATCCGGCACCTATCCCCTGTCTGCTCTCCGTGTCCAACGCCATACTGCCCGTCTGTCTGCTCTGCTTCACCCGCCGAAGCTGGGTCGCCACCCGCGCCCGGAGTACCGCCAGACTAAAAGGTTTCGTAATATAATCGTCCGCCCCGGCTTCCAGACCTGCCACGATATCTGTTTCCATGTCGTTTGCAGTCAACATGATCACGCATATGTCATACTTTGCCTTTATTTGCTGTAGGAAGTCCAAACCGTTTCCGTCGGGCAGATTCACATCCAGCACCACAAGATCGAACTCCGTCCGCGCGTTTGCTCCTGATGCTGTTGTCTGATTCAATGCCACCGATACGCTTTCTCCCCCGACAAGCAGCTTCTCCGCCTCCCGCAGGGTATGACAGATCACTGTCACAGTCTTCTCATTTTGCAGGGCACGGCATAGACCGCCCGCAAGCGGACGGTCATCCTCCACAATCAAAATCCGTTGTTTTTTATCTGCACCCATACTTTCTTTCCTCTACTTCAACTCATTCGCCGTCACATAAAAATGATGGTAAATGCCATTCTGTGCGAGCAGGCTCTCATGGGTTCCCTCCTCCACGATGCCCTCCTCCGTCAGCACCAGAATCCGGTCGGAATTGCGGATGCTGGACAGCCTGTGTGCAATGGTGATCGTCGTTCTTCCCTTCGCCAGCGCCTCCAGCGACTTTGCCACCTGAAATTCGCTCTCGTTGTCCAAAGCGGAAGTGGCTTCATCCATAATGAGAATCGGCGGATTTTTCAAAAATACCCGGGCAATGCTGATGCGCTGCTTCTGTCCGCCGGAAAGCTTCACACCGCGCTCTCCCACATAGGTGTCATACCCATCCTTCAATGCCGCAATAAACTCATGCGCGCCCGCCTGCTTCGCCGCCTCCACCACTTCATCCCTCGTGGCATTCTCCCTGCCGTAAGCGATATTTTCATAGACCGTGCCGGAGAAAAGATAAACGTCCTGCTGTACCATACCGATATTCTGCCGCAGGCTCTTAATCGTATACCCATGGATATTTTTCCCGTCCAGCAAAATCTCCCCCTGGTCAATATCATAAAACCGGGGAATCAGATTGCACAACGTCGTCTTTCCGCCACCGGAAGGACCCACAATGGCAATCTTCTCGCCTTGATGAATCTCCAGATTTAACCCCCGGAACACCACATTGTGATCATCGGGATACTCAAAGCTGACATTGCGGAAAGAAATATTGCCTTTCGGGTTCACGCACACTGATGCGCCCGGCTCGTCAAAAATTTCAATATCACTGTCCATAATCTGCACGAAACGCTCAATCCCCGTCATACCCCGCTGGAACTGCTCCGCAAATTCAATAATGCGGCGGATCGTCGCGATCAGCGTGGTCACATACATGACATACGCCACCAGATCGCCGGGCGCGATTTTCCCCTTCACCATAAAAATGCCGCCCGCTACCAGAAGCACCAGATACATCAACCCGTCAAACGCCCTCGTGGTCGTCTGGAACGCCGCCATAAACTTATAGGTTTCCTTTTTGATAAGAAAAAAGTTTTGATTATCCCGCTCGAATTTCTCCTTTTCCTTCTCCTCATTGGTGAACGCCTTCACCACTTTCTGCCCAAGCAGACTGTCCTCAATACGAGCATTCAGCTCGCCAATCTGCACACGCTGTTTCCGAAACGCCTCCCGCATCCGCAGATTGATTGCCGTACAGGTCACCGCCATAATCGGCACCACCACAAAGATAATCAACGTCAGCCCCACGCTGATCTGCGCCAGAATGATAAAGGAAATCACTGCCTTGATTCCCGCGATAAAAAACTCCTCCGGGCAGTGGTGCGAAAATTCCGTCACGTCAAAAAGGTCGTTGGTGATGCGCCCCATAATCTGCCCGACCTTGGTATTATTATAGTAGGTGTCCGATAATTTTTGCAAATGGGCATATGCATCCCGCCGCATATCCGTCTCAATCCGCGTGCCCATCACATGTCCCGTGTAAGCCATGTAAAAATTCGCCACCGTGTCAACGATGCGCAGACACAGATATAATACACCCAGCCGGATAATGACTGATATAGTCAACGACGCCAGATCGTTCATCCCCGCATTGGTGATAAAGCGGATAATCATCGGCAGCACCAGCTCACAGATCGTCGTAAGCCCCGCACAGAGCAGGTCAATCACAACAATTTTCCAATACTTTTTATAATAAGGAAGAAACCGTTTCAGTAATTCCCCAGATTTGTAGTTTCTTGTACTTTCCTGTGTGTTCATAATCTACCCCTTACATACATATTATAATTCAAACGTATTTCTTACGTAAAAATCCCCATTTATCTGCATTTTAGCAGTTTTCAAACGCTAATTGTACGATTCTCAAACGTAATTTTTATAAACGGATAAATATTTCTTCGGATATCCTCTCCACGCATCCATCCACAAACTCCTCCATAATTTGCTTCGTGCAAAACCGATATCCGCTCACATCCGCTACCGCTTTCCCGGCAAACTGCTCATGCAAAAGAGACTGCTTCTGCCGCGCCAGATCCTCCTCCAAAATACGGTCTTCCGCGCCGCATACCTCTCCCTGTTCCAGAAACCGCCAGATTTCCGACGACTCCCTATCATTCTGATATAACCACTGGTCGATGCCGTAAGCTTCCGCCGCATACTTCCCGTACACTTCGTCAAAATTTATGCCCTGCATCACTTTCTCCCGAAACGGCGTCCAAATGCATCTGTCGTTCTCCCAGTCCGTCAAAAGGTGCGTGCAGTAACCCGCCATAAAATCCCTGTTTTCGACACTTTGATTTTCTTTCCAAAACTTGCGGATCGCCTCCAGCCAGCCCTCACTGTCGAGCGTTATGCCCCAGCGCGGTCCAAATTCCCACAAATGACTTTTTTCTTTCAGAGAAACCTGATACCCGTCATGAAAGTGCACCGCATCCGGCGCGACGGAACCGAGCAGGAAATCTCCCGGTCGTTCTATCCACCCGCCGCCATGCTGCACAAACAACTCATATGCCACTTTTAAGTGCACCATTGGATATGACATCCTTTATCTCCCGCAGCTGTGCATCTGTCAGCGCATTCTCCAGGTCAATATAATGACAGATGCAGCACTCTTTAAATCAGTTTTTTGCTAGTTTCTATCATTTTCGAACGTATTTCAAACGTAAAAATCCTCTATTTACCAGTGTTTCTAGTAATTTTCTAACGTAAATCATACGATTCTCAAACGTATTTACATACAGCTCTTTAATACCTCCAACGCCATCTGTAAATGTGTAAGCATCTCCACACTTGCCATTTCCAAAAAATATTTTGTCGACTTACCTCTTCCTGCCTTTTGTAGTAAATGCTTTTCATCTACCAGAGAAGCGATTGCTTTTCTAACTCTATATTCTGTAAGCCCAAGTGCCGGGGCCAGCTCACGCAATGACCTATCTGCACCGTTCTTAACAATATACCGCAAAACTTTTTTCTCGTCTTCTGTTAAATTCGAGTAAGAATCTGCCAAATCAATATTCCATACCTTTAATTCCGTATGTTCAATATCTGTATTTATTTCCGGCCTTCTGAAATCATTCGATATTGCCGTCTTATAAATAAGCGGTCCACCAAACCCCTGCCTCTCAGAAACTCCAAGCAGTCGAAACAACTTCATAATAATTTCATTCCTTGGTCTTGAATCACCACCCATTACAAACTGTCTTTTCGAAATAAGCATTTTTCCGGGATTGACAAAGTGAAACCATCCATCAAAAGCTTCTATTTTAGTTGAAGGATATCCCTGTTCATAATCCGCATGAGCCAAACAGTTAACCAGGCACTCCCGTATCGTTTCGTCAAAATCAGAAAACGGTATCCTTAGCTGGTATTGATCCAGCTCAAACGTTTCTTTTAACAATATTTTTAGTTTCCCATATACGATAAAGAAGAAATTATATAAATTCATCTGATATTCGTTCGGTTCGTCATCCGTAACTCTATCAGACCATCTGGAGTTGCTTCCTCTACGATTAAAATAATCTACATGATAATGCGGATAGACCTCCTTTATCGCATTCACTCTCCCAAGAAATAATAGTGTCCCTCTTTTAATTTTAAATTTTCCAGTAACCCGGTCAACCGCACCTGCTCCTATTTCCGAGATAAATTCCTCATTCGTCATTTCTAAATATTTTTGCTTTGGATATCTTTTATGAATCCGCTCTTTAAAAGCCAGAACCGAATCCGGGTCCAAATCTCCTATGCCGAAATTGTCCAATACTAAATTATCCTGTTCTGGTTTTGCATTTCTTAAAAAAGCTGCAATTTCCTCTTTCGTGGCCTTACGATCTCCATCACCAGTACGAATCCAGGTATTTTCCAACTTGTCATTTATATATACCGGCTTCTCCCCTTCTGGTGCCTCTTTAACATTAACTACTATAATAGTTGTATTCTCGTCAATTATATGCTCTGTAACATCCTCATTCTTAAGATTTTTAAAACTAACTTTGTTCCTATTAGAAAGTTGATCCCATAGGCTGGTTATTGCCTTAGTGGCATTAGCAACTCCCTGAATTTCATTTTGAGGATGTTTTTCTACAACACCTAACACAATAACGCCGCCAGCCGTATTGCAAAACGAAGAGTAAGTTTCCCAAAAAGCATTTGGCAGTTCCTGCGCCTTCTTCAATTCAACACAATATTTTTCATGTACATTCAACAGCCACTCTCTCAATTCCTCATTGTTAGAAAAAATAGGCCGAATATCTGTCATCATATCTGATCCCCCAAAATAAATTTATAAATAACTTCCCTCCAGAACATATCTACCTATACTTATTTCGTAATTATATACTGAGATCAAAATATTTGTCAAAGCAAAAGGGCCATCCCTTTTCGGACAGCCCGCAAAAAAACATTTCCTTCTTCATATTTGTACCAGCTACATAGCCCCAGCTTCTCCCGCCTTCTGTAACAGCGTCTTAAATTTGGAAGACAGTTTGCACAGCTTATCATATAAGTCAAACGTGATTTCCGTAGTCGGAGCAACCTGCAAATAGGAACATACCATGCATACCATGATATAGCCGTCCATAGCTATATCAGCGAACTATCCGGGAATCCCATGTTTTCAAAAAGCTTCTGCATCACGGGAAACCATGCGGCGGATACTGTAATTTATTTACTTGATAACGCGCTGGAAGGTTCAGCAGGCGCCGCAGATCCCTGTATCACAATCAAAGGGAATGACCATGCGCATTTTTATACCCTGATTTTCTCCAATACGGTTCCCGAAAACATAAAAATCAAAAACAACTCGGTAAAAACAAGTAAAACGGATAAAAAACAACATGGTTTCGGGCTTTCCAGCATGGATCCTGTGATCCGCAAATATAACGGCAGCTATACACTGGAATGTAAAGAAATGGTATTTTGCATAAAGGCAGTCTTCCCCAAGAAATAACTTTTGTCCTGTTGTTGATACCTTTCTGTCATCTCTGATATCACAGCCAATTTCCCTTTATTTTCCTCTCCCGTTATACGCAACAACCCGGTAAAAGTCCTGCTCACGCAAATAACCCTCTATCTTCCGAAGCTCCTCATCCGAAAGCACATTTCCCAGGTCGATATAATAGCAGACGCACGTCACGGCCTCCTCCTGCTTCTGCACAAAGGGCAGCACATGTTCCATCAGCCCCTCAAAGGACAACTGATTCTTGTCTAACGCCGTCACGATATCCGTCAAGGATCTGGTGGATACCCGAAAGCAGATCTGATCCAGAATCTGATCATTGAAACTGTCCGCCCCTCCTCTGCGAAGCGCCTCCGCCAGATACTGTGCCGACTTCTCCGAATCGGAATAAATAAAGATATCCTCCCAGTCCGACCCGGACACACCGCCGCGCTCCAAAAGGCATCGGAAGCACTCGCTCACGGTCTCATCCTTCATATAGGGAGCAATGACGCGCAAAATGCCACTGTCAAATTCGCTGATCTTTCCGGCCTGCAGCTCCTCCAGCAGATACTGCGATGTCAGGTTCTCATCCGAATAAATCCACAGTTCCTGCCAGTTGTCCTTTGATAGAACAACCTCTTCCCGCCAGGCAAGCCGGCATAATCTGCTTATCTCTTCCTCCTCCAAATGAGGGAGTGCCTCTTTCACTCTGGATAAATCGAATGGCCGGCTCCCATTCAGAACCTGATAAGCATACTCCTCATTCTCATCCACATAAATACTGTCAATATCTCCCTTTTTGACCGCCCCGTATGTTATGTCGAGTGCCTCCAGCTTCGCCTTCTGCCCGACCATCTTGATCACATTTCTTCCTTGAGGGAGCGTAATCTTCACAGTATTCTCCTCACCGCTCTCATTGAGCGTCTGCACCGTCTGATCCGGCTTGACACAAACAATTTTAAAGCGGCCGTCGTAGCGGTTAAACGCAGAAGAAACCTGAACCGTCGTCTCCTTGTTGGCATACAAAATCCATAAGGTATCGGACCCGTTCAGCATAAACTTACTCGCGTTCACACTGCTGTCACCGCCCATGTATGACCACGCGCGCCAGCAGTCGCTTTTACTGTCTTCTACAATCAGAGTGTCATCATCATACATCCGATAAGCCTTTCCGCTGCTGCTCACCATGATCGGCTGAGCCAGATCAAAGGAATCTCCCCACATCTGAGACCACGCGCTTTTTTCCCAGAAATGCTCCGTAAGCTCCATGAAACCCTTTCTATAACCCATAGCAAAAGTTTCTCCGAGACTACGCTCGGTACCCGCCGCGCCACAGACGACAGACACCCCGAAAAACAAAATAAACGTCGCCGCCGAGCAGAGCCCGACTATGATTCCTCTCCTATGATAGCGCGCAATTTCACGCAGTCTCTCCTTTAACGTACTCTTTTCCTCCAGAAGGGTCATGGCCGGCACATTGCTGTACAGCCTTCCATCTTTCCCAGAAAGCGCATTCTCAGACCAATGTTTCTGTGCCACATCCAAAAGCACATTTCCGTATGCCCTGCGCCCTTCCTCCGACAAAAGCTTTAACACCGTTTCGTCACAGGCAAGCTCACAGTCTACATGAAACCGGCGGCTAAACACATATACCAGCGGATTAAACCAATGCACGCACAGCACAGCCTCAAACAGCCATTTATACAGGATATCCTTCCTTTTATAATGAACAAACTCGTGATGCAGAACCAGACAAATATCATTCTCCCGCCCGGTAAACTCCGCAAGCATTGCCTGCGGCAGATAAATGCGCGGCCGCCAGAATCCGATCAGCATCGGACTGTTGATTGCCGTGCTCTCATAGAGCGGCACCCTTTTTCCAATTCCAAGTCTCGTCTGAATCTCCGCACTTTTATAAAGGACTTTTTCCAAGGTGAGCGGCCCGCCTGCCGCATGAACCTCTTTGGCAAAACGTCGATAAACATAAAACCTCTTCAGCGCGGCAAAAAGAACCCCGCAAATCCACAGTATACTCACAACACGAAAAATCTGTGCCCATCTCTCGCCCGCCGTTTTTTCATCTGTGCCGCTGCCGGCTGTCCCGGCCGTTTCCCCGTTCGATACCGTTTGCACTGTCTCTGTATGGTCAGTCCCCGTCCCGGCAGACTTTTCCACCTTACTGTCAGTGCTTCTCTGCTCACTTTGCAGAACATCAGGCACCGTTCCCTCATGTACACTCTCTCCTGCCTCTCCGTCCGCATCGGTCTGTCCAGCCACCGCCGCCGTCAGCTCCGCCGACAAATATCCCATCAAATTGATGTCCGCATGTAACGGCACAAGCAGCCTCACAATCACCAAAAGCCACAGATAATACGTCCATTTTTTTGCAAAAAACCGGCCGGTAAGCGGGCGAAACAGCAGGATCAACAGTCCCACCAGCGCGCCGGATAACGATAATGATAAAACCACAGAAAATAATTGCGCCATAATTTCCTCCACTAAAAGCACGATACTCTTCTCTCACACACTTCACTCGTCAATCCGCAATTCTTTTACCTGAAATTCTCTCGAAAATAATCTCTCAGCTCCTCCACATCCTCCCTGCTCAAATTCTCATCCTCGATGAGAGCCGCCGCCAGATTTTTCGCATTGCCCTTAAAAAATTTGTTAAGGAAGCTCTTCGTCTCCTCTTTCACATAATCACTCCGCGCCACGAGAGGCGAATAATAGTAAACCCCCTGTTTCTCCTGCGCGATTACGCCCTTATCCAGCAATCTGCGGATCAGCGTCAGTACCGTGGTGCGCTCCCAGTCTTTTTTCTCATTCAGACGCGCACGGATTTCATTGGCATTCAACGCCTCCCCCGCGGCCCAGAGCGTTTCCAGAATCTCCAGCTCCGCGTCGGATATCTTCGTTTCTTTCATAAACATCTCCCCCTTGCAGTCTTTCTCTTAGCTTCATAATGTTTACACGCGTAGACTTCCTACCCATAGTCTACGCGTGTAAACACGCTTTGTCAATACAAACCTTTATTAAAGTTTTCGATTCTGCAAACGCTCCTGTATCTGGCTTTGGCAGGAGCCGGAAGCAGAATCGAAAAACATTTATATTTTATTCTGAAAGCGGTATCTCGACTTTTTCGTTTTCATGCGATGTTAAAACGATTAGCGCAGCTATCTCGTCAACATCAACAACCCGAGCAAAACCTGCTATCTGATACGCATTTGACTTATTGTTGTCCGTATATCCCAATCTGCCGGGATTCGCTAAGTATGAAATTCTTGTTCCGTCTTTTAATACAACCCCTTTGACTTCGGGAATACCAAGATCGTCTTCATGTTCCGTCGGAGCTTCACTGACAGAATAATTTACCTGGATGGAAATCGGCGAGATACTAATATCTTCCATCGTGAAACCCGTTCCTTCCACTTTTTTTCCTACCTTAATATTCCGGGTTGAACTGACATCGGAAAGATTTAATTCAAAATTCCAGACCCCCTCCACTGCTGGAATAAATGCCGCTTTTGAAAAGGTTCCCAAATCTTTGAATGCAACATGCAGTGTTTTGCCGAGAAGTGAATCGTTCTTGTCCGCAGCACTTGCCTGAATAATGTATTCCATATTTCCGTTATCATCAGTATAATGAGAAATAACGCTTCCATCTTCATAACTTTCCACAGACGTTCCATCTTCATATACCGATGCGCCGTTTTCATCAAGGACAATTCCATCGTACATGGTTCCGCTCATATTAACCCATGCACTTTCATCCTCAGGATGATCTCCCTGGTACACATTTACCATATCGAATCCCGGCTCCGTCCGATCCGCCACGCTGTAGCCGGAAATGCGAAATGCCATATATACAAATCTCTCATCCGCAATTACGGTATCCGGTTCTATTGTAACACCGTTAATTGTCACGGCAAGCGACGGACTGTCCGGCTCTTCACGATACACTTTTGCTATATTCTTTTCTGTAAGCGCTTGCTGCTGCTCATCGGATGCCTGAATATTTCCGTTCATGCCTCTCCCCCAATAGTGATGAACTGCCGCAGCGGCGCTTATGCCGCTAACTGCCAATATGCAGACGCCTGCTGCAGCGGCAGCCTGTGTTTTAAACATTTTTTCTCTTCTTTTATGTGTTTTTTTCATAGAAACAATATCCTCCTGCTTAATCATTTCAAAGGCCTGATTTGTTTTTTTCAACACAATTTCCGATAATTCTATTTCTTCAGAAAGTATAGTTTTCTTATTTGCCATTTCTATCCTCCTGACAATCGCTATAATACTTTTCCACTTGTTTTCTTCCTCTTGAAATCCACGTCTTTACGGTATTTAATGGTAATGACAACATTTCTGCAATCTCTCTCATCTTGAATCCCTGACTATAATACAATTCCATGGGCAATCGGTATCGTTCGTCTATAGAGGCATATACCTCCTTCAATTCAAGATTATACTCATCGCATTTTGACGGTTCCTCATAGGCTTCTGCATTCCTGTAAACTGCATTCGCTCTTATGATATCATAGCAATGGTTTATAAGTATTCTTGTCATCCATGTCTTAAAGAACTCCGGTTTTTTAAGTGTATATAACTTTTCCCAACAAGTGAGAATGGTATCCTGAAGTGCATCTGCGGCATCTTCTTCATTCATCAGAATTGCAATGGCCGTTCTATACATATCTTTCAGATATAACTGCATTAGTTCGGTAAATGCATCTTTATCATGCCTCTGCGCCTTCTTTACACAAGACTTTGTATCAATGCTTTTCATTCGTTTTCTCCTACGCGCGTATGATTGTAAAACAAATACAAGCCTCCTTCCATTTGTTTTACGGTCATTAGACGTCAGATATTGACTTTTGGTTTCAAAATATTAGAAAATGATTATGGTTCGAACGGAACAAACTTGCGCAAACAGGAACAGGATTTACCTTCAGCAATTCTGTACAATGATTTTACACAAGGAGAGCAATTAAAGATCAGGCCCGCGCGGCAGGAAAGGAAGAAAACGATATGTCAATACAGCTGATTCAACAGGCAATACACTATATGGAAGAACACATTTATGAGGACATTAACTATACCGACGTGGCAGCCAGCATACACATGTCCAACTATAACTTCCATCGGACATTCAGCTTTATCGCCGGAATGACCGCCAATGAATATCTCAGAAGCCGCCGTCTCACGCTCGCTGCGCAGGAGCTGCAGACAACGGATCTGTCCGTCATTGACGCCGCCTACAAGTACGGCTATGAATCGCCGGAGAGCTTTTCCAAGGCTTTTCTGCGCTTCCACGGTTCCACGCCGAAGCAGGCAAAAAAGCCGGGCGCAAAGCTTCATCTGTTCAATCCCCTTGTGATAAAAATCATAACGGAAGGTGGTAGTATTATGGATTACAGAATGGAACACAAAGAATCGCAGCAGTTTCTTGCAATGGTGAGGGCTTTTCCCAACGAAATCATCAATGATGACAGCGACCACAGCATTCCCGATTTCTGGGCGGAATGCTATGACAAAAATCTGGTCGAGCCCATGAAGCAGCTTCGGAAGGAAGGGAAGCGGGACGTATACGGCTTATGCAGCCCCACGAAAGAAAACGAAACGCACTTTAATTACGGTATTGGCATTATCGTTGACGACGATACGGACCGCGCCGGGTTAGATGCCCTCTTAAAAAGCGGTTATACCATTTGGAATACCGAACCCGCAGACTATGCCGTATTCAAATGCCTTGGCGATGACGGAGACTGCATCGGTGAAGTCTGGGGCAAGTTCCACAAAGAATTTTCCCCGCAGACGGGCTATGTGCAGACGGACGACACGGACTTTGAAATCTACTTTGAAAAAGGTGAAAAGGGTCTGTTCTGCGAATTATGGGTGCCTGTCACGAAGGGTTAATTCCCTGCATACTATAACGAAACCGATAGTAAAACCGTCCCTAATGCGGGGCGGTTTTTGCTTGCCGGATCACATCCTCAAATTTTTGTATGCAGTTCTCCGGCTCGCTACTCGCAGGAACAAACGGCCAGCGTCAAAGCCGTCCGCCTTCATAGTAAGCCAGAAAAGCCCGCCGCGTATATTCCATATCTGCCACTGCCCCAAACTCCCGGATGGAGTGCATTGCCAGAATCGGCGCGCCCATATCCACCGCAGGAATTGTGGTCAGCCCGGAAAGCGCGGGACCGATCGTAGAGCCGCCCGCGATATCATTCCTGTTTACAAACTTCTGATAAGGAACGCCCGCCCGCTCACAGGCTTCCACAAAATAGGCGGCGCTCAGCGCAGTCGTGGCGTACCGCTGGCCCGCGGAATATTTAATCACAGGACCGCCCCCTAACACAGGACGGCTTTCCGTATCATGCTTGTCACTGTAATTCGGGTGCACCGCGTGCGCCAGATCCGCTGAAATGGAAGTCGAATTGGCAACCGCCTGAAAATACCCTTCATCCGTCATCCCCAGATTCTTACAGATGCGGTTCAGAATATGCAGCAAAAAGCCGGAATTGGCTCCCTGCGCGGTGGTGCTCCCCACCTCCTCATTGTCAAAGGCCGCAAGCACCTGGCACCCCGCTCCCGTTTCCGCTTCCGTCAGTGCAGTCAATCCCGCGTAGACCATCGACAGATCGTCAATCCGGGATGCCGAGATAAACTCCTGCTTTTTCCCCGTAAAAATCCCTTTCTGGTACTCATACAGAAACAGTTCGTAATCCACAAGGTCCGCTTTTTTGATACCCGTCTCTTCCTGCAGCAGAACCGGCAGATAATCTTCCTTCTCCATGCCTTCTTCCTTCATGGACAGAAGCGGCAGGATTTCGGTCTGTTTATTGCAGGAACTCTTTTCATTCTTATCTCTGTTGAAATGAATGCAGAGATTCGGAATCATAAAAACGGGCTTGTCGATCTGAACCAGCCTTTCCCGCAATGTGCCGTTTTCCTTCACGACCACCCGCCCGGCCAGCGCCAGCGGCCTGTCAAACCATGTCTGCAGTATCGCCCCGCCGTATACTTCCACATTCACCTTCACATAGCCGTCCGGCGTAACGGTGCAGGCGTCCGGCTTGATCTTAAGCCCCGGTGAATCCGTGTGCGCACCGATGATGTGAAAACCTTCCTTCGCCAGATCACCTTTTCCTACTGTAAAGGCAATCATAGCCGAGCTGTTTTTTACTACAAAATATCTGCCGCCTTTTTCCAGAGACCACTTTTCTGTTTCCTTCAACTCTCGAAAACCGCTTTCCCGCAGCAACGCCGCCGCATTTTCTACGGCGTGAAACGCTGTGGGACTGTCGTTTAAATATTGTAATAAACCTTCTGCAAATTGTTGTGTATTCTTGTCCATAATCTCCTCCATGTCTGAGCCCCGACTCCCAATTTCCGTATCGGCGTATCGTATTCATCCATAAGGATAATCACTTTTTTCCCATAGTACCGATACTCGGAAAGTATTTTCAATGACAAAGACGGTACACCGTCAGTCAAATCCACCGCTATTTTCTGGAGTTTCTTCCCTTCATCGCTACATCAGTGAAATTTTACTTCTCACTTATTTTATAGTATACCCGTTTCTATTTTTAAAAGCAATCATAATTGTTCGTATATTTGCGCGAAATTCCGTTTATACCACAACCCACGTCTCATTTCCCCAGAAATCCCTTCACTCCATACTTTTCGCGGTACTGATGGAGCGTCAGCCCGGTGGCTTTTTTAAATTTCTCCCCCAAATGGCTCTGTGAGCAGAATCCCAGATAATTTGCTATCTCAATATAAGAATACCGGGAATAGATAAGCATATTTTTCACCAGTTTGATTTTTTCCTGAAGAATATACTGCCCGATCGTGATTCCTTCCTCTTTCTTAAAAAGACCGGAAAGATAATTGGGATTGATATAAAGTGCTTTCGCAATTTGCGCCGTGGTAATTCTCCCGTGCAGATGTGCGAAAATATAGTCTTTGCACTGACTGACACGCGAATCTGTGACAAAAGCCTTTTCCCCTCCCGCCTTTTTCTCTCTTTCTTCCTTAACAAGAAGCGCATAATGGTATTCCGCCTGTCTGCCTAACTGATACGCCGATTCCGGTGCACGCGCCTCTTCAAGCTTTCGAATGTAGCTGTCACTTAATGAAAATGCCGTTTCCGGCAAAAGCCCGCCCTCTATCGCGGCACGGGAAGCCAGCGTTACAAGAACAATTCCAAGATTCTGACAGTTGCGTAACGGGTCATCCGCCAAAATCCCCAGTTCCCCGATATAGTCTTCCGACCAGCTTCTCTTAAGCTGTTCCAGATCGCCGTTTCGGATACTGTCAACCTCCCTGACCTCCTGATCATACGGATTGTGTGTGGAAACCTCTTCCTGATGTTGGAACACAATATCGGTAAATTCCCTGTTCACCTCCATCGTCACAGAGCGGTCCAGAAAATTATAATCCGCAGTCTCATGCATGGAGCAGATATTCTCGCGAAACAGATTTTGTATTAACAGCAGCTCGCTTATCATATCCGCAGCTTTACAGTGATACAGAAAGGGAATCAGGGAAGCGGCTGCCGATAACGGCGGAAGTTTATGCCGACTTTCGCTGCCCGGTGCGAGAACGACCGGCCCGACAATAAATACCGACTCCCCACTATGGACAATTCCGTAGGATACGCCTTCCTCTCCCATTGCGATCAGCGGCGGACAGTCCGATTCTGCAAGCGATAACAGTTCTTCCGCATAAACATCCTCCTCATCGGCAAAAAAAGCGTTCTCCGTCAGATCTGCGCGCTCGCATACCTTTTCCCGGCTCCCATCCTGCACGGAAAATTTTCTGACAATTGTATGAAGACGGCGCGACACATACTGCATGAGATATGTAATGTTCATAGAACCCCCTCTTTTTATCCGCATTCATATTGTTAAATCAGTGATAATTATATTATAACAGTGAAAAATATGATATACAAATGAATTTTATGATATAGGATGCGGTATAATTTACGTAAAATAATAGAAAATAACGTCGGTAACACAAATACAAAAGGAGGATGGAGACAATGTATGTAAAAGGAGTTAACCTTGGAAACTGGCTTGTTCTGGAGAAGTGGATGAGTCCGGCGCTCTTTGAAGGGACGGATGCGGAGGATGAATACTATCTGCCGAGAAGCCTTTCCCCGGAGGTTTACGAGGCACGCATCAAGGTACACCGCAGCGAGTATATTTCCGAGCGTGATTTTGCAACGATCAAACGGATCGGGCTGAATACGGTCCGCATTCCTGTTCCCTACTTTATTTTCGGCGACCGCCCGCCGTTTATTGGCTGTATTAAAGAACTGGACAAAGCCTTTTCCTGGGCGGAAAAATATGATATTCGGATTCTGATTGACCTGCACACGGCGCCCCTTAGCCAGAACGGCTTCGACAACGGCGGTATCTGCGGTGTCTGCAAATGGAGCCAGAGCCCCGAAGAAGTGGATTTCGTCTTAAATGTACTGGAAAAGCTGGCAAAACGTTACGGACAGCGGAAAGGTTTTATGGGCATCACACCCATCAACGAGCCGGTCACTAAGGAAATGTGGGAAACCATGGACGTCCCCGGTCGTTATCCCCCTGTGGACAAAGAGCTTGCTGCAGGCAGCGCGCCAAACACCATGGAATTTCTGCACGATTTTTACAACAAAGCCTACGACCGTATTCATCCAAATATCAAAGATGACGCCTATGTGGTATTCCACGACGCGTTCCAGATGAAGGTGTGGAAAGAATTTATCACGCAGCCCCGTTTTGACCATGTGATGCTGGATACCCACCAATATCTGATGGTAGCCGAAGCAATGGGCTGTGAACAGTCCTTAAACGGCTACATCAAATATATTCAGGAAAATTATGCACAAGATATTGAAGAGGTGCAGTCTTACGTGCCCGTGATCTGCGGCGAATGGTGTCTGTTCAATTCCTATGTGGTAGGCGTGGACACCAAAGGCGGTCAGTCTGTATTGAACGGCATGGATTACACGGAAAACGAAAACGAGCTGACGGAAGAGACCAAAAAGCACCTGTACGCGCAGCTCGCCAACGCGCAGCTCGCGGCATGGCAGAAAGGGAGCGGCTATTTTTACTGGAACTACAAGCTGCTGCTCGACACGGTAAACGAGCCCCACTGGAAGGGCTGGGACTGCTGGGATCTCGGAAAGAGCGTGGACCTTGGGTGGTTTCCCGGAGAAGTATAAAAACCGGTTTCCGCCTCCCGAACCAAATATAACCTATAACAAAAAGCAGAACAGAAAGGAGCATTCCTTATGAATACAAATACAGGAAAAATAGAAAACCCGGACGCAAAGCTTTCCTTTTTTGAGCGTGTGGCATACGGAATCGGCGATTATGCAGGCAATCTGGTTTACTCCTCCATATCCGCATTTTTGCTCGTATATTACATCAGTGTCCTCGGCGTGGACGCCGGTGTTGCCGCTTCCATCATGGCTGTCTCCAAAATATTCGACGGTGTGTCCGACTTAATCATGGGACGAATCGTAGATAAGACAAAAAGCAAATGGGGAAAAGCCCGTCCATGGATTCTGCGGATGAGCATTCCGCTGGCTGTCTGCACGGTGCTTATGTTCTCCGTGCCCGCTTCCTTGGCCGGATCCGCGCAGGTGGCATACATGTTTCTGACTTATAATCTGGTTTCCACCATATTTTATACCGGTCTGAATGTGCCCTATGCATCTTTACAGGGTCTGATGACGACCAACCAGTACGAGAGAGGCCTTCTCGGGAACTTCCGCATGCTCCTCGCAACCTTTGGGACAATGACCGTCAATACCGTCGTATTAAAAATGTGTGCGTTCTTCGGCGGCGGGGAACAGTACAGCCAGAAGGGCTGGACGCTGGCGTTTGTCTGCCTGATGATCGCTTTTGTTGTTCTCAATTTAATTACGTTCTTCTTCTGTAAGGAGCGGGTCGTTGATACGGAAAATGCAGAAGGCGCCAGACAGGAAAAGGGACCCTCTGTCATCAAATGCCTGAAAAGTCTGGTTGTCAACAAGTACTGGCTGCTGATGGTAATATTCCTCTTCTCCCTGTACTTTATGATGTCCACTTTCTTCGGCAGCGCTTACTATTTTGCACAGTATGTATTGGGTGATGAAAGCGCTTATGCCATCACCGCAAATTCACTGTCCATGGCGCAGATCGTGATGATGTTTATCACCCCTTTCATCATGGCAAAAATCGGCAAACGCTGGACGGGTCTGATCGGAATGGTCGCAGCGGCGGCGGCCTTTGTGCTGACCGCGCTGGCTGGTCAGAGCGTTACCCTGGTTGTGGCATGTAATATCTTAAAAGGAGCTGCTTTCGGCTGCAGCGCGGCAACCATGTTTGGTCTTTTACAGGATTCTATCACCTATGGGCAATGGCTTACCGGCGTGCAGGCAGTGGGTATGGGAAATGCGGCTTCCTCGTTCTGCATGAAGGTCGGCTCCGGTATCGGGACCGCAGCCCTTGGCTGGATTTTAGATGCCGGCAGCTTTACCGCCGATCCCACCAGCGCATCCGCAATCGCCTCCATCAACGTTGCCTGCATCTGGGTGCCTGTGATCACCTGTGTGATCGGCACCGTCTGCCTGCTGGCATTTGATCTCGATAAGCACTATAAAAAGGCTGTGGACGATCTGGCGGCGGGAAAATGGAAGGGCAGCCAGCCGGATACCTTTAACGACTACTATAATCAGTGAAATACCCTGTAGCAGCTGCCAAGGTCATGCCGTCACGACTTTGACTCGTTGCTCACAGAAATAAAAAACCGTGTGAAATGAATCGATCAGGAGGACACTATGATTATCAATCCAATTTTGCCGGGATTCCATCCCGATCCATGTATCTGCAGAAAGGGCGATGACTACTACCTGGCGGTGTCCTCCTTTGAGTGGCTGCCGGGCATCCCCGTTTATCATTCTAAAGACCTGAAAAACTGGGAGCTTTACAGCCATGTCATCACGCAGGAATCCGGGGTAGATCTGACCAGGCTCCCTTCTGCAAAGGGAATCTGGGCGCCCTGCCTGACCTACTGTGAGGAGGAAGATCTGTTCTATGTCGTATACGGCATTATGAATTCCATGAATGCCCGCTACTTCGATGTGGACAATTTCGTAATCACGGCAAAGGACATGAAAGGTCCGTGGAGCAAGCCTGTCTATCTCCATTCCTCCGGCTTTGACGCTTCGCTTTTTCATGATTATGACGGGCGCAAATGGCTTGTTTCCTTAGAATGGGAAACGAGAGAGGGCTATGAAAAGCCGGGCGCTATCTGCATGGTGGAATACGATCCGAAAGAACAGAAAATCCTTGGCTACCCCAGACGCATCTGGCAGGGCGGAACCGACAGAGGATGTATCGAAGCGCCGCATTTGACAAGGCGCGGCGACTATTATTATATTATGTGCGCGGAGGGCGGGACAGGTTACAACCATTGTGTAACCATGGGACGTTCCAAAAATGTCTGGGGTCCTTATGAAAAGGATCCGATGAATCCGATCCTGACCTCGACCCCCGGTGAGTCCTACGAGCGGCATAACCCGGATCATTTAAAGCCCAAATACTATAACCCGGAATCCCTTTTACAGAAGTCCGGTCACGGAAGCTACGTGGAAACGCAGACCGGGGAAGTCTATATGGTGCATCTGACTGCCCGTCCCTTTGTCCCGGAGCTGCGCTGTACACTGGGACGGGAAACGGCGATCCAGAAAATGGAGTGGACCGAAGATCACTGGCTTCATCTGGAAGGCGGCGGCAATCTGGCAAAGCTTAAAGTGCCGGAAAGCGCCCTGCCGGAGTGCCCCATGCCGCAGATACCGGATCGTGATGACTTCAATCAGGATACCTTAAATATCTGGTATTACGCCCCGCGGATTATGCCGGAAAGTTTTGCAGACGTGACCGCCAGACCGGGGTTCGTGCGCCTGCGAGGTCAGGAGTCGCGCACCTCGCTGAACAAAGTGAGCATCCTGGCGAGAAAGCTCCGCTCCCTCCACGGACGGATTACCACAAAAATGGAATTTACACCCGAAATCCACCAGCACAGCGCAGGTCTGATCCTGTATTATGACAATATGAATTATATCAATCTGCGGAAATATTACAGCGAAACGCTGGGACAGAGCGCGCTTTCCATCATTCATCTGGAAAACGGGCAGAAAACGGAGTTTTTAAATTCCAGAATCCCGGTAGAGGACATGCCTGTTTACCTGCGGCTTTATATCGAAGGACGGGAGTCCTGGTTTGAATGGAGCTATGACGGAAACAACTATCAGAAAATAGGGAAAACATTTGATACCAGCAAATTTTCTGACGAATACTGCGAGTACGGGGAATTTACAGGAACCATGGTGGGACTGACCTGCGCGGACAGAGTGAAACATGAGCATTACGCGGACTTTGATTTTCTGGAATATATCGCAAAATAAGCAAAATGCAAAAAGGGGCTGCCGATAAAAAAGGATCATTGTCTACAGTCTGAAAGGGTCGTTTTTAGACGACCCTTTCACATCCTTTACTGCAATCCGCAATATAATACTCTTTTTCGAATTTGTATTCACTTACACCGTATAGCTATTGAGATACTTCTCCTGCTCCGGCGTCAGTACATCGATCTCCTTGCCGAGGAATGCCAGCTTTCTCTTAGCCACATCCTTATCCACTTCCTCCGGCACATCAATCAGCTTTTCTTTCAGCTCACTTGCGTGCTCCACCAGATACTTCGCGGAGAGCGCCTGAATCGCAAAGCTCATATCCATGATCTCAGCGGGATGTCCGTCGCCTGCTGCCAGATTCACAAGACGCCCTTCCGCCAGAACGAAAATCCACTGACCCGTAGGCAGCTTATAACCCATAATGTTCTTGCGCTGTTCCCTTGTCTCCACCGCGTTAGCTTTCAGCCACGCCATGTCGATCTCACAGTCAAAATGTCCTGCGTTACAAAGGATTGCGCCCTCTTTCATCTCCGCAAAATCCTCTTTGTCAATTACGCCGTCACAGCCCGTCACAGTGATGAAGAAATCACCCACTTTAGCCGCTTCCTTCATCGGCATCACATCGAAGCCGTCCATCACTGCCTCAATCGCCTTGATCGGATCAATCTCTGTCACGATAACCCGCGCGCCCAGACCTTTCGCTCTCATCGCCGTGCCTTTACCGCACCAGCCGTAGCCTGCCACAACGACAATCTTTCCTGCCACGATCAGATTCGTGGTCCTGTTGATGCCGTCCCAGACGGACTGGCCCGTGCCGTATCTGTTGTCAAAGAAGTGCTTACACGCCGCATTATTGACCCGTACCATAGGGAATTTCAGCTCTCCCGCATTGTTCATCGCCTCCAGGCGGATGATTCCTGTGGTCGTCTCCTCACAGCCGCCGATAATGTTCGGAATGAGGTGAGGCATCTGTGTATGCACCATCGTCACCAGATCACCGCCGTCATCAATAATAATGTTCGGCTCCGCCTCCAGTACATGGCGGATGTGTGTCTCGTACTCTTCCGGCGTCGCATTGTACCAGGCATGTACCTCAAGCCCCGCCTTTACAAGCGCTGCCGCCACATCGTCCTGAGTGGACAAAGGGTTTGATCCTGTCACATACATCTCAGCGCCGCCTGCGGCAAGCACCAGACAAAGATACGCCGTCTTCGCCTCCAGATGTACGGACAGTGTTACCTTCTTGCCCGCAAAGGGTTTGCTCTCGGAAAATTCCTTTTCCAGGGTGCGAAGCAGGTCGCAGTTCCTCTTCACCCACTCGATTTTTCTCTCACCGGATTCGGCAAGATTAATGTCTCTGATTTCACTGCCCATGATAGTGTCCTCCTAAAATATTAATCAGCCGAATTTTTATTATAGTGATGGTCGTCTGTCCTATCATCACTTATTATGTCTGCGAGGCTGGCGTGAATTATACGCTCGTCTCGAAAAACATCTCTTTATACCAGCAGACGGTCTCGGTGTACGCCTGATAGATTGTGTTGGTATCTACATTCAGCACGATAAGCTGTCTGCTGATCTCCTGCCAGTCCGCAGCCTCATAGTTTACCACAAAAGAGTAAATCCCTGCCAGATCTCCCGTGCCCCGCACAAGCGCATCCTCAATCTCCTTGGAGACCGTAACCATCTTCATCGCGTCTTCCATAGGCATATTTAAGATGATATTCAAAATGGAAAACAGACCCATCAGAAATACTTCTGCCGATTTCGTTCCCAGTCCGAAGACAGGAGCCAAGCTCTCCATAAATTTCGCACGGAGCATGGAGGTTCTCGCCACTTCATTCGGTCTGTCCGCGCACAGCTCCTTTGTAATCACGGTATTGATCCACTTTTTCAACTCCCGCTGTCCCAGAATTGCCGCCGCATGGCGGATGGAAGTTACCTGGGAATTGATCGCGATGTGGTTCACCATCTTGAGAAGTTCCACTACCAGCGCGGTATCTCTTCCGATGACATCTGCCGCTTTCGTCAACTCGAAATCCGGGGCATTAACGATATTCATAAGCTCCAGATAGTTGATTTTCAGCGGGGAAACCTCGTTCTCCCCCTTTGTGATCGGGATGCGGTAAAACTTGCCCTCGAACCGATAGAAATCCTGATCCTCTTTCAAGCTGTCAAATATTTCCTGACTGTCAATATTTCCCACACATATTTTAATCTGCGGATACTGTCTTTTGAAATAAATCTTCGCTTTTGCGAGCTCCACCGCCTTTTGGTCTAAAATAACATAATCCATCAGCTTAAGCAGATCCCTGTTTTCCTCATACCGGCTTACAGGCAGTTTTGACATCGCCAGCATATAGCCTTTTTCCTTCAGCTGTGCAAAACGCTTTCTGTAGGCTTCGCTGTTCTCCACCTCATTGTCAAACACAAGAACAACCCTGCCGCGGAACTCGTCGCATTTCGATTCAAGATCTGAAAATACCGCAATATGGCTTACCGGAATCAGCACAACTGTCCCCGGCGACAAAGTGTCAATGCCAATATTATGTACAATCTCCAGACCTTCGATCTCAGCCAGACCATTCGGACTGCTCGATCCGAAAATCGGCGGATTCAAAAGGCTGTTTTCCCTCTGTGAGGCCAGCGCGTAAGCCGAAACCTTCATGTCCTTATCAAAATATGGTATCAGTGTTGCCAGCATATCCGTTCCCCTCCCCAAATACCTTTGTCTTCCGCAGTGCAGGCTCCCCGCCGCTGTTATTCCCTTTCCTCGCAGTGCAGCTCGATTCCGCTTCGCTTCATCTCGCTCACGGGCTGTCGCCCTATACATCCGTCAGAATAACCGCTTCGGTGAGCAGGCTCTCCGCCGCTGTTATTCTGGCGGATGTGCACTGCTCGATGCTTATATGTAGATTATACCAAAAAAGTTCCTATAATTCCATAATTTTTTAGTAAGTTTTCTTGTCAAGACCCATTCTGACGATAATATCCTGAATCTTCCCATAGACCAGCTTCTCATCCACTGTCAGAATCTTGCGGTTCTCCATTGTAATCTGCCCGTTGATTATCACTGTATCGACCTCGGAACCGTTGGCGGAATAGGACAGCCCGGCGATCAGATTGTTTCTGGGCGTGAGGGATGGCGTATTCAGATCAAGAATCGCCAGATCCGCTTTCTTGCCAACCTCAATAGATCCAATCTCCTTCTCCAGCCCGAGCGCCTTCGCGCCGTTGATGGTCGCTATACGGAAACCTGCCTTTGCGCTGACACACTGCGGCGTCTTTCCCGTGCCTTTATGAATCAGCGTCAACAGACTCAGCTCATGGAACAGGTTCAGGCAGTTATTGCTCGCTGCGCCGTCTGTGCCAAGACACACATTGATGCCCGCGTCAAGCATTTTCGCAATCGGCGCAAAGCCGTTCCCGAGTTTCATATTACTTGCCGGGTTGGTCACAACGCTCACATTTTTCCGTTTTAAGATAGCAATATCTTCGTCCGTGACCTGCACACAGTGCGCCGCAATTGCCGGCACATCGAAAATACCGCATTTCTCCGCCAGAGCAATCGGCGTGCATCCATACTTTTCCTGAATCTGTGAAATTTCGCTCTCGCTCTCCGACAGATGCACATGAATGCCCATTTTTTCCTTTTTTGCCTCAGCCGCCACGATCTTTAAAAATTCGTCGTCACAGGTGTAAGGCGCGTGCGGCCCCAGCTTAAAGGTAAGCCTGTCACAGTCTTTCGCGGCATCCCGCTCTTCGTAAGCCTGACGCAGGCGGGACTGCCCCGCCTCATCATTGCCGCTGCCCACAAGACCACGGCAGATCACGGCACGCATGCCGGACTCCTTCACGGCGCGGGTCGTCTGGTGAATGTTCATCTGCATATCGTTGAAACAGGTGGTGCCGCTCTTCATCATCTCGATAATCGCCAGATTCGCACCCCAGTAAGTGTCCTCGTCCGTCATCTGCTGTTCGATCGGATCGATCGTCCCAAAAAGCCAGTCCATAAAGGAAAGGTCATCCGCCACATTTCGCATAAAGGACATGTAGGAATGGGTATGGCAGTTAATCAGCCCCGGAATCACCAGCTTATCCGTACCGTCAATCACCTTATCTGCGGTAAATCCCGCCGGCATATCACCGATCCCCGCTATTTTGTCCCCCTCAATATAGAGCGATGTCTCTTGGATCACATCTTCCGAGCCCTCAGGCAAAACCACGAGGGCATTCTCAATTACAATTCCCATTTTTACCTCCATTACCCGTTTACAATATTTCTCTCTTCCCCGTCCAGAAACGCCTGTATGTTTTTCGCCACTTCATCCACCAGACGCTCCCTCGCCTCCGTGCTCGCCCACGCCAGATGCGGGGTGATAATCAGCTTTGTGCTGTCCTTGATCTCATTTAACGGATTATCCCTGCTGATGGGTTCCTTCTCCAGTACGTCAAGACCCGCAGCCGCGATCTGCTCCCGCGTCAGCGCCTCATAGAGCGCCTGTGTATCCACCACCGGACCCCTCGCCACGTTGACAAGAACAGCCGACTGCTTCATCTTGGAAAACGCCTCTTTGTTGATAAGCCCTCTCGTTCTGTCGCTCAGAGGACAGTGCAGGGACAAGATATCCGACTGCGCAAGAAGCGCGTCAAACTCCACTCTCTCATACTCTGTGCAGGTGCTCTTGCCGGAAGCCGAATAAAAGATTACTTTACAGCCCAGAGCCTGCGCCACGCGCGCCACCCCGCGACCGATATTTCCCATGCCCACGATGCCCCATGTCTTTCCCTCAAGCTCGCGAAAGGGTCGGTCGAAATTGGAAAAACGATCCTGCGCGCCATATTCGCCGGATTTCACATAATTGTCATAGTGAATCAGATTCTCCTCAAGCGCCAGAGCCAGCAGAATCGTGTGCTGCACCACTGCCGCCGTGCTGTAATTCACCACATTTGCAACCTTGATGCCGCGGCTTTTGCAGTACGCCAGATCCACATTGTCAAATCCTGTCGCAAACAGACAGATCAGCTTCACATTCGCTGCATCCTTCAAAGTGCTCTCATTCATGGGCGCTTTGTTCGCGATAACGATATCCGCGTCCTTCACCCGCTCCGCCGTATTTTCCGCCACTGTGTTCGGGTAATAAGTCACCTCACCGAATTTTTCGTAGCAACTTACATCCACGTCCGTTCCCACGCTGTTGCGCTCCAAAACCACAAGCCTCATAGGCACCTCCCGATAAATAATTATTTTAGCTCACATAATTGTCAAAATACCCCTGAATCAAAACCACCGGCGTGCCCTTGTCACCCGAACCGCTCGTCAGGTCGCACAGAGAACCGATCAGGTCGGTCAGCCGTCTGGGGGTTGTACCCTGGGACGCCATATCGCCTACCAGATTATCCTTCTTCTCCCTGATGCGGTCGGAAATCGCCTCTTTGAGCGCCTCGCCGGACAAATCCTTAAAATCATTGTCTGCCAGATATTTTAATTTCACTTCATTGGGCGTACCCTCCAGCCCCGGCGTGCTGGCGGGAGAAACGCAGGGGTCGGCAAGCTCCCAAATCTTTCCTACCGGGTCTTTGAACGCGCCGTCACCGTAGACCATAACTTCCACATGTTTGCCGGTTCTGTCCAAAATAGCTTTCTGGATATCCATCACCAGATCGGTACACTCCCTCGGGAACAACTTGATCGTGTCCTCGGTGGACTTATTGGAGCCAAGCAGACCGTATTTCTCGTTGCATCCGCTGCCGTTTACAGGCTGGTTCAAAATATCGTCCAACCCGGCAACAACCTCCACGCCCGCGTCCCTGAGAAGCCTCTTCGTGCGCGCCCGCGTGTGAATATCGCAGTTTATCACTTTCTTTGTATAAGGAAGAATACTGCGGCAGTCGTTGGCAAAGAGAATCTCTACCTCCGCGCCCGCCTCTTTGATCAGCTCTTCATAATACGCCACATAATCCACCCCGGTAAACGGATGCTTATTCTCTCCAAAAAGTTCGCGGTATTTTTCCAGTGTCAGCACATCGCTGTAAGGATTGACCCCCGCCCCATCCAATTGATCCAGTGAGACGAGCTCATTGCCCACTTCATCGCTTGGATAACTGAGCATCAGCACAATCTTCTTCGCGCCCATTGCGATTCCCCTTAAGCAGATCGCAAAGCGGTTCCTCGATAAAATAGGAAAAATTACGCCAACCGTCTCACCGCCGAGCTTTTCCCTCACATCCTGGGCAATCGCCTCCACTGTGGCATAGTTACCCTGCGCCCTCGCCACGATGGACTCCGTCACCGCAATCACATCCCTGTCACGAAGCGCAAACCCTTCCGCCCCGGATGCGTCCATCAAACTGTCCACAACAATCTTCGCCAAATCATCTCCCTGTCGGATAATCGGGCAGCGTATACCTCTCGATACTGTTCCTACTTTTCTTTCCATCTGTTGTTCCCTTCTCTCTTGCAATATGATTTCTCTCCGGACAGCAGCGGACCATACGCCGTCCTCTCTTATTTTTACAAAAAAGATCGGAAAAATCAATAAATTACTGCAATAAAATATAAAAATCTCTTGACCCTTACACTGCGTCATAGTGTACAGTGTTCTTATCGGGAACAGGAAACCATCTGAAACGGAGGAAAACATGAGAACAGTAAAGGAACTTTCAGATATCACGGATATCAGCGTGCGCACGCTCCACTACTACGACCAGATCGGGCTGCTTACACCCACGGCAAAAAGTGAGGCGGGATACCGGCTTTATGACGATAAAGCGCTGGAAACCTTACAGCAGATTTTGTTTTTCCGCGAATTTGACCTTCCTTTAAAGAAGATCAAAGCCATCATGGACGACCCTGTCCTCGACCAGAAACAAATACTACAGATGCAACGGGAAATGCTGGTAGCGCAGAAAACACGTACAGAGCGTTTAATCGCCAGCATTGACGATATTCTGAAAGGAGAGAATAATATGGATTTTGCAATTTTCAACAGAACGGAAATAGAGGAAATGTTTGACGCCATGTACGCGCAGATGCCGGAGAATATCCGCCAGATTGCCATTGACGAGTTTGGAGGCGCAGAAAAATGGCGGGCGCACTATATCGAAGCGCTGTCGTCGGAACAGATGCAGAAATCTTATGCAAAGGTCATCGAATGGTACGGCGGAAAGGAGGCTTATCAGGACGCCTCTAAGCATCCGATGAGCAAAGAAGCTGCGGAAAGCTATCAGCGCAGAGTCGACACAATCCTGCACAAACTTGCCGAAAAACGAAGCTGTCCTACAGATTCCTTCGAGGTCAGGGAAATCGTAGGAGAATATGGTTTCGTGATGAAGCAGGCGGCAGGCATTAAAAAGGAGCAGGATTTTATGCTCGCCCACGCGCAATTTTACCGCCAAGAGCCCATGCATTCCAAGCTGGATCAGGAGTACGGCGAGGGAAGCGCCGCGTTTTTTGCGGACGCGATTGAGACATTTTATCGGAAGTCGGAATAAAAATACTACCTGTATAACTGCTCTTTCCAGCCGGCGCCATCGCACAAAGTTTGGCGTCGGCTTTCATTCTTTCTTGTATCTGGTTATCTTTCTCCAAATTTGCCGGAAATCCCATTTTTTCATGTACAATTTGTCATTGATTATCCTTTTGGGTGGAGCGGGGGCCGATTGCAATCCTATAAATATCCGCGGCTTCCCCTTCGCAGGAAAAGCTCCGCTCATAAGCGCCGCCGTTTTTCCGTATGACTTTCACAGACGCAGCGTTTTCCTTTTCGACGGAAATATGAAGTTCTTTCATTCCCGCCTCTTTTGCTGTCTTTAAAAGCTGACTTAGCATCTCTGACGCATATCCCTTTTTCCTTTCGGAAGGACGCACGCTGTAACCGCAATTCCCCAGATCCTTCAAAAAGTCATTCAGCGTATGCCTCAGATCAATGATACCGACAATCCTGCCGTCACTCTTTCTCACCGCAAAAAAAGTGTCCGTGACCACCCAGTTTTCATTTACCGTCGCGGGATCGGTATTTCGCGTTACGGAAGTCAGCCACTCCTCGTAACTCTCCGTCTTGTCAAAAAGCTCGCTCCCGTAAATAATCTTTTCCCCGTGCCGAAAATGCTCCTCACGGTACGCAAGCGCTTCTTCCTTATGTTTCAAAGTGGGTCTTACCAGACAAATATCATTTTTCATGTCAAACCTCCTCTGCCAGTAATCGCATTCTTATTTCGTTTGTTATCTGAGCGGGAATATTTCGGTCCATCTCCATCAGTCTGCTGTACATTCGCACGCCTTGATACGCGAACACAAGCATATGAAAAACAGCTTCCGGATCTGCGCAGTTAAATTCTTTTGTGCCTATTCCATAATGGATCAGTTCCAGCCATGCGGACTTCGAGATTTCATACTGCCTTTTTACCGAGTTGTCTTCTTTAGAAGCTGCCGGATTGCTGTAATATTCACAGATGGCAAGGCTGAACGAACTTTCCCGGTCGCCCATTTCTTTTTCGTATTTTGTCAGAAGCTCCTCCAATATCACAGCCGCTGGAACACGCTTTTCGATTTTTTCACACACATCGTTTTTCTGCTGGTCGGAAAAAGCATTGACAATTTCCAGAAAAATCTGTTCCGTACTTTCGTAAT
This sequence comes from bacterium 1xD42-87, assembly GCA_003611805.1. GTDB lineage: Bacteria > Bacillota > Clostridia > Lachnospirales > Lachnospiraceae > UBA3282. The sequence continues at coordinate 191,716 of RAYM01000010.1, read as the reverse complement.
GACGATATAAGCCTCCACGACTTAATCCTGTCCGCTCACAGATATCTTTCATGGTCACTTCTTTAAATCCCTTTTCCGCAAAAAGCTGATATGCCTTGTCCCGAATTTCCTGTTTTGTCTTGTCTCCTCTCAGGCTCATGCGAATCCTCCACTCCAGCGCTTAATCAAAACTCCTCGCCCATTTCATTTTGCAACACCTATGTCGCTTTCCATTATGCGTCATGTGTGTCGCTTTGTCAAGAAAATTTTTAGCTTATTTTATGCAGCTGCAGACACAGCAAACGGTTAAAATAGACTTTGTTCCTCGCCTATGATATACTAAATTTGAATTGAAAACTTTAATTCAAGAATATATGTTACTGGCAAAAGAAGAAAATTCTATTAAAACATATGCGAAATTTAAAAAGGAATATTTATATTTGAAAAGTTTTCTAACGATAGCAGGCGTAAACCTCACAAATATTGATGAAATTAAGGAATAACAATGATCGGCATCTATTTCAGCGGCACAGGAAATACAAAGCACTGTACGGAAAAACTGGTGCGTCTTCTGGATGAAACCGCACAGACAATCCCGATGGAAGATAAATCTGCGGCAGATTTATTATCTCGGCACGATTTCATTGTTCTGGCATACCCTGTCCAGTATTCAAATATGCCCGTTATGGTGAGGGAGTTCATCAAAGACCATTCCGCAATCTGGAATGGCAAAAAGGTGCTCTGCGTCGCTACTCAGGCATTATTTAGCGGAGACGGCGCAGGCTGTGCGGCGCGCTTATTAAGAAAATACGGTGCGGACATTGTCGGCGGCTTACATATCTGTATGCCGGATTCCATCGGTGATGTGAAGCTGTTGAAAAAATCGATCGTGAAACACCGGGAAATGATCCGAACCGCAGATCAGAAAATAGAGAAATGCGCAGCGAAAATCAGACAGGGCAGATACCCGAAAGACGGTTTATATTTCTATGACCGAATCGCGGGACTGTTCGGTCAGCGTCTGTGGTTTTACGGGAAAACAAAGGACTATAGTGACAGGTTAAAAATCAATGATGCCTGTACGGGATGTGGGCTGTGCGCCCGTCTTTGCCCGATGGAAAATATTGCGGTGAAAAACGACAAAGCTGTTCCCGGAAACCGCTGTACCATGTGCTACCGCTGCGTTAATTCCTGCCCGGCACGGGCGATTACGCTATTGGGGAATACGGTCGTTGCGCAGTACCGTTTTGACAAATATGCGGATGCGGAGGACAGCACAGGCATCCACTAAAACCAGCAGACGCCCGCTATAAATCAAAAATACTCAACTGCGTTTCCTTCCATGACGCCACCTTCTTCTGGCTCACCCTGTCCCCTGCTTCCAGATGACTACACAATAGCGGCGACGCAGGATCATACTTCGACGCGTTCCTCGCCACGCTCTTCTCACCTGCATTTGCATAACAATAGGCGCAGCCGTTTTTGCATGTATGATAAGTTCCTACGTCAACGCTTTCCACACAACCACATGCCGGGCGCTGATTTTTGTCTTTGCAAACCTTCAGTCTGCACCCGGTTATTTTTTCAATCAACGCCTTATCAATACAGCAGTTATGGACGATTCCGCATCCGTCCAGCTCTATTTTTTCCGCGCAGCTGCCGATTTCCATATGATTATCGTCTGCGATCCCGCTCAATTCCCTCGCAAACTTTCTCAGTTCACCTTCATCCAGATCATAGCTGGACAGGCTCTCCATCCTTTTCCTGTTTTTGGCATACATATCCACAAAACTGATCACACATTTGTCGGTATAGCCGTTTAACGCTTCCGCAAGGCTTGTGAATGCTTTTATGTGATACTGCGCCGTGTACTTATCTGAAAAGAAAATGGGATCATATCTCCAAATCACTCTCTCCCTGCCAATTCTACTTGATAGCTCTCGGAAAATCGGAATCATGGACGCTTTTTTATCGGGCACATTTACTTCGACATCATTCCCATACCCCGTAAGCGTAAACTGAAAATAATAAGGGTACGCTTTTAGCTCATCCAGCCTTTCCATCATCGGCAGGGGATTCTTTGTCCAAAAAACGATACAGTCCACCACGTCCGGCGTTATTTTAATTTCGCTGATCTGATGCGCATTTATTGGATTGCGGACATATAAGAAGCCCTCTTTTATTCTGTTGTAAAACCATTCGGAATAATAATTCGGAATGTCAGTTCTCCTGCTTACGCTTAAAATCATCCCACACCTTTTTGCTGTCTGCGGTTCTGCCTATATTTTCAAAAACATCTTCTATATTCCCCGCATCCCTTTACGCTTTCCAATTCCGATATCAGACAACCCTTGTTCCTATGCGCAAATACATTAGCGCCTTCGCAAACCTGCCTTCTATGTCGTGAAAATGTCCGCCCTCATTCCACTCAAAACACACCTGCCCCGCCAGAATTTCCTTCGCCCGCTGTGTGCATTCCGCCACCCGGCTCATGCGCGGATTTTTACTGCGGCTCTCCTTTTTTCCGAGGGAAAGATATATCCGCAAGTCCGTCCGAATCGGCTTTTCCCGCTCCATAAACTCACAGAAACCGTCAAACCAGAGCGACCCGGAAAGGCTGGCGATCACGCCGAACACATCCGTTTTATAAATCGCGTAAACCGCCGTAAGCCCGCCCAGAGAATAGCCAAACAGAGCCGTGTGCTTCGGTTCCGATTTTGTCCGAAAATGGGCATCCATGTACGGCTTTATCTTTTCTGTCAGACAGGATAAATAGGCATCCGCCCTGCCCTGCGGCGCTTCCTCCCCCGCCCGGAACGCAGGCGCCGCCCACGGCGTAAAGTCGTCGTTCCAGCTTTCGGGCTGGATGGAAAGAAGAAGAAAGTCCGCCTGCACGCCCGCATTGACCAGATTAGTCACGATCCCTTCTATCGGAATCTCACCGTTGACGTAGATCACCGGGTAACGCGCCTCTCCCTCCCCGTAACCGGGCGGCAGATACAAGCGGCAGTCCATGCCGGCAATCCTCAGTTCCTGTATCAGACATTGCATAGGACATACTCCTTCCCGTTTTGAAATGGCAGGCAATCGCCAAATGTCTGCGTCGCAGCCGCAAACTGAGCAACGCTCAATCAGATCATTACTCGCGGGAATCAATCACCAAGCAGCAGCGCAATCTCCTCCTTGTACGGCGGAATCGTTTTCTCCTTACTGCCCTCCTCGCAAATCCAAGGCGTCTCCAAAATCTTCGGCACCTGAGCAAATCTTTCGTCATGGACAATTCTCTTTAAAATGTCCGTTCCGATATGCCCTTCACCGATATTGGCATGGCGGTCTTTGCGCGCCCCGCAGGCATTCATGCTGTCGTTGACATGTATCGCCGCGATCTGTGAAAGCCCGATTACCTCATCAAACTGCTGCAGCACCCCTTCATAATCCTCAACCAGATGATAGCCCGCGTCATTCACATGGCAGGTATCAAAGCAGACGCGCAGCCTGTCCCTTTTGTGCACACCGTCGTAAATCATTTTCAATTCCTCAAAAGTTCTTCCCAGCTCGCTTCCTTTGCCTGCCATCGTTTCCAGCGCGATCAAAACATCGTCCTCATTCTCATCAAGCACAAGGTTAAGCCCTTTTATAATCTGCGCGATTCCAATTTCCTCCCCGGCTCCCACATGCGCGCCCGGATGCAGCACAAGGATCCGGCTGCGCATAGCCGCTGTCCGTTTTATTTCCTTCTCAAGAAAAGTTACCGCCAGCTCAAATGTCTCCGGCTTCACGGTGTTTCCCAGATTGATAATATATGGCGCGTGAACCACGATCTCCTCAATTCCCGCATCTTTGGCATACGCCCATCCCGCCTCAATATTTAACGCCTCAATCTCTTTTCTCACCGTATTCTGCGGCGCGCCCGTATAGAGCATCAGAACGTTCGCCCCGTAGGACTCCGCCTCCTTTACCGACCCCAGAAACATTTCCTTCCCCGCCATCTTTACATGGGAACCGATCTTAATCTTTTGCATGACAGCCTTCCTCCTACTGATTCTTATTTCCTCTGTCCTTATTATCATGCAATTCCATTCATTAATCAATCTGTTTCGCAGATTTGACCCAGCATTTTCAATCACCAATTATCATTCATTTTGTGATATAATAAACGTTAAAGCAAAACAAGCAATGCAAAAAAGGAAACGAAGCGTATGGGGACATTTATCGTTTTATTACTAGTGGCGGGCGCGGCTGCACTCGCCATACGACAGATGCTGAAGGATAAAAAAGCGGGAAAATCCCTTTCCTGCGGCGGCGACTGCAGCCGGTGCGCGGGATGTCTGCCAGAACAGAAAACAAAGACGGATCACAGATAAAATATTTTTCATAAAAAGGGGATTCTTATGGAAATGCAAATAAAACCCGGCGATAAAATCGGGATTGTGTGCTGTTCTAACGGCTGGGAAAAACGAAAAGAAGCGAAATTCAGACGGTTACAGGAAATTCTTTTGGGAATGCATCTGGTACCCGTCATATCGCCGTATATTTTTGAACGGGGAAGTGTGGAGAGCGGCAGCGCCGTGGAACGCGCGCAGGCATTGATGGATTTTTACCGCAACGATTCCGTGAAAGGGATTTTTGACATTTCCGGCGGAGACATAGCCAACGGGATTCTTCCCTATCTGGATTACGGAGCGATCGCCGCCTGCGATAAAATATTCTGGGGCTACAGCGATCTGACTACAATTATAAACGCCATCTACGCAAAAGCAGGAAGACCTTCCGCGCTGTATCAGATTTGTAATTTCATGTACGACCACGCCGAAGAGCAGCAGGAAAATTTTAAAAATACGGTTTTCGGAAACAATGAAACGCTTTTTCAGTTTCCCTATGCCTTTTTGCAGGGAACTGCAATGAAAGGCGTTGTTGTAGGCGGAAATGTCCGTTGCTTTTTAAAGCTTGCGGGTACCCCGTATTTCCCGGAACTGACAGACAAGATTCTGCTTTTGGAATCTCTGGGCGGCACCGCGCCTCAGATGCTCACGTATTTCAGCCAGTTACAGCAGCTTGGGGCATTTAAGCAGGTGCGCGGGATTCTGCTCGGCACTTTCACCCAGATGGAGCAGGAAAAGTGCAAGCCGGATGTATGGACACTGTTGAAAAGGTTTATCACGCCGGAACTTCCTGTGGCGAAAACTGCATTCATCGGGCACGGAACGGATTCCCGGGCGGTGATGGTGGGGAAATATGGGGAATTTGAGAAGTAAAAACCCAAGGTTCGCAGAATTTATTCAGACAGGAATATTTTAACAAACCCGCATAAACACGCGCCTGCAACCGCCAGTTGACAAATTTCCAAGTCGCCTGTATAGCCTTTCCCCCAATCTTTTCTATAATCAAAGTAAGCCGGAAAGACACAAAGCTATAAAAACTTATATAAAGTTATACGGCTACTCAAATACAGAGAAATATTTGGAGGAAAAAAACATGACGCTTGGAGAAAAAATTTTCAGACTGCGAACAGAACAGGGATTGTCACAGGAAACCTTCGGCGAAAAGCTGGGCGTATCAAGACAGTCCGTTTCAAAGTGGGAGACAGACCAGTCAGTCCCCGAACTGGATAAGATCGTGGCGATCAGTGAACTTTTTGAAGTCACCACCGATTATCTTCTGAAAGAGACGGAAGAAACATATGGGACAGCGAAAGAAGAGCCGCCCCGGACGGAAGAATATCCCCAGGGAGCATACCGCATCGGGCGAAGACCCCACTATGAATATAAGAGTAAAAAAATGATCGGAAACCTTCCCCTTGTGCATATCAATCTGGGGTTGGGCATCCACCGTGCCAAAGGTGTGATCGCCATCGGCGCGGTCGCACAGGGCTGGCTCGCCATCGGCTATGTGGCGATGGGCGGGCTGTGCTTCGGTCTTGTCTCTCTGGGACTATTCGCCTTTGCCGTTCTTGCCTTCGGGTTGATCTCTTTCGGCAGTTTTTCCTTTGGTGTGATCAGCATGGGCGCCTTTGCTTTCGGCATCTTCTCCATGGGCGCGGTGAGTATTGGTCAGTTTGCTTTCGGCGCGTCAGCACACGGCGCACAGGTGGCGGTCGGGGACGCCGCCAACGGAAAAGTTGCGCTGGGCTATTCCCGTGCAGTCGGCACTTACACGCAGATCAGCAACAGACAGCCTTTCGATTGCGAAAGCGCCTGCCGCGCGATCGACGAGCAAGTATCATCAAACTGGCTCTTTTTCAAGACATGGGCAAAAGCGATGGTGAAGTGGTTTTAATCAAACATTTTTGCCACCGCTCGGTCTGCAGGAATATATGATTTCACCGATAGTTTTCACATAGGATTCGATTTCACACAAAAAGACCGTCCCAAGCCCTTCCTGCTGGCGGTCTCTTTTGATGAAAAACTCGTAAATGTAGTATTCGGTTCCCAGACACCCGTGCATAATACTTCCAAGCGAAACGCAGAAGCTATTTCGCCATCTGCTGCACCCATTCCAGAAACTCCCGCGCTCCCTTTCCTTCTTTTTCATTATATTCCCATCCCAGCTTTTCCCCGACAAACCGCGCCGTGTTTTCAAACAGCCCGCACATACGAAAAACTGCCTCCCACGCGTGTTCCACATCGCCGTCAAAATAGGTCGATAACAGCATCTGCCATTCTTCCTCCGAAAGCCATTGATACAAGTATTTTGACGACTTCCCGGTGCTCACCGACCATTCTGTCAAAATACCGGCTTTCCAGTTTAACATCGTGATAAGCTGCGGTCTGACGCAGTAATTTGTCATATCCTGCACATAGGGAATTTCCTTTCGCCACAATCCCTTTGCGATATTATTGGTACACCACCAAAACTCATTGCAAGCCGCCAGGTATTGTTCTTTGGTCGGCTTTTTCACCCAATACTGGCGATCCGTTGCCGCCTCAATTTCGGGTAATATATGTTCTTTATCCAGCAAAATTTTGCAGAGCTTATCCTCCTTAATTCGCTGTAGCGCACAATTGACGGACTGTATGGTCAAATCAATCCGAATGCCGTCCGCAAACTGCATCAGATAGCCATAAGAATTTTTCTGATCGCTTGGATAGTTCGGATTTTCATCGGGATACTGCATATAAAGAATCTCTCCGAACACCCGGATCCAGTCTTTGTCCTCTATAAAGCTCTGGGTCTCCTCCACCACATAGACGATATCGTAATCCTGAAACATGTCTTTTGGAACGTTTTCATTTGTTCTCGAACCATTCATATAGACGGCCTTGATTCTGTCTTCGTTTTTCGCCACCTCCAATATAAGGCTGTACATTTCATTTTCTGTTCTCATGCCTGCACCTCCGTTACCGCCTGCATTGCGATTTTCATAGCTGCCGCGAAAAAATCATTTCCCCATCAGATACCGTTTTCGATATTTCATCTGCACATAACGCATAATCCGCTGGTAATAAATCGGATTCGCCGCCCCGCCGATCATCCCCACTATGGGAAGACCCTGAATGAACTTTGTCACAAGCATCTCCGTCGCAAAAGCATCCGCCGTTTTTTCTATTTGTTCTTTCATCTCATCATTTCCCGGGACAGCATGAGCCGCCCGAAGGATGAATTGGTTGACCTCTGCTTCTGCGGCAATCCATTTCTCCCCTGAGAGCATTGCCGTTTCAATCATTTTAAGGATAAACAGCTTTTCTTCCGAAGAATCGTAGTCAAATCCATACTTTAACGCTGTTTCATATACACCCCGGAGCAGTACACCCACCCAGATAATGATATCCGGCAGACCGATACCAAGTGCGCCAAGCCCGATGCCCTCCACCGTAGTAACCGCAGTATTCAGGATATTGTTTTTGGACACGCCCGATTGAATCCGTCCAATCTCTTTCCTGCCACCCTTTATGTCCATGGCATAATCTTTGATTTGGAAATCCTTTTCGATGGAATCCCTGTCATAGGTCTTTTCAATGAGGACAGATCCTCTCTCAAAAATGACAGCAAACCCCTTTGAAAAAGCTTTTTTAAGTACAGCGAGTGTATTTTCAGGTATTTTTCCCTCCAGCTTTGATTTCCAGCCGGAAGACGCATTTTGATTTTTTGCACTTTGGATGAGTTTTTCTTCCTTGCGTTCAATTTTATGTAATTCCCTCTCCACTGGAGAGCGTTTTGATTTTCCATTTTTCATTTGAGACATCCTTTCTCATTTTTCTTGATGACATATCCTGATCGGGGGCAAAAACCTCTCCTTTAACTTCCTCAATTTCATCATCAGATATCCCGGGAAAATGTCTGCATTTCATTTATAGAATTTTTTCCTGACAACGCTCACGCATACCGGGACACATCCGCGTACAGCCCTGCCTGCATCTTCCACATAGCCGCATATTTTCCACCCTTGGAAAGTAACTGCTCGTGCGTGCCGGACTCCACAATCCGCCCGTTCTCCATCATATAAATACAGTCCGCGTCCCGCACGGTGGACAGCCTGTGGGATATGAAAATAACGGTCTTGTCCTTCGCAATCTCGTTTAACTCTTGATTCAGCCGATACTCCGCCAGCGGGTCAAGGGCGCTGCTCGGCTCGTCCATAATAATCAGGTCCTGCTTCCGATAAAGTGTGCGGGCAATCGCCACCTTCTGCGCCTCCCCGCCCGACAGATTGATCCCGTCCTTCTCAAATTCCGTCGTGAGCGGCGTCTCAATCTGGTAGGAAAGCCTGTTGTCTTCCAGCGTAAAATGCGCGTCATATAACGCCTGTTCCACGCCGTAACTCTCCTCCCGACTGCCGTTTTCCACATCCATCAGCACATTTTCCTTAAGGCTTGCCGCATATATTTTAAAATCCTGAAATACGGAGCCGACACTGCGCCGATACGCCATCACCTGATAATCCCGGATGTCAGTTCCATGATAACATATTTTTCCGCTGTCGGGGTCATATAATCGCAGCAACAATTTTACCAGCGTGGTCTTGCCGGAACCGTTGTAACCCACCAGCGCGATTTTCTGTCCCGGCTCAACAGTGAGCGTCACGTCACGCAGCACCTGTTTTCCCGGCAAGTAACCAAAATCCACATGCTCCACCGAGAGGCTGCCGCTGCCCTCCGGCACGGGCTTTTCCGCCTTTGAGACAGTCGTCGGCTCCATCTGTAAAAACTCTCTGATTCGATAAATGTATGCCGCATTTTCCGCCGCTGTCTTGCAGCTGTCTATCAAATATTTGGTGCTATTGCCTATCCGAAAAATGCAGGAACGGCTTGTGACAAGCTGCGCTCCCGACAACGCTCGCAGTACAAGCATCTGGTACAGAAGAATGAACCAGACCGCGCCCTCCTTCACAACGCGCGACAGAAGAACTCTGTGAATCAGACCATATAAGAATAATTGGCGTCCATATTTTTTATTTACCGAACGTATATTATAGTTTGATTCCTCATAATCTCCCCGGCACTTGCCTTTCATCTGCTGATGCAGACGCAGTTCCCCGGCATAGTCAGACAGATAGAATACACGGTTTCCATATTCCCGTTTCTGCTCATAGGACAGCCGCTCCATCCGCGCCGCCACCGTCTTTTTGTTTTCCTGCGTCACGCAGAACAGTTCAAAGGGCAGCAAAACCACCGCCACAAGCAGCGCAATCGGATTGACATAGACACAGAAAAACACCGAACACAATATGCTGACCAGCGCCCCCGCGGAATTATATATAAAATTCAAATATCTGTCTATGCAGCGGTCTGTCTCCTCCGTCGCCAAAATAAATGTCTCATAAAAATCTTTGTCATCATAACAGGACAAGTCGATTTCTTTCGCCTTTTCATAAATCTCCATGCGAAACGCCTGATACAGTACCTGCTTATTTCTGGGAAGCGCATAGTGGTGGTAAAGCCCGTAAGGAATCGTGAAAAAACCGAAAAATACGATTAAATACCCCATACAAGTCAAAATTTTCCCAAAACCTTCGCCCTGTTCCACAGCCGTCAGCACATAGTTGACCATCCATACAAACTCTATAAAAATGGAAATCTGTATCTCGATGCTCTCAAACAGATGGAACACGATAAATCCCGGCGTTTTTTTGAAACAGAATTTTGTCAGATACCACTGCTGCGCCGCCGTCTGCCGCCATGTGAGTTTTGTCATATTCCGCATATTCTTTTCCCCTCATCTCATTTCACCGCAGAGAATACCGTTATGATAAATAATTCTCCGCCTGCAGCCGATACAGCGAAGCATACTCCCCGTTCTGTTCCATCAGTTCCCGGTGAGAACCTCTCTCCCGTATCCTGCCGTTTTTCATATAGAAAACGATATCCGCGTCGCGCACGGACGACAGTCTGTGTGATATGAAAAACAAAATCCTGTCTTTGCCGTACTCTTTTATATTTTTAAATAAATGGTACTCCGCAAGGGGGTCGAGCGCGCTGCTCGGTTCGTCAAACACCGCAACCGGGCTATCCTTCGCAAAAGCTCTTGCCGCCAGTATCTTCTGATTCTGTCCGCCGGAAAGCACCGCGCCCTCCTTGGAAAACTCGCGGGTAAGAATTGTCTTTTCCCGCAAAGCCCGGCTTTCTATCTCCTCACTTATATCCGCCAGTTTTAGTGCCTGCCACACCCTTCTTTTGTCTTCCTCCGGCGTCGTATGCTGTCCCATCAGCACATTCTCCTCCACGGTGTCCGCAAAAATTTTCCCGTTCTGGAAAGCCGTTGCAAACAGGTTCCGATACGCCTTCACCTGATATTCCCGGATATCAATGCCGTTCACCAGAATCCGCCCCTCAGCCGGGTCATAAAGCCGCATCAGCAGTTTCACCAGCGTGCTTTTTCCCGCGCCGTTATACCCCGCCAGAGCCACACTCTGATTTCCTTCTATCTTAAAATAAATGTCCTTCAGCACATAACCGTCCTCTTTGTAACCGAAGGACACATGCTCAAACTCCACCGTGCGGATGGGAAGCTCCGGCATCAGCCCTTCCTGATCCTCCGGGATGGCGGGCACATACTCCAGAAAGTGCCTCGTCTGCTCGATATACAATCCGTTTTTCACGATAACCATCACCGCATCTACAAATTCGTTCAGAATCCATGTATTTTCGTTCATAACCGTCAGAATGACCGCCATTTCCGCAAAAACCATCGTCCCGGTGACCGATACGCGGTAGCCGGAGTAGAGAACCGCCCCCTCCTGCGGCAGCAAAAAGATAAAATACTGGAACATGCAGAAAAGAATGATATTTCCCAGAGAGTACCGGGCAATCACCTTCTGTATGGAAGCGACAACCCCATCGTACTGCTTTTTCAACAGGCGAAAAACGTTTGTCATCCGAATTTCCTTCGCGTACTCGCCGAGGTGAAGCGTCCTGTTCACATAGTCCGCCATTCTCTGAAAAACGATGTTCTCCTTTTCCATACGGAAAATTCTGCCGTTTAAGATGCCGTAAAAGACAAAGTTGCCCACAATCGGAAACGCGGCAAAGAGAACGGCATAATGGTCAATCTGCCAGATAATGACTGCCGCCGCGATCATAGCGGCAAATCTCGCCACAACCTGACAGACGCCCTGCAGCATATCCGACAGCTTCACATGCGCCTGACTGACCGCCATCATATATTCGTTGTAAAAATCACTGTCCTCAAAGCATCGCAAATCGACCTGACACGCTTTGTCATACAGCATTTTGTTCACGCCGTCATACAGCTCCACGTCCGTAATCGGTTTGACGTACACATCAAAGAACAGGCTGAACAATTCAAGCAAGGCTTCCAACGCTACAACGCTGCCGACATACAGCATCATTTTCTCAAAAGCCACCCGCTTCATTGCCAGATCAAGAATAAAGCGGATCAGCACACAGGAAACCAGCAGCCAGTCCACATACATGAAAATCCAATACAAAAATTCCAAAAGAACCCGCTTTTTGCTGATTGTCCACGCTGTATTCAGCACGAATTTGCAGGATGAAACTGTTCTGTATAGAAAGTTTTCTTTCATATCTGCCTCCAAACTCATCCGTATTTTGGGCATTCTCCTATGCGAAACTTAGTACTTCCAAGTCAGCTTGCTGACTTTGCGTCTCCGTCCTATGGCGGGACGTCTTTAGAAGTACTTTTCGCATTTCTCCTGCTATCTGTACAGCCCCGCCTGTATCTTCCACATCGCCGCATACTTTCCGCCCCTTGCAAGCAGCTCCCCGTGTGTGCCGGACTCCACAATCCGCCCGTTTTCCATCATATAAATGCAGTCCGCATCCCGCACCGTGGACAGCCTGTGGGATATAAAAATAACTGTCTTATCCTTTGCGATCTCATTTAATTCCTGATTCAGTCTGTACTCCGCCAGCGGGTCGAGGGCGCTGCTCGGCTCGTCCATGATAATCAGATTCTGCCTGCGGTAGAGCGTGCGGGCGATCGCCACCTTCTGCGCCTCCCCGCCCGAAAGGTTCACGCCGTCCTTCTCAAACTCTGTGGTGAGCGGCGTCTCAATCTGGTAGGAAAGGCGATTATTTTCCAAGGTAAAATGCGCATCATACAATGCCCTCTCCACCAGATAATTCTCCTCCCGGCTGCCGTTTTCCACGTCCATCAGCACGTTTTCCTTGAGTGATGCCGCATAAATTTTAAAATCCTGAAATACGGAACCAATGCTGCGCCGGTATGCCATAATCTGATAATTTCTGATATCCATCCCGTGATAGCAAATTCTTCCCCCGTCTGGGTCATATAACCGCAAAAGTAATTTCACCAGCGTGGTCTTACCAGAGCCATTGTAGCCCACCAGTGCGATTTTCTGTCCTGACTCAATGGTGAGTGTCACGTCACGCAATACCTGCTGCCCCGGAAGATATCCAAAATCCACATGCTCCACCGAGAGGCTGCCGCTGCCCTCTGGCACGGGCTTTTCCCCTCTCGATACAATCGTCGGCTCCATCTGCAGAAATTCCCTGATCCGATAAATATATGCCGAGTTTTCCGCCACCGCCCGGAGGCTGACAATCACGACTTCTAGGTTATTGGAAGCCCGCCAGATACAGGAACGGCTTGTGACAAGCTGCGCCCCGGACAGCACCCGCAGAACAAGCATCTGGTACAGAAGAAGTGTCCAGACTGCGCCCTCCTTGACGAGCCGCGCTAAAAATCCCTCACGGAGCAGACCGTACAGAAACAGCGATTTCCCATACTTTTTATTGACCTCCTCTATCTTAAGGTTTTCCTCCGTATACTCCGTCCGGCATTCCTCTTTCATCTGCGGATACAGGCGCAGCTCCCCGGCATAGTCGGACAGATAAAATACCCGGTTCCCGTACTCCCGCTGCTGCTCATGGGGCAGCCGCTCCATACGTGCCTCCACCGCCTTTTTGTTCTCCTGCAGGACACAGAGCAGCTCAAACGGAAGAATTGCCGCTAAAATCAACAGCGCGACAGGATTAATATAGGCACAATAGACGATCGTACAGGTGATACCGACCGACCGCGCAATGACAGATTTTTCAAAAACGAGAAAACGGTCCAGACAGCGGTCCGTCTCCTCCGTCGCCAGAATAAACGTCTCATAGAAATCCTTGTCGTCATAACAGGACAGGTCGATCTCCTTTGACTTCTCATAAATCTCCATCCGCAGCGCCTGATACAGCGTCTGTTTTCCCCGCGGGAACACATAGTGTTTGTAGATGGCAAAAGTCACCGTTGACACCGCGATCGCCCCCATCAGTACGCCCATGCACATAAGAACCTTCCGAAACTCTCCGCCCTCTTCCGCCACGGTCAGCACATAGTTCACCGCAAAGGTAAATTCAAAAAAGATCGAAATCTGCAGCTTAACCGCTTCAAACAGGTGGTATGCCATAAACCCCGGCGCGTGTTTGAAACAAAATTTTGTCAGAAACCACTGTTGCGCGATCACCTGCCGCCATGTAAGCATTTCTTTCATCGTTGTATCAATTCCTTTCTCATGTCAGATAATTCTCCGCCTGCAGCCGATACAGCGAAGCGTACTCCCCATTTAGGCTCATCAGCTCGCTGTGCGACCCCCGCTCTTGAATCCGCCCGTTTTTTAAGTAAAAAACCACATCCGCGTCCCGCACGGAAGACAATCTGTGAGAAATGAAAAACAGAATCCTGTCCTTCCCGTACTCTCTGATGTTCTCAAATAGATGATACTCCGCTATCGGGTCAAGGGCGCTGCTGGGCTCGTCAAACACCGCAATCGGACTGTCCTTCGCAAAAGCCCTCGCCGCCAGTATCTTCTGGTTCTGCCCGCCGGAAAATACCACGCCCTCCTTGGAAAACTCACGGGTGAGAATCGTCTTTTCCTTAAGCGGCTGGCTCTCTACTTCCTCATACATATCCGCCAGCCTAAGCGCCCGCTCTACCTTTTTCCGATCCTGCTTTTCATCCGTGTTCCGTCCCATCAGAATGTTTTCCTCAATGGTATTGGCAAATATTTTCCCATTTTGGAAAGCCGTGGCAAACAGGTCCCGGTACGCCTTCACCTGATATTCCCGGATGTCAATGCCGTTTACCAGAATCCGCCCCTCGACAGGGTCGTAAAGCCGCATCAGCAGTTTCATCAGCGTGCTTTTCCCGGCGCCGTTGTACCCCGCCAACGCCACACTCTGATTTCCCTCGATTTTAAAGTGAATATCCCTAAGGACCCAGTCCCCCTCTTTGTATCCAAAAGACACATGCTCAAATTCCACGCTGCGTATCGGAAGTTCCGGCAAAAGCCCTTCCTGATCTTCCGGGATTGCAGGCTCATGCTGCAGAAAATGTCTCGTCTGCTCCAGATACAAGCCATTCTTTACAATCGCCATCACCGAATCCGCAAACCCGATCAGCGTCCATGTGTTGGAGTTCATCGTCGTCTGAATCACCGCCATCTGCGCAAACACCATGGTTCCGCTGACCAGCACCCGGTAGCCGGCGTAGAGCACCGCCCCCTCCTGCAGTAAAGTAAAGGTAAAATACTGGAACAGCCAGAACAGGATCATATTTCCCAGAGAATAATTCCCAATCACCTTGCGGATTGCGGCAACCGCTTTGTCATACTGCTTTTTCAGCAGCCGGAATACATTGGTCATCCGTATCTCTTTCGCATATTCTCCCAGATGCACCGTGCGGTTCACATAGTCCGCCATTCTCTGGAATACGATATTTTCCCGCTCCATACGGAAAATCCGGCTGTTTAACACACCGTAAAACACAAAATTGCCGAGAATCGGAAAGATAATAAACAATGCCGCCAGACGGTCAATCTGATAGATAATGACCATGCCGCAGATCATCGCGACAAATCTCGCCAGAATCTGGCAGACCCCCTCCAGCGTTTCAGGCAGCTTCGTGTGCGCCTGACTGACCGCCATCATATACTCATTGTAGAACTCGCTGTCCTCAAAGCAGCGCATATCCACCTGACACGCCTTGTCATACAACATGCGGTTGATGCCGTCGTACAGCTTCACGTCCGTGACCGGCTTCACATACGATTCAAAATACCGGCTGTATATTTTTAAAAATGCTTCCAATAGCACGACACTCCAGACATACACCATCATTTTTTCAAAAGAAGTCCGTTTCATCGCCATATCCAAAATAAAGCGGATTAGGACACAGGAAACCAGAAGCCAGTCCACATACATAAACGCCCAGTGTAAAAATTCCAGAATCACTCGTTTTTTGCTGATTCTCCACCCGGTTTTCAGCGCGAAACTGCAGGATGAAAATGTCCGATATAAAAAGCCTTCTTTCATGACACACTCCTTTTCTTGCAGTACAAGCCCGGAAAGTTCCCTGCTTTCCGGGCTGACGGGCTTTGCCCTGCGTACCGCGATTGGCTACAACCATAATATATCACAAAAGTAACGCGCTCATTTTATATGTCCTCCAATTCCCCCTTTTTGTCCTTTAATTTTCGTTGCATATGCCGGGTAGATTATCTATACTAAAAATGTTTAAATGCCATCTGCTGTTACTTTAGACAAATATAGATTGTTATTTTTTCTTACATAGTATATACTAAGTATATACTAAATTGTAAGGAGGTTTTTCATGCAGACACAGGTAAAAGAATGGGGAAATAGTCAAGGAATCAGACTGCCAAAAGAAATACTGAAAAGTGCCGGAATAACATTAAACGAATTTTTAGATGTTACAGTATCAAACGGCGTCATTACTTTAGCGAAGCCTTTTCGGCATAAAACATTGGAAGAAAGGGCTGCAGAATTTGATGGAAAACTAATGCTCGATGGCGAATATGATTGGGGTGAACCTGTCGGAAGAGAGGTGTGGTAATGGAACATTTACATCAAGGTGATATTCTAAAAGTAGAAAAAATCAAACATCCTGTATTAGTTGCCAGTAAAGATTTTTTTAATACCAGTGGTGAAATAATAGGATGTCCAATTATCACCAATGCCAGATCCGGACCTCTCCATGTATGGATGTCTACAGAAAATACAGAAGGATATATTCATTGCGAAAAGCTCGCATTGTTAGATTTATCTGTCCGTGGTTATAAAAAAACAGACAGACTACCATTTTCCGAAATGATTAATGTATCGGATGCAATTCAAAGTATTTTTGAATATATTTGATAAAGGAACCCAAATAATTATGCTGCAAATTGCTATCTGCGACGACGAGACGCTTCTTTTAGACGAAATCAAGGAAATAACGGAGGGCTGTATGAGGCAGCAGCAGACCTTTTCCATTCTGTCAACTTACACAAGCGGAAAGGATCTCTTCTATGACATTCAGGACGGCAAACGTTTTGACCTTCTGCTTCTCGACATTGAGATGCCCGGGCTTTCCGGGATGGAGCTGGCAAAGCGGGTTCACGAGCTTCTGCCCGACGCACTGATGATTTTTGTGACCGCCCACTATAAATATGCCGTGGATGCTTATGAGCTTCATATTTTCCGCTATATTCCCAAAAACCAGTTGAAAGAGCGACTGCCCCACGCGCTGAAAGACGCGGTTTCCCTTCTGGAAATCCAGAACACGGACTCCTACATTATCAGCAGCCAGAACCGCCTTGAACGCATTCCTTACAAGGAAATTCTCTATATTGAAAAAGACGGCAAGAACGCCCTCTTTCATACTACTGCATCCGGGCGGCAGGAGGAGATCGGCACCGACCAGAACAGGCGCGTGCGCAAAACACTGGCGGAAGTATTTGACGAACTGCGCTCCGAAGAATTCTATTTTATTGAGCGGGGATATATTGTGAATCTGCGGCATATGACAGGAATTTCCCACACCGACTGTATTCTGACGGATCAGACACGTCTGCCTGTTTCCCAGAGCCGCCTGCCGGAATTAAAAAAGCGACTGAATAAATATTGGCAGGACAAAATCTGACAGCACTGTCTTGCATTCTCCATAAAGATTACTCACACCCGCGTCAGATTTCACATCCATTTACAATTATTCAGAGAAAAAAGCAGCTTATAAAGGCATCTCACGGCCAAAGTTTTCTATAGGACAAGCATGGAGGATACTATGCCACTGACGCGAAAATACAAAATACGCTTTCTGGAACGGAAAAATCAGGTGCTGGAAGAAAATTACCACCTTCTCACCGATTTATACCAGAAAAACGAACGCTTATACCACGACATGAATCATCACCTGCAGATGATCTATCACCTTGCAAAGAAGCATGAAATCTCCGAAATTACGGAATATGTCAACTCCATCAGCGCGCCCATCAACGAGCTGTCCGACACCACATGGAGCGGCGTTGACATTGTGGACGCCATTTTGAACCACACCGTCCTCGATACGAAAAGGCAGGGAATTGAGATGGATGTAAATGCGGAATTTCCAAAAGACTGTAACATTACTTCCGACGACTTGTGCGTCATTTTATTTAATTTACTGGACAATGCCATGGAGGCGTGTCAGCATTATATAAGGCAGGCAAAAACGCCGCCCCGTATAGAGGTGACGCTGCGCAGAATCCATCAATTTTTAATCATTAAAATACAAAATCCCTGCGTGCCGCCCAAAAAGCTGTTCGGAATTTTTCCCACCACCAAAGCCGACGCCCGCCATCACGGAATCGGTCTTCGCAATGTGCGGGAAAAGGTGGAGAAGTATAACGGCAGTCTGGAAATTGAGGTGGAGGGCGAAGTGTTTACTGCGACGGCGCTACTGTTTTTTGAGTAGACAAACGCAATGGTTTCATCCGTCCTTCCTCAACTCTGCTTCCATCACTGACCCGTTTTTAGTTTTCAAACGGCTCCACCCACCACTTAACAATCTCTCCCTCCCCATTCTCATCCCACACAATCAGAAATTTCGCAAACCCCAATCCATGCCCGGTCCCTCCTTCCCCATAAAGGTATTCCGACACCTCCAGCGCATCCCTTCCCTCATACTCACTGCGCCACAAATTGAAATACCCTCTGGAATTGCCGCCACAGGGCTGGCTCGCATCCGGGTCGGCTATGTTCTCCGCCTCAAACACGATCGTGTCATCCAGATATGCACAATAGGCGCTGTAAGTATCCCATTTCTCCTCCTGTGTTATCTCAATACGGATACCCCTCCCATCATAATCGTCGCCGGGAAAATTCATCGGCTCCATCGTATGGTTTCTATACTTTAAAATTCTGGGATGCCAGTCACCCGCGGCGCCGACTCCGGAGCCGGGCGACTCGAAAGCGATCTCCGTATTCCCGTCATTGTCAAAATCCCCGGGGATTAAATAAAATCCAAAATGGAATGGATATTCCTCATCCCGAAAACAATATGGCTCGTCCTCATTCATATAAAAATAAATACACCCCTCGCCATAACCACTGTATTCATCGTCCTTTACCATGACCGCCATGTCCGGCTGTCCGTTCTGATCCAGATCCTCAACATCCACCCAGACCAGCCATGCTGTCTGATGCCGAAAAACGTTGTCGTCACACAATCTCCAATAGTAGCTTTCCGCCTCCGCCCGGTTCACCTCCCACTTCTCCGCATACTCAAAAAATTTTTCTTCATTGTATTCCGCAAGGTCTGTCGATTCCTCATCTGTGACGTCTGCTTCCGCGCCAGCTACGATCTCCTGTGACGCTTCAGCTCTATCCGCAACATCCTGATCCTGCACGGATGATTCCGCGGTCTCCTGCAACGGTTCCGGCTCCTGCCCGGTTACTTCCTCCTCAACTGCACGAATGCCTGTGACTGTTCCGTTATCCCCATGCTTATCCCCACACGCAAAAAAAAGAATGCTGCAACTTGCCAAAGCAAGCATCCTGACAATGATTGCACATTCTTTTTTATGCCGTCCTTTATACATGACCCTGACTCATTTTTTTAATCTGTTCGAGGTCGCTGATCAGTGTGGCGGAGTATTGCTTTGCCTCCCGGCAGACATTCTCCGCCCTGCTGTAATCCCCGTCAAACAGCGCGTCAATTACCTGTTTGCCGTATGCATGGAACCTCTTATGCTTTTCGCCCAGCTCCTTCCACAGCTTCATAATCTCCTGTCTGTCCGGTTCGACCGCATAATAAAAATGACCGAATCCGCACTTCCTTTCATTCACCTGCAAAGGCAGGATCGTCCGCTCTTTGACAATCCGCTCCAGATTTGCCAGCCAGTTTTTGTGCGCTGCAATTGCCTTCTCGATGTATCCCGCAAAATTCTGGTCTTCCAGTCTGTAAAAAGCGTCCTTTGCCATCGCACCCATGATTTTGACAGATTCATCCAGCGTCGATTCAATCGCTTCCAGCGGCTTGGCTACGTTGTCGATGCTTTTGCCGTGTTCCCTCAAATGCACAGTATCCTCATGCAGCACGCCGCACTGCACATTGATATCCGAAGAGCGGGATTCCAACTCAATAATCGAACTGCTGATCTCTTCACTGAGACTTGCCAGAGATGAGATATTATTGGTAATCTTCTCTACATGCTGCCTGTTATCCTCATTCAGCTCCCACACATGACTGATTTTCTGCGTAACGGTTTCCAGCGATTCAATGGTATTGTCAACACTCTCCACACTCTTTGCCGATGCGCTGTGAATGTCTGCCACAAAATGACCCATGCTCGCGGTCAGCTTCTTCGTCTCGTCCGCCAGCTCACGGATCTCATCAGCGACAACCGCAAAGCCCTTACCGGCCTCCCCTGCTCTTGCCGCTTCGATGGACGCATTCAGCGCGAGAAGGTTTGTCTGTGAGGAAATGGCGTTGATCCCTTCAATCACATTATTCATCTGACTGATAATCTTAGAGAGCTGGTTCATGTCCTGCTGCATCTCTTTTGACGCGCTGATCGTACTGTCGGACAATCCCTTCGTCGCGGTCAGCTCCTGCTGGCTCTCATCAATGCGCTGATAGACAAGATTGGACTCCTCCGAAATCTCAATAATCGTATTGGTCAGCTCCTCATGCTGCGCAGAAACCATTCTGGCAATGGAGTCCGCCTCATCAGAAGCGTTATGGATCAATTCTGTAGCGTCCGAAACACTGTCCGACACCTTCTGAAGAATTTCGGAATAGTGATTCAGGGAAAGATCCAGAGAGCTGATCTGCATCACGGAATCCAATGCGTTCGCCATCACTTCCTCAAACCGGGCGCGCCCCGCAAGCAGGCGGCGGTACATCTGTTCCAGCTCGGCAGACTTTTTTCCATAATCCGCCTCCGCAAGTTCCGACATCGACAATAACAGGTTCTCTTTTTTCGGTCTCATTAAAATACCCATAGCTGTCCCCTCTTTATATATAAATTTTTATAGATCCTTTTTTCTGCAATCCGGGCATATGTAAAAAATCTTCAAATCATAAAACAGAAACTCTTCCCCCATCTGTCCGCGCAGAGAAGCAGTCAAATCTTCCAATGAAATATCCGCTAATCTGCCGCACTTCTGACATATCAGATGGTCATGCTTTATCACCCGGTCATATCTGTCCGGCATATTTTCAACAGATATTTTGCGAATCCGACCGGCTTTCCACAGCTTATTTACATTATTGTAAACAGTTGCCAGAACAACCTTCGGACATTTCTTTTTAAGCTCCAGATAAATCTGTTCCACAGTAAGATGTCCTGTGGAGTCGGTAATGATGTTATATATTTCCTTTTCGTACTTTGTCATAAACGCACTTTCTTTATACAAATTAGAATGATTCTAAAATACTTATTAATTCTAGCATTCAGCAAATATATTGTCAAGGAACTCCAAATGTGTCCACCCTTCGCGAGCCCGGATTTTTTCCTTTCTACCCCCTGCATTGGCATGAAGAGATGGAAATCATCTATATCTGCAGCGGGCAGGGCGTGATCACCATACAGTCCTACCCATATATTGTAAAAACAGACGATATTGTAATCATTAAATTCATAGCAGGAGACAATTCTATCCGCACCGCGCGTTTTTTCCTCAGATAACATGACTTTATACCTCCGGCAAAAAGATAAAAGACACAGACCAAACAGCCTGTGTCCCTGCAAATCTATCCTAACATGCGTGTCACCAAAATACAATAATTGAACGCCTTTACCACACCCGGTAACTCCCCGACAACGCCAGATACGCAAACAGATAAAGGCAGTTATCGTAATACCTTCGCTCACCCTTCCGCATCGGCTCTCTGAAAAACCGTTCCGTCCATTCCCTGGCAAGTTTCTGCGAATCAGACAGTTCCGCCTCATCCAGCCGCCCCAAAACAGCTAATGTCCCCTGCGCTGTTGTTGCAAGCATCCCCACCGGATGCAGCGCCGACTGGTCGATCACTTCCCCGTTGATCCGATACGTCATATACGGATTTTCCCGTCTGGTTACGCCGAGAAAATACTGTAATCTTTCCGCCGCGGCGCGCTGTCCTACATCGATTCCATTCCAACTGTAATCCAGTCCGATATTTGCCGCGGTGCGGTAAGCGTCCGAATAAAAATATCCGTGCTGCCCCCACTCAAATTCCGTGTAGACCGGAGAACCGTCAAAATTCGCATATTCCGCCGACATTCCCGTATCCGCATGGCATGCCGCCGCCAGATACGCTCTGCTGGCTTTGGCTGCTCTTGCCCAAAAACCGCGATCCTCCTCATTCGCCCATTTTGCAAACAGCTCATAAAAATGCGGCAAATGATAGGAAGGATCCGTAAAGGAAGACCCCGGCACAAAAAGAATCTGGCAATTCCCTCTGTTCCACATAGGCTCTCCCGCCCGTCCATTTTCCCCTTTATGGAGACAAGCCGACAAAATGTCTCTTGCCTCCTTCTCATATTGAAAAATTCCCTCACCGTCCCCCCACCTGTGGGAAGCGAAAAACAGTGCCATGGCAAAGAATTCTTCTCCATCCGGCGCAGGTCCGTAAGCGTTTTTAGAGCCATCCGGCGCACAGGACCAGGCAAAATAACCTTCATTTTCCCCGGCATCCATCCACATATAAGTCTTTGCCCATTTCCAGAGGCGGTCAAACTCCTCCTTCATATCGAGCTGCACGCACATCATCATGCCGTAAGACATGCCCTCCGTCCGCGCATCATGGTTTCCGGTATCCTCTATATAAGCCATATCATCCCCCACCGGATGATATACCTTTTCCTCATTATCATAGAAGAAAGTGTGGACAATTTCCTTCCGTCTCTCCGCAATCTCTTCCTCTGATATACCGATTTCTCTAAACACGTTGCGATACTGCATCTTAATTAATCTGCCTCTCTTTTCAATCCAACCACCACGATTTCTCACCTTAGCTGCTATGATTCCACTCTGCGGAGAATGCCGTATTTCAGGCATTCTCCTGAATGAGATATACTACTTCTCACTCTATTCTTTGACGCCGCCAATCGTCAGACCCGTCACAAAGTATCTTTGCAGGAACGGATACAGACATACGATAGGCAGCATGGTCGCAATCGTCGCCGCCGCCCGGATAGACGCGGGCGTTATGGAATTCGCTGAATTCCTCGCGCTGTCTGCGCTGCCGCTCTGCTGCATGACAGAGGATAAAAGCTTCATCAACTCATACTGTAAAGTAGTATACTTATCGGACATACGGTTGTAAAGCATGGCGTCAAACCATGAGTTCCACTGTCCCACCGCCACAAACAGAGCCACCGTCGCGTACACGGGTTTACAGAGAGGAGAAATAATTTTCACAAAAATCGTCATATATCCCGCTCCATCAAGTTGTGCCGATTCCTCCAGAGAATCGGGCAGACCGACCATATAGGTTCGAAGCACCAGCATGTTGAAAGCGCTGACCGTTCCGGGAATCACGTACACCCAGAAGGTACCTGTCAGATGCAGACTTTTATAAAGCAGGAATGTCGGAATCAGTCCACCGTTCACATACATGGTGATAACCCAAAACAGAGACAACTGTGACTTAAACAAAAACCGCTTTCTGCTCACGATAAACGCTAGCAGCGCATTGGTCGCCAACGCAAGGAAGGTTCCGACCACTGTCCTGAGTACCGTGATATAGGCGCCCGTAACCATATTCTGTTTATGTAACACGGTATAGTAATTCTGCAAAGTAAATTTTCTCGGAATCAGGTGAATACCGCCGCGCACCGTATCGATACCGTCATTAAAAGAAATGGCGAGCGTATTCAATACGGGATACAATGTTATAATAACAAAGGCTACCATAAAGATCGTATTGCAAATCTCAAAAATCCGATCCCCTAAACTTTTTTTCTTCATCTTTACGCCCCTCCCTAGAATAAGCTTTCTTCACCGGATCGCTTCGCTATGCGGTTTGCAATCAGGATCAGGACAATGCTGACCACACTCTTAAAGATACCTGCCGCCGTACCCAGCGAATAATCATTCTGGCTGATACCCCAGTTCAGCACGTAGATATCGATCGTCTGGGATACCTTCTGCACCAGTCCGTTTCCTAAGATGTACTGTACTTCAAATCCTGCGTTCAGAACATTTCCCACATTCATCAGAAGCAGTATCATAATAGTCGGCTTGATGCCCGGAAGTGTGATATATCTGATCTTTGCCCATCTTCCCGCACCGTCTATGGACGCCGCTTCATAGAGGCTCGGGTCAATCGCCGTGATTGCCGCCAGATAAATGATCGCGTTCCATCCTGTCTCTTTCCACAGATTGGCAAAGGCGACAATGGGCCAGAAATAGCTTTCATGCGCAAAGAAATTAATCTGCGATTCAACAATACCCAATTTTAATAAAATTTCATTCACGATACCCGTTGAGGAAAGTGCGTCATGCAAAATACCGGTAACGATAATCCACGACAGGAAATGCGGCAGATAGGAAATCGTCTGCACCATTTTCTTTCCCAGAACATTTTTAACCTCATTTAATAAAATAGCAAATACAATAGCCAAAATAAACGATGTCACCAGATTAATGGTACCCATCGCCAGCGTATTGCGAATAACCCGGATAAAGGTTGCATCCCCAAATAAAAATTTAAATTTGTCAAGACCAATGAATTTAGAGTGAAGCAATCCTGTTTTTGGCTTATAATTCTGAAACGCCATAATCCAGCCGCCAAGCGGCAGATAATAGAAAATAAAACCGTAAATCACAAAAAGCGCTGCCCAGATGAGCAATACCTTCTGCCGTTTCACCTCTTTCCATGTAATTTTCTGTTTCGCCTG
Organism: bacterium 1xD42-87; assembly: GCA_003611805.1. GTDB lineage: Bacteria > Bacillota > Clostridia > Lachnospirales > Lachnospiraceae > UBA3282. The sequence goes on along the minus strand of RAYM01000010.1, from coordinate 167,169 downwards.
TTTTTTCCCCCGACTCATATTCCATCTCCTTCTATGCCCACAACTGTTTCGAGAAATAAGGGGAACTACATAGCTGCTATCGCAATATAGTCCCCCTCCACTGTCTTCAGGTCGTTCCCTGCATGTGTTTACTGTGCCTGCCCCGCCCTGCGGTCAAGCTCCGCCTGCATCTCGGAAAGGAAATCTTCCGGTGCACATGCGCTGTACGCCGTCATATAATCGCTCCATGCAGAGTCAAAAGAATCCGACATAACTACCTTGGGAAGCCATTCATGCTTCACCTCTCCCATCTTGGTCCACGCCACGCCGCCGGGAGTCTCCGTCGTCATGTTGTTGGAGTAAGAGTACATCGGGAACCAAGGACCTGTCTCTTTATCTACAGAGCCAATCATTTCCACATAGGTGGTAACACCGTATGCGTTAAAGCAGTCTACCAGCGGCTGTGCCAGGCTGGCAAAAAACTCAGAGGTCTGCTCCGGGGGCTGCATCGCGTTCTTGCCGTCCCTGCTGGTTCCCAGATACTGCGGCAGATAGGAATAAGTGCACAGATGAGATGCCTTATACTCCGTATTCGCGCACTGCATTCTCTGCTCTTCGGTTCTGTAGTAGAGGCCATCCTCATCTACCATATAATCTACACCCTCAATACCCCAAAATCTGAGATCGTGGATCTCCTGATCCAGACAGTCCTCTAAGAACTGGAAGGCTGCATCCACGTCCTTACAGCTTGTGGTAATCGCCACGCCGTTTGCCGTATTCTGCGTATCCCCGTAGGTATGCCACATGTTATCCATGCCTTCATCAATGGTAAGACCGAGAGGAACATAGTTGCATCCCTTCAAATCAAGACCCTGCTGCTTAAATACATCGTTTACGGTGTACGCAAAATCCCACCACTGATCGCACATACCGAGCACGCGGCCGGTAGAAAGCTTTGCGATATATTCGTCATAGGTCTGGGTTGCAAACTCATGATCAACGATGCCTTTGTTATATTCCTCGTTCAGTTTCTTCAAATATCTCTGGGTCGTATCGCTGGTGTTATAATCTTCAATCTTCATGGTGTCGGTATTTACGATAACCGAGCCGTCGTTCGGATAACCGTCAAGGAACTGTCCCGCATTTTCGATACAGAAATATCTCCAGTCCTCACACAAAATGGTGTAAGGAATAATCTCCGTGCCGTCCTCCATCGCCGGATTTGCCTCCGCGTAACGCTCTAGCAGATCAAAATACTGGTCTAATGTTTTGATCTCCGGATAATTGTCCCACGCAAGCACTTTTGCCTGAATCCAGAAGGCCTCGTCATTGTGGGTTGTCGCCTTGGACTCGCCGTATGTATTCTGGAAAATATTTGCCCAGTAAATTTTGCCGTCCGCCTGACGGAATCTGTCCCACTCCTCATCGGAATACATTTCCTTCAGCTTCGGATATTTGTCAAGATAGTCGTCCCATGCAACCAGTGCATCGGCATCATATAACGCCATCTGACCGTCGCCACCGTCTATAAAATCAGGATACTCCCCTCCGGCAATGATCGTTCCCACAGCTTCGGCCGCCGTCTGACCGGTAAGCCATGTCTCCTTTACCCTCACGCCGGTCTTCTGTGCGATAATTTCCTGAATCTCGTTGCCGTCGTTGATCTCAGGACCGGGCATGGCGATAAACATCGTAAAGTCGATAATCTCTTTACCGTCTTCGGATGTTCCTGCCGTTTCATCCGACCCCTCCCCCTCAGTTTCCGGGGAACCCGTTGTTTCCGCGCTTTCGCCCGCATCACCGCCGCCGCAGCCGACAAGAACGGACGCTGTCATCGCCACTGTCAACAAAAGCGCTGTCAGTTTCTTTCTTTTCATTCGTTTGTCCTCCCTCATGATTTTTTAGTGATACTACAATTTTATTACATGGACGAAAACCTTCAACCCGATAAACTCTATAAATAAGCCCGATAAATTCTAGCTGCTAAAATTTACCGGGCCTGCCTTTTTCTTTTTCATTCCTCTGCTCTTGCGCTCTTACGGTACCGGGAAGGCGTACAGCCCTCCTGCTCTATAAAACGACTGATAAAATAGTCCAAGTCCCGATACCCTACATCCTCGGCAATCTGACCAATCTTTTTATCGGTTCTAATCAGCTGGGATGCCGCCTCTGTGATTCTGTAGTTATTCAGGTAGTTTTTGAAGGACTGTCCATACCGTTTTCGGAAAATCTGTCCGAGATAAGAGCTGTTGATATAATATTTCTGTCCCAGCTCCCGCAGCGTCAGGTTCTCCGCATAACGCTCCCTGATTTCATTCTCAATCTCCGTGAGAACCCCTTTCGACACATTCTTGCGAAGCTGCACGAGATACTCCGCATACTCGCAGGCAAACTTGCGCAGATGCGCCCTGCTGCCCCGAATGATTTCTTCTCTGGACACACTGCCGCTGATATAAGAGAGCACCTCATCCTGATTGACGGACTCATCCTGTTCCGCCGCCAGATCCAAAAGCCGGAAAATCAGCCAGCTCAGATTCATTGTCACGGTCTCTCTGTTCCGATCCAGCTTATCCATCTCTGAGAAAAGCAAATCCACGCTCTTATTGATCCGAAGCGTATCGTTCTCATTGACAGCCGTCATCAGATCGTCCAAAGGCTGTTTGCAAAGAACGGTTCCGGAAGGATTAACCTGCACTTGTTTCTCATAATAATAAACGCTTTTCGTATCTTGAAACCCCTTAAAGGAACGAAGAACGCAGGCGGAACTGTAAGAATGGGAAATCTTCGTAATATCCTCCACCCTTTTCCCCACAAGCAGGATTACCGGCAGATTTTTACTGCCACTCTGCGCCGTTTTTTGCAAAGCCTTCATAAACTCTTCCTCCGAAAGCTTTTTTTCCTTCGTCATATATTCGCAATAGATAAATCCGATTTCATAATCTTCCTCATACACAAAGAAATCCTTAAACAGATGATCTGCATCCTCCCGCAAGTACTGGGATACCTGCTCGTATACACCGTCCTTTAGTTCAGATACTTCCTCATCCGACATTTCTTCCAGCGCAAGAAGGTCATTCAGGCAAATATGAAGATATCGGATTCCCTGCCCGCAGCGAAAGTTTTCTCTCACATAAGTCAGGTTCTCCTCCTTTCCTTTACCTTGCAGCAATGCCGTCATATTCTGTAACAGATACCCTCTCTGCATCCGGCGGCTGTCCAACTCTTCCTGTATTCTGTTCTCCGTCTTTGCCACCACCCGCCTGACACTTTCGAGAAGCTGCTCCTTCTGCACCGGCTTTAAAATATACTCCATGGCGGAATAACGGATCGCCGCCTGTGCGTACTTGAAGTCATTATATCCGCTCAGAATAAATATGTAGGCGTCAGAAAGCTGTTCCTCCCTCACTGTTTCCAGCAGTTCAATACCGGTGATTTTTGGCATACGAATATCCGTGATAATGAGATCGACTTTATTCTCCCTGAGATATGCAATCGCCTCCTCTCCGTCGGAAGCTTTCTTCACAATCTCAAACCCTTCCGTTTCCCAGTCGATAATTACCGATAATCCCTGCAGTATAAAAGGTTCATCATCCACCAACATTACTTTCATCAACATTATGCAGCCCTTCCTATTCTTTCATCAGCAAGTACTCCGACTCCACCTTGATCGTCATAAATGTTCCGACGCCTTCCTCGCTCTCCAAAGAGAATAGTACATTACCTTTGGAAATCCTCTTAAGGCGAAGACACGCATTGATAATGCCGATATGCTCATTTTCCTTGATATCGTCAATCGTGCAGTTACACATACTCTCATTCATCTTCGCTACGGTTGTCTCATCCATTCCGCTCCCCGTATCTTCTATCTCAATATACAAAAACGGATTTTTCAGATATACCCGCACGTATATCCAGCAGGTAGAAGTCTTTTTTTCCATGCCGTGAACACAGGCATTTTCCACAAACGTTGTAAGTGTCAGCTTAGGCACATAATAATCCGCGCATATCTCCGGCAAGTCCATCTCATATCGCAGCCGATTTCCGAAACGGTATTGCTGCAGTTCCAGATATGCTTCCACGAAACTCATTTCCTCCTCCAGCTTTACATGATCGGATGCCCAGTTGATATTCTGCCGTTCCAGAATCGCCAGCTTTTCTATCATACCTGCCGTCACCTCCTCTCCCTGAATCAGCGACCGCATCCGGATGCTTTCCAGCACGTTAAAGAGAAAATGGGGATTGATCTGGCTGTGTAAGGCAAGAAGCTCCGCATTTTGTCTGGCAAGCTCTATCTCCTGTTTCTCCAGCCTGTTTTTATATACATGGAGGATCAGGTCATTCATCTTCTTTACCATGCGGTTATAGTTCCTCATCAATGTTCCGATTTCATCCTTACCTCTCGCATTCTCTATCCCCTGCAGCGTTCCCTCCTGTATCTGGTCAAACGCGGCGCTCAACTCCCAAAGCCTGCCGGTAAAGGATTTATTTACCGTAGAAACCATGATCATCGGCAGAAGAAGATTTATCACTACCAAGAAAATAATCAGAGGAACATGCTTTTCTAAATTCTGAAACACAGAACTTTGCGGCTCCATAATCAGCACATCCATTTCCTGCCCGTACATCTCAAAAGAGCTTTTAAATGCAATCTGCTCTTCTCCCGTAAGCGTGTGAAAATCCTCCTGACTGCCGGAATGCTTCCCGTTGGAAAACAAAATCCGGTCTCCCTGACACACATAAATCTGATTTCCAAAACTAATCTGTGTCAGTTCTCTGAGGATGCGGTTATAATCCAGATCCACTCTGAGGATTTTTTCACAACTGTCCTTTTTAAAATAATCGAGGCGCCTGACTAAAGAAATCCGTCGCATGGACAATGCCGACATATCAGACTTACCGACATAATACGACACAAAGGTTAATCCCTTTTCCGAATCCAGATATTTGCGATACCACTCCGTATTCTCTGCCTCAGACAAACGGTAATAATGACCGCCGTTTACAATGGTATCATTGTCCGCATATATGACCACATTGGAAATATCATATCCGCCCGGCATATCCAGAGACTTTTTTCTCGCAAACTCCACGCTGGCGGCAAAAAACGCATATCCGTCCCTGTAGTTTTCATTCAGAAAGCTGTTAATTTCACTGTCCACATAGATATCGTTCATTTCTTTAACAACTTCCTCAAAAGTATACTCCAGATTATACCTGACTGCATTAGCAAGATTTTCAAACTCATAAAGCTGTTCCTTTTTTTCCGCGTCAAGCAAAATATATAAGATAATGCTGTCAGTCAGAACCAACGGTATGATCACGCAGAAAACATAAATGATAAACAGCTTTTTTCTGACATTAAAGTCATTCATAAAGTTTTCAAGCTTTCTCCTGTATCTGCCCATGCTCTTCCCCAATCCGGTATCTGAACTTCATAAAGTCAACATGTCCTCCGGGCTGCCGCGTGGCATACGCAAACAGACCAAATCTGCATCCGGTAAAATGGTCCAGCTTAAAGAACAGCCGGTGGCTGATTCCAAGCGCCTTCCATCTTCCGTTCTCCTCATAGAAAAAGTCAGCCGTATCCTTTTTGTCTTTGAAATCCAAATCTACTCTCAACACAGCGCTTGAAGAAGGCAGCGGGATTCTCTCATATTCTACGGGCGTACTCAGAAAATCCGGGTCTGCTTCCACCGTTTCATCCGCGGCAGGTCTCGCAAACATCACCAGATAGTAGTCTCCTTTGTCCTTTGTCAGCGCGATTGCCCCATAGCCGCCGATCCATGCGCAAATACCGGCATAATCCCCGTCTTTCATTCTGCTTCCGTCCACTGTCACCCAGGCGGCGCACGCCGGTCCATAACTCCTCTGGGTCAGCACATTATGCGCAAAGGGCAGACAGTCACAGACTTCCTCCGTGTAAACCCGAAATGCACCCTGCCGCTCAGTCACAGACCACAGCCTGTCAATCGGATTATGATTAAACTGCCAGAAAGGTTTTAAATGTACCCTGCCGTTTTCGTCAGCCTGGTACAGGAAATCGTCGCTGCCGTTCAAAGGCTGATAGACATGATCCGGTCTGGTGCCGGGCACAGAAACATGAACCGGCACCTTGCCGTCCTTTCCGATAGTCGGATATCCCGCATCATCGAAATGTAACGGCATCACCAAAGGCACTCTGCCGACCGCTCCCCTGTCCTGAAACATAAACAAATACCAGTCTCCCTCCGGCGTATCCACCATGCCTCCCTGCGCGACACCCAGATTGTGAAACCCCATATCATCGTCTATAATGCATTTCCCTCTGAACTCCCCTTCCAGAGAATCCGCAATAAAACAGTCTTCCGTTTTTCTCTCATTCCCCCAAGCGGGAATATGACACGTAAACAGATAGTATCTCCCATCCTTTTTGTACAGATGGGAGCCTTCATAGCCAAGATGAAGCGCTCCCTTGTCCCGGACAATCCGTCTGTGAAGCCCTCCTTCAAGAGGTCCTTTCAGATCTGCCCTCAACTGTGTCAAATACAGCTCCGTATTCCCATATACGATATACACTTTTCCGTCGTCATCGAAAAACAGAGAGCTGTCATGATAAAACCCCTCTATATTTTCCACTCTCCACGGTCCGGCAGGATTCCGTGCCGTCATGAGATATGTTTTGTGCGTATCGTTCGCCGTAAAGCAGAGATAAAAAATACCTTCGTGATACCGAAAGGACGGCGCCCACATTCCCTGCCCGTAAATATGCTTTCCGCCCTCCAGCCGGTGCCCGGGAGTGTCCTCCAGCGTCCCGTACGCATGGGTTACAAACTCCCAGTTCATAAGATCATAAGAGCGCAGAATATCGCAGCCCGGCATAAAGTGCATCGTCGTGCTTGCCATATAATAAGTATCGCCAACCCTGATAATATCCGGATCCGGAAAATCAGAATATAATATAGGATTACATTTTGTTTTCATCTTTTCCTCCATTCCGAAGCATTCAATGCTGAGGAACGCGAGCAGAATTTCAAATTCTACTCTGCGATCAAGCAAATTTGTGATGCTTCTGCACAAATTTTTGGTTGAATAAATTGTTCATCAGAGAATTTATTCAACCTTTTTCTCCATACAATGTCCGATTATTTTAAAATACCACATCTGTATACCCTTTTTCAAATCAAAAAATTTTGGCGCATACCCCCTTATGGAGATATGCGCCTGTTTTATCATACAATCACACTTTAATCCTCAAGTGTCTGCTGTAAATTATCCGCTACCTTTTGCAGCTTTTCTTTTTCTTTACTGTCCGGCATATTTTCAAGCACTTCTTTGATATCGTCCAAAACAAATCTGACAAAACCTTTAAACTGACTGTCTGTCATGACCATACAATCACCTGCTTTCCATACCGTAACCTATTATCATGAAACTTACTTTTACTTACAGCCTCTTCAGCAGCTCTTCCCTCTGCGCCTCGAAGCCCGGCTTGCCGAGAAGTGCAAACATGTTCTTCTTGTAGCTCTCCACACCCGGCTGGTTGAACGGATTCACACCGAGAAGATATCCGCTGACACCGCAGGCAAACTCGAAGAAGTAGAACAGCTCTCCCAGATAGAACTCGTTCACCTCGGGCACATTGATCATAAAGTTCGGAACCTGTCCGTCGGTGTGCGCCAGAATGGTGCCGTTCATCGCACTCTTGTTGACGAAGTCCACGTTCTTGCCCGCCAGATAATTGAGTCCGTCCAGATCCACAGGCTCCTCGCCGATGATGATCTCTTCCCTGCTTGCCTCAATGTTTAACACCGTTTCAAACATGGTGCGGGAGCCGTCCTGGATAAACTGTCCCATGGAGTGCAGGTCGGTGGTCAGATCCACGCTTGCCGGGAAGATACCTTTCTGATCCTTGCCCTCGGACTCGCCGTAAAGCTGCTTCCACCACTCGGAAACATAGTGTGCGCTGGGCTCGTAGTTTGCCAGAATCTCAATTACTTTGCCCTTTCTTAACAGGATATTGCGCAGCGCCGCGTATTTCACGGCGTCGTTCTCCTCGAAAGGAGCTTCCAGCGCCATCTTTCTGCCCTCTGCGGCGCCTTCCATCAGCTTGTCGATATCCGCGCCGGATACCGCAATGGGAAGTAAGCCTACTGCCGTCAGTACGGAGAAACGTCCGCCCACATCGTCGGGCACTACAAAACTCTCGTAGCCTTCCTCATTTGCCAGATTCTTAAGGGACCCTCTCGCCTTGTCGGTGGTGGCGTAGATTCTCTTCGCGGCGCCTTCCTTGCCATATTTCTTCTCCGCCATTTCCTTGAATACACGGAACGCGATCGCAGGCTCCGTAGTCGTGCCGGACTTGGAGATCATGTTGATGGAGAAATCCCTGTCCCCGATCACGTCGATCAGGTGCTTAATATAAGTAGAACTGATGGAATTACCTACAAAATAAATTTCGGGTGTTTTTCTGACAGACTTGTCCACCACATTGTAGAAGCTGTGGCGCAAAAACTCGATCGCCGCGCGCGCGCCCAGATAGGAACCGCCGATACCGATTACCACAAGCACTTCGGAATCGCCCTGAATCTTCCCTGCAGCCTTCTTGATCCGCGCAAACTCCTCTTTGTCATAGTCCACCGGCAGGTCGATCCACCCAAGAAAATCATTTCCCGCACCCGACTTGCTCACAAGCACCTCTTTTGCGTCAAGCGCCAGCTTCTTCATGGACTCGACTTCGTTCTCCCCAATAAAGGATGCTGCTTTTGAATAGTCAAATGTAACTTTGCTCATTTTTTCCTCCAATCCGAAACGCTATCATATATTCGCGATTTCCGTTTCTTTCCATAAGTGTAGCATTGAAACATTGGTTTTTCAAGAGTTTCCCCCAAAAGCCCTCTCCTCATCCCTCAATTTTTCCTGCACAGATGCGAGCGCCTCCCTGCTCACCAGAAAGAACTCTGTACCATTCACCTGCACGGATGCATATGTCCCGTCAAAAGCATAGTAACGCTGTATAATCTTCGGCGCGTCTTCCCTGTTTCTCTCAAAGGCGACGCTCACTACTTTTAATATCAATTCGTAAGGGTTAATCTCAAAAAGTTTATCAACCGCAGCCTGATCCGCAAGCCAAAGCTTACCGCCAGTTTCCACATAGTAATTCCCTGCTTCATCCTGATTCCCAAAGCGAAAAGTCATTCCGCGGTCCGGCTCTGCCTGCCCGCCCTCTCTCGTTTGCCCGCTGTAATACGCCACAAAAATGCGATCGGAAGCCTCCTCTATCCCTGCCTGTTCACGCGTTACCCCATCCGCTGGCACAAGTTTCGCGTCTTTCAAAATACGAAAATAAGCATACATCGCTTCCGTATCAACAGTTACCATGGACTGGTAGGGTACGGAGATCCCCCAGCAGTCAAAAGAATTTTTATAGACTCTCGGCTCGTAAGAAACTGCCAGGCAGGGTTTCCTTTTGTCCCCCTTCCTCCCTGTCCGATGGAACTTACTAACATGCAAGACGATTATTGGGGGATTTCTCTTGAAAAAAGTGTCAAAAAAACCAGACCGAAGTCTGGCTCTTTTCTGTTTATTTTGTATTCGCTTCCTCTTCAATCAGCCCGATAATGGTGCCAATCGCATCCCTCTGGCTGCTCTTCTTCATAGCGTCGATATAGGTGAACCTGTTAAAGTAAAGCTCCTGTATTTTTTCAAGGAGCAGCTTGTTGGTCATATCATCCTCGTCGATCACGATACTGAATCCCTGTGATTCATAGGATTTCGCATTTAGAAGCTGATCCCCCCTGCTGCTTGACGACGGCAGAGGAATCAGGATATTCGGCTTTTTCAGCGCCAGAATTTCGCTGATTGCATTGGCGCCGGCACGGGAAATCACGATATCCGCCATAGCAAAAATATCTTTCAGTTCGGACTTTACATACTCAAACTGCTTATAGCCCTGCGTGGTGAGCAGAAGATTATCCACCTTTTCCTTACCGCACAAATGCACTACCTGAAAATCTTTCAAAAGCTCCGGCAGAACATCCCTGACCGCCTGATTAATCGCCGCCGAACCAAGACTTCCGCCTACTACCATAATAACCGGCTTCGTACTGTCAAAACCGCACAGCCTATATCCGGCTTCCTTATTGCCCGCAGCAAGTTCCTTGCGGATCGGCGAACCTGTCAGCACTGCCTTTGTCGCAGGTAACTGGCTGAAAGTCTCCGGGAAATTACAGCACACCTTTTTCGCTACAGGAATACAGAGCTTATTTGCCAGTCCGGGCGTCATGTCCGACTCGTGGATAATACAGGGAATCCCCAGAGACGCTGCGGCGCGCACCACCGGCACGCTGACAAAACCGCCCTTGGAAAAGAGCACGTCTGGCTTAATCTCCTTCAAATACTTTCTGGATTCCCGCATTCCCTTGATGACACGGAATGGGTCGGAGAAATTTTTCGGATCAAAATACCGCCTGAACTTGCCCGTCGCAATACCGTAATAAGGAATATCAAAGTCCTCGATCAGTTTCTTTTCGATACCGTCGTAGGAACCCATGTATACAATGTCATATTCTAATTCCCGAAGTCTCGGAATCAGCGCCATGTTCGGCGTCACATGCCCGGCGGTGCCACCGCCTGTCAGTACAATCTTTTTGCCCATAGTAACATCCAAGCCTTTCACGCATTTTCTAACATCTGTTCCAACGCACACGCCAGCTGATCCGGACAGGATGTGCTTTTAAATCCGCATTTAATACCTTTTAGCCTGCTGATCGCATCTTCCGCCTTCATGCCGACGACCAGCCGGGAAATACCCTGTGTGTTACCATTGCATCCGCCTGTAAATTTCACAGATTTGATAATACCTTCTTCCATCTCCACGTCTATCGCATTGGAACAGACGCCCTTCGGCTGAAAAATCATATCCGTTTCCTCCTCTTTTTCTTGGCACTATTTACCATCTATCATAAAGTATATATCATCAATCCCCATAGTGCAAGAAAATGCGTCTCGTCCTGTCAAGCGTTTACAGCGAAATTTGTCGATGCCTTAGGTCTTTTTTCCCAAACAAAAGCTAATATAATATAAGTATGCACTCTAAATAACGGAGGTAACCATGCTTGCACTTTTTTTTCGTCATAAATATTTTATGCTTGTTATCCTGACATTGCTCTTTTGCAGTATTTTATGCCAGATTCTGCTCGGTGTGCTATACCGCAGGCTGATTCGGGAAACGGAAAACATGTCCGCCACAAAAAATAAATCTTTGCAGCAGTTGAAACTGAAATTCACAAGCTGCAGACAACTTCACGAAAGCATTCCCAATGTTTCCGTTTTCGTGGACAAGTTTCTGAACCAGATCAGCCTCGGAAAAATCCCCGTGACCTTATTTCGACACCTTTCGGGACAGCTTACGCTGCTTTCCGTGCTGGTTGCCGGAATTGGCGCCTGTATCAGTATCATTCAAGAGGAGAGCTTTCTGACAATCGCGCCTTTTTATTTCGTCAGCTTTCTTGGTCTGTACCTCTATTTTGCCGCCACTTCCCTGATTGATGTGCCCGGCAAAATAAACATGCTGCGCACCAACCTGGTAGATTATCTGGAAAATCATCTGGCGAACCGCCTGGAACAGACACGCCTTGACATGCGCATGGTCGGCATGGAAGACTCCGCACAAAAGTCAAAAAACGCAGCTGCCGGTCTGGACAAGCCCAGCGAAGACACCGGCATCAAAAAGGAGCCTATATTCGAGAAAAATGCGGAGCACAAAAAAAGTTCCCCGGCTTTCACCCCTTCCGAAGCCGAGGAACTGGAAGTGCTTTTGCGTGAATTTTTAGCTTAATTTATACTGCTTTTTCAGTCTCTCCAATTTTTCCAGAATTTCCGTTTCTATTCCGCCGTCTATGCCGTCATTCATATATGCTGCATAGAACAGAATCGTTTCTACATGCTCAGATTCTAATGTTGTAACTTCATACGCCATACAGTCATCATGCAGGGCACAGAGTCTCCACTTTCTGCTGTCTGCCCTCTGCAGCGGTATCCAACGCATAATAAAACCCACCTTTCGATTACATTTTATCATCATAAAATCTTTTTTGTAAGCGAAATTTTTATGCGTTCCGTTAACTGCTGCAGAATATTTTACCGATAAATGGTAATCGATGGTCCTACATAATATGCACCGGGACTCTTTAAAAGCAGGTCAAAATATCCGATCCTGTATTTCCATTCCCCGCCATAGGAAACGCCCTGCCAGCTTTCCATGACGGTATACTCTCCCATTTTTTGCTCATACGCCGCTTTTTTGTCCGGGTACATATCCCCTCCCCGAAAGAGCAGATAGTCCTTTTTCTGGGAAAAGTATCCGGTGGCGTACTCCACGTCGATGTAATACTCCTTTTCGGCAAGCATTTCCGGCAGAAGAGAAATATCTTCCCCAATCTCCACAATCTCATACTTTTCCGCATCCATCAAAGGCATATAGGAAGTGCAGTAAACCCTTGCGCCCGCAGGAATATTTTCCTCGATATATGCCGCCGCATGATCGTAAGTAAGATCATACCGGTAATTGCCCAGAACTGTTTCCGCATTACAAAGCACGAGAACCGCCACGACTGCTGCCGTACTACCTCCTGCTTTCCCCGAATTTTTCTTCTGCCCCGCTGTACCGCGCTTTTCCAGCAGCGCCATAAAAATTGTTTCCGTCTCCACCAGCCCGTAACTCATAAACAGAAAAGCAAACGGCAGAACGAGGGACATATTTCTGCCAAGCACAATGCTGTACTTCGACAAAAGCACCAGAATCACGAGCGGCATCAAAGAAAAGATGACAAGCTCCCCCCACACCTTTTTTCGCATCAGATACACAATCCCCAAAAGCAGAAGCAATCCGCCAAAAATGCCATAAGAGGACAGCGCGTATGCCTCAAGATATCCCAAAAACGGCAAGTTACGTTCGATGCCGGGATGCCCCCATGCATAATGGTTCAGGTTATATAAATTATCCCCGATAAAAGTCTTAAAATGAAAGAAAAGCGAATAATTGCAGAGCACAAAAGTCAACGCCAACACGATACAGTCCAAAAAGAAAAGATAATTGTTTCTGTGATGTTTCCAATATTTTTTGCCGATATGCAGCGCCAGCCAGAAAACGCCAAAGACAATGCCGTGATACTTAGCCGCCGTAGCAAGACCGATACAGACCGCAAGCATCGGATACCAGAGATAGACGGCGCGCTCCTCATCCTTCTCCCGCCAGATCAGACAGCCCAAAAGCAGAATAAGGTTTGCCACCGCAAACAGAAGCGTGTCCGGTCCCGTATAATACAAATAAGCATAGCCATAAAGAGAAAACACCGACAGAAGGAATCCCAGATAGGCATATTTCCGTCTATTCGTCATAATTTTAACACTGAAATAAACACACACATTTGAGAGAAGCGCCGTGCCACAGACCACATAGCGCAAAAGCACCACAGTATCCACGCCCGCCAGAAATTTTCCCAGAATGCGCGCCCCCACTGCCGCATAATAGAAGGTCAGATGGGGATAGCGGAAAAAATCGAGCACGTAGATATCTCCCGCATAGAGATGCTGCCCCAACAGTTCATAAATACAGCCAAGCGAAAGCTGCTCATCCACATTTGGATATAGCGGCAGCTCAAACTGCCAATGTCTGTAAAACAAAAGCATACCCGCCGCAAGCGTAAAAAAACCGCCGCCGCCATGCCGGCTCTTTTTTGCCATTCTTTTGTCAATCGAAACATCCTTTCCTCCATGCTAAAAGTGCAAACGCGCTTCCACTTGCAGTCTTTTACCGTGAAAACCCTGACTCCGGTATCATGCAGCAAGTGCATGGCGCAGGTGTAAAAAATAATGATCTACATCCAGTCCTTAATATGATAACTCTTTGTGCATATGGCATCAAAGAGAATGCCCTGCTCTTCTATATATTTCTTATACTCAGTAATCTTTTCCTCCTGCCCCTCCAATTCCGGGGACACGAAACAGAGCTTATAGCCGAGGGATTTTAATTCCTTATAACTTTCTCTGTCAATGGGCGCCTTTGTAAAGCAGTCCACCCATACCCACCCGGCGCGCCCCGCCATATTGCGTATGGTATCCAGCCCTTCCAGCTCACTGAAACGGAGAGCCACCTGCTTCACACCCATGTCCGTGAGCAGCTTAATCATGGGAAAGGAAGAATCCAGAAAAAAATAATTTTTGATCTGATATTTTTCCATATATTCCAACGCCTTATGCTCAATGCGCTCGCTCTTGATATTTAAGATCATGGTGCCGTGGTGATACACTTTGCAGTATTCCTCAAAATCTTCTCCCGGCTCAAAGGGATTGTGTGATATATAAATCCGCCCGTTCAGGTCATCCCGCAGATCCAGCTCGACGCCGTATTCTTCCGGCAGTTGTAAAAGTTCCGCCTTGGTATTAATTCTGTGCGCTATGTATTCTGTCGCCATCGCGTTCTCTCCATCTTTTCTATTTTAATTACCATTCTCTCGTATATTTATATTTGTATTCCGAATCATCCTAACGGATAATTTCTGCTTCCTAAATTCACCCACAGAAGTTTCCAGACGCTTTTAGTTTTGCAAACTTCCGCTTTTCTTCAACTTCACGCTAAACTCAACCGTCCGCTTAATAAACTTCCACTTCGACGCAAGCCCCGTGTTCCATTTCGACGTGCCGTGTACTCTCTCCGGAAAACCCACCGGAAACCGCAATACTTTCAACCCCTTTTTCTTTGCCATATACAGTGCGTACAGATCCAGTGAAAAGTCATAGGGCGGCTCCTGCCACTCATCATAAAATATTCTGGGAAAAATATTAGGCTGCGCATTGATATCGTACAGTTTTTCATGCAGATAACAGCTTTCAAAGACGCTCATGCCAACAGTAAAAAATACGTCAAAAAGAGGTCTGCCCTTTCGGTTTCCTTTCACAAAGACAAGTCCCTTTTCTTTTTCAATTAACTCCAGAGCCCGCACAATATCCCCGGGATCTGTCTGCATGTCCGCATGGGTCCATCCGATATATTCCCCCCGGCATTCCTTTAACCCCTGTATAATCCCGTAACCGTATCCCTGATTTACCTCTACAGTCACAATCTTTGCGAAGGCGTAACGAGGCAGCAACTCCCGCAGCACATCCGCACTGCCGTCCGTGGAGCCGTTATCCACCAGAATGACCTCCATATCCCGCCCTTTGATTACTTCATTAAACCGTTCTAAAAGTAACGGCAGATTTTCCTTCTCATTATAGCATGGTACTACTATCGAAAGTTTCACGCTTTTCATCCTTTCCCTGATACAGAACAGTATTTTATAAGCCTCCCTCAATTTTCCTGCTAAGCAGTTCATACAGTTCCCTGTAATCCGATACAGCGTCAATGCCGTCCTGTGCCTTTTCTTCCTGGGAAGCCCCCGGGTGAAACCAGACAGCCTGCAGTCCTGCTGCCATCGCGCCTTTCACATCCCGTTCCAGATTGTCCCCCACAAAGCAGACCACCTCTGCAGGCAGCCGAAGCTTCTCAAGACACAGCTTAAAAATCCCTGGAGCCGGTTTTTCCACCCCCGCCTCCTCACTCGTCACCAGACAGTCTACATCATCCATCATGCCGAGTCTTCGCAGTTTCCTGTGCTGAATATGCGCCAGCAGATCCGTGCAGACTCCCACGCGGATATATTTTTCATGCAATGCCTCCAGAAGTTCCCTGGCGCCGGGATACATACTCATATTGTCCAAAAAAAATCCCCAGTAAGTCTCATACATTTCAAGCGCCAGATACAGTGGTCTGATGTCCAGATACTCTAAAGTCTTCTGAAAGTAGAGCATTCTGCTGTGGGAAGTCGCCGTCTCCCCCAGCATTTCCTTGGTGGCATGCCTCGCCCGCATAAAAGCTTCCTCGCATTGTTCCTCACTCACGCCGAGCCGTTCGCGCACAAGCTCACCCACACATTCAAAAGCCGCCCGCTCCAACGCTTTGTAATCATACAAGGTATCGTCCAGATCAAAAATCACTGCCTTTATCATCTGTTCCCCCTCCTGTAACTATTCGGCACCTTCATAGCTACCCTTCTTACATGATTTGCTTTATTTCAATCCCTCTTCATGATCTCACCAATCACAAGAAGAAGCATTAACTGTACCAATCCTCCTGCACCTTCTTCCCAGAGAATACTGCCGCCCGTCAGATCCTCAATCTGCGGAATCACTGCCGCCGCCGTTTTTGCCCAGACATTTTTGCCCGCATTCAGGTCCTCCCCGCGGAAGGAAACCTTCTGATGCAGAAGATCATCGTATGACAACTCGCCCGAAACGCCGCGGTCACGCAAAAGCGTGAGCAGCGGCTCCACGTTAATCCCCGCGTCCAGCACAAATTCCACGCCCAGCGTAATATCCTTTATTTTTCCGGCTCTGTCAGGTCTTTTTAAGAGTGTTTCGTCAAAATAACGTATCACCAGATCGGCATACTGTCTCTGCGGATAGATATATTTCTCAGCATCCCCGCGCCTCGCCTTAATCTGCTCAAGAACCGCCGCCCTGCCATGCCCCCGCTCGCCCTGATCCCTGCGCAGTTTCCAGTGGCGTCGAAGCGCTTCATCCGTATCCAGATACACTTTCATGTCGAGCACCTGCCGCATCTGCGGCAAATACAGGGAATGCAGCCCGCATAAAACGACATAGGGCTTTGGCGACAGCCTCCGCTTTCGTGTAAATGTGCCTGTTTCATGGTCATAATCCACACGTTTTATCGTATTATTCCCGCGGAGCACTTTTAAATCTTCCGCCTGCCTGTAAAGATAATTGGCACGGGGATTTAAATGCGTCATTTCTTCCCAGTTCCGGTCGCCCCGCTCCCATTTATGGTCGCCGTCTCCCTCCAGTGCAAGCACCCGCTCCTTTGACAAAAGCGCCTCCAGACTTTTTAACAGCCTGGTCTTTCCTGCACCGCTGTCCCCTGCGATACCGATCGTAAAAGGACGGTTCCGCCTGCGGTAATAGGAGTTGCTTCCCACCCCGTAGAGATACATACATACCACCAGAATCAGAAAAAAGCCTACCATCAGCGAAAAGACAATGTCCCTGATTCCTTCGTCGGACAGCTTCAAAAAAGAAAAACTCCTGCCCAGAAAGTATAAATCTACAAACCGTGTCGTGTGGATAAAGACATAATACAAAAGATACAACGCGTTAAATCCGCCGTAAACCAATACCATCTTCCCGCGGTTTTCACCCTGTCTCGCCAGATACAGCATGAAAAACGGCACAATCCAGATAAACCATGCCGGCATTGCCGGAACAAAGACAAGAAACACGGAAAACAGAAGCCCCGTCATACTGATCAGGAGATCTCGGTTCATCTGGTTAACCCGAAAAGCCTGAAAATAGAGAAAAAGTAAAACCAGCACAGTCAGAAGCAGATGCGCGTTTCCATAATCTAAATACACCCTGTTAATCGCCTGCTGTTCTTTGTTGAGCAGAACCATATTAACAAAACCGCTTCCCCAGAACGGCAGCAAAACCACCACCGTCAAAACAATCGGCAGCCCCGTCATCCATATTGCCTTCTTCCAGCCTTTTCTCTTATAAATGTAGAGAAAAAAGAGGGGCAGCGCCGCCGCGATATGAAACTTAGAGGCAAGAGCCAATGTAAGAAAGAGAATAAAGCGCCGCTCGTATACATGCTCTCTTTTCACCACCATACTCATTTCGCTCAGATAATAAACCGCTCCCACCAGAAATACGGTAGGAATCAAATCAAGCTGACCGTGCATGTAAGACGCGTATAAAATAATCGGCGACAAAAAATACAGCGCTAATATATATTTTCTTTTATCTCTGGAAATACGGAACAGATAATATAAACCGAGAAGATCCGCAAAAAGAATAGGAAGTTTAAAGACCAGATTCCTGAAAAATACCGGCATCCCGCTTATAAAAGTAACAAAAACGCCGCCGATACACTCCACCAGAAGCATAACAGGCGGATAAGGAAAAGAGGGCAGCAGCCCGTTATCATAGTAGACCTGATACGGATTCTCCCCATGTAAAAAGAGGTCCACAAAAGGAATAAACATCTGATCCTGATAATCGGAAGAAAAAAGCCCCATCAAAAGTAACTTAAATAAGACCCCCACTATAATGGCAGTTCTCAGGTATTTTTGGTAATTTTTCTCCATGTCGAGCGCACGTAACATTTTACAGCCCATATCTTTCTGTACAGTAAAACTCTGATTGCTGCCTTTTATCAGACAGCGCGCACCATTCATCCGGCATCTGATCCGGCAAACTAATTTATTTCTCTGCCAAAATCAGACCTTCTCGCATAAGAAACGCTTTAAAATATGCGAAAGTATTCTGGTACCCCTCGTAGTCCGCAGGCGTTCCCCAGCCAACATAGCGGTTGATATCAAAAATCTTCGCGCGATATCCTAAGTCTATCACATGTTTCACTGTCTGGTCTACATAGAATTCCCCATTGATTCTGTCATTCTCCCGGATCATTTTCTCCGTAGCGTCAAAAAAGACCTTTGCCTTTCTAAACCAGAAAGTTGCTACCACCGCAGGGTCCTCCATAGGGGTATCGGAAATCGCTTTTTTGATGGATGTGCCCGTGATATTGCCCGCTTCATCGGTAAGCATCCAGCCGTAGGCATTGGGGTTTTGCAGCACCGCTTCATTGTGACGGTAAGTAAATACAATACAGTCACACGCCCGCTTCGTCTCCTCAAACGCCGCCCGGTCAATGTCCATCCCATTGTCGCAGCCCGCGATCAGAAGTTCCTCCTCCGGGTCCAAATAATCTTTCGCTAACATACAGGTACATGCCTGCCCCTCCGTGAGCCGGTCAATCGTGATAAACTGCGCCTTTTCATAATATGCCCTGATGGCGTCCTCCACCCCGTCCTCCCGGTGGAATGTGCGGTCCACATAGATCACATTGCTCCCGTCCGCCGCCACCCCTGGCAGATCCTTGGTGGCACAGACAACCATCGGTTTCTCTGTCCCATCGTATCGGTCAATTGTGGGAATCGCCGGTTTATGTACACGGTAGCCTGCATCGGCAAAGCGCTGCCCCGCGCCCGCCATGGGGATTAAAATTTTTCCATTCCTGCACTGTTTTGGCGCCCTTTCTGTCGTATGCCCTTTTATTTGAAGAATCAAATCCGTCCAATACACAAACTCACGCATATCCTCCGGCGTACCCCACTGACAGAAATACGGCACGTCCGTGGGCACCCACACCTTAAGCCCGTCCTCTACCATAAAATTGTAGGGCAGGCTCGCATAATATTCCCCGTTAATGGCGCATTCCTCATGTTCCGTCAGAATCTGACAATATTTCTCCATCACCGCGCCGTTTTTAAAATAGTAGACGCCCGGCGAATGCTTCGCTTTCGTCTTATCCTGCTCAAAGGAATACTTCTCCCGGATTTCCACTAAATTGTCTTCCGCATCTGTCAGACAGGATGCGTAAAAGTTGTTCTGCGGCAGAAGGTTCGGATGAAATCCCGTATAGCAGGGCACCGCCCCGTCGCAGTCCCGCGCTGTCGCCTCTCTTGCAAACATCTGGAAATCCCATGTCATATAAAAATCACAGTAGTTGATGATGCAGCCGTCCTCTCTGTGAAAACCTTCAGCCGCGCATAACGCCCTGTACGCACGAAGCACATCATACACGGGTCCTTTTTTCACCCAATCTTCTATCGTTACGATGATAGCCTCCGGCGCAAGCGCAAGCAGTTTTCCCTTCATGGAAGGGTCATTCCGTAAATGCTCCCCACGACACACAAAAATAAACTGTACGTCTTCCGGGTACATACCCTTCACAATCCATTCAATGACCGGCTTTCCCATCACCGGGATAAAGGGTTTCAGCTCCCGATAGCCTGCCGCCACAAAACGGGAACCATAGCCCGTCATGGGTATGAATATATTCATATTTTTTATCCCCCATTCATAAAATTCACACTTTCACCATTTTCACTTTATCTATTCTCACATCTGATCACTCATAAACTACTCATAAAATTTCCTATGCCGTCATCGTCTCTATATTTACACTCACTTTAGTTTTACAGTTTTCTGCGGTATTTCTCCGCATCCCAGTTTAAAAGCGCGTCCTGCTGCCCCTCGCTCAGATACTGCATCTCATGGGAGTGGTTTGCCGCCTGCACCTGCGCCGCAAAGCTCATCACATTCTCGATCTCCTGCGCCTTCTTCACACTCTCCGCCAGAATGTAAAAATACCCCTTATAGCAGACCATTGCCGGAATCCCGTTTTTCTCTATAAAAGAGGTAATATCCGCCTCTCTGAAATCATCCGCCAGAAACAACGGTTTTTTCGACCCGTAAACCACACAGTCCGGGCAGAACGCGTGATTCCACATTTCCTCATTCAGCACATCCCCCTCTGCCGTCTCCGGGGACAAATAGCGGTTCTCGGAAAGGTACACAATCCTGTCCGCAAGAGCCGGAATTTCCGCAAAAGCATTCCAGAGCTTTGTCGCATTCGGGTACGCCTCATAGGAGACCTGTAAATACGCCGCGATCTTTTCCAGTACCTCTTCCGTCCGGGAAATCACGCCTTCCGCCAGATCGCCGCTCACCACAAGCCCATGGCTCTCCAGAAAAATGATTTCCGGCGCCCCTGCCGCCTGACAGATTTTATAGTAAGTTTCCGCAAGCGCCACGCCCGGTTTACGATAAGACACATAAACCGAATCGGGAAACAGCTCCTCGAGCATTTCCCTGCCGCCTTTTCTTGCCGTCAAAATATTCACTAACGTGGGATGGGAGTGCAGCGTGTACTTCCCCGTCACCGCATGAAGAAACGTCTCAATGGAAGCGCGCCCGCCCGCCATCTGTGCCTTTGTGAGAAGCGCATTCCCCGCATCCTCCGTCAGGACTGTCTGTTCCGCCGCCGTCTCTGCGGATTGCCGGTCCACCAAAAGATTTTCTTTAAAATAATCCGCAATCAGACGGTAATCAATTTTTGAATACCCGCTGTTCTCACTCACGTCCGCAAGCTGAAACCCTGAGCTTTTCACCAGCATAACCTGATCGTCCAGTTTCACGGAGGTGTTGCCGCCGCCTGCCTGCGCCAGGTCGTTTCGCATTCCTGCATATTTTGAAATTCGGATAAAACCCTGCATACGATTTTCTCTCCATTCCGAAGCGTCCTTAAAAGGACACTTTTCCTTTGTCTTCATCTCGCTTTGTGTCGAACTACTTAGATTATATCAATAATTGGGGATTTTGACATTAAAAAAATACAGAGGAGATAAACTTATCCCCTCAAGAGTTTTTGTCAAACAGCGCGCAGACACAAAATTGGTTTATATCAAAATATTTTCTGTGAAAAGTTCTTCAGATATTTATAGAGCGTGTCCGCCGCAAAATTTTTCCCCCGTCCCCGATCGGAAACAACCTGTATAGACCGCCCCGGGATATCGTCGTCTATCGGTATCTGTACGAGCTTCCCTTCCCCAATCAAAGGCGCGGCAATCTTCTCTGGCACAAAACCGATACCAAAGTTGTTTTCAATAAGCGGCAGCATAAGATCCGACGTCTCCACTTCCATGTCCGGCTCAAAATCTACACCGTGCTGTATGAAAAAATCTTTATAAAGAGCGTAGGTCGCGCTCTCCCTGCCCAGCCCGATCCACGGATATTTTCTAATATCTTTTATTTTCAACGAAGTTTTACACAAATCCGTATACTGCGTTCCGCCCACAAGAATTTCCTCAAAATCCAGCACGGGAAACCCCGAAACGGTCGCCGGCAGTTCATAGGGCATGGTAATCACCGCAAAATCCACCCTGCCGCCGGTGAGCTGTCTGACTGTCTCCGGCGTTGTATGATTATGGATTTTGATTTTTACTTCCGGGTACTTCTGCCGGAAATCATGCAGGGCGTCCAGTAAAAAGAGGTGAAGCGCCGTCTCCGTCGTCCCGATCTCCACCGAACCGCCACCTAAAATTGCCGGTCCCCCAATTTCTTCCTGGGCATTCATCAGATGCCTGTAGGCAACCTCCACATGAGAATAGAGTCGTTCTCCTTCCTTCGTCAGACGAATCCCCCTTGCCTCGCGGATAAACAGACGGCATCCAAGCTGGGATTCCAACAGTTTCATCACACGCGTCACATTAGGCTGGTTACTGCCAAGCGCCGTCGCCGCTCTCGTTATATTTTCGTATTTTGCTACATAGTAGAAAATTTTATAATACTCAAAATTAATATCCATACAAATTTTATATTTCTCCAATATAACATATACATTTTTCACATTCGATAAAATGAATTATAATACGTTCTCGGATATATGTAAATGGAATGTAGGAAAGGACGCGGTATTTATGAATAAGGATTTGACCATTGGAGAACCAAAAAAGGTATTGTGGCAGTTCTGCCTTCCTCTTTTCGGCAGCATTATCTTCCAACAGCTTTATAACATAGCGGACAGCCTTGTGGCAGGAAAATTTATCGGAGAAAACGCACTCGCCGCCGTGGGAAACAGTTATGAAATCACCCTGATCTTCATTGCTTTTGCTTTCGGCTGCAATATGGGATGCTCCGTCATCACCTCCCAGCTGTTTGGCGCAAAAGACTACAGCAGACTCAAAACCGCCGTATCCACCGCCTGCCTTTTCAGCGCTGTCGTATGCGGCGCGCTGATGCTGATCGGCATTTTGGGATGCGATCCGCTGCTCCGCCTGATCCGAACGCCGGAAGAACTGCTTGCTGACTCAAAGCTTTATCTGGATATTTATGTGTGGGGGCTGCCCTTTGTCTTTTTCTACAATATTGCAACCGGTATTTTTTCTGCCCTCGGAGATTCCAAAACCCCCTTTTATTTTCTGGCGGTCTCTTCCACATCAAATATCGCAGTGGATATTCTGTTTGTGAAAGCTTTTCAAATGGGCGTGGGCGGCGTGGCGTGGGCGACCTTTTTATGTCAGGGTGTCAGCTGCATTCTCGCCACACTGACCGTATGGATAAGATTGAAAAAAATTCCCTGCGGCAACAGCCCGGCTTTGTTTGACGCCGGGCTGTTAAAAAAAATTGTGGTAATCGCCGTACCGAGTATTCTCCAGCAAAGTTTTATCTCCATAGGAAACATCCTGATTCAGAGCGTCATCAACGGTTTCGGCGCCTCCGTCATGGCAGGATACTCCGCCGCCGTAAAGCTGAACAATCTGGTTATTACCTCCTTCACTACGATCGGAAACGGTATTTCCAATTTTGCCGCACAGAATCTGGGCGCCGGAAAATACAGCCGTCTGAAAGACGGTTTCCGTGCTGGCATCAAAATGGTGTGGTGCCTGTGCATTCCCTTCTGCGCCCTCTATATTTTTCTCGGAAAATATTTGCTCCTTTTGTTCATGGAAGGAGACGCGGCAGCGGCTATGCTGACGGGACGGCAATTTCTGTGGATTCTGTCGCCGTTCTATTTTGTTGTATCCGCCAAGCTGATCGCGGACGGTATTCTCCGGGGCATCAGCGCCATGCGGCAGTTTATGGCAGCCACTTTCACAGACTTGGCGCTGCGCGTGATTCTGGCGTTTCTCCTGTCCGACCTGACACAGAGCGCCATCGGTATCTGGTTCGCATGGCCTGTGGGCTGGACGATCGCCACCGCCATTTCCATCTGCTTTTACCGCAAAGAATGTCGGAAATTTCCGAATTAACGGTCGCATTTTATGAGTATTGACATGTCCGGGAAGTTTACTGCAGTCAAAGCATATCCAGAGTCGGACTCCATTTTACAAACAATCCTCAGAATTTGTATTGCATAAAGTTCCCGTTCTTCACAAACCCGAAATCCGTGTAAAGCAGTACGCCCATATCCGAGGCGGTAATCTGCACACAGCCGCAGCCGTATTCTCTCGCCTCCTCCACCACGCGCGTCAATAAAGCCTTTGCAATGCCCTGTCTGCGGTATTCATCGGAAGTATACATACTGGAAAGGAGCCCGATCCTTCCATTGGGACAACTGAAATACGGCGGCTTTTCCACAAAGGACATGCCGCTTGTCGCCACAATTTTTTCCCCGTCAACGGCAAGCCATGACACAAACGTACCGTCCGACATATGCCGCCTGTAATAATCAAATAAAGCCGGCTCTAAATCAATCTCCTCGGTCGCTCCCTCTTCCCGGAGCTGACGAATTCTCATTTCTATGAAAGTCTCCAGATCGTTTTCTGTCAATTTTCTATACTGTACAGCCATGGTTATTTCCCCTTCTATTTTCTCCTTAGTGTTAATTCAAACATTATATCCCCTACTTTGCTGCCTTACGATCTTATACCCGCAAATATCGAGAATCCATTCACAAAACAGCGCGTTCGCCCAGGAAAACCATTCCCTCATATAGCGTGACGGATCATCCACATGCATACTCTCATGCATCAGACCCGTCCCGGCATCCGTTTCCGACAGCATCCGCAAAATATCTTCCCTCTCTCTCTCATCCGCCGAAGTCATTCCCTGCATAATAAGAGCCAACTGCCAGACATGCCTGACCGGCGTGTGGGGACTGCCAATCCCACAGGAAAATTTTCCCCGATAGTAATAGGGGTTAGCCTCACTCAAAATAAAGCGTCTTGTATTCCGTATAACCTCAGCGTCACCACGATATCCCAGATAAGGCAAAGAAAGCAGGCTGGGAATATTGGCATCGTCCATCAAATTATACTGCCCGAAACCGTCCACCTCGTAAGCATAAATTTTTCCGTAATCCTCTGTCTCAACAATCCCGTACCTCCCGATTCCTTCTTCGATCTGCTGTCTGAGACAGGCGGCTTCCGTCTGCATCTGTTCACTATGATATACTATTTTCTCAATCTCTTCCAGATACCCCAGCACGATTACGGCAAACATATTGGAGGGAATCAGATAGCCATATGTGCAGGCGTCGTCGCTGGGACGGAAACCCGACCACGTCAATCCGATATCACCTTTCACTAGCGCGCCTTTTCCTTCCCGCGATAAGGTATCCGTAAAATAAGTATTTTCCCGCACAAATCGGTAAGACGAATTTTTCTCATGGTTCTGTTCCCGGCGGAAAGTCTGTATTATTCTGTCCGCTCCCCGCTGAAAATCCTCGTTAAACTGGCTGGTACAGCCTGTATTCTTCCAGAGCAGATAAGCAAGCTGAATCGGATAACATAGAGAATCCACCTCATACTTGCGCTCCCACAGCCAGTCATTTCGCTGTAAGTCATTCTTATCCCAGCAGGCGCCGTTTGCGGTTTCATTGAAAGCGTTGGCATATGGGTCAATGTTGATATAAAAAAATTGTCTCCTCACCACTCCGGCAATCAGTTTAGCCAGAGCCGGATCTTTCTTTGCGGGAATGAGATAGGGGCGCATCTGTGCCGTAGAATCCCGCAGCCACATAGCGGGAATATCACCCGTAATCACATAGGTACCGCCATCCGCAGGTTCCCGTACTGTCGTATGTAAGGCGTTCGCATAACATTTTTCAAACAGATAGGAGAGTTTTTCCCGCCCCTGCAATTTTTCTTTTACTTCCCGAATCAGATTGTCTACGGATTCCCATTTTCTATGTTCAATCATATTTATGTATCTGCCTTCCCGTCAGCTGCCTCTAAATTTATCATGGAGACAATCTGTTTCTGCATCTCCTCCACCGTTTCCACCCTGACTCTGCCGATTTCGTTTCGCGCTTTTTCAAAATCAATATCCGGAAACATCTTTTCACAAAATTGATTGGTATCAGGCGACGCCCCCATCAACGCTATGACCAGAGAATCCTTATCTAATTGTCTCAATATTTCTTTTAGTTCTTTCTCGGGAATGGCAGAAATCTGCTCAAAATCCACGATTCTCTGCGGCCGGATTTTAGGCTCTAATATATCGTTAATTGAAATGTCATACAGCTTAGATATCTTTAACAGGACATCCACATCGGGAACCGTTACCCCCGTTTCCCATTTAGAAACCGCCTGCCTCGAAATATCCAGTCTTGCCGCCAGCTCTTCCTGTGTGTAATTACGACATTTGCGCAAATGCTGTAAATATTTCGCTGTCAGATTTACGTTCATACGAAATTTTCCTTCCAAGTTGCCTGATTCGCAGTGCACGCTCGCAAAACCTGCGGTTGCTTTCACGAACATTATAACCTGAAAAAAGAAAATAAGAAAGAACCTCACGAGCGCAAAAACGCAAACAGGAGGCTCAAAACCATACCGGATCTGCCCTCCTGCTTACTGCAAAATCGCCTGCTCCAGCACATACAGCGCCTTTTCGTTCTCCTCCAGACAATGTGCCATCACCGCCTCATTACCCCGATCCGCCAGAGGCGTGGTGTCAGCCCCAAGCTGGACGAAGCAGATATAGTCGTTGATTGTCTCGATACGGGATGCTCTTGCCTTGCTCAGATTTTGCGGATAATTTTTATTCTGCTCAATCAAGCCGCTTCGGTAGGTTTCAATCGCCTGCTCGATTGTTCCCACGTAATCCTCTTTTGCGTGAATGATGATCATGGTATCTATGTGCGCGTCAAGCATCTGCCTCTCCGCCAGAAAATCCACATACATATCCTCCGTGATTCCTGTCAGCCTTTCCAGCTCCGCCGCCGATAAATTGACTTCCGGCCAATAGTTATCTCCAAGGAGCTCTTTTACTTCCTCCTCCAGCTCCGGCAAAGTATAAAACTGCCGCTCCTCCTCTCCATCCCAGAAAAGCGGAAAATTTCCCGCCTCCACTTCCTCCGCTCTCTGTTCCCCGACCGTTTCCCGTCCGTCTACCAAATCTTCTTCCGCCAGTTCCTCCTGTCCGCAGCCGGATAATAAAAGGAAACAAAAAATCACGATCATAATTGTTAATTTATGCATGATAATCCTCCGTTTTTCCGATTTTAACTTCAATATTTGTTTTGATTTCTTCCGCGCGGCATATGCACCGCCACCGTCTGATATCCTCTGTATGAAAAATCAATTCTTCGGATATCATTTTAATTTGTAAGCGGCAGTCTAATTTGGTATACTATATCAGAAACAGGAATCCTGCTGCTTCACACTATTATTTTTTACCTGTATTTACAAATTTATGTATTTTCAGAGAGGAATTTCGGAAATTTATGCTGTTTAATTCCTATATCTTTATCTTCATATTTCTACCCGTTGCGCTGATCGGGTGGTACGGGCTTAACAGACTCGGGCGGTATAGGCTGGCAAGCCTTTTTCTGTCCGTCATGTCCCTGTGGTTCTATGCTTATTTCAATGTTCGTTATCTCGCCATTATCCTGTGCAGTATCGGGCTGAACTACTTGTTGAGCTTCGCTTTGAATCGAGCGCAGGCAAAATATCCTCTCTCGGATGCAGGTACCGTTGTTCACGGCTCTGCGTGTGGTACCGACGGTGAAACAAGGAGAAATACCGCATCAGATAAGGCTCCTCTCTCCGTCTCCGGGAAAATCGGTCTTCTGACAGGTCTTATTCTGAATCTTGGCATTTTATTTTACTTCAAATATTATGACTTCTTTATTGAAAACATAAATCTTGCCTTCCATTCGGATTTTAATTTGAAGCACATCCTGCTGCCTCTCGGTATCAGCTTTTTTACCTTTCAGCAGATGTCCTATATCATTGACCGAGCGCTTGGCAGATGCAGGCACTACGATTTTATCAACTACCTGACCTTTGTGACCTTTTTCCCGCAGTTGATCGCCGGACCAATCGTACTGCACAGCGAAATCATTCCTCAGTTTGAAGACCCCGAAAGACGCCGTTTTGACAGCGCCTCTTTTGCGCGTGGCATTTACTTGTTCGTTCTGGGGCTTGCCAAAAAAGTGCTGCTCGCGGACACGTTTGGACTGATGGCAAACTTCGGCTTTGCGCAGACTTTCTCACTGGACGCAATATCCACTGTTTTTGTGATTCTCGCTTACAGCTTTGAACTCTACTTCGATTTCAGCGGCTATTCCGATATGGCAATCGGTCTGGGCAGAATGTTCCATGTGGAACTGCCCTTAAACTTTGATTCGCCCTACCGCTCCTGCAGCATCAAGGAATTTTGGCAGCGGTGGCACATTACGCTGTCGCGGTTCTTTATCACTTATGTGTATATTCCGCTTGGCGGCAGCCGAAAAGGACGCGCGCGTATGCTTCTCAATACTTTTATTGTCTTTTTGCTGAGCGGGCTCTGGCACGGCGCGGCATGGACTTATGTGGCGTGGGGCGCCATGCAGGGGCTGCTGGTTGTATTAGATAATCTCGGCATCTTAGGCATTCGCGGCAGGGAAGAAAAACGTCCTTCCCGCTTTCACATCCCCGCGCCTGTCGGCTGGGTTATTACCTTTACGCTCTTCAATCTCTCGCTCTTTTTTTTCAGAAGCAGCAGTATGCTGGCGGCTGGACAGCTTTTCAAAAATCTTCTGTCCCTGCGCTTTAACGGCAAACTGTTTGAGATAGCCGCGCAGCTTGATATCTCAGAAATATATGTACTCAAACAGGCGCTGGAGCTGGCGGCTCCGGCAACGGTTAATTACCTGTACCTGTTCGTTATGCTTGCATTGTTTGTGCTGGCGTTTTACCTCATTTTTCACAAAAATGCCTACGAGCGTGCGACCCACAACGAGTTAACTTCCGGCAGGTGCTGGGGTATTTGCATTTTATTCATATGGTGCGTGATTTCCCTGTCGCAGGTAAGTACATTCCTCTACTTTAACTTTTAGAAAGGCAACCTATGATTTCAGACGGAAAATTTATCAAATCTTTTTTCATAAGAACGCTTATTCTCCTCGCGGCGATAATCGGCGCGGTTGTGCTTTTTGACCCATTTTATCAGTATCACAGACCGCTGCCCGGTTTGAAAGCTGTGCTGACGGACAAGGAATACCAGTGTGTGGGGACGCTTCGAAACTTTGATTACAATGCGCTGATCGTGGGTTCCTCCGTCTGTGAAAACTATAACAACGGTTGGTTCGACCAAGGATTTGACTGTCAGACCATCAAGGCGATCCGTTCCTACGGCGCCACCGCAGATTTGAAGGTGCTTCTGGATATCGCTTACGAGAATCACGAGCTAGACTATGTCTTTTACAATATAGATCCCTCTTCTCTCTCCGCCAGCGACGAACCCACCTATGTCTCCACGGGCTGCCCGATGTACCTCTACGACAAAAACCATTTCAATGATTATCAATATACGCTGAATAAAGATGTGATGATGGAAAAAATTCCCTATATGCTGGCATTCTCCCTTATCGGGGACTATGACGAGGGAGACTCCTACAACTGGGCACAGTGGAAATATTTCGGCGCGGATATGGCCACAGGAATGTATGCCAGAAAACCTTCCGTCGCGCAGATGCAGCCGGAAACTGCGACTGCGGATGCTCTCAAAAAAAATATCGCGCTTTTGACGGAAATGGTTGAGACGCACCCGGATACAACATTTAAATTCTTTTTCTCACCTTACTCCATGCTCTGGTGGGACAACGCCTATCGGACAGGGGAGCTGGACTCAGTCATTTACAATGAAAAACAGACGGTAAAGGCGCTGCTTGCCTACGACAATGTGGAAATATATTATTATCAGGACGCAAAAGAAATTATTACGAATTTAGACCTATATATGGACATGATCCACTTCTCCAAAGATATCAATTACTGGGTTTATGATAAGCTGGCAAAGGGAGAGGACCGACTGACTGTGGAAAATTATGAGGAGCGGCTGGACGGTATGCGCGTCCTGTCGGATGAGATTGTAAGGAATGAGATTCCAAAATTTTATAAAAATGGTGATTCGGAATGAGTAAAAAGTTCAGACAGTGGTTTAGGCGGAGAGGCATACATCAACTGGTGCAAAGAGCAGAAAATTGAATTAAAATAATTTTATCCAATATTATACAAAAGAAAGGGACAAGACCAATTATGAAATTTATCTCATGGAATGTAAACGGGATCAGAGCTTGTATGGGCAAAGGCTTTTTAGATTTTTTTAAGGAAACGGACGCAGATATTTTCTGCTTACAGGAGACCAAACTGCAGGCGGGACAGATTGATCTGGAGCTGCCAGGCTATCATCAATACTGGAATTATGCGGAAAAGAAAGGTTATTCCGGCACTGCCATTTTTGCAAAAGAAGAAGCGCTGAAAGTCACTTACGGAATCGGCGTGGAGGAACACGACCACGAGGGGCGCGTCATCACGCTGGAATATCCCGACTTTTATTTCGTTACCGTCTATACGCCCAACTCCCAGAACGAGCTGGCTCGTCTGGATTACCGTATGAAATGGGAAGACGACTTTCTCGCCTACCTGAAAAAACTGGAAGTATCCAAACCTGTCATTTTCTGCGGCGATTTGAACGTAGCACATAAGGAAATCGACTTAAAAAACCCGAAAACCAATCGCAAAAACGCCGGATTTACAGATGAAGAGCGGGGAAAGTTCACAGCTCTTGTGGATGCCGGATTTATTGACACTTTCCGTTATTTTTATCCTGATCTGGAGGGCGTTTATTCGTGGTGGTCCTACCGTTTCAGCGCGCGGGCAAAAAACGCGGGGTGGCGCATCGACTATTTCCTCACTTCCTCATCTCTGGAAGGCAGATTGCAGGACGCTTTCATATACAATGAAGTGACGGGATCCGACCATTGCCCGGTGGGGTTGATAATACAGTAATTCACAGAAAATCCACCGACTCCACCTTGTCCGACTTTGTGATAATCTCATAGATTTCCGTATTTTCTATTGTCCTCTTTGTATGTAAAATCAGATAAGCCGACACGCTGTCCCCGATTCTGGAGGTGCTGATTTCCATGGAATCTACGGCAATGTCAGCAGCCTTTAAATCCTGAATGATCACGTGCAGATACCGGCTTTCCTCCAGATCAATAATCACATTACAGTATCTGGAATTTCTGGTGGCAAAACGCTCCACAAAGGGAAGCACATGCAGACAGAACAGCATGACGAGCGTAATCAGCACGCCGCCTTCCACAAATCCAATTCCCACCGCCAGACCGATGGCCGCGCTCGCCCAGAGCGTCGCCGCCGTCGTCAGTCCCCTGACCCGGTGATTACTTATGATAATCGTTCCCACGCCGAGGAAACCAACCCCGCTTATGACCTGCGCCGCCAGACGGTTCATGTTGGCAAGTCCCGGAAAGTGAATCTGGATATACTGCTCCGTCAGCATGACAAGCGTTGCTCCCAAGCAGACCACCGTCATCGTCTTTGTGCCCGCGCCCCGGTGTTTCATGCCGCGGTCCAGACCAATAATTCCTCCGAGAATCATGGACGCTATGACCCGTATGATAAGATTTTGTGCCGTCCACTCCGAAAAATCTCCGAATATCATCTTATCCCCCATATCATATAATGCATCTTCTATCTTTTAATGCGGTACCTTTTCTTTTTTTATTCCTGTTTCAATAATATACTTTTTCTGATTAAAATACCCCCAAAGTAAATTCAAATTTTTAGTGAAAATCTTATGGCATACCAAACAAATTCTTAATCGGATTGACTCCCTTCGCCTCCTGCAGAATCATCTCCTGCTCCCCGGCAAGATACGCTTCCAGTTTCTTGATCTCCTCCTCGTTAAAGCCCTCCGCCTTCTCAATCTTACCGCCCGGCACGATTCCTTCCGCCCAGTCGTTGTCCCGCAGGAAGGAAACCCTTGCGAAAGCTTTTCCCTCTTTATGAATCATGCTCGTCACAAGCATTTTGATATCATCCGAGAGAACAGGCACCGCCGTTTCTTCCTGAAATTCCGTATCTGCTATAATCACCTTCTTTGAAGCTGCCGGCGACGCTTTTTCCGATACCGCCGTATCCGGCTCCTCCTCATCCGCAGTGATTACTTTCTTTAAAATTACTTTTCCGTCATCCATCCCTGTCATTTTGTTCACCCTTTACACAATTTCAATTTCTGATGCCGCTTCTCTCTATATATGAATCCGCAAAACGGAACTCACAACTAAACGAAGCTCGGTTTATATAGTACAGTTTCAGTGTAACACATATTTTCAGATATGTACAAAGATATACGGACAAATTCGGAGCGCTGTCTTACAGCCTTTTTCGCTTACATCAAAAATTTGGTCATTCACAACATTTTTTCTGAAAAGAAAGGGCATTTTACAGATTATCATGTATACTTATCTTATGATAAACGGGGAAAAGCAGATGAAAACAGTAAAGATTGCAATATGTGACGACGAAACCGCCCTGCGGGAAATGCTGCGGCGAAAAATAGAAAAACATTGTCAAAACGCCGGGATGCATTGTCAGATTTTCGACTTTGATTCGGGAGAAAGTCTGCTTGCGCTCCCCGCGGAAAACGTGCCGGACGTACTTTTTCTGGATATCCAGATGCCCGGCAAAAACGGGATGCAGACTGCAAAAGAATTGCGCATCAAAAATCAGGATATGATTCTTATATTTGTGACTGCATTGTCAGAATATGTCTACGAAGCGTTTGACGTAAACGCCTTTCACTACTTGGTAAAGCCTTTTGACGACAAAAGACTGTACGAAGTATTAAACAACGCCCTGCTGCAATATGCAAGGCAGACGGAAAAATCTGACCTGCAAACTCCTACAAAAAAGACAGCGTCCCAACACAATCTGGCGCACCCGATAACAAACGCAGACGGGAAAAATAGCTTGACTGCACCTCGCGCAATTCTCGTAAAAAGAGGCGGTCTCTCCACAAGGGTACTGCTCCCGGACATTATTTACGCAGAAGTTTTCAACCGCAAGGTCCTGCTTCACACCGTAAACGGCGATATCGAATATTACGGAAAGCTGACAGAACTCTCCGAACAGACCGGGGCGGATTTTTACCGCACCCACCGCGCTTATCTGGTAAATTTGCAGTATGTGGAAAAATATAGTGCCGATACGGTCTGGCTGGAAACAGACGCCGTTCCCATGTCCAAAAAGCAGTTTGCCGGGTTTGTACGGCAGTATATGCAGTATATCAGCCGTACAAACGGCAAGGGGGCAGGCAGATGAACGATTTGGAACAATATTATGAAATAGTAGACCACATTTACTCGCTCACCACGATACTGTTAACGGCATATTGTTATGCCTCTTTGGCAAAACCGTTTCTCTTAGATACTTCATCCGGTCGTTTGCAAAAATCACGGACGTGGCTGGTAGCTGCAGCTTATGCTTGTATTATGCTGTTTCTGCATTATATGCCCTATTATATCAATGCCATTCTCGCCTACGGCATCGGCATTTTGGGGACATTTTTTGTCATGTGCCTTCTTAATCCTGTATATATCCGTCAGAAACTCTTTCTTTCCATTACTTTTTTCAGTCTGCGCTGGCAGGCATGGCGCATTGTCGGACAGACGGTATTTGCTTGGCATCCGTTAATATATAAATTCATTTCCAATAATGATAAGATTGTATGGTTTCGCGTTTATGTGATAGAATGTGTGCGTGACTCACTGTTTGGCTTTTTCTTAATGTACGTCGGCGTGCGGTTCCTATTACGGGTTTACGGAAAAAAACAGGAACACATGAAGCTGCGGGAATTTTTGATTCTGACTATCCCCTCTTTGTCCGGCATATGCGCTTACGTGATGATTTTTTTCTATTATAATGTATACACAAGCGCGCTCGAGCAGGCGTCTCTGTCTGTAAAAATTGGTTACGAAATGCTGATTGGGATTTATGCAGTCATTTGTTATGCAACAAACCTTGCCATCATCTGGCTGTTTCGCCAATGGAAAACCGAACAGGAGGAAGATAGGCAGCGGGAAATATTCTCCAGACAGATGCAGGACTTGGAATCCCACATTACAGAGGCGGAACGTCTCTACAAAGATATGCGCGCCTTGCGCCACGACATGGGCAATCACCTGATGACCCTCAAACAGCTTTACACACAGGGGGAATCCGAGGAAGCGCAAGCCTATACAGCAGCACTGCAGGACCAGATGCAGGCAGCGTCTTTTGGAATCTCAAGCGGCAATCCTGTGACAGATGTCATTCTCTCCGACCGCAAAAAGGAAATGGACGAAAAAGGCATTGTCTTTACCTGCGACTTCCATTACCCTGCCGACAGTGAAATCAATGCCTTTGATATCAGTATTATTTTAAATAACGGGCTCTCCAACGCCATTGAAGCAGCCGAACGGGAAAACTCTCCCGACACGCACATTTTCCTCTCCTCTTACCGCAGAAAAAATATGTATATCATCGAAATCGCCAACAGCTTTACAGGCGAGCTGAAGACAGACGAGCAGAGCAGACTTCCCGTCACCACAAAAGAAGGGGAAGGGCATGGTTTCGGTCTTAGCTCCGTCCGCCATGCGGCGCGAAAGTATCTGGGCGATATCGAGATCAGCAAAGAAATATTTCAACAGGAGGAGTGTTGCATGCTGCGGGTTATGTTACAAACAATAAAAGGCGAATAGTGCTGTATCCGTTAAAACCTTGCACAACACCATCCGCCTTTTAAAGAGTGAGGAAACTTATTTAAATTTCTTTATTAACTCCTGTACCTCATTCATAGTCGGCATCACCCGGAGCGCTCCCTTGCGGGTCGTGATAATGGACGCCGCCGCATTGGCGAAGACCAGCATCTCCCGCAGGCTGTCCTCATCAAATCCGTCCAGACCACACTGCAATACATAATGCAGACAACAGGCGCCGAACGTGTCCCCCGCCCCTGTGGTCTCTATCGTATTTTCCTGCAAAAACGGCGCGACCTCCACCCGTAAATCCTTATAATAAGCTCGGCTCCCGTCTTTTCCCATAGACAGTACAATCAGTGGAATGTCATACTGTCCGCGCAGCTTACAGATACCGGCATCGAAGTCTTCCTCCCCGGTAAACCATCGAATCTCATTGTCGGAAATTTTCAGGAAATCGCATTTGGAAAGCCCGTAAGCCGTCTGCTCTTTCGCCTCCTCCAAAGAATCCCATAAAGGTTCCCTCAGATTCGGATCAAAGGAAATAACCGCCCCAGCTGCTTTTGCCGTTTCCACTGCCTTCTTCGTCGCCCGCCTGACTTCCTCGTGGGTCAAGGACAGGGTGCCAAAATGAAATATCTTCGTATCCCGCAGGATATCCTCATTTACTTCGTCCTCCCGAAGCATCATATCCGCGCCGGGATTTCTGTAAAAGGAAAAGTCTCTGTCACCGTCCGGAAATGTCTCCACAAATGCCAACGTTGTCCTGACGTCTTTGTCCGTCACCAGATTGGAAACGTCAATTCCTGCCGCCGCCACAATCTCTTTCAGACGGTTCCCGAAAATATCCTGTCCCACTTTGCCGATAAACGCAGTCTTTCTTTCCAGTTTTGCCAACATGGCGAGCACATTGCACGGCGCACCGCCGGGATTCGCCTCGTAAATCGGATTCCCCTGTCCGCTGGTACCGTTTTCCGTAAAGTCAATCAACAGTTCTCCAAGTGCAGTCACGTCGTATTTCTTCATTCACCGTTCCCTCCCATTTAGTTTAATGCGTACTTCACGACGTCCATCGTCACATCCCCGTCCGCAAAGAAAGAAATACCGTCCGCCGCAAGATCGGTGTATAAAGTTGCGCTCAACACATACTCTCCGTCGTTCACAAACACTTCCACACTGAATCTGTCCAATATGATACGCATCTTTATATTACCATCTTTGTTGCGCACTTGGCAACGCCGCTGATGAATAATGGCACGCCTTGAACCCGAAAATTTTCTGTCTATCTTGACAATGGATTCGTACGGTCTGAAGCTGACGGAAGTATGGTACGTATCGTTCTGCGCAAACCGCACCGCAAACTTGTGGTAAATATTTTCCGCATCCGCAGGGCGCAGCGTCAGTTCCATATCCACTGTCCTGCCTTCCACCCCGGCAAGCTTTATCACATCGTGGAAAGTCACATTTTCATGCCGCACCTCTTCTCCGCGCAGATTTTCCAGCTCGCGCACAGGATTCTGATACAGTCTGCCGTCACGTATCGACAATTCTCTCGGCAGGCTCATCTGCCCAAACCACGGCTGATCGGGCGCATGGAGATTACAGGTATCCCAGTTCTGCATCCACCCGATCATCACTCTCCTGCCGTCCGGCGTAAGCAAAGTCTGTGTCGCGTAAAAATCAATCCCGTAATCTGTCGCCTGATTATATTCCTCCGTAAAGGTATCGCTGTCTTTATCGTAGGAGCCGATCAGACATAAGGTACCGTTTCCGTTGTGATACTCAAAGCCTTGCGGCAGCATATCCATGGGACTGGTGAGCAGCACCGCCTTGCCGTCCAGCTCAAAGAAATCGGGGCATTCCCACATCATACCGTAACGTTTATTGTTCGCCGCCAGTATTTTTTCATACTTCCACCTAAATCCATCCTCGCTGCTGAAGAGGAGAATCTGTCCGTCCCTCTCCGGCGTGCAGTTTCCAACGACACAACGGTAAGCGCCATCAGCCGTCTTCCAGATCTTGGGGTCGCGGAAGTCAAACTTGCTCCCGTTATCCGGCAGATCTTCCTTTGTAAGCACCGGGTTGCCCGCGTACTTTTCATAATCCACACCGTCGCCCACCGCAAGGCATTGTGTCTGCACGTCGCGCATACTGCCGTCCGGCTGCGTCTCCCTGATTACACCCGTGTAAATCAACAGCTGCCGACCGTCCGGCAGAACTGCCGCGCTGCCAGAAAAGCAGCCGTCCCTGTCAAAGTCCGCGTCCGGCGCAAGTGCCGCCGGAAGGTACTCCCAGTGCAGCAGGTCCTTGCTCACCGCATGACCCCAGTGCATCGGTCCCCAGTGGGAATCGTAGGGATTGTACTGATAAAAGAGATGATATTTCCCTTTGTAATAGGAGAACCCGTTGGGATCGTTCATCCATCCCACTCTTGCCGCCAAATGAAATCCCGGTCGATTCTCGCTGCCGATTTTTTTCTCCATTGTCTCTTCATATTTTCTGGCGTCACGCAACGTCTGGCTTATCATAAAATACCTCCATGTCCATTCTTTTCACAATCTTACCCATCGGTCATTTCCCACTCTTTGTTTTCCGCTTGTGTCTACGGATATTATTCTGCGGGGGTTTTGCCGGAATAACGGTCATACGCGTTCTGATATACGTTCAACAGTTTCTCCATACCGCACTTCTTCGTCAAATGTTCAATATAAGCGTTCCACTCCTCATCCGTGGGACCGCCGTTTTTGATCCACAATCCTTCCTGCTCGGAAACCGCACTCTCAAAATTCCCCTTATACCAGTCGATATCATCCAGCTCTCTTCCCGCGAACACACAGTCCACAGGATAAGTCGCGGTATCGTCCACATAGGGCATCCAGAAATCATACAAGTCCGTCAGCCGCTCAATAGCGCGATCCTCCATCTTAAAGGTCGTCCGATAGTAATCGCTGAGAATCAGTTTGGGTCCTGCCACTTCGCACTCGCCTTTTAACTCGCCGGAACTTTTTCCGTACTTTTCCTGACTCTCCTCATCAGAAATACTCAGCCATACGCCGTTTTCGTCCTGCCCTGTAAAATAAGTGCCAATCGGACCATACTGCATCTGCATCACGATTTCAGGATCATACCACCTGTCATAAAATTTTAGAAGATTTGCCGGACTTTTGCAAGCCTTCGTAATATTGAGCTGCCCGCTGTTAATACCGCCGCCTGTGCGGATTGTTACATTGTGCGTACCGTCCGGTCCGTCGAGAATCGGCAGGAATACATAATCCTTCGCGTAATCGCCCATCAACTCTTCAATGTACCACCAGGTAGACACACCCACATAGCCCTGCGAGCACTTGGAAATCAACTGCGTGTCCGTCTGGCTGAACATCTCCACATCCATCAGCCCCTCGGCATACCAGTCATGGAAATAGCTGACCGCCTGCCGGTACTGATCCGTGACGCACATAAATTCTACCGTTCCGTCGTCTTTTAAGACAAGATCGTTGCAGACGTCATTAGGCCAGTTCGTAAACCCGAAACCCGCATAGAAAATATTCTGCCCCCAGCACCACTGGTCGAAGCCCGTGCTCATGGGGATCGTGCTGCCCGGCGCATTTCCATAATACTTCGCGCTCATATCATTATCTTTGAATGCTTTTAACGCCGCATGAAGTTCATCCAATGTGGTGGGCACGGGAAGCCCCAGATCATCCAGCCACGCCTTATTGATCATGGAAAACTGCGGGACGGAGTAAATACTGTAATCTTCCGGCGCACCGATTCCTGCCGTCCCCATGCGTTCTCCCGCCGGAAGACCATATATATAGCCGTCATCCATGGTGATCGCGCTGCGGATATCCGGGTTTTCATCAAGGATTTTGCTCAAGTTCGGCATATACTCTTCCGTCAGATAAGGCGTCAGGTCAATAAACGTTCCGTCGTCCCCGTAGCGCGAAATATCATAGTTGCTGAATCCCACCCCCATGAATGCGTCCGGCAGCTCGCCGCCCGCAATACGGATATTTACCTGCTCCGCCAAAGATTCCTTCATGGTAATCCAGTCGATACTGATTCCCGCTTCCTGCTGAAGCTGGTTTAATACCACGTTATCGTCATATCCCGGACTCAATGCGCTCTGGGCGCCCATAATGGCAAACTGCGTCTGGGATGTATCCGGATTTGCCACACCCTTTTCATGGTGACCGTAGTTCTGGTTTCCGCACGCCGTCACTGACAGGGCTATTCCCGCTGTAAGCACACAGGTCAGGATTCTTTTTTTCATATAAAATCTTCTATTCTTTTTCAACATATGCATCCTCCATGTCAGAACCTCAAATTGCTGATTAAAGCCTCAAACCATCAGACTTACTATTTCAGTTATCTCCTTTTGCCGTCAGCCCTTCACTGCACCTGCCATAAACCCTTTTTCAAAATACTTCTGTACAAACGGATAAATAATCAGCATAGGCAGCGCTGCGATAATAATGGATGAAAACTTGATCATCTCCGTCATCTTGTTCAGTTCCGCAAACCCGCCTGATATGGTGCTCGCCTGGCTGGCGCTGGCAGAGCTCTTAATTAATATGTTTCTCAGCACAAGCGGCAGGGGCGCTTTATTCGGTGACGGCAGATAAATCATGGAAGTAAACCAGTCGTTCCAGTATGCCACCATACTGAATACCACCATAACCGCCATAATGGAACGGCTTAAGGGCACTACAATCTTAATGAATGTCGTCCATTTGGACGCGCCGTCTATATTGGCTGCCTCAATCATCTCTTTCGGTATACTGTTCTCAAAGAAATTCCTCACAATGATCAGGTTGCCGACGGCAACACCGCCCGGAAGGAAGAGCGCCCACATGCTGTTAATCAGCCCTGTCTCCTTCACAACGAGATAAGTGGGAACCATACCGCCGCCAAAATACATGGTAATGATAAAAAAGATACTGAAAAATTTCCGTCCCGGCAGATCTTTCACGCTTAAGGGATATGCCGCCAGATAAAGCATGACCACAGAGAACACCGTGCCGATAATCGTATACTTAAAACTGTTAAAAAGTCCAAGCAGAATGCCGGGGTCGGCAAACACCGATTTGTACCCGTCCAATGTAAACTGACTCGGCAGAAGAAATGTCTTTCCCGCATACACATCGTAGGGGTTGGACACGGAGGCAATCAGCACATAATAGAGCGGATAAGCTACAATCAACAGAATAATGGTACAGAGAATCACCAGAATGATATCGCTGCTCTTTTCGGAAAGTCCTGTCAGCTTTCCCGATTTTGTATTTTTTCCCATGCTGCACCTCCTATATGAAACTCGTGTCTTCCGATATCCGTTTTGCCGCCTTATTCACCGCGATCAACAAAATAATGTTGATTACCGTGTTAAACAATCCCACCGCCGTGGAATAACTGTACTTGGCGCGCTCGATACCTTGTTGATAAACGTAAACCGCTATGACGTCACTCGCCGCTTTGTTCAAATCTGTCTGCAGGAGCCATACCTTTTCAAAACCTACATTCATCAGACC
Source organism: bacterium 1xD42-87 (assembly GCA_003611805.1). Lineage (GTDB taxonomy): Bacteria > Bacillota > Clostridia > Lachnospirales > Lachnospiraceae > UBA3282. The sequence goes on along the minus strand of RAYM01000010.1, from coordinate 127,254 downwards.
GCCCACGCTCATAATCAGATTCAGAACCATAATAGGCGCTAACTCCGGTATGTCGATATGGATGATCCGCTGGAACAAGGATGCGCCGTCCACCTTCGCCGCCTCATAGAGCGACGTATCTACATTTGCTAACGTTGCCATGTAAACGATAATACCCCATCCCGCGTCCTGCCATATTCCCGACGCGATGTAGATCGTACGGAATGCGGAGGACTCTGTCAGAAAATCTATGGACGTTCCCGCAATCAGGTTAATCAGGCCGCCCGAGGGACTTAAGAAGATTCGGATCATACCGCAGATGACCATTGTGGAAATAAAGTGCGGTGCGTAGAGTACCGTCTGGGTGATCCTTTTAAAACGGTGGAACCGCATCTGGTTCATCATCAGAGCCAAAATAATCGGTATTGGAAAACCCCAGAGCAAGCTGTATAAACTTAACAATATGGTGTTTTTCATCATCCGCCAAAAGGTCGGCGCACTGAAAAACCGAAGGAACCACTCAAGTCCGACCCACTCACTCCCCATGAACCCTTTACTCGCCTTATAATCCCGAAAGGCAATCTGTATGCCGTACATGGGTATGTACTTATAGATAATTGTCAAAACTACGGGAACCAAAAGCATCAGATATAACTGCCAGTTATCCTTGATGCGCCTTCCGAGAGGTTTCCCTCCCGACATTACCGCCGGTTTTGCCGCTGCCGACTTATTTCTGCTCATGTTTAATCTCCTCCCTCTCCATGCAGTTGGTAATATATCGTCCCTGCTACGTGAAACGTTATTTCATTTCTTATCCGTATGCTACCACCATTTTAGAAATCAGTCAACGTTTTTCTTCGGCTTTCTTGTGATTATTTATATATTTTGTTATTTTATACGAATTTAATTATGCAAATTTGTGCGTTTTATACATCATAATTTCATATAACGTTTCATATATAGTTTCATTCTGGACTTTACATGCCTGTTTTTTTCCTTTATAATAACAATATATCAAGTGAATTTCCTGCTGTTGCAACCGGATTTTTTCGTTTATTCCCTGTCCGGCTGCCTGTTTATCAAGTACATTTCATGAAGTTTCATATATACGCATGAAACAGAAAAGAGGCTGTTATGAAATCAGAACATTCCGTTCCTACTATGAAAGATGTGGCAAGAGAAGCCGGCGTTGCGCTGGGAACTGTTTCCAAAGTGGTAAACGGCATTCCCGTCGGGGAATCTTACAGGCTCCGCGTGGAAGAGGCAATCAAAAAATTAAATTACCAGGTCAACAGCTACGCGCAGGGTTTGAAGGCTAACAAGACCTATACTGTCGCCCTTCTGCTTCCCAACACGGAGGATCCTTTTTTCGCCTCCCTCGCTTACCATATCAATCTCTCGCTCCTGAAACGCAGATACCGTATGCTGTTATGCTGCACTGTCAACTCCGACCAGGAACAGGAATATATCACCATGGCGCAGCAGAATAAAGTGGACGGCATCATCGGGCTGACCTACAATCCAAATCTGCAGATTGAGGAAAATACCCCTTTTGTCGCGATCGACCGCTCCATGGGCTCCAAAATCCCCTGTGTGGCGAGCGATAATTTTGCCGGTGGCCAGCTTGCCGCGGAGAAGCTGGCAGACCTTGGCTGCACCAACGTCGCATTTCTCCGCATAGGCTCCTCGCTGGACAATGAGCCTAACAAGCGCAAAGCCGGTTTTGAAAACGGCTGTCTCTCAAGGGGACTTTCCTATAAAATGAAAATACTGAATGACGGGGAACCTTTTGAGGAGTTCACGCGGTTTCTTTCCGAGCATATACATGACGGCAGACTCTCTTTTGACGGGATTTTTTGTGTGACGGACAGACTGGCTTATCTCATTATAAAGACGCTCCGCCAGTTAAATCTGCGCGTCCCGGAGGACGTACAGGTGATCGGCTTTGACGGCATTCGGGTTTTTCCGGGGGCAGAACATGTCTGCTCCACCATTGTGCAGCCCGTGCCGGAAATTGCCGAAATGTGCGTCAATCTGCTCTTACAGGAAAATATATCCGCCAAACCGCCGCTCGTCTGCCTGCCCGTCACCTATGTAAGCGGCGGGACCACACGGGAGGGTGAGATATAACACGGCTGACGGGTAAAATCTGTTACAAAGTACAACAGTTAGGCTACAATTCCAATTTTCTTAATTGCAACCTGAAATTTCCGTCCAAGAGAGAAAGTGGAATACAAACAAAAAACAGGAGCCATGGTTTAAAAATACATCGCCTATACCTTCACAACGATTTAAAGTTCTTCCACAACATGACCTCTTGATAAACCTTGCTGCCGCGACGAAATAAAGGACAGAGAAGAAGATGACATACGAATTTTATGTCTGCGCGCACCCGACGAAATGACATCTTCTGTAATTTTGACAACATCTATGAGTGGAACGTGCGCGGGAAAGGAGCATTTATGAACATAAACGGAATAGGCGGCGCGGGCGCGTCCCAGAACACAGCGGGAATGACAGCAGGCAAAAGTGGGCAGATGGATGCGGAGAGCAAAAACCTGCAGCAGCAGATTGAAAAACTGCAAAATGATTTAAAAGAAGTTTCTTCCAATCAGGAGATGCCTGCGGACACGAAAATGAAAAAGCGGCAGGAAATCCAAAAACAGATCAGCGAACTGCAGATCCAGCTCCGCCAGCATCAGATTGACGTAAAGCGGGAAGAGAGGGAAAAGAAAAAGGAAAAATCCTCCTTCGATGATCTGATGGGTACCCAGAAGCAGAAGACCCAGAATGAAAATCCGAATGCCAGTATGTCTACAAGCAGCATGACCGCTATGGTTTCCGCGGATGTCTCCATGAAGCAGGCGAGCGTACAAGGAAGTACAGCTCAAAAAATGGAAGGTAGGGCAAATGTTCTGGAATCTGAAATTGCGTTAGATTCCAGCAGAGGTGGCAGCACAGGGCTGAAGGAAGCCGAGCTTGCAGACGCGAGAGAAGCGGCGCAGAAAGCCACCTCCGACCAGCTCGCCTCTCTGGCAGAGACAGTCGAAGAACTCAGGAGCGCTTCTGAGAAGGAAAATGCGGATAGCCGCGCAGAGAACAAAGAAAAGGATGAGAAGAATGTGTCTGACAAAGACGATGAAAATCAGACGGAAAACGTCTCTGATACTCCCGACGCTGAAGTCCTGCAGACACAGGCATCTTACGGCTATCATCCTGTGGACGTGAGACTGTAAAAATGTCGCTCGAAGGCGATGGAGAAATCAGACTTCCCCTTTTGATTTCTCCACCGCCAGATATTCGGAAGACACATAATAGGGCTTCAACTCCACGTCAAGCGCATCCGCGATCGTCGCGTAAATCTGGTTCCAAGTGAGCGTCCAGAGCGAAGTGCCGTCCCCCTGAATGATAACCGGCTTTCCCTCCATCATGCGCTTAATAACTTGCCAGAACCCGTTTTTTCCGTGCACTCCGAGAGGAATATGCCGCTCATCATACGTGTGGCTGGGGCGTACAATCGTGACAGGAAATCCTTCCTCCCGGTATTTTTTCATCAGAATAGTTCTTCTCACGCTATCCTTTCAGTTTTTCGCTGAAATTTGACATTGCCTCGGAAATCTTAATCTGCTGCGGGCAGACTTTTTCACAGCTCCGACACCCGACACAGGCGGAAGGATGCTTTTCCTGTGGTACTGCAGAAAGCGCCATCGGTGCGATAAATCCGCCGCCCGTAAAGCTGTGTTCATTGTAAAGGTTTAAGAGCATAGGAATATCAAGCCCCTGCGGACAATGGCTTGTACAATAGCGGCATGACGTGCAGGGCAGCATTCCGTTTAACATGCCGTCCGCAATGGAAAGAAGCGTGTCCATCTCCTCTTTTGCGAGCGGTTTTTCCGTCTCAAACGTCCGAATATTCTCTTTTAACTGCTCCAGATCAGACATACCCGAGAGCGTGACAACCACACCGGGGATGCTCTGTAAAAACCGAAATGCCCATGCCGGAATACCCTCCTCCGAACGTAAACCTTTTAATACCGTCTCTTCCTTCTCAGCAAGTTTTGCCAGCCGTCCGCCGCGCAGCGGTTCCATCACCCAGACGGGAATATGGTAAGATTCTAGCAGCTCCACTTTGCCCTTCGCATCCTGAAATGACCAGTCAAAGTAATTTAACTGGATCTGGCAAAACTCCATATCTTCTCCGTATGCCTCCAGAAACCGCTTCATCACATCATAATTTCCGTGAGCGGAAAAACCGAGATGCTTAATACGCCCATTCTTCTTCTGTTCCATCAGATATGTATAGATACCGTATTTTTCATCCAGGTAGGCGTCGATATTCATTTCACATACATTGTGGAAAAGATAAAAATCAAAATAATCCACTCCGCACTTTTCAAGCTGTTTCTCGAAAATTTCCTTCACCTTTGGCATGTTGGACAAGTCATATCCGGGAAATTTGGTTGCCAGATAAAAGCTGTCGCGCGGATATTTCGCCAGCGCCTTTCCCATCACCAGTTCCGAATTTCCGTTGTGGTATCCCCATGCAGTGTCATAATAATTGACCCCATGCTCCATCGCATAGGCAACCATCTCTTCTGTCGCCGCGCTGTCAATCTCCGCGTCATTGCCGTTCACTACCGGCAGACGCATTGCGCCCATGCCAAGCGCAGATAACCGCATTCCTTGAAAATCACGATAAACCATACGAACCCTCCATTCTGAAACTTTCATGTTTTTTACTACCTTGTAACTGTACTAATTCCAATCAATACGAACAGCTTATTATAATAACTCTATCTTAAATTATTTGTATATAAATAGCAAATTCTTATTTTGCATATCGTGTTATACCTTTTATCTATATACTTCCCATGTTATTGAGCAAAAATAATATTTTATCGAAAATCGATAAATTTTTATTGACAATCGCTTTTGACAGTGCTATTTTAAACTTATCAGACTGGAAACGAAAACCACAAATATAAACTTTTGTCCACAACTTTCAAAGTCTGCGGCGTAGAAAGGATCGACTGAGATGAAAAATCGACTTACCTTGTTTACCAAATTTTTGTTGGATACCATGTTTTATGCGGGAATCGTTGTGATAGCCACACTTCCCCTGAGTATTAAGTTTTACGGCAGATTCAACAGTTACTTTGCAGAAAATTACTATTCTCTCTGCCTCCTGTTCTTTCTTTCCGGCATATTTGCAGTGCTGATATTACAGCAGCTTCGGAAAATGTTCCGCTCCGTGTTGGACGACGACTGCTTTATCCGGGAGAACGTAGTGAGCCTTGAGAAAATGAGCATTTATAGCTTTTTCATTGCAGTAATTACGGCATGCCGCCTTTTTCTCTATCTGACTCCTGCGGTATTTGTCGTGATTCTGGTCTTTGTGATTGCCGGACTGTTCAGCAAGGTTCTGGCAGGCGTTTTTGACAAAGCCATCACCTACAAGGAAGAAAACGATCTGACGATCTAATGCACGCTGAAGAAAAACAACAACTTTCAAGTTTATCAAACAGAGAAAGAGAGATTACCATGGCAATTATTATAAATTTGGATGTTATGATGGCAATGCGCAAAAAGGGGCTGACCGAACTTGCCGGCGAAATCGACATTACCCTCGCGAATCTGTCCATCCTAAAAAATAATAAAGCGAAAGCGATCCGCCTCTCCACCTTAAACGAAATCTGCAAGGCGTTAAATTGCCAGCCCGGCGACCTATTGCAGTATGTGGAGGACGAGGAAACTTCCGCAGAAGAAGACAGCTCTGATATGAAAGAAACATAGAACTCTGTTATATCACCGTTCGGAGCTCTGTATAAGCAGAAACATTTACATGAATGCAATTCGAAACGCCGGATTACCAGACATAACAATAATCAGATTTGCGCAGGCGCGCAGGAAATGGAGGAAATGATGGAACCTACAACTACAGTTTACTTACAACCAGCTGAAAGAATCACGGGAGATTTAGAAACTGAATACACCCGCAGTATGAGACGGCAGTTCCCATCCTTTGGTATCGGCTGCCTGATCTACTCGGCGTTTTACGCCTTCTGCCTCTACAAAAACACGTCGGGGATCACTTACCCTTTTTTCGTCGTCGGAACCCTTTGCTGTTTCTTCTTCTCTATGAAAAAGTTAGGGGTTCCCTTCAAAAAAGACAGCGTATTTTACATCGCGGGTATCGTTCTATTAGGCATTTCTAACTGCCTTACTGCTTCCCTGCCCATCCTTTTTATGAACAAATGCGGCATTTTACTTCTTTCTCTGATTCTTATGCTGCATACAATATACAATGACAGGGCATGGAATTTTCCACGTTACTTTACCGCTGTTTTTCAGACAATCGGTTCCTTTTTCTGCTGCCTTATCAGCCCCTTTAGTGACATGGTTTCTTATTTTGATGCGGAAAAGAAGGAAAAACCCGGGAAAAAGAGTTATTTTCTGCCCGCGCTCATAGGAATTGTCATTGCTATTCCCCTGCTGTTCTGTATGACTTTGCTGTTAGTCGGCGCGGACGCCGTTTTTGAAAACATGCTATTTCGCCTGATAAAAACTTTGAACATATTGGAAGTCATCAAGATTCTTGTCGTGATAACAGTGGTTTTTTTCTCTTCCTACGCCCTGCTCTCCGCGCTCTGCAGAAAGGATATCAAAGAAAAAACAGAGGAAAAGGCTGGGTTTGATCCTGTCATCGCCATTGTCTTTACTTCCCTCCTCAGTATTCTTTATCTGGTTTTCAGCATAGTACAGATCCTTTACCTGTTTATCGGCAACATGAAACTGCCGGAAAATTACACATACGCAAGATACGCCAGGGAAGGATTTTTCCAGCTTCTCGCTGTCTGCGTCATCAATCTGCTGCTCGTGCTGATCTGTCTTTACCTGTTCCGGGAAAGCAAACCTCTGCGGGTGATACTGGCGGTGATCTGCGGCTGTACCTTTATTATGATTTTTTCCAGCGCCCTGCGGATGATTATGTACATCGATACCTACGCGCTTACCTTTTTAAGGCTGTTTGTCCTGTGGGCTCTCGCCGTCATCTTTCTTCTGATGGCTGGCGTTACCGTGTTCATTTTTTACAGCCGGTTTCCGTTATTTCTATATGGATTGGCGGTTGTAGGGATATGTTATACTTTTCTGTCTTTTTCCAAACCGGATTATCTGATTGCTGGCTATAATCTGGCAAACGGTGCTGACTACGATTACTTGAGCAGTCTTTCGGCGGATGCCGCGCCCGCGATTTTGGATCCGTCAGTCAATCCTTATCTGATCAGTGTGGAAGATATGCTGGAAAAGACGTCCGTCGATGAAAACGGATATTATACTTACCCCGATTACCTTGATTACTACTGGATGAAATCCTATTATTGCAAGATGGAAGACTGTACAAAAGGTATGGGAATCCGGGATTTCAATTTTTCACTGTACCGGGCGGGAAAATATGTGAAATAAAAACTCATCACCAAAACCTCTCACAGAAGATACAGCAAACAAAAAGTCCGATCAAGAGTGCAAGCACCACCTACGGTGGCAAGGCTCTTGACAGGACTTTTTCTTTACTGTTTTGAGGTAATCAAGAGGAATAAAGAATAAGAATGTTGCATTGAACAAAAAAATATTGACATACGTGCATACTGCATGATAATGTATACGTGTAAAGTGTATGTATGAGGAGGTGCAAGATTGCCACGTAATAAATATCCTGAAGAAACTATTCAAAAAATTTTAGATGCTTCTTTAAAATTGTTTTTAGAAAAAGGTTATGAAGAAACAACAGTATTAGACATTATAGCAGAAATGGGAGGCTTAACAAGAGGTGCTTTTTATCATCACTTTAAGTCCAAAGAGGAAGTATTTGAAGCGTTATGCGAAAAACTTTTTGATGAAATAAATCCTTTTGAAAAGGCAAAACAACATAAAGAGCTAAATGGTTTAGAAAAACTAAAATTTGTTATGAAGACATCTTTTGATGATACAGAACACCATAAATTAAGCATTGCTTCTATGCAGCTTATGGAAAGTCCTGCTTTTTTAAAGAAATTGATAGAAAGTAACAAAGAGCTAGTTCCTATGTATCAAGAACTAATAGAAGAAGGAATAAAAGACGGTTCTATACAAACAAAACATTCAAGACTATTAGCAGAGTTATTTGTCCTTTTAACTAACTTTTGGTCAATACCCACCATATATATGGTGACAGAAGATGAAGCATGGGAAAAATTTTTAATGATTAAAAAAATCATGGATAATTTGGGGCTTCCGATAATTGATGATGAAGTAGTTAGATTATGTAAGGAAAACGCTTAGCAAAAATAAGATTGTCGAAAGGCAATTTTATTTTTAGAATTATACATACATACACCATGTATAATTATGATTAAGGAGGATTTTATGAAAATATACATGAAACAAAACAAGGTATTACTTCTTTTCACTATTTTAACAAGCATAATTGCTTCCCTAGGGTATGTATTTATGGCTGTACTCTTACAGAAATTATTAGACATAGCTGTGGAAAAGAATATGCAACAATTTATTCCAATGGTTTTGTTCTCCATTTTTTATTTTGTTATGCTGGGAATTTTTCTATATCTTCAATCCTTGCTTAGCAAAAGGATTACTTGCAAAATCATTAAGCAAATTCGAACTGATGTATTTAAAGGGATAGTTAGTCAAAGTATGGGAGATTTCGGAAAAAGGAATACTGCCGATTATCTATCCATTCTTACAAATGACGTAAAAATGATAGAAGATAACTTTTTACTCCCATTCTTTGAAGTAGTTCAATATACTGTTATTTTTATTTCTTCCTTTGTATTGATGATTTATTTTGATGTTATTGTAACTATCGTTGTATTTGTTGCAATTACTTTGATGTTTCTTGTTCCAAGTCTATTAGGTAAAGAGTTGGAAAAAAGGCAAAATACACTTTCTTCACAATTAGCAGATTTTACAACCAAATTAAAAGATATTTTATCTGGATTTGAAATTATTAAATCTTATTCGATGAAACAATATGTAATACAAAAATTCGATAAAGAAAATAGTGATACAATCCATACTAAATATAGTGTTGACAAATTATTTGCATTGAATGAGGGCTTATCTTCCTTTCTTGCACTCATGGTTCAAATAGTTGTTCTGTTTCTATCTGCCTATTTTATCATTACAGAGCGTATAACTGTGGGAACTCTGTTGGGTATGGTACAAGTAAGCAGTAATCTAGCTAATCCGTTGATTATGATATTTACGAATATACCAAAAATCAAAAGCATACAACCGATTATAGAAAAGCTTACAGTATTATCCAAATATGAATTGAATGAAGTACCAAAAAAGCAGTCAGCTACATTTAACAGCGTTGTTTCCATCAGCAATTTATCTTTTGCTTATGAGAAACAAAACAGAGTTTTAGACAAGATAAATCTTCATATTGAAAAAGGAAAAAAATATGTAATCGTAGGAAAAAGTGGTTGTGGGAAAACAACCTTAGTGAAACTCTTGGCTGGATATTACACCGAATATAGCGGAAAAATCCTTTATGACAATACCGACTTAAATATGATGAATGAAAATGATATTGTTCAACTATCTTCTATCATTCACCAAAATATCTATATGTTTAATGAGAGTGTCTACGATAATATTTGCCTACATGAAGACTATTCCAAAGAGTCCATAGATAAGGCTGTAAAAGCCAGTGGTTTAAATGACGTTATCGAAAAACTTCCAGAGGGGTTACTCTATGAAGCAGGAGAAAACGGCTCTAATCTTTCAGGAGGACAAAAGCAAAGGATTGCAGTAGCACGTGCTTTAATAAGAAACAAACCCATTCTGATATTAGATGAGGGTACTTCTGCTATTGATATGCAGACAGCCTATGACATTGAAAATCATTTGTTAAAGATAGAGGGCTTGACAATCATTACCATTACTCATAATTTGAAAAAAGAACTGTTAGAATTATACGATAATATTATTTATATGGAAAATGGAGAGATTATTGAACGAGGTACTTTTGAAGAACTTACAAGCGTACCGTCACGCTTTTTAAAATACCTTACAATAAAAAAAGAATAATGTAATAATGTGTTGCCCGTACAAACTATATGTTTTGTTCGGGCTTTTTTCATAGCACCACTCTTTTCTATATATCCTCTAAAACGGTATAAACGGTATTTAATATTTTCCGTTTATATATTTAGGCTTTTGCGGAAAGGGGGTGAGATTATGGGAACATCTTCTTTTGAGAAAGCTGTTTGTTTACAGTTTAATGCTTTGATGATGATTTTGATAAAAGGTACATTATCAAGCCACAGAAGACAAATTGCAAGACGTTCTAGGCATGAAATTTTGTTTTGTGAATTGTCTGAAATGAAACGTGTTGAACATGGCATAAACGATGAATATTTTTTTGATTTTACATCATTTCAAGTTTTGAATTTTACAATTCGTGTATCTAATGAAGAGCTGGGTATAGCTTTACAAGTATTGACAGAAAAACAGCGTACTGCTATCTTGTTACATTTCTTTCAAGGCATGAATGACAGAGAAATTTCAGAATTGTATCATGTATCACGTTCTGCTATTAACAGCAGACGGGATAGAGGACTAAAGAAATTACAGAAGTTATTAAACGAAAGGAAATAGAACAAATGAAAAAAAATTATGGTTATCCCTCTTATAACCTCATTTGCAAAGCGACCAGCGGAGATGAAAAGGCAATCAGAGAAATATTAGATTTTTATAACGCTTATATCTCCAAAGTATGCTTACGACCATGATATCACGCAAATGGTGCTCTACTTATGCAAGTTGATGAAGAATTAAAAGGAGAAATCCATGCGGAAATGATGAAAGCTATCTTGAAGTTTGAAATCAGAGTAAAGTAGTCATTTAGCATGAACAAAGGGAGATACACAGCTTTCATGTGCTATCTCCCTTATCAGTTTTATTGTCATATCAAGGCTCATTCAATCGTGGTAAATTCGTGGTAAAATGAATGTTTTTGCAATTATGAAATTGCTTATAAGTATAGTGTTTATGCGGATAATTCAAAAATTTATATAAAAATTAGGATAAAATTTGCATACACCGCAACTTATATATATAACCTTCTTCAAAAAACGCAGCTAAAATTCAACTAATACCTATACTTACTGCCGATTCATCAGATAATCCGTTACAAACGCATCAATATCCGTATACCGCCTCTCCGATACACCCCCTTTTCTGTATTCACCCAGATATGTATGCAGAATATGATCGTACGCGTGTGCCGTCTGCTGTAAATCCTTCGGATTATAACAGCCCAAAATATCATAGTCACCTATATCCACTTGACTGCTGATCTCAGCAAACATTACATTTGCGCTGATTAGACTCATAAAGGCAAGGTGTCTGTTTCCTGTGGAAGCAGCCAGATACATCTTATTTCGCCAGTTTGAATACATTTCCTCATAAGTGCCGCCGATTATATCTGCAGCTATCGGTTTCTTCTCTGTGGGAATCGTCTTCTTTACCTGATGAAACACGGCTGTTGTTTCCTTCATCAGTATGGTTACATGCTCTTTTACAGATGCGGCAGAAACTGCCGATACTACATGATCTATCATATCGCAAAGTTTTTCAGGTCGCTTCTTCATGGCATTCAATTCTTCATACGCACGTTTCACGCCATAATGAAAATACTGCTTATTTAACATCGCTATCGCATTTTCGACATAATAAACGACACCGCCCGCCCATTCTGACACTCTGGAACTCTCGCCAGAAAGCATCGCCATCGCATAACAATGTTCCGCCTCTCTTAACTCTTTTTCTGCCTTCTCATAATCTTCCCCGGAGAAAGGCGCCTCAAGAATATCCTTTGCTTTTTGCCGCAATGCAAGTAATTTTTCTTGATATTTCTCATCCGCACAATACACAATTTCCGAATCCATCAGTTTAGAAATATTGGGATGTTCATAATTGGCATCAAACTGTAAATCTTCCCATCTGGTACAGTAAATATCATGTCCGACCTGCAGGTCATCCTGTATCATGCTGCATCCAAGCTGCCATCCCCTGTCATCATTGATCAGAATCAGCAAATCCAGATCTGACTTTTCATAGAAATCACCGGTCATAAAAGAGCCGTTTATTCCGATTAGAGCAAGAGATTCCGGGCACACAGTATTTGCTTTACGGATTACGGCATCGATTATCTTCCTATTTCTTTCTTCCAAATTTATCATTCATTTATTCCCCCTTCTCTTACCTTTTCCAGCCGTATGTCTGATTTTTGCGATTGTATCCTATTCTGCGGTAAAACTCGTTTCCTCCGCCAGTCATACACGCAGCCCCCAGCTCCTTCATTCTTCGATAATGCACAGAAAGCGCCGCTGCCGCCAGACCTTTATGACGATATTCGGGGATCGTACAAAGCGGCTCCATATATGCGAGCTTATTTTCCGGCACCCACCACATTCCCGAAAAACAGACATATTCTTCTCTTTCATTTGCAATTATAACATTATACTCATATGTAGAATGCGGGGGCGGAGCCATAATATCGCTAATGGTACCCTGATATGCTTTTTGGGGATTCCATGGCGTTCCCGGATCTTCCCCTTCCCAGTTTTCAAACGGACCCTTATCCTCATGGTCAAACCCTTTCCAACAGCAAATCGCATGTTTTACCGGGTCCACCTTATCGTGTTTTACAAAATGAAACCCCTCCGGCAATGGGTAATTTAATTGCGCCGTATCAAAATCAATGACATAATTCTCGATGGTAAATTCCTGTCTGTACCCCTTTTTTTCTGCAGCATCCATCAGCGCCTGCTGCCCCGGGCAAAAAAAGAATGTCTTTTCTTTCTCATTTCCCGGCATGTACTTTTCCGCATATGCTATCATCTCCTCCGCTAACGCTTCATATCCCTGATGCAGGCTAAAATATATATCTGTACACGGCTGTTCATAGAAAACAATGGCAACTGCCTTCCCTTTATCAAACCAAAGTCTGTTTAGATAAAGATAACGTTTATCCAGCCAGCTTGAGGTAAGCGCGTATTCAAAAAATGGCGCCTCTACTCCATTTTCCGCGTAATTCTCGACTAGTAAATCCCATACCGTCTGATTGTCCGATAATAACTGAAACTGCTTCGTCGTTATGTTTTTCATACCTCTGATCCCTCACTTTCCTTGTATTTTTCTATTTTTAAGAAATTAATTTGTGAAACTTATGATACGTCATCATTGTAACAGACAGGAAACAATACTGACAGGGATGAGAATGACTATAAATAAAATCACCGCAAAAGACGCCTGCCTTTCGGGCAAGCGTCCTGCAATTATCCGTATACTATTTTCCTGATCGTGCTATATGCCAGATGATAGCGTTCCACTAATATATCCAGAGAATACCCGGCTTTATAAAGCCTTTTTATTTCCTCATTCCGCTTCTGATAAAACAGGCGCGAACCGTTGGCAGTTCCCCATTCCTTCTTGTCTGACGCCTTAGGAATATAAAGTACCTCACCACTCACATATCTTTGAAGCTCCTTCAATAGCTGATCCGGCAATATCTCTGCTGCATTTATATATTTCATTTTCACCGCTCCTTATTTACGAGTCAATCTTGCAGCTTGCTGCAGGGTTGACGATCTTTGCATAAATAAAGTGCAGAAACAGCAGAACATATAGTTTTAGCCGCCCATGCAGAGTTCTATATGCCCGCTATTCTGCATGGGCAAAAGTGTCCTTGTCTCCGTTTTGAAATAATGCCTGCATTTTTCTTCTCATACTTTCTCCCTCCATTCTTCCCATTTTATAATATGAAACATTCACCCTAACAACTTTATAATATCGCTATAGGAAACCATCTTTACATTCCCCATCTCTCCCGCCTTTTCTTCGCATCCTCTCGTAAATCCATTTTTGGCAAAAAGATAGAGATGGGTATTACGGTAATGGAACAGCCTGCTTTTTTCCGCCAGTTTTTCCAAAACACCCGCATCTACTTTTTCGTTTGTCCATTTACACTCGGCAAATAGTGCAGTATCTTGATCTTCTTCCCCCATGATATCAATCTCTGCCTGACTTCTGGTAGATGAATCCGTACCCCACCAGCGGCCAAGCTCTTTAAATTCTACGGGCGATTTCCCTGTAAGCAGAAGTTTCCAAAGATACTGCTTACAAATCTCTTCAAATACCTTTCCCATATAATCAGACAGATATGGTTCCATCCGTTTATAAACCACATCAACAGCCCCGCGGACAATCATGGAACTGTTTTCTGGTATAAATCGGTACCAAAATCGAAACATATTGTCATCAATAAAATAAATAGATTTTCTGGAAGCCTTTTCACCGTAAGGCGTTTCCTTGCGAACCAGTCCCAACGCAATCAGATTTTTCAGATAAGTCACACAGACACTCGTGTCTTCTCCCACTTTTGTGGAAATCTCCGCCATCCGCGAAGCGCCCGTCGCTATAGAGGTAATAATGGCATTATACAGAGCAGGTTCTCTCACTTCCTGCTTTAACAGATTTTCCGGCTCCTCAAACAAAAAAGAAATAGGATTCAAAAACGTATTCTTTATATTTTCTTCTATGCTTTTACTGTCGTCCATCTGTAACAGATACTGCGGTGTTCCTCCCACGATTCCGTAAGCCAGCGCTTTATCTTGATCAGAAAAATTTTTATAGTAGCGACAGACGTCCTCAAAATCAAAAGGCAGTATCTTCATCTGTGCTGTCCTTCTGCCATAGAGCGGCGATTTGTAAGCCAGCACATGATCTTCCATATAAGACATGGAGGAGCCGCAGAGAATCAACATCAGCTTAGAACTGTCTTTATACTGGTCAATCAAAAGCTGTAAAGTGGAAGCAAGACTCTTGGAAGAACGAGCCACATAAGGATATTCGTCAATGGCAAGGATAAGCCTTTCTTTTTCAGCTATTTTAAAGACATATTCTAGCGCCGCCTGAAAGGATACAAAAGCCATCTCCGCAGGAATGCCCGTCCCAAATTCCATAATACTTTTACTAAAATTTCCCAGATTCTGCGCGGCATTGCTCTCAACGCCCATAAAATAAATGCTTTTTTTATTTCGGATAAACTGATTGATCAGCGCCGATTTTCCTACACGACGGCGACCATAAACGACTGCAAACTCAAATTTATCAGACTGGTATAATTGATTCAAGGATGCCAGTTCCCGCTCTCTGCCAATAAACATAGCTTGTACCCCTCCTGTTACTCAATAATATACCATATCATTTTATTTTAATCAATTACAATTTACTAAAGTATAAATTACTAAAACATAAACTACTAAATCATAATATACTAAAATTATAATCCACCCATTTACAAATCACTATCGTTTTCTTCCCTTTCCTCCCTCTTCATCTCCCTAATCACACTCACCCCAAGTGGAATCGACACCGTAAGCGCGCAGAAATCCGACACCGCCTGACATGCTTCCACTCCCGCAAGCCCGAAAAAATGCGGCAGAATGGCAATGAGGGGCAAAAAGAAAATACCCTGTCTGGCGGAAGCAACGATGGACGCTTTCAATCCCTTGCCGATGGACTGCAACATCATATTACACATGATAATCCACGCAGCTAACGGAAAAGCAATCACCGAATACCGCAGTGCCGCCGTTCCTACCATGATAACGTCCGGATCATCTTTTCTGAAAATAGTCACAAGCTGAGGCGCAAAGATATATACCACAACCGCCATTCCCAGAAGACAGACGAAAGCCACCTTCACACAGAAACCAAACGCCTTTAACACCCGTTCATATCGTTTCGCCCCGTAATTGAAACCGCACACAGGCTGAAAGCCCTGACCGAAACCGATCAGTGCGGAATTGGCAAACATCATAATACGTGACACAATGGACATTCCCGCGATAGCCGCGTCGCCGTAAACGCCCGCTGCATGATTTAGACAAATTGTAGCAACACTGGCAAGCCCCTGACGGAATAGGGAAGGAATCCCGCCCCGGATCACTTCGATAAAAAAATGCAGGCTCGGTTTAAAATTCTGGAAACGGATCTGAATATTCCCGCCACGCCTTATCATAATCAATAGGAAAAAGAAACTTAAATACTGACTTATGGTTGTAGCAAGCGCCGCCCCGGCAACACCCATGCCGCACCAGAAAATCAGAATCGGATCCAGAACAATATTGATCACCGCGCCCGACACGATACCGATCATAGCATAAAAAGCGCTTCCTTGAAAACGCATCTGGTTATTTAACACCAAAGACGCCGTCATGGCAGGCGCACCGATCAGAATGATCCGCAGATAAGCCACTGTATACGGCTGGATCGTCTCCGTGGAACCGAGCAGATAGGAGAGCGGTTCGATAAAAAACATACATCCTACCATAATTGCCACGCCTGCCATGAAGGAAGTAAAAAAGCCGACCGCGGACATTTTCTCCGCCTCTTCAATATCACCCGCACCCAGTTTCCGGGAAATAAAATTGCCGGAACCGTGTCCAAACAGAAATCCGATTGCCTGAATAATCGCCATCAGGGAAAAGACAATTCCCACCGCTGCTGTGGACTGGGTATCAAGTTTTCCCACAAAAAAAGTGTCCGCCATATTATAAAACGAAGTGACAAGCATACTTAATATGGTAGGCATCGCCAACCTGCATACCAGTTTTTCCACCGGTTCTTCCAACATATAATGTCTCTTTTGTTCCGCACTCTCAAATTTCATAACCTTCTCTCGTCTTTCCTCTATCGCTTTTGAAATATTGTTTTCGTCTTTCATATTACAATATCTCCTATTTTATCCTCTTTTTTTCGGATTTGCAAATTCGGTGAAATATGCGCCCTTATTTTCATTATATTTGCAATATACCGGGATTATGACCATAACTATTCAGCCTTCGGCTTCATAGTTACTGAATTCGGCCTATTCCAATTTTGCCTTCGGCAAAGAGGCCGGATTCTTTTCAGCCATTACTTATTCTCACGGACTTTGCAGCAAGTGCAAAGTCCTGAGCTGAACTGTTACTTTTCACCAGTCAATTGGGCAGAAAAAAAGCAGGGACTCTTCCGAATCTCTGCTTTTCTGTATTAAAGCCAGATATATTTTTAATAATAGGAACTTAATTTGCCCATATACAAAGCTTTTCAAGCCCGATCATTTTATCTAAACCTTCAAGCGTATGTAAACTTACCTGTCCCACTTCCAAAACACGTATTTTAGACAACGATTCTAAAAATGCCAGACTATGAATCTCTGTCTCACAGGACATAAGACGCACAACTTCCAGATTTTTCAGATGTACAAAATCTTCCGGATAAAGTATTCCATAGTCATACGTCATTTCATTCCTTACAAGCCCATCAAAATCATTTTCTTCAGGCTCATAAATTTTGACGCTGCTCTCAAAATCCTGCATATCTGATGCGTCTTTATCTTCACGTTCTTCATCTAAAAGCTCACTTTTAATTTGAAGTTCTTTACTGTCTTCCCATTCCCTTATATCTATAAACTCTTCTACTGTACGATATTTTCCCGTATCTGACAGACAACGGCAAAACCACTCATCTCCCGCATCTGAAAACTCAAAATTTTCAGGCAGATCACCCCTGCCAAATCCTAAAAAATAACCGTCAGTTGTGCTCACATACAAATATTTGATAACACTCACATCTTCTGTCGTAATTTTTCCATCTGCAATCCCCAGATAATCCCTGATACATTTCTCAAACCAACGTGACTGAAATTGAATTTCCAAAATTTATTCTCCTCTCCGCTTATAGCTAACCCGTCTTTTTAAACATACTATCATTATACGTTTGAATACAATATTTTACAATTTATTTTTCGATCGTACAGCCGACCCTTTACAAATAAATAGGGTGTATCTATAATAATATAAATGCGGAAAAGGCAGTCGAAACGAATAATACCTCTGCTTTTTCACATAATAAAAATATATGGAAACGTAAAGGAGATCATTATGAATACCAATGCTTTATTTCAATTATCCTACGGTCTTTATGTGGCGGCATCCAAGTTTGACACAAAAATGAACGGCTGTATCGTAAACACGGTGATGCAGGTGACAAGCAACCCCCTGCAGATTGCAGTGGCAGTCAACAAAGAGAACCTGACCTGCGAGATCATACAGAAATCAAATATGGTATCTCTGTCCGTGCTTTCCGAGACAGCGCCTTTTTCCCTTTTCAAACATTTCGGTTTCCAGAGCGGACGCGAAACTGATAAATTCGTGGACTATCCTTTCACAATGACAGGGCAGGAGCTTCCTTACCTCAAAGAGCACACTTCGGCTTTTATTGACTGTAAAGTGATCAATACAGTCGATTTGGGAACACACATGCTCTTTATATGCTCGGTAAACGACTGTGATGTCATTTCTGACGAAAAGGCAATGACCTATTCCTACTACCATGAATTTGTAAAACCCAAACCGGAAGCTTCCACCACAAAGGGATGGCGCTGCATAGTCTGCGGCTATGTCTATGAAGGAGAAGAACTTCCGCCCGATTTTATCTGCCCATGGTGCAAACACGGCATCGAAGATTTTGAGAAAATTGTCTGATCGTAACGATTCAGTGTCAATCTTCTATTTTGTTCCGCTATCGTTAAAAACGCCGTATTTACGGGGATGCAACCGCAACTTTACATGAAAATATTTAAAAGCAACATGAAATTGATGGTCTTTACATCTCCGCTATCCTACAATATGACCATAGCCGGCGCAAGTCAAATACCCCGTAGTAAGCTGCAGGGTATTAAACTCTCGCAGCATTCGCCAAATGGATGTGCTTACACATCCGCTTGGCCCATTGCTCGCGGAAAAAAGAACAGGAGATTACATTATGAGCTTAGGACAAAACTTACAATTTTTAAGAAAACGGGACAACATCACACAAGAACAACTGGCGGAATCTTTAGAAGTATCAAGACAGTCTGTCTCCAAATGGGAATCGGATACGACCTACCCTGAAATGGATAAACTGTTGCAGCTTGCCAATCTCTTCCACTGTAGTTTGGACGATCTGGTGCAGAAAGACATCAGCTCGCAGTATGTGGAGGACAAATGCAACTATGATCAGTTTATGAATCAATTCAGCAGAAGAATTACAACAGGTGTGGGACTAATCTTGAGCGGAGTTACTATTATGCTGCTTTTAAATACTTTTATTCCTAAAGTACATGGTTTTGATATGGATGAATTTTCCGGCATCATATTTCTTTTCTTCGTAATAGCAGCCGTAGCAATTTTTATTGTTTCCGGCCTACAGAGAAGTTATTTTGAAAAGAAATATCCATACATAGAAAACTTTTATTCGGATGAGGAAAAAGAAGCATTTCACAAAAAACTGATTCAATTTATCACTACCGGGGTCGTTCTCATTATTTTCGGCATGATTCTGGCAGTCACGCTTGACGCGGTTATTTCTGCCAACCATATGATACGGAACAGGATTGACTTCGATGCACTTGGCGGCGCTATATTTATGTTCCTTGTAACCATAGCCGTTATATTGTTTGTCTACGCAGGCACACAGGACAGCAAATACAATATTGAGCGCTACAACCTGATGCATGACCACAATTCGCAGACCTACAAAAACGATAAAAAAATCGGTGTCATCTGCGGCAGCATTATGATGGTTGCCACCATGATCTTTCTCGGATGCGGTCTACTTGGAAAATTATGGCATATTGCATGGGTGGTCTATCCCGTTTTTGGCATTGCCTGTGGCATCGTATCTATGGTTATTAATCATAATAATGAGGAAGAAAACTAAAAAGTGTGCATAAAAAGGTTCCTGCTTTTCGACGCAGGAACCTTTTTTATTCGATTTATTTTACTAAATTCAATCCGCAATCCCAAATTCCCTCAAAGTCTGCTGCCAGTATTTCTCGGGAATATCCGGCCAGTTCACGCTTCCTTCCGCCTCCTTACACAACTCTTTTGCCCTTGTCAGACATGCCAAATTATGGTCGATACCTGTACGAAGCGTGTGAATTGTGATTTTCGACCATGCCAGCGATTTTTCATTTAACCCGGAAGTTTCAAAATCCTTTACCAATTTTTCCACATCATAATCCAGTTGAAAAAATTCCGCTTCCCATCCTCTTTTCGACCCGTGAAGCATCATATACTGCGTTCTTCCGTCAAAATACCAAGGAACACCCACCGAGCCCGGATGCAGTATCTTCTTGCCATCGTATACCTTTTCTTCCTGAAAATGTACATGTCCGGATATCAGTAAATTCACATCAAGACCTTTCATAATCTGGATGGTATTTTCACCGTTCGGTTCCAATATCTCATTGGAACGAACTAAGGAACCGTGACAATAACGAAAAGGCTGATATCCCTCTCTCTCATAATAACCATTAATAGCAAGACTTTCAAAAAATTGAAAATCCCGTTCTGTCAAATTTTCATAAGTGTAAAGCAGATTGCCGCTGGCAGAAGAATACGTCCACCGTTCCTCCGGATTTTTCCTGTGGTTCAGCATATAATCTTCCCGGTTTCCCCGGATAAAACGGCACTTATAATCGCGATCCATCTCATAGACAATCTTCATTGTTTTCTGCGGATAGGGACAGTCGCTGATATAATCCCCAAGAAACAAAAACTCATCGGGATCTTGCTTTAAGGCATGTTCGATACACCTCTCAAGCCCCACATAATTACTGTGAATATCTCCTATGACAGCTATTTTATAATCACTCATACTTTTCCTCATAAATGCAGAGAATGCCTATTTTTAAGGCATTCTCCTAAGTTTCTTATTCATCCTCTTCCTCTTCTTTCGGAAGATTCACTTCTTTCCCATCATCATAATCTTCGGGAAGATTATACTTCTCCTCCTCAGGTATTTCCTCCATGGCATCGTCGATATTCTCAAACTCTTCCTCACCGTTGCTGATCTTTTCCCGAACCTTGGCAATTTTCGCCACTTTCACATTATCGTCCAGATTGATCATTTTCACGCCGGAAGTGATTCTGCCGAGGGTTGAGATATCTTCCATACGGAGTTGGATGATGATACCTTCCGTGGTGATCATCATAATTTCGTGATCGTCATTGACAGCTTTTACGCCGACCACATTACCTGTTTTTTCCGTAATCTTATAGCACTTTAAGCCCTTGCCGCCGCGTTTCTGCACGGTAAACTCTTCCAGATACGTCCTCTTGCCCATGCCGTTTTCCGACACAATCAGAAGGGAATCTCCCTGATGGTCTAACTGCATTCCTACAATCTCATCCCTGTCAGACAGATTCATGCCAATCACACCCATGGAAGACCTGCCGGTAGGTCTTACGTCCGTCTCCTTAAAGCGGATACACATGCCATGTTTTGTGACAAGGAAAATATCTGTCTCACTGGAAGTTGCTTTTACCTCAATCAATTCGTCATCATCCCGCAGATTGATAGCCGCCAGCCCGTTTTTCCTGACATTGGAAAATTCCATGATGGAAGTTTTTTTCACAATGCCTCGTTTTGTCACCATAAAGAGATTTTTGTTTTCTTCATAATCCTTAATCGGAATCATTGCTGAAATTTTTTCACCCGGATTCAACTGCAAAATATTAACGATCGCAATACCTCTCGCGGTACGGCTCGCCTCGGGAATCTCATATGCTTTCAGACGGTACACCCTGCCGTAGTTCGTAAAGAACATGAGGTAATGGTGGGTTGTCGTCATGAGAAGGTCCTCAATATAATCCTCCTCAATGGTCTGCATTCCCTTGATGCCCTTGCCTCCCCTGTTCTGGGACTTGAAATTGTCCACCGTCATGCGCTTGATATAACCAAGGCTGGTCATGGCAATTACGGTATTATCCCTCGGAATCAGATCCTCCATATTGATATCATAAACGTCAAATCCGATCTTACTTCTTCTGTCATCGCCGTACTTTTCAGCGGTAATCATCATTTCCTCTTTGATCACGCCAAGAAGTAGTTTTTCATCAGCCAAAATCGCCTTCAACTCCTGAATCTTTTTGAGGAGCTCCTCATGCTCGTTCTCAAGCTTTTCTCTCTCCAGACCGGTCAGCGCGCGCAGACGCATATCCGCGATCGCCTGTGCCTGTACGTCGGAAAACCCGAAACGCTCCATCAATCTTTCTTTAGCGATGGCAGTGGTGCGGCTGCTTCTCATAATCTGAATCACTTCGTCAATGTTATCCAGAGCAATCAGCAGACCCTGTAAAATATGATCTCTCTCTTCTGCCTTGTCAAGATCATATTTCGTTCTTCTCGTCACCACATCCTTCTGATGATCCAGATAGTAGGTGAGCATGTCCAGAAGGTTCATCACCTTCGGCTGGTTATCCACTAAGGCAAGCATGATAACACCGAAAGAATCCTGCAGCTGTGTATGCTTATAAAGCTGGTTCAGGATCACATTAGCGTTTGCATCCTTTCTCAGCTCGATCACGATTCTCATACCTTCACGGTTTGTCTCGTCCCGCAGGTCTGTGATACCATCAATTTTTTTCAATTTTACCAAATCGGCAATCTTTAAGATAAGATTTGCCTTATTCACCATATAGGGAAGCTCTGTCACGATAATACGGCTCTTTCCGTTATCCATCGTCTCTATTTCCGTGACTGCACGGACTCTCACTTTACCGCGTCCTGTGCGGTACGCTTCCTCCGCGCCTTTCGTCCCCAAAATAATACCACCAGTGGGAAAATCGGGAGCCTTCACAATCTGGAGCAGTTCCTCTATTTCCGTCTTCCTGCTGTCTGTAATCTGGTTATCAATAATTTTAACAACTGCATTTGTGACCTCACGAAGATTGTGAGGAGGGATGTTGGTAGCCATACCAACCGCAATTCCTGTTGTACCGTTTACCAAAAGATTAGGATAACGGCTAGGCAGGACCACGGGCTCTTTCTCCGTATCATCGAAATTCGGCACAAAATCCACGGTATTTTTATTGATATCTGCCAGAAGCTCCATGGAAATTTTGCTGAGACGCGCTTCTGTGTAACGCATCGCTGCAGCGCCGTCTCCATCCATGGAACCGAAATTCCCATGCCCGTCCACAAGCGGATATCTGGTGGACCAGTCCTGCGCCATATTTACCAACGCTCCGTAAATGGAACTGTCACCGTGAGGATGATATTTACCCATGGTATCACCGACGATACGGGCGCTCTTTCTGTGAGGCTTATCCGGCCCGTTATTCAATTCAATCATGGAATAAAGGACGCGGCGCTGTACAGGCTTCAGACCGTCTCTCACATCCGGCAGCGCACGGGCGGCAATGACGCTCATGGCATAATCGATATAAGAATCTTCCATCTTTTTCTTAAGATCGACGTCCTCTATCTTGTCAAAAATTTTATCATCCATTTTTTTCTCCTCTAGACTCGCAAATTCGTGCTTGCGCACTTCTTATCCGATCTCATCGGATATTTGCTCGTTATAGCGTGCTGGAAAAACAAATGCCTGCTATATATCTAAATTCTTTACAAACTTCGCATTTTCTTCAATGAAAATTCTGCGGGGTTCTACTTTGTCTCCCATAAGCGTGTTGAAGGTAAGATCTACCTCAGATTCCTCTTCCTCATTGAAGTTCACGCGAAGAAGAATTCTTCTCTCGGGATCCATCGTAGTCTCCCAGAGCTGGTCCGCATCCATCTCACCCAAACCTTTGTAACGCTGTATTTTATTGTTCTGGTCACGTCCAACTTCAGCCAGAATGGCTTCCAGTTCATCATCGCTGTAAGCATACCATACCTGTCTATTCTTCTCCAATTTATAAAGCGGAGGTTTTGCTAGGTACACATGACCCTGTTTAATCAGTTCCGGCATAAAACGATAGATAAACGTCAGCATCAAAGTTGCGATATGGGCGCCGTCCACATCTGCATCCGTCATAATAATAATTTTGTCATAACGCAGTTTTGAAATATCGAAATCTTCATGGATTCCCGTACCGAAAGCTGTTATCATAGCTTTGATTTCTGCGTTGGCATATATCTTATCGAGACGTGCCTTTTCCACATTCAGAATTTTACCGCGCAGAGGAAGGATCGCCTGTGTCGCACGGCTTCTTGCAGTTTTTGCGGAGCCGCCTGCAGAATCTCCCTCAACGATATAAATTTCACAGTTTTTCGGGTCTTTATCGGAACAGTCCGCTAGTTTTCCGGGAAGAGACGTTCCCTCCAGAGCTGTCTTACGGCGTGTCAGATCTCTCGCCTTTCTCGCCGCCTCCCTCGCCCTCTGTGCCAGAATGGATTTTTCACATATAATTTTCGCCACAGAAGGATTCTGCTCTAAAAAGTAGGTGAGCTGTTCACTCACAATATTATCTACCGCACCACGCGCCTCAGAATTACCAAGTTTCTGTTTTGTCTGTCCCTCAAACTGCGGATCTTCAATTTTAACACTTATAATAGCCGTCAGTCCTTCCCTTATATCCTCGCCAGAAAGATTCGGTTCACTATCCTTCAACAGTTTATTATTTCGCGCGTAATCGTTAAAAGTTTTTGTCAAAGCGTTTCTGAAACCAACCAGATGCGTACCGCCTTCAGGTGTATTGATATTGTTTACGAAAGTGTAAACGCTCTCATTGTAAGAATCATTGTGCTGCAGCGCCACCTCCACATAAACGCCGTTTTTTGTCCCTTCAAAATACATGATCTGCTCATACAAAAACTCTTTGCTTCTGTTCAAGTATGTAACAAATTCCTTGATACCGCCCTCATAGTGGAATGTTTTTTCCTGCTTCTGGCCATCTCTGTCATCTTTTAAGACAATTTTTAATCCTTTTGTCAGAAAAGCTGTCTCTCGCAGTCTTGTCTTTAACGTATCATACTCAAATACCGTCTCTTCAAAAATCGTGCCGTCAGGTTTAAACTGTACCCTTGTTCCTGTCTTTTCCGGGTCACAGTCTCCAATTACTTTCAATTTATTGCAGGCATGTCCTCTCTCATAACGCTGATGATATATTTTACCCTCATGACATATATCTACTTCCAGCCAGTCAGACAGCGCGTTTACCACGGAAGCTCCCACACCATGTAAGCCGCCGGATACTTTATATCCGCCGCCGCCAAATTTACCGCCTGCGTGAAGAACCGTAAACACCACTTCTACAGCGGGAATACCCGCTTTGTGATTAATTCCTACCGGAATGCCGCGTCCGTTATCTTCCACGGTAACAGAATTATCCTGATTAATCGTCACATGAATTTCCGTGCAGACACCGGCAAGTGCTTCATCCACAGAATTGTCAACGATCTCATAGACAAGATGATGAAGCCCTCTCAGGGAAGTGCTGCCGATATACATACCGGGTCTTTTTCTGACTGCCTCTAAACCTTCCAGAATCTGTATCTGGTCCGCACCATATTCACTGTTATTCATTTCTTCAAAATTATCTGCCATTTTTCCCTCCGCTTTAAAACGCAAAATCCCCTATAAACAATTACTCCACGATACTTCCGTTTTCTATCTTAAAAACCTTATCAATCTCAAACCGGTTATTGACAAATTCATCCAATCCTGTACATGTAATAATCGTTTGGATATCGCCGATCGTACTTAGCAGATAATTTTGCCTGTTGCTGTCAAGCTCTGACAACACATCGTCAAGCAGCAGAACAGGATTATCTTTCGTTAATTTCTTTACAAGTTCTATCTCCGACAATTTTAAAGAAAGCGCCGCCGTTCTCTGCTGCCCCTGAGATCCGAATCTTCTGATATCGATATCTCCCACCATAAATGAAAAATCATCCCTGTGCGGTCCCACTGTCGTCTGCTTTAACTTAACATCCCTGTCCTGACAGGCACAAAGAGCTTTTTCATAATCTTCAATCAAAACATCAGGTTCATATTGAATAACTAATTCTTCCTTACCGCCTGATAATTTTTTATGAATATCAAAAATAATTTCATTTAACTGCTCTACAAAAAGTTTCCTTCTCTCTATAATTTTACTTCCAAAAGAAACTAGCTGGGAATCCCATATATTCAAAGTCTCCCTTAAGGATGGATTAAAATACATATCCTTCAGCAGCTTATTTCTCTGATTCACTATTTTATTGTAGTGATTCAGATTATAGATATAAAACGAGTCGAGCTGACACAGTTCCATATCCACAAATCTTCTTCTCTCCGAAGGACCATTTTTAATAATAGAAAGGTCTTCCGGCGAAAAAAATACGACATTTAACAGTCCTAGAAGTTCTGCCGCTTTTTTTATCTTTTGACCGTCAATCGCGATACCCTTTGTTTTACTTTTGCGAAGATGCATATCTACTCTTATCTCAACTTCATCTTTTTCAAGATAAGTTCTTATATGCGCCTCTTCTTTCGCAAAATTAACAATATCTTTATCTTTACTTCCCTTATGGGATTTGGTAGTAGCAGATAAAAAAATGGCTTCTAAGATATTTGTCTTTCCCTGTGCGTTATCACCATATAAAATATTTGTTCCCTTACTGAAATCAATATGTAGAGAATCATAATTTCTGAAATCTGCTAATTCTAACGATTTGATAATCATTCGTCCACTACCTTAATTTGTTGTCCGTTATATTCAATTACATCACCGGGACGTATTTTTTTACCGCGCTGTACTTCCACCTCGCCGTTTACCCTCACAAATCCTTCCTGTATTTCCATTTTCGCATCCACGCCGGATTCCACAAGACCCGCCAGCTTCAAAGCCTGCCCAAGCTTGATAAAATCATCCCTTATTTTTATTGTTTCCATATTTTTACATCCTATACACATATGTACAGAGAATGCTGTTTTTAGCATTCTCTTACGCGAAACTTAGAAGTTCTTGGCATCACGTCCTATGGCGCGATGTCTTTAGAACTTCTTTTCGCGTTATTATTCGACGTTTATAAAATTCACCGGAAGAATCATATAAATATAACTTTCGCTCTCATCTTTGATAAAACAGGGTGCCTTCGGATTTACCATATAAATAATAATTTCTTCATCCTCAATCACGCGCAGTGCATCGATCAAAAACTTAGGATTGAATCCAATCTTAAGATCCTTTCCTTCTTTGTCAATATCAATATCTTCATCCATGCTTCCTACAGTGGAATTCATCTTAAGCTGCATGGAAGTATCTTTCACATCAATAATAACAGGCTTTTTATCTCCTTCCTTCACAAGAAGAGTCGCCCTGTCGATACAGTCGAGAAGTTCTCTCTTATTCATTTTGATCTTTGTCTCGTAATCACTTGAAAGCATCTGGTCTATCTTAAAATACTCCCCTTCTATCAGTCTGGAAACAACGACCGTATCGTTAAATTCAAATAAAATATGTTTGTCCGTAAAGAAAATACTGACGTCTTTATCCATATCCCCGGATAAAATCTTACTTACTTCACTCAATGTCTTTCCGGGAACAACTACCTTTTTATTTCCATAAGAATTTTTGAGTGCTATCTTTCTGATGGAAATACGGTGACCATCCAGAGAAACCACTTTTAACATATCATCAGAAATCTCAAACAGCTCTCCTGTCATCAGTTTATTATTTTCATTATCTGCTATGGAAAAAATAGTCTGTCTGATCACTTCCTTTAAGGTAAACTGGGAGATAACCACAGAATCCTTTTTTTCAATTTCGGGAAGATAAGAAAAATCTTCTCCCGATTTTCCTATAATATTAAATTTCGCTTTTTCACAAGTGATCGTTGTCTTGAAGGAGGGATCTGTCTCAATGGTAATATCGTTATCGGGAAGTTTCCTCACAATCTCAAGAAATATCTTAGCGTCAAGGGCAATCATACCCTTCTCTAAAATCTCTCCTTCAATCACAGTCTCAATGCCAAGTTCCATGTCATTAGCTGTCAGTTTGATATCTTCTCCTGTAGTATCTACCAGAATACATTCCAATATAGACATGGTCGTTTTATTGGGGACAGCTTTTGATACTGTCTGTACGCCGGTTAACAGATTAGATTTTGTACATACAATTTTCATTTGTGAATAATTTCCTTTCATGCTTGTGGGTGAGTTGAAACTTTTCCTTAGGTTAATAAATAAATAATTATTTCATAGTAATCATAATAACGGATGTAGATATGTGAATAACCTTATTTATCCCATTGTTTAAAAGCTTTTTGTAACACGTTTCCTCTGTTGATAAATAAGAATAACATGATGATAAACAGTAAGTTATAAACAATGTTTTTTACCTATTATAAATGACATTAATGTCATAACACAGTCATTTACT
Source organism: bacterium 1xD42-87 (assembly GCA_003611805.1). GTDB lineage: Bacteria > Bacillota > Clostridia > Lachnospirales > Lachnospiraceae > UBA3282. Next base: position 99,025 of record RAYM01000010.1, on the reverse strand, counting down.
TCTCATTCACATTGAATGTAGAAAATCATGTGGATAAAAATTAAGGTACAATTTTTTTTCTGATGATATCTACCTTATTTTTTAGTTCCTCATCATTTTCCATTTTTTCCGTTATCTTTTCAATGCCGTGTAAAACTGTTGTATGATCTTTTTTTCCGATTGTCTTTGCAATATTTTGTAAGGAAGACTCTGTGAGCTGTCTGCAAAGGTACATAACTATCTGTCTTGGCTGTACGAGCTCCGCCGTTCTTTTTCTTGAAGCGATATCTTCCGGACTGATGCCAAAATGTTCTGCAACAACTTCTATAATAAGGGAAGGTGTAATTTCTTTCTTTTTATTTGGATAAATGACATCTTTGAGAGCTTCTTCCGCATATTCCAGATTAATATCCACTTTGTTTAATTTTGAGAACGCCATGATTTTATTTAATGCGCCTTCCAGCTCCCTGATGTTTGACTTAACATTTTCCGCAATATATTGTAAAACTTCATTGTCTATTTCCTTATTGTAGTTTTCTGCATTTTTTTGAAGAATAGCCATTCTGGTTTCATAATCAGGAGGCTGTATATCCGCGATCAGTCCCCATTCAAACCGGGAGCGCAGTCTTTCTTCCAGTGTTTCCATATCTTTCGGCGGCTTGTCTGAGGATAAAATGATCTGTTTACCGGCAGAGTGAAGCGTGTTAAATGTATGGAAAAATTCTTCCTGCGTACTTTCCTTGCCGATAATAAACTGGATATCATCAATCATAAGAATATCCACTGTTCTGTATTTTTCCCTCATATTATTCATTTTAATGGCATCACCGCTTCTGATACAGCTTATCACTTCGTTGGTAAAGTTTTCTGAAGTGACATACAAAACCTTTATTTCGGGATTTCTCTCTAAAATAAAATGTCCGATGGAATGCATCAGGTGTGTTTTTCCAAGACCGGCTCCTCCATATATATAGAGTGGATTATATACTTCTCCCGGGGATTCCGCAGCAGCAAGAGCCGCGGAATGTGCTAATTTGTTATTACTTCCAACAACAAAAGTATCAAATTTATATTTTGGATTCAGATTCGCGTTTTCATAATTTACATGATTGGAAATTTTAACTGCGGATTCTGACTTTTTATCCTTTTCCATTGTCTCTTTTTCCAATATGAAAGAAATATCGTACGTATGGTTCATCATTTCTGAAACAATGACTTTAAAAAAGTTTTTATATTTGGAAGAAATATAGTTGAGGGCATGAGCCTGATCAGAAGGTATCATAATGATAACCACATTATCTTCCACATCATAAAAGCTGAGAGGTTTAATCCATGTATCATAGGAAACATCAGTCAGCTCATATTCTTTTCTGACTGTCTCTTTGATTTCATCCCACTTTTTTTTGATAGAATCCATAACATCAATAACCTCATTGTTTTATGATATAAAATAAAGCATAGTTCTGTTTTAAATAAATTTATGCTACATCGAAATTATCCTACCATATATAATAATACAAACATCAGAAAAATTCAAATGATAAGTTATCCACGCGAAAAATGAGTATTTGTGCATAAGTGGATATATTTGTTAAAGGTTGACATATTCTATTCATGGAAAAAGATGTATGTGAATAATTATCAAAAGAGATGTAAACAATTTTCACATTGATAAAATATACTTTAAAACTGTTTTTCAACAATGTCGATAAAAGTTATCCACATACTTATCAACATATTGTGGATTAATTATGTAAAGCTGTAAAATAAAAATATGAGCGCTAAATTTAAAAATATCCGCGGTTTTACTTGACGTTTTCCTATTAATTATATATAATCAACATGTTGTTTTCCAAAAATTGATAACATTAGGTTTGCCTTATAAAATCGGTAAGGTTTAGAGAAGGAGGTGCAATGGGATGAAAATGACGTTTCAGCCTAAAAAAAGGCATAGAGCTAAGGTTCATGGTTTCCGCAAGAGAATGAGTACCAAAGGCGGAAGAAAAGTTTTAGCTGCAAGACGCGCAAAGGGAAGAAAGAGATTATCAGCATAGACCGCATTTATGTGGTCTATTTTTCTAATTATCCAGAAAGGCAGAAAAATGGTATTTTCTGAATCCTTGAAGAAAAATAAAGATTTCCGGAATGTTTATGAAAACGGTAAGAGTTATGCAGACAAGTATCTGGTAATGTATGTATTGGAAAACAACAAAAATATAAACAGACTGGGAATTTCCGCCAGTAAAAAAGTGGGAAACAGTGTAGTGAGACACCGCTTTGCCAGACTGGTGAGAGAGAGTTACCGGCTACACGAAAATATATTTAATAGTGGTTTAGATATAGTAGTCGTTGCAAGAAAAAGTGCGGCATCGGTTGGTTTTTTTGAAATCGAAAACGCACTGTTACATCTTTCAAAACTTCATCATATTATCAAAATTTATTTTTATGATGATGAGGAAAAGTAACTATTTCGGTATGGTTCGAGGCATTTACTGCTGAGGTCGTAAGAATATGTTACAGTTAGAATTTATGATGAAAAAAGTTATGATCGGTTTTATCAAATTCTATAGAAAATATATTTCTCCCATGAAGAGCACGAAATGCCCTTATATTCCAACCTGTTCGGAATATGGGCTGGAGGCTGTCGAAAAATATGGCGCTCTCAAAGGAGGGCTTCTTGCTTTCTGGAGAATATGCAGATGTAATCCTTTTTCAAAAGGTGGTTATGATCCTGTTCCTTAAAAAAGGAAGGATTAATTCTTTGTAAGGAGGTAAGTTATTTTGTCAGATATTTTGTTGACCCAGAATACAGGTATTATTTTGGGACCTGTAGCTAAACTGCTGGGTTATATTATGGAAGGCATCTTTTTTGTGATAGATAAAATAGGCATTCCAAATATTGGACTTGCTATTATATTATTCACGATCGTTATTTATCTGTTGCTGATGCCTCTTACCATCAAACAGCAGAAGTTTTCAAAATTACAGGTAAAAATGAATCCGGAATTACAGGCGATTCAGAAAAAGTATAAAAATAAAAAAGATAATGATTCAATGATGGCTATGAATATGGAGACGCAGGCGGTATATGCAAAATATGGCGTGTCTCCTTCCGGCAGCTGTATACAGCTTTTGATTCAGATGCCGATTTTATTGGCTCTTTACCGTGTGATCAGCAATATACCCGCCTATGTCGGAAAAGTGAAAGATGCATTTTTTCCGCTGGTAGACAAGTTGATCAATGAGCAGGGAAGTGTGGAATTTCTACAGACATTTAGAAATGCCACAATGTACCAAAAACAGTTTGAAAACGAAAATTTTATAGGCGGCGTTACCTCTTACGTGCAGAATACTTTTGTGGATGTGTTAAATACGGCTTCCACTGCGGAGTGGGCGAGCCTGAAAGAGCATTTTTCCAGTCTTTCGGCGGATATTGACCATACGTTGTCCCTGCTTGACCAGTACAATAACTTTTTGGGGTTAAGTATGTCAAATTCCCCTTCTTTTACTTTTCACGAAGCAAGGGCTGCAGGATCTGTCGTAATGATGATTGCTGCGTTTGCCATTCCTGTTCTGGCAGCTGTGACACAGTGGATTAATGTGAAACTTATGCCGCAGCAGGAAACGAATACGGATAATGAACAGCAAAATACCATGATGCAGTCTATGAAAACGATGAATATGATTATGCCAGTCATGTCAGCGGTTTTCTGTTACACACTGCCTGCAGGTATGGGACTTTACTGGGTAGCAGGTGCTGTGGTGAGAAGTATTCAGCAGATTCTCATTAATAAACATATTGATAAGATGGATCTGGATGAGGTCATTAGGAAAAACGAGGATAAAGCCAAAAAGAAAATGGAAAAAGCCGGACAGAAGGCAGAAAAGATGGCGGCTTATGCCAGCATGAATACAAAAAATGCCGGTATGGCGTCGAAGGCTTCCGTATCCTCTAAGATGAGTCAGGAAGAAAAGGAAGAGTTTGTCAGAAAATCAACAGAGTATTACAGTAAAAATGCGAAGCCGGGCAGTATGATGGCTAAAGCAAATATGGTGAAACAGTATAACGAAAAAAATAACAAATAGATCAGGGAGGTAAAGAGATGGACTATATTGAAATATCCGCAAAAACAGTTGATGATGCAATTACGGAAGCATGTCAGAAATTTACGGTAACCAGCGATAAGCTGGAATATGAAGTTGTTGATGAAGGAAAAACGGGATTGCTCGGTATTGGAGCAAGACCCGCTGTCATTAAGGTAAGGGTTAAATCTTCTGTAGAAGATAAAGCGAAGGATTTCCTTAAAGATGTTTTTGCAGCGATGGATCTTACAGTTGTTGCAAATGTCAGCTATAATGAAAATGACAGCTCTATGGATATCGAACTTTCCGGAGATGAAATGGGTATTCTGATCGGAAAGAGAGGACAGACTCTGGATTCCTTACAGTATCTCGTATCTCTTGTAGTAAATAAGGATACAGAAAATTATATCCGAGTTAAGGTTGATACGGAAAACTATCGCAAGAGAAGAAAAGAAACGTTGGAAAATCTGGCAAAGAATATTTCATATAAAGTAAAAAGAACCAAGAGACCTGTTTCTCTGGAGCCTATGAATCCTTATGAGAGAAGAATTATTCATTCCGCTCTCCAGAATGATAAGTATGTGACGACTTACAGTGAAGGTGATGAGCCTTTCCGTCATGTGGTTGTGGTTTTGAAGAAATATGAGAGAAGCGAAAAAAAATATGAAAAGAATTACGAAAAAAGCTACGGCAGTAAGGATAGTGAATAAAAGAAACTAAAATATGTGAAAACCGGCGGGTAGATAAACCTGCCGGTTTTTGTCATAGTAGATTTTTTATGGAGTATGTAGTAAAATTGAATAATTGTAAATGATATAAATCTTAGTAATTAATTTGGAAAGTGTGAAGGAAAATTTATGAAAACAGATACGATTGCTGCGATCGCTACTGCTCTGTCTGATTCGGGAATAGGAATTATAAGGGTGAGTGGTGATGAAGCGATTCCGATTGTCCATAAAATATACCGCAATAAAAGAAATGAGGATGTTCTTTCCGGCTATCAGTCTCATACCATTCATTATGGTTTTATTGTAGAAAAAGAAGGAGATCTGATAGACGAAGTGATGGTATCTGTTATGAAAGCGCCTCACAGTTATACGACGGAAGATACGGTGGAAATCAATTGTCATGGCGGCGCTTTAATGATGAAAAAAATTTTGATGACAGTGATTGAAGCGGGAGCCAGACTGGCGGAACCAGGAGAATTTACAAAACGTGCTTTTCTAAATGGAAGAATGGATCTTTCAAGAGCGGAAGCGGTTATGGATACGATTCACGCAAAAAACCAGTTTGCCCTCAGATCTTCCATCAAGCAGCTTCGAGGTTCAGTTTTTGATAAAGTAAAGGAGCTTCGGGAAAAGATTTTATATGAGATTGCCTTTATTGAATCAGCCCTGGATGACCCGGAACATATCAGTTTGGACGGATATACAGAAAAATTATCGGATCAGATTTCTTATCTTATGAAGGAATTGAATAAACTTTTGGATTCCGCGGATGATGGAAAGATGTTGAAGGAAGGAATCCGCACGGTTATTGTAGGTAAGCCGAATGTGGGAAAATCTTCTCTCCTGAATTTGCTTGTGGGGCAGGACCGTGCCATTGTTACGGATATTGCGGGAACGACAAGAGATACACTTGAGGAAACGGTTAATCTGGGAGAATTTACCTTAAATATTATAGATACGGCTGGTATCAGGAATACAGAGGATGTGGTAGAGAAAATAGGTGTCGAAAAAGCTAAAACTATTTCTGAAGAAGCAGATCTAATTTTGTATGTGATGGATTCTTCTATTCCCTTGGACGAAAATGATGCGGATATTATCCGTATGATAAAAGATAAGAAAACGATTATTCTCTTAAATAAATCGGATTTGGATGAAGTAGTTGATAAATCTTCTGTCGATGCGCTGTTTTCCAATGTTTGTGAAAAGAAATGCAGTTTATATGAACTTTCTGGCGCAGAAAAGGATGAAAATAGGAATGACAATGAAAATATTTATATGATTAAAATTTCTGCCAGAAAAAATGACGGATTAGATTCGCTTGTGAGTTTGATTAAAAAGATGTTTTTTCATGGGCAGATTTCTTATGATGATGAAGTCTGTATTACGAGTTCGCGTCATAAGGAGGCGCTTCTGGAAGCGCTTGAAAGCATGAAAGAAGTACAGGGCAGTCTGGAAAATGATATGCCGGAAGACTTTTATTCGATTGATCTGATGAATGCTTACGCTTCTCTTGGAAGGATTATTGGGGAAGAGGTTGGGGATGATCTGGTGAATGAAATTTTTTCAAAGTTTTGTATGGGAAAGTGATCGAAAAGAATTTCTAAAGCTTATGTTAAGTGACATTTCGCTAAAAAATTTTATATTTCGATTTAATAGGGAGTTTAATTGAATATGAATGAGTTGAGAGAAAAAGTAGATGTATGTGTCGTCGGTGCGGGTCATGCGGGGTGTGAGGCAGCTTTGGCATGCGCGCGGCTTGGATTTGAGACTGTGATTTTTACGGTAAGCGTGGACAGTATTGCCCTTATGCCATGTAATCCGAATATAGGAGGAACTTCAAAGGGGCATCTTGTGAGAGAGATTGATGCGCTTGGCGGGGAGATGGGAAAAAATATTGATAAGACTTTTATCCAGTCTAAGATGTTAAACAGATCGAAAGGTCCGGCAGTGCATTCCCTCAGGGCACAGGCAGATAAGGCGGAGTATTCCCGTGCCATGCGTAAGGTTCTGGAGAATCAGGAGCATTTGACAATAAAACAGGCTGAGGTCTGTGATCTTCTGGTAGAAGATATTTTGGAAGATTCTTCAGTTATGGCGAATCGAAAAATAGTGGGATTAAAAACTTTTACGGGAACTGTCTATGAGTGTAAGGCAGTTATTTTATGTACAGGTACTTATCTGAAAGCCAGATGTCTCTGTGGGGAGGCTATCACTTATACAGGACCAAATGGTCTGCAGGCGGCTAATCACCTGACGGATTCTCTTTTGGAATTGGGAATTGAAATGCGCCGCTTTAAAACAGGTACGCCGGCAAGAATGGACAGGCGTTCTCTGGATTTTGAAAAGATGGAGGAACAGTTTGGAGACGAGAGGGTTATTCCCTTTTCTTTTTCTACAAATCCTGACGAAGTACAGATTGATCAGATATCCTGTTATCTGACTTATACGAATGAGCAGACTCACGATATTATAAGAGCTAATCTTGACAGGTCTCCTATTTATTCGGGTGTGATCGAAGGGACGGGACCAAGATACTGTCCTTCTATTGAAGATAAAGTAGTTAAATTTTCAGATAAAGACAGACATCAGGTTTTTATTGAACCTGAAGGGATTCATACCAATGAGATGTATGTGAGTGGTATGTCATCTTCACTTCCAGAAGATGTACAGCTTGCCATGTATCGGACAGTGCCGGGATTGGAGCATTGCAAAATGGTGAGGAATGCCTATGCCATAGAGTATGACTGTATTGATCCAAAGCAGCTTAACCCTACTTTGGAGTTTAAAAATATCAGAGGGCTTTTCAGCGGTGGGCAGTTTAACGGCAGCAGCGGTTATGAGGAAGCGGCGGCACAAGGTCTGATGGCTGGTATTAATGCATCACTTTTTCTCAGGGGAGAAGAACAGATTGTTCTGGATCGTTCCCAGGCTTATATTGGTGTCCTGATAGATGACCTAGTGACAAAGGAAAATTTTGAACCTTATCGTATGATGACTTCCAGGGCGGAGTACCGTCTTTTGCTTCGACAGGATAATGCGGACTTGCGACTGCGTCAGGTAGGTTATGAAGTTGGACTAGTCCCGGAAGAACTTTATTTTGGGACATTACATAAGAAGGAGCAGATTGATAAGGAAGTTGCGCGGTTAAAGAGTACGATTGTCGGGGCATCTAAACATATACAGGAATTTCTGAGGGAACATGAGAGCGCTCCATTAAAAACAGGTGTTACGTTGGCGGAGCTGATCTGCCGCCCGGAACTGACTTACGAAGTAATCGCAGAGATAGATACCGAAAGAATCTCTCTTCCTGTGGATGTGATAGAACAGGTGGAAATTGAGATTAAGTATGAGGGGTATATTGAAAGACAGTTAAAACAGGTAGATCATTATAAAAAGATGGAAAAGAAAAAGATTCCTGCTGATATTGATTATAATGAGGTAGGAAGTCTGCGGCTGGAGGCGAGACAGAAACTGATTGCCTATAAACCTGTTTCCGTTGGACAGGCTTCCCGGATATCAGGGGTTTCTCCTGCTGATATTTCTGTACTGTTGGTTTATCTTGAAAATTATTATAAACGCTAGGTTTAGTTAGACGGAAGAAATTTTTTAATTATGATAGTTAAAAAGATAGAAGGAATTAGGGAAGTATGATTTTGAAGGAAAAAAATTTATTACAATTTGAAAAAGATTTGGATGAACTACACATTTCGTTATCTGACGTGCAGCTAGATCAGTTTCTTACTTATTATGAGATGCTGGTGGAAAAAAATAAGGTAATGAATCTGACAGCAATTACGGAATTTGATGAGGTGATGAAAAAGCACTTTGTTGACAGTCTTTCTTTGGTGAAGGTCTGTGATTTGAGTGGAAGTTTTTCCGTGATTGACGTGGGAACGGGAGCAGGGTTTCCAGGTATACCGCTTAAAATTGCATTTCCATATTTGAAGCTGACGCTTTTGGATTCATTAAATAAAAGAGTAGGATTTTTACAGGAAGTGATAGAGAAGCTGGGTCTTCAAAATGCAGAAGCGGTTCACGGGAGAGCGGAAGATTTTGCAAAGCCTGGGAAGTTAAGGGAATCTTATGATCTATGTGTTTCAAGGGCAGTAGCTAATTTATCTGTTTTATCGGAGTATTGTCTTCCTTATGTAAAAGTAGGTGGAAAATTCATTTCCTATAAATCTGATAAAATTAATATAGAATCGGAAGGAAACAGAACGGAGATTGAAGAGGCGGAACATGCAATTTCTGTTTTGGGTGGAAAGTTGGCAGAGCAGAAAGAGTTTATGCTTCCTTCTTCTGATATTTACAGAAATTTAGTCGTCATAGAAAAAAACCGCCCTACCCCGAAGCAGTATCCTCGGAAAGCAGGGACGGCAAGTAAGAAGCCAATAGTGACAAAAATGTGAAGCCTTCTCTAAATTGAGCGTATTGACGTTCGATCTTTATAAGAACATACGTAGTTGTTCCAGTACTTCATCAGGCGCTTCCATCTGGGGAAGATGTCTTGTGTTGGGGATATAACTATCTTCAATAGAAGCGTTATAATATTTGTAGTTTTCGATCACTGTTTTCATCTCTTTTTCTTTTTCTGCGCCGATCATCAGGATGCTGTTGTTGATTTCTTTTAACTCATTCAGAATACTCATATTCATATATTTGCCTGTATAACTGGCAAATGCGTATTTTGAATTATAACCACCGATATGGGCTGCCTCCAAATAATTATAAATGTATTTTTCCCTGACTTCTTCAGGGTTATAAAAATAAGTCTGATAAAATGCTTTTTCTATGCTGGGTCGGCTGGAAAGCAGATGATAAATAAATGTCCCGATCACAGGTGATTCAATTAGCAGCTTAAACAGACGTGTCTGTTTGGATGGAATCTGATTTTGTAAATAAAGATTCTGAGGATTGATACATACGATCTTATTAAAAATATCGGGATAATTATGACATGCCATAATTACAAAGGGTACCGATTCTCCTGTTACTACAACGGATGTTTTTCGTCCAATTACGTTTTTTATAAAATCTTCGATAAGCTGCTCATACAGGTTATTGGTGTAGGTCATTGCAGGTTTATCGGACATGCCATATCCCAGAAGATCAAGAGAGTATATTTCATGTTTTTCTGTCAGATTATTAATCAGTCTGTGATATTCATAATTAGAACTACCTGCTGTCAGATCATGGATCAGAAGAAGAGGGTTTCCGTCTCCTTTTTTCTGATATCTGATTTTTCCAAAACGCCATTCGTAAAAGTAATTTTCTGAATTACTGAGAAGATCCTTGACTGTGCATAGGGATGTATGTACTCTGTTAATTCCATGTATGGCAGCAATGGATGTTCCCGCTAATACAATTGCTGTTGTAAGTTTTTTATGCATATTATTGTTTCCTTCCGAATTTTTAATCTATGCGTAAATTATACCATTTTTTTCACTTCATTTCTATAAATATTCTTTTCTTGCATCAGTTTTTAGTATATAATAACCGCAAGGAAAATTTATGTTTTTGAGGTAAATAAATGTATTATGAATTGCAGCCATTAAGAATACAAGCCGGTTGGAAAGTAGAATATAATAATTTTTCAGAGTATGATATAGATGAACATGGCGAAAGTGATATACATGAATTGAATGAAGACTTGTTGCGGCTTTATAATGAAAAAGAAAATCTTATTATCGATTTGGGCTGGTATCCTGCTTATGATGCAAACGGAAATTATATATTGGAACTTTTCAAAAACAATGAGTGGGGTTCTCCTTTAGAACGTATTATATCGAAATCAAAAACAAAAATTGTGAATGATATAGAAAAATGGGTATGTTATGGTTTTTTAGAAAAGTATTTATAAATATGTGTTTTGATTATAGTTTGAATAATAGATTTTTTAAAAATTTTGGAATTATTGATGTATGTTAATATAGTAGTTAATATGGAGGTAATGATGGATAAGATAAATGATGTGGCGGAAAGTATTCCAGAGTTTCACATGAAACAATTTTCTGTTTTGGATGTCCAGGAAAAGGAGCGTCAGAGAATTGCAAGAGATCTTCATGACAGTTCCCTGCAAAATCTGACTCATCTGGTTCATAAGGTTGAATTAAGTTCCCTCTATATTGACCATGATCCAGTGAAGGCAAAATTGGAACTTGCCACAATTGAAGCAGGGTTAAGAAAAGTAATTGATGATATCAGAAACAGGATTTATGATCTCAGGCCAATGACTTTTGATGATTTGGGTCTACGACAAACTCTTTTAAATCTTTTTGCTGTTATAAATCAGGATGGTCGTTTTGAAATGATAACAGATATTGACGAGATAGATAACAGTCTGCCGGATCAGGAAAAAGAAATTTCACTTATTATGATATATCGTATTATTCAGGAATGTGTTTATAATGCTGTGGAACATTCAGGGGGAGACAGAATAGAAGTATCTTTAAAGAAAAAGGAGGATACGTTTCAGATAAAGGTTCGGGATAACGGAATTGGTTTTGATCAGAGGGAGGTCGGAAAAAAAGACAGGCATTTTGGTTTAACCGTTGTGAAGGAAAGAGTTTTTTTATTAAATGGTAAAATAGAAATGGATACAAAGGAGGGAACATCCATTTTTATTGAAATTCCAAAAGATAGTAATAATTGAGATATGAGATAGAGAAACGGAGTGCGTGAAATGGAAAGAATAAGAGTAATGATTGCGGACGATCACAGCTTAATCAGGGAGGGATTAAAGCAGTTGCTTGAATTTGACGGAAGTATTGAAATTGTGGGCGAGGCATCTAATGGGGTAGAATGTCTTGAAAAATTGAATGAGAGCAGCCCGGAAGTTCTGCTTCTTGATATCAATATGCCGGAAAAAAATGGAATAGAAGTTCTGAAACAGATGAAAGAAGATCGGTCACCGATTAAAGTATTAATATTAACAGTACATAATGAAATGGAATATTTGATGAAGGCAGTTGATATCGGCGTGGACGGATATATTTTGAAGGATTCGGAATCTTCAGAATTAAAGAAAGCAATTAAATCCGTGCGCGATGGAGAAAATTATATACAGCCTTCATTGATACCGGCATTGAACAGCCAGTTGTTAAGCAGAGATACGGATAAGGATAAAATTTCCTTGTTGACAAATAGAGAACTGGAAGTTCTTGTACAGGTAGCAAACGGAATGTTTAATAAAGAAATCGCCACTAATTTGAATATAAGTGAGAGAACGGTAAAAAATCATATATCAAATATATTTAAAAAGATAGATGTTTCGGATCGAACACAGGCGGCGGTTTTTGCAATTAAAAATAATATTATAAAGTTGTATTAGTATAATTTTAAATTCTACTTTTTTCTTTTTGGGATAGAGATATGGTAAAATTGAAATTGAAATTAAAGACTCTTTCATTGACAGGCAGATTATACTATTTATTTGCTTTGAAAATTATCTTACTCTGTGCTATTTAGAAAAAAAGATTGGGGTTTAGTCGCAAAAAGATGATGGCAATGGATAAATGCTTATTGGAATGAAGGATGTGATATAAATTGAAAGGTGAAAGTTAAATATGTGCTCTAAAATAATTATTCTATGATGTTTCACGTGAAACATTTGGAAAAAAGTGGAGCATTGACACTAGATAATGTTTCACGTGAAACAAATCAGCCCAAGATATTGTGATGATACACGTGAAACATTCAATAAAGTACACTTTTAGAATCGTGAAACATCTATAAATTCAAATTATCTATAAAAAAAGAGCATTATTCTTTGTTGGCAGAAATCATAGTAAGAGGTAACATGAAAGCATATAAGAAAAAAACGTGGCAGCACGAAATAACTGGTTTTCTTGGTAAAAATACGATTCTTTTTGGTGTAAATATATTTAACTATGAATGGATGTGGACAGGAGAAAGAGATAATGTTTTAGTTCCTTTATATTGACAAGAGTATAAATTTCCTATTTATAAAGTTGTAATTGGAGAAAATGAATACAAATTTGTGGCTGGTGAATTTAGCAATAGTGTTTTCGGTTTTTATATTCAAAAGTATTAGAGTTCTGTTTTATAAAATTTTATGTCTGGAAAGTTTAAATTAAAATATGAAAGGATGGAAAGATTTATGAAAATTGGAATACTGGGTGCAGGTAGGATTGCAGCTACTTTGGCGGAAACAATGAATAAGATGCCGGAGGTGGAATGTTATGGAGTAGCTTCTAGAAATCTGGAGAAAGCAGAAGTTTTTGCAAAGGATCATGGTTTCCAATATGCTTTTGGATCATATGAGGATATGCTGGCAGATCAGAATGTGGAACTTATTTATATTGCAACACCGCACTCTCATCATTATCAACATATTAAGATGTGTCTGGATGCCGGAAAACATGTACTCTGCGAAAAAAGTTTTACGGTGAATGAAAGACAGGCGGCTGAAGTTTTTCGCATGGCAAAAGAAAAAAATCTTCTTTTAACGGAAGCAATCTGGACAAGATATATGCCCTCCAGAAAAATAATTGATGATTTTCTCGCTGAAAAGGTAGTTGGAGATGTAAAAAAAATGACTGCAAATTTAAATTATCCGCTTTTGGATAAGGAAAGGGTTGTGAAGCCGGAACTTGCAGGCGGTGCGCTTCTGGATGTTGGAATCTATCCTCTAAACTTTGCTTATATGCATTTTGGAGATGCCGTGAAAGAAATGCATTCTGCTGCGCAGATGACGGACGCTGGGGTAGATGGAGAAAATGGTATGCTTCTTCTCTATGAAGATGGCAGAATGGCAGTTCTAAATTCCGGGATTCACGGCAAGTCTGACAGCCAGGGGGTGTTTTACGGTTCGAAAGGATGTATGATTGTAGAGAATATCAATAACCCTGAAGCAATCAAAATATATGATACGGAAAAAAATCTGGTTCGTGAGGTTAAAGTGCCTGAACAGATCAGCGGATATGAGTATGAAATTATAGAAACAATTTCTTGTATTAAGGAGGGAAAACTTGAGTGTCCTTCCATGCCTCATGCGGAAACTTTAAAAATGATGCATGTGATGGATGAGCTTCGCACCTCATGGGGAATGAAATATCCGAAAGAGATTGAAAGATTATAAAATTATCGGATGCTTCAAATAAGTCTATTTTAAAATTTTTTAAGCAAGATTTACCATATAAAGAAAAATCTAGCCGAATTGTAAAATAAACTGTAAAAAAATATATAGATTATCAAAAGGATTAGTGATATAATCGTAAACGGACACAAAAACATGAAGGATAAAGGAATAAGGTAAGTAAATGGGTAGAATAATTGCAATTGCAAATCAAAAAGGCGGCGTTGGTAAGACGACAACAGCCATTAATTTATCAGCGGCGCTGGCAGCGAAAGGAAAAAAAGTTCTGGTAATTGATACCGATCCACAGGGAAATACAACCAGTGGATTTGGCGTAGAGAAGAACGATCTGGAAAATACAATTTACGAATTGTTTCTGAGTGAGTGTTCCATCAATGAATGTATTTTAAAAGATGTGATTCCCGGCGTTTCCATTATACCGTCCAATGTGAATCTGGCAGCTACGGAAATTGAGCTGATCGGCGTAGATAAAAAAGAGTTTATTTTAAAGAATGAAATTGATTGGGTGAAAGATAAATTTGATTTTATTATAATTGACTGTCCCCCCTCTTTGAATCTTCTGACGATCAATGCCATGACCACAGCGGATAGCGTACTGGTTCCGATCCAGTGCGAGTATTATGCGCTGGAAGGATTGAGCCAGCTGATACATACGGTTAATCTTGTAAAAGAAAGATTAAATCCTGAGCTTGATATGGAAGGTGTCGTTTTCACTATGTACGATTCCCGGACAAACCTTTCCATGCAGGTCGTGGAGAATGTAAAAAGTCATTTAAAGCAGAATGTATATAAGACGTTAATACCGAGAAATATCAGACTGGCGGAAGCGCCGAGTTACGGAATGCCTATTAATATGTATGATCCGAAATCCGCAGGCGCGGAGGCATATATGTTACTGGCGGATGAAGTGATGTCTGCGAAGGTAATGAGCAGTTCGCATCTGTAAAGAGAAAAAATAGTAAAGAGTTGCGTGTATGTAAAAAATGGCAGTGGATATATAAAATGGAGAGAAAGATATGGCGAAAGCAGCTAGGGGTTTAGGAAAAGGATTGGATTCCCTGATACCGGCTTCTGTGCCGAAGGCGGAGCCTGTACAAGAAACGGTAAATACTGAGGATAATGCACAGGGAACCTATGTCAAAATTACAAAGGTGGAGCCCAACAGGGAACAGCCCAGAAAAAATTTTGATGAGGATGCTTTGCAGGAGCTTGCCGATTCCATTAAACAGTATGGGATTGTAGAGCCCTTGATTGTGCAGGACAGAAAAACATATTATGAGATTATTGCCGGGGAACGCCGTTGGCGCGCGGCAAAGCTGGCAGGCTTGAAGGAAGTGCCGGTTATTGTCCGCAATTATACCGAACAGGAAATTGTAGAAATTTCTCTGATTGAGAATATTCAGAGAGAGGACTTGAATCCGATCGAGGAGGCGCAGGCATATAAAAGACTCCTGACTGAGTTTAATCTGAAACAGGATGAAGTGGCGGAAAGAGTTTCCAAGAGCAGAACGGCAGTTACCAACTCCATGCGTCTTTTGAAATTGTGCGATGAAGTGCAACAGATGATTATTGACGACATGATTACAACCGGACATGCCCGGGCACTGATATCCATTGACGACCCGGAACAGCAGTACACGATTGCACAGAAAGTTTTTGATGAAAAATTGAGTGTCCGGGATGTGGAGAAACTCGTTAAGAATTTGAATAAACCGGAAAAGGTGAAGAAAGAGCCTGTTACAGATAAGGCTCTTGAGGCAGTTTACCAGGATCTTGAGGAAAAGCTGAAACAATCTTTGGGAACGAAAGTTTCTATAGCGTCCAGAGGAGACGGCGCGGGAAAACTGGAAATTGAGTTTTATACGCACGACGATCTTGAAAAAATTACGGATCTGCTGACAGGCAGATAAATCAGTAACTGTTATATACTAACGATAATTGTGATCGCCAAATACAGAAAGGCTAAAGATAAATGAATTATAATTTACTGAGTAATATGGGACTTGGAAATGTGGATTTGACGTATCTGTTTATCGGTGCGTTTGTGGCGATTTTTTTGCTGTTGATTATTGTGATTGTGCTTTGTATAAATCTGGGAAAACTGTCAAAGAAATATAAGAAGTTCATGGGTGGCAAAAATGCCAGAAGTCTGGAGAAAGACATCATGGGGCTTTATGAAGACAATAGGCTGATCAAGGCATCCATGGAAAAGAATCGAAAAGATATTGAGAATCTATACAGAAAGTTGGGAGGCGCTTTCCAGAAAATGGGCATTGTAAAGTACGATGCCTTCAACCAGATGGGTGGACAGCTCAGTTTTTCTCTTGCGCTGCTTGATGAAAATGATAACGGATTTATTATCAATTCCGTTCACAGCGCGGAAGGCTGCTATTCCTATACGAAAGAAATTAAAAACGGATTATGTGATATTTCACTTGGTGACGAGGAGAAAAAGGCTCTTGATATGGCTATGGATTTGTAGTCAGGTATAACCGAAGCGGTTAGAATACGAGGGATAATAATGAGACTGTGCAAAGTAAATGACTTGAAGGGTACAGAAGTTCTGGCAAAGGATGCCATGACATTGGAGTATAAAATTTTGCTTTCGGCAGGCACACTTTTAAAACCGGAATATATTGAGAAGCTAAAAGAGTTGAATGTCCGGGAAGTATATATTAAAGAGAGTGCGCCGGATACAAAAGAAGTGGTTATCCTTAAGGAGGAAGTAGAAGAAAGTTTTAAAACAAAAGTAAAAAATATTCTGGAGAAACATACCTACAGTCACAATGAAAATCTAATGGAGTTATGCCAGACAGCGGATACGATTATTACAAATATATTGGAGGAAGAAGAAGTCGTAGAAAAAATATACGACATTAAGGAAAGAAGCTCTGATATCTATGAACATTCGATTAATTTGTGCGGGCTTGCGACCATTGTTGCACTTAAAATGGGTTTGCCGCAGGAGACTGTGCATGACATAGGTGTCAGTTGCCTGCTGCACGATTTAGGGCTGCGGTATCTGCAGGTTTCCTATGAAAACAAGAATTTAAATGAATTGACGGAATTCGAATCAGTAGAGTATAAGAAACATCCGGTTTATGGGTATTCAGCGCTTCGTGACGAAAATTGGATATCCGAAGCCAGTAAAAATATGATACTATATCATCATGAGCGTCTGGACGGTTCCGGCTATCCTCTGAAAACGACAGATATTTCGCGGGAATGCAGAATCATTCAAATTTGTGACGCTTTTGATGAAATGATCTGCGGCATTGGATGTGAGAGAACGAAGGTTTATGAAGCCGTGAGATATCTTAGAAATAACAGAGATATAAAATTTGACAGGAAAATTGTCGATATCTTTTTAGAGTTTACTGCTGTATATCCTGCTGGTACCGTTGTTAAGACGAGCGAAGGGGAAACGGGTATCGTTTTGTATCAAAACAAACAATATCCTGACCGCCCGGTTATCCGAATCACGAAAGACAGAAATGGGATGGCAGTGGATGTGGTGAAGGATCTGGCAGAATATAATGATTTGTATATAGATGAAGTGATTGAGTAACTATAAAGCCGAAAACTGAATAGCTAGTTATAGAAAGGATGGCATATCATGATTGACATTAAGTTTTTGAGGGAGAATCCTGAGGCGGTAAAAGAGAATATCAGAAAAAAATTTCAGGAGAAGAAGCTGCCGTTAGTGGATGAAGTGATTGCGCTGGATGCCGAGGTCAGGGCGGCACAGCAGGAAGCCGATGATATCCGTGCGAAGCGAAATAAGATATCCAAAGAAATCGGCGCACTGATGGCACAGGGAAAGAAAGAGGAGGCAGAGGCGAAGAAAGCCGAGGTGGCAGCAGGCGCAGCAAGACTTTCCGAGCTGGAGACAAAAGAAACCGATCTGCGTGAAAAAATCAAGAAGGATATGATGACAATTCCAAATATTATTGATCCTTCTGTTCCCATTGGTAGGGATGATACGGAAAATGTTGAAATACAGAAATACGGCGACCCGGTTGTCCCGGATTTTGAGATTCCTTATCATACAGAGATTATGGAGCGTTTTCATGGTATTGATATGGATGCGGCAGGGCGCGTTGCCGGTAACGGATTTTATTACCTGATGGGCGATATTGCCAGACTTCACTCCGCTGTTATCGCTTATGCGAGAGATTTTATGATTGGCAGAGGTTTTACTTACTGCGTGCCGCCTTTTATGATTAGGAGTGCAGTGGTGGACGGCGTTATGAGTTTTGCGGAAATGGATGCTATGATGTATAAAATTGAGGGAGAGGATTTATACCTGATCGGTACGTCGGAGCATTCCATGATTGGCAAATTTATCGATACCATTATCCCGGAGGAGGAGCTTCCCCATACGCTTACCAGTTATTCTCCCTGTTTCCGCAAGGAAAAGGGAGCGCACGGTATTGAGGAGAGGGGTGTTTACCGCATCCATCAGTTTGAAAAACAGGAAATGATTGTGGTATGTAAGCCCGAAGAATCTCCTATGTGGTTTGAGAAGTTATGGCAGAATACTGTGGACTTATTCCGTTCCATGGATATCCCGGTGAGAACGATCGAGTGCTGCTCCGGCGATCTGGCCGATCTGAAAGTGAAGTCCTACGATGTGGAAGCATGGTCGCCCAGACAGAAAAAATATTTTGAAGTTGGCAGCTGTTCTAATCTGGGAGATGCGCAGGCGAGAAGACTCCGTATTCGTGTAAATGGTGCTGACGGCAAGTATTTCGCGCATACACTTAATAATACGGTAGTAGCGCCGCCGAGAATGCTGATTGCTTTTCTGGAAAATAATTTACAGGCGGACGGCTCTGTCCGAATTCCTGAGGTACTTCGTCCTTACATGGGTGGAATGACGGAGATCCGATAAACTTTTTTAAAGCATGAACAGAATTTTAAATATATGGAGAAGGGGGTGAAATCTTTGCATAAATTTATGCGGGCGATTGGATTCAGCAAGCTGACAGACAGGCGGGAAGAACAGCGTCTGATCACGGATATTATCATGAATGCTACGCAGCGCTCCTATACTTCTAACAGTAAAGAGACAATACTCGCGGAGTTTTGTGAGGATTTCGCACAGGATATCGGTATTGCTGTCTGCGGCGAGTTTGACGCGGAAGAAAAGTTTACCTACGATTATTTTTATCCTTATCTGCGCGGTACAGGTGTCAGTTCATATGAGGACGTGTCTGTGGAGCGTCATGCGGATAAGGAATCTTATGCGGGGGTATGCGATGATATTAAAGTGGGCGTGAGTCTGATTTTTTATCTGCAGAATATTGTCCCTTATGTGAAAGCGCATACTACAGATATGTTACCGGTAACTGGCACAACTTTAACATTGTCAGGACTGTCAATTAGTGGTAATATATTATTACCGATTGGAAAAGATGAGAGCGACAGGCGGAGAATACAGAAGGAATCCATGAGCCGCAACCAGCTGATTGCAGCGGCACGCAAGGGAGACGAGGATGCGATTGAAAGTCTCACCTTGGAGGATATGGATATCTACTCCACTATTTCAAAAAAGATTCTTACGGAAGACGTATTCAGTCTGGTGGACACTTATTTTATGCCTTACGGTGTGGAGTGTGACCAGTATTCGATAATGGGAGAAATCCTTGATATTTCTTTGCGGAGGAATAGGATTACACGTGAGGAAATTTACGTGCTGCACCTTTGTTGTAACGATCTGGAGTTTGATGTCTGTATTAATAAAGAGGATTTATATGGAGAACCGCAGATTGGACGCCGGTTTAAGGGGGTCATCTGGATGCAGGGATATATCAATTATCCGATGTAAGGTTTTTCTTATAAATAGATAGCAGTTGTTCCCTTAGTTAAATGGATATAACAGGAGCCTCCTAAGCCCCAGTTGTGGGTTCGATTCCCGCAGGGAACGTCAGAAAGCATTGAAAACACTAAGTTTTCAATGCTTTCTTTGTCAGGAAATTTATGCGATTGTCTATCTGTTTTTCGGAAGCATCAGGACGAGCCAGATCAGATACGGGAAGATATAGAGTGCCGCCACAGACGCCCAGACAATGCTCTGTCTGTCGATTGCCATAAAGAGAAAGACAATGAGAACCAGCATATAAGGCCCGCTGACTAGCCGGTAAAACATTTTTCTTTTCTCGGAGATATCTGCGTCTCCGCTTTCTTCGGGATGGGTCATCGTACACTGTATCGTTGCGCCAAAGCGCCCAAAGATGCGTTGAGCCTTGTATTCCACGCCGTCAAGCAAGAAAACAGGGTACATCCCCTCTTTGATGATTTCCAGATTTTGATTATTTTCATTGGCGTATAAGAACAGAGCTTCCAAAAATTCTCCGGAATTCATTACCATTGTATCCGGCTGGAAAGAAAAACCCCGTTTATGTTGCGCAGCGGCATATTTTTTATAATCTTTGATAATTGACATAAACATACCCCCATTTTGTTCGATTCGATCCATTTTTTCCAGTGTCTTTTCCACGTCTATTTTCGCAACGTCCGTTAGAAGCAGATCATGACAAATATCAATACAGGATTGCAGCTTTTGTTTACGTGACTGCAATTCACCGAGATGCTGCTCTAACAATGTGTGAAGCGGTATCTCAGCCGACAGGACGCTGTGGATGTCTTCCAATGAGAAATCCAGTTTCCGTAAAAGCTTGATCGTCTTGAGCGTAGCTACGTCCTCTTCCGAATATTCCCGATAATTGTTTTCAGGATTTCTGTTCGGGTGAAGCAACGCCTTCTTCTCATAGAAACGGATATTCTGTTTGGTGATTCCGGTCAGACGTTCCAATTCATTGATGTTCAATAAAAATGTGCCTCCTTTCACTGTTCGTTACGTTAAGTGTAAGGGGTATAGTTAGTATAAGGTCAAGGGTTTCCATTTATTTTTCATAATTTTTTGCATTTTTCAGAAATCAAAGTCATCAAAATCATCAAAATCGGAGCGCATACGCGACCGTCTTCTTTGCTTGCGCTTGATGCGGTTGTTTCTGCGCTTGGCTGTTCTTCCGTTCGTAATTAATGCCTGAATCATAAAAATGGTAATGACGATGGCGGCAACAACCAAAATAATAACCAATACTTTTTTGATATTGATAAAGATGGTATCCTTTGTTTCAACTTCTGTTTCCGATTTGGTTTCTATCTTTTCCACGCTGACGTCAGTAGAAGTCATTTTCGTGTCAAACTCATAAGAAGAAGCGTTATCGGTAACGAGATTCAGATATGCGTTTCCCACATACATGCCGTTATAAGAGTATTCAATTCCAGCCACACGGTTTTCATTCGACTGGCTGTAATCAATCTCTGAATCCAGATCCTGAAAGGAAACGGTATTCGGAATAATGACATAACTTTCGGTATCTATGGAGAGAATGGGTTTTGAACTGCCGAAAACGTCATTTCCGATCTGCAAAAAACCTGTGGATTCAATATTGTATTTCTCTTCATTTTCTGAAATATTCAACACCTGAAAATTGTGGAAACCATAATCAAATAATTCCACGGTATCCGTAAACTGATCCGGCGTTTCCTCCTTAAAAACAACACAGACAAGACGCATGCCGTTCTGTTCCGCGCAGGTTACAAGGGTCTGTCTGGAATCGTCGGTATACCCGGTCTTACCACCCAAAATACCTTCGTAAGGTATTTCACCGTTAACAAGTTTATGCTTGTTATTTTTAAAGAAATCGTCCGGCTGTGTGGCGGTTGCCTCAAAATGGTAGCGTCCGGTATTGCTTATTTTACATAGCATCTCATTGCGAAAAAACAGACTGGAAATCAACGCAAGGTCATAGGCGCTTGTATAATGCTGGGGATCATGCAAACCGTTCGGATTGACAAAATGAGTGTCGGTACAGCCTATTTCCTCTGCCCGCTCGTTCATCAATGCCACAAAATCTTCAATGGAACCAGAAACATATTCACCGGCGGCATTTGCCGCTTCATTGGCGGATGCAACCATAATCCCATAAAGACATTCTTCCAGCGTGATGGATTCTCCTTCATCCATACCCATATTGGATCCGTCTGCGGGAACACTGAAAACTGCTTCATGGCTAAATTCTACCATATCATCCAAATTTCCTCTTTCTGCAGCAAGAAGAGCAGTCATAATTTTCGTGGTGCTGGCGGGATAAAGACGTTCATGGATATTCTTAGAATAAAGAATAACGCCCGTGTTGGCGTCCATCAGAATAGCAGCCTGTGCGCCTATCTGCGGACCGGCAGGCCAGTTATCAATTTCATTTGACTGGATGGGAAGCGTTTTTCTGGCTTCGGCTTGCTCCTGCAGCTCTTCGAGGGTTCCCGCTTCTGCGGCAAAAGCCACACTTCCGAAAAAAAAGTTGCAAAAAACCAAGAGAATAGCAAGAATCAGAGCGGTCAGCCGCCCGGATTGCAATAATCTATTTTTTTTCATAAATAACATGAGGTAAAACCTTTCTATAATAACAAATATATGATATATGCTATAAATTATGCCATTTTACAACGATTTCTCTTTTTATAAGTTGTGCCTGTCCTTATTTATCATACACTATTTGAAAGAAAAACTGTAGTGTATTCACAAAAAATTCAAAATGAGTTAAAATATAGTATCTGATGAAATCGGACAAAGCGTGTTAGTACGAAAAAGGGCAGAGAAAAACAACCAACGGAAAATAAAGGAATACTATGAGATTACGAAACGTAACAGGATCAAGGGAAGTGATTGCAGCCTGTGATTATGTGATACATAATCCACAGGAATGCCGCGGATTATGGCATGAAGTTTTCGGTAACGGTCATCCCATCCGCATAGAGATAGGCATGGGAAAAGGGCGTTTTATTATGGATTTGGCAAGGCAGAACTCCGACATCAATTATGTGGGGATCGAAAAATATTCCAGTGTGTTGATTCGGGGTATACAGAAACTGGAAGCAGATCCTCTGTCAAATCTCTATTTCATCCGTATGGAGGCGGAAGAAATCACGTCTGTGTTTGGGGAGGGCGAGATAGATCGCATTTATTTGAATTTTTCCGATCCGTGGCCGAAGGACAGGCACGCGAAGCGCAGACTTCCTTCCCGTGAATTTTTACGGCGGTATGATGAGATACTAATACCGGACGGTGTGATTGAATTTAAGACGGACAACCATGATCTGTTTCAGTTTGCGCTGGAAGAACTGGAACCGGCGGGATGGAAAATCGTGCAGATGACGGAGGATCTTCACCATAACGCGCAGATGATGAAAGGGAACGTTATGACCGAGTATGAGGAGCGGTTTTCCTCGAAGGGAAACCCGATTTATAAATATATAATTGCGAGATAAAAATACAGGCGGACAGAAGCAGAAAAATGCTGTATACGCGCTAAAAATGGTCGATTATAAAATTTAAATATAAAATGAAACGATAAGGAGGAAAACACATGGAGTACAAATTTACAGGCGAAAATTTTGAGAGCGAGGTATTGGAGTCGGAGGTTCCTGTTTTGGTGGATTTTTACGCGGACTGGTGCGGTCCCTGTAAGATGATGGCGCCGATTATTTCACAGCTTGCGGAAAAATACGACGGCAAGGTAAAAATCGGAAAGTGCAATATAGACGACGAGGACGGGCTTGCCAGAATGTACCGGGTGATGAACATCCCCAATATGAAAATTTTCGTAAAGGGAGAACCTGTCGGGAATATTGTGGGAGCGGTACCGCAGGAGGAACTGGAGGCAGAACTGGCAAAAGTGCTGTAAAAGAAATGTGCTGCAAAACTTTTCATGTGTTTTGCAGCACATAATTTTTTGAAGCAGACTGCCGGGTTCGCGTCTATCATATGATAAAAAGCACAATGATAGTAATTAGAAAAGCAGCCAATAGGAACAGATCTCTTCAACAGGCAGGTGCCTTATTTATTAATAATAAAAGACGGATTTTCTTCTCTGTTGTATAGGAATTTCAAAACAATTGGTGTCGCGATAGAGGAGAATAAAATCAGCAGAATCACAGCCATAAAATAGTCCGCCGTCAAAAGTCCTGCCGCCAGTCCCTTCTGTGCCACGATCAGCGCCACTTCTCCGCGAGTCATCATGCCGACACCGATTTTTAAGGAATCGGAAAAAGTATAGCGGCATATCTTGGAGGCAAGACCGCAGCCGATAATCTTGGCAAGCAGCGCAACAACCACAAAGCAGATACAGAAAATAAACAATGTGGAATCCATCGCGTCAAAATTAGTTTTCAATCCGATGCTGGCAAAAAACAGAGGACCGAAAAGCATGTAGGAACTGACGTCCACTTTTCTCTCTATGTAGGTATTGTCGCTCAGGTTACATAGCACAATGCCGGCGATGTAGGCGCCCGTGATATCCGCGATGCCGAAATACTTTTCCGCCACATAAGAGAGGGCAAAGCAGAACGCCATAGCGACAATGGGAATACGCCTTGTGTGCGGGTACCGCTTATCCAGAGCCAGAAACAGTTTAAATATGACGAAGCCGCCAACTACCGCAATAATAAAGAAAATGATGGTCTTTACAATGACCATGCCAGGATGAGAATCCGGGGACCGGAATCCGATAACAAAAGTAAGTACGATAATGCCGATGACATCATCTATGATGGCGGCGCTGACAATCGTCGTGCCTACCTTACTTTTGATTTTACCTAATTCCTGTAATGCCGCAACAGTAATGCTCACGCTGGTGGCTGTCATAATGGTGCCGATGAAAACTGCCTTGAAAAACTCTTCGCTGCCCCAAGGCGCGACGCCGTAAAAACCCATATACAAGAGTGCGCCCAGCACCAGCGGTATAAACACGCCCGCACAGGCAATCAGGAAAGCGATCGGTCCAGTTTTAACCAGCTCTTTTAAATCCGTTTCCAGTCCTACCTCAAACATCAGAAGGACAACGCCGATTTCCGCCATGTGCGTGATAAAATCCGAAGGTTCCACCCAGCCCAGTATACAGGGACCGATCAAAAGCCCTGCTACAATCTGTCCTACAACCTGCGGCGCCTTACATTTTCTCGCCAACACGGCAAAAAATTTCGCGGCAAAAATAATAATTGCCAAGTCTCGTAATACTTCATAAGCTTCCATAACAAACCTCCTCACAGAAATTCGCTACATAAGAATACACCTTTTATGAGGAAAAAACAAGAGATATGGAGAGCACTTGCAAACATTTTAAGGAAAAAAGGAAGAAGGATCTAATTTATAGTAAAGAAAACATGACATCCAAAGCAAAAAGAAAACACCAGATTTTCAAATAATCTGATGTTTCCGCCTTTTTTCTAGTCGAAGCGACAGGATTTGAACCTGCGACCTCTGCGTCCCGAACGCAGCGCTCTACCAAACTGAGCCACGCTTCGCTTTATGAACAACTATGATAATACAACATTTATAAGGGTATTGTCAATAATTCTGTGAGAATAATTTTGTTTCCATCTCCTATCTGTAATCATTTATGCTATGATAGATTGTATATAATTCATTTTTCCTATATGAGCATCGAAATTAGAATTAACTGTTTACAGTAAGAGATAGAAAAAATATGTATGATTGCAGCAAGCTGCTCTACAAGAGGAAGAATAGATTTCGGGGAGAGGTAAGCCGGTGGAAAGACACGCGCTTAAAATTCCATGTAACGCCATGCCGTTTATATGCGAGGCAGACTACAGTGTTTCGCTTGGAAAGATGATGCACGCGGATCGGACCGCGCCGTTTCATGTGGCGATCTATCTGCTCAGAGGTTCCATGGAAATCATCGAGGACGCCAACCGCTATGAACTTTTGCCGCATCGGCTCTTTTTTCTGAAAAGAGGAGTACACCATTGGGGAGAGAAGCCTTTTGAGGAAGGTTCCGCTTGGTATTATGCACATTTTTACTGCAAGGAGCCGGATGCCGGGATGGAGGAGCTTCCCGGAAATGTGTATTATGATACGAAGGTCTGTTTAAATCCACAAGATAACGAAAAGTATATTGTGCTTCCGAAGATGACGGACTGCGAACGGATGGGGCAGATACAGAAAAATTTTGCGAAGATGATTGAGGCGCATGTGCACGGGAATATTCCGCAGGCTTCGGTCAGGTTGTGGCAGATTTTTCTGGAATGTGCAAAGAGCGCGCCGAGGGATTCCGTCGAAAACGGTTATGTCAAAAAACTGAGGGAATTTATTCAGACGCATTACACAGAAAGTTTTGATGCAAAAGCGGTCGAAACGGTTTGTGGTCTTTCCTATAAATATGCGGGAACGCTATTTAAGGAAGAAACGGGGCAGACGATCCGTGAATATCAGCGGACGCTGCGTTTACGGAAAGCGAAACAGTTGTTAAAGGAGACGGATAAACCGATCACGGATATTGCCCAGCTTACAGGCTTTTCGGATGTGTTTTATTTCAGCAAGGTTTTCTGCGCCAAACAGGGATGCCCGCCCAGCGAATACCGCAGGACGTATATACCGGGGATTTGACGATTGGTTATTGTTTGAAATGTAATGCCGGATAAAATGACTTGTGTCAATGCGCTGTCTGCTATGAATCTGTCATGCGGAGAAATGGAGACCAGCTATGAAAACAGTACAGAAGATTGAATTTCATACCGGCAGCAAGGAAGAACTGCTTCCTGGTTTCACGGATGAATTTCCTTATATTGCATCCAGAGTCGAACTGGATAAATATACGGGGCGTTATGTGCCGTGGCACTGGCACAGGGCGGTGGAAATCCCTGCAGAGTCATTCGTACATTTGAGGAGGAGGAAATTCAGGTATGAGTCTGGAAAACATTAAAATTATTTTTTTTGATATCGACGGCACGCTGATTGATATTCACAGCAAAAAGATATCGAAAAGAACGCTGGAGACATTGATCAGGCTGAAAGAGCGAAATTTTATTCTTTGTCTTTCGACAGGAAGGGCACCGCTGACAGTGCCTCGTTTTGAGGGATGGGAGCCGGATGTATATCTCACTTTTAACGGCTCGTACTGTTATAACAGACAGCAGGTGATCTATAAAAATCCTATTTCCACCGAAGATGCAAAATTGATTGTAAAAAATGCCGCCTCGATCAACAGACCTGTATCGGCTGCCACGCCGAAAAGACTGGCGGCGAACGGAAAAGATGATGACTTAGTGAAGTATTTTGCTCTTGCCAAGCTGGATGTGGATGTATCCAATGATTTTGATAAGATGATAGAAAATGATGAGATATACCAGATTATGTCGGGAGGGATTGAGAGAGAGTATCCGGCGTTTTTGCGGGATGTAAAAAACGCGAAGATAGCGGCGTGGTGGGACCGGGCGGTGGATATTATCCCGGCGGACAGCGGAAAAGGGGTCGGGATTAAGCATGTGTTGGCGCATTATCATCTGAAAAAGGAGGAGGCGCTTGCCTTTGGTGACGGCAATAACGACATTGAAATGCTGCAGGCGGTAGGCACGGGCGTTGCCATGGAGAACGGATCAAATGAGTTGAAAGCGGTGGCGGACGACATATGCGGTCATGTGGCGGAGGACGGGGTCTATCATTACTGCGTCGAGCATGGGTTGATCGCAGAAATTGAGTGAGAAAATGCGGTGGCAGATGAACTATGTGGATTCGCGTAAATTGAGTTGAGAGATTT
Source organism: bacterium 1xD42-87 (assembly GCA_003611805.1). Classification (GTDB taxonomy): domain Bacteria; phylum Bacillota; class Clostridia; order Lachnospirales; family Lachnospiraceae; genus UBA3282. Next base: position 71,492 of record RAYM01000010.1, on the reverse strand, counting down.
TTTGCTGTTGCACTTTTTTACTACATAAAAAATGGGGGCTTTTAAGCCCCCGCGCCTACCATGTAAGCCATGAAATTGTAGCTGTCCTGCGCGTCCGTCAGGAAAAGATCCAGCCAGAGCTCTCCCGGATTGATCATCCGAAGCATCTGCAGAGCTGCTGTATTCTGCTTCAAATCGCAGAGTGTTTCATCGGGCATTTCCAGAAAAACGCTGCCGCTGCTGTTCTTCACCATCTGGATAAACTTATCTGTGTTCTTGATTGTTCTGATATTGACCTTATACATAATCTCCTCTCCTTTCCTAATCTTATATGGGTTTCGATTTCATCTGCTCTTTTCTTTTGTGTTACCTTGTGATATGATTATATCATCATAAAAAAAGATAATGTTAGGATTAAATCCGCATTATATATGATTATATTTTCAAAATAAGAAGTTTGTAACAGAAATGGAGGAGAATTATGATATTACCGTGCAGTGTGCAGACAAATACGCAGGGGGAAGAACTCCGGGAGCATGGAACGAGGCTGTTCCCGGTGGCATGTTATCTGGATCTGCTGCCCAGGGATGAAATAGCATGGCACTGGCACAATGAGCTGGAGCTGGGTCTGATTGTAAGTGGTTCCGTTGTTGTGGAGACAGGGTCGGAAACCTGCCTGCTCCATATCGGGGAGGGATTTTTTATCAACAGCAATATTCTGCATGCCGCCGCTTTATCCGGGGATGATTCCTGTGAGATTCATTCCGTCGTGTTTCATCCGAGGGCGGTGAGTGGCAGTACGGACAACATTATTTGGCAGAAATATGTGAAACCGTTGATAGAAAATCAAACTTGTCCCGGATTTTATCTTACACCGGATGTGATGTGGCAGAAACGGGTTCTGGATAGTTTGGAGTCTCTTTGGAGGGCGGCGGATAAAGAGCCTTTTGGCTATGAGATACAGGTTCGCAATGAATTATCCTCAATTATGGCAATTCTCTCGGAAAACCAGCCGGCTGTCGGCAAAAAATCATTTGGCAAGGAACAGCGTGATAATGCGAGAATCAAGGAAATGCTGACCTTCATTCAGGCGAATTACGGCAGGGAGCTTACGGTAGAGGACATCGCTTCCGCCTGTGCGGTCAGCGCGAGCGAGTGTATTCGGTGTTTTCATGCGACGATCAACACGACGCCGATTGCTTATCTGAAATCCTACCGGCTCCAACAGGCGGCAGTCAAACTGCAGCTAACTACAGATAAGATATCGGCGATCGCGGAAAGCTGCGGGTTTCAGGAGATGAGCTATTTCGCCAAATCTTTTAAGGTGGCTTACGGCTGTACACCTTCCGAATACAGAATCGGAAAATAATACAAATAGAGGCGAATATAATCCATTTTATCTCGAAGTTTTTCAGAATATAATACATATTAAAGAATTGTAGAGAAAGAGGGCGGAATGCCCGCGTTTTGGGAAACGGACGTTAAAATGGAGGGTGGAAAAATGGGCGATTTAAAACTGGTTAAGGATTTTACGGTGGGGGACGGATTTTTTGGAAGGTACGAGAAGCTTGTAAAGGATGTGGTGCTGCCATATCAGGAGCGGGCGTTGAATGACCAGATTGAGGGGGCGGAGAAGAGCCATTGTATCGAAAATTTCCGCATGGCAGCGAAAAAGCTGAAAACAGGAAGCTGTGACGGGGAATTTTACGGCATGGTATTTCAGGACAGTGACGTAGCAAAGTGGCTGGAAGGCGCGGCTTACTCTCTTGCGCAGAATCCCGATGAGGAGTTGGAGAAGCGGTGTGATGAAATCATTGATCTGATCGGGGAGGCACAGCAGAGGGACGGCTATCTCAACACCTACTTTACGGTAAAAGAGCCGGACAGGCAATGGACAAACCTGCATGAGGCGCACGAACTTTACTGCGCGGGGCATATGATTGAGGCGGCAGTGGCATACGCGGAGTGCACGGGCAAATCCAGGCTTTTGGAGATCATGTGCGACATGGCGGATCACATTTACCGTCATTTTATCGAGGAGGGAGCGGAAGGATATCCCGGGCATCCGGAGATTGAACTCGCGTTGATGCGGCTGTACCGCAGCACCAAGGAAGAAAGGTACAAGGAGCTTGCGCTGCATTTTATCAATGTGCGCGGTGTGGATTCCGATTATTATAAAAAAGAAATGGAAAAGAATCCCTGGCGTGTCTGGGGAAACAATCCCGACGACAAGGAGTATGCCCAGAATTATGCGCCGGTGCGGCAGCAGGACAAGGCGGTTGGACATGCTGTCCGGGCGGTGTACCTTTACACGGGTATGGCGGACGCGGCTATGGAGACGGGCGACAGGGAGCTTGCGGATGCCTGCAAAACGCTCTGGAACAATATCACGCAGCACAGGATGTATGTGACGGGAGCGATCGGTTCCGCCTATGAGGGGGAGGCGTTCACAAAGGACGACCATCTGCCAAACGATACGGCCTATGCGGAGACATGCGCGGCAATCGGGCTGATCTTTTTCTCCAATAAAATGCTGTATCTGGAGCATAGCGGCAAATACGCAGACGTGATGGAGCGGGCGCTTTACAACTGTGTGCTGGCGGGTATGCAGCTTGACGGCACGAAATTCTTTTATGTGAATCCGCTGGAGGTACTGCCGGGTATTTCCGGGGAAGCACAGACCCATAAGCACGCGCTGCCTGTCAGACCCAAATGGTTTGCCTGTGCCTGCTGCCCGCCCAATGTGGCAAGGCTTTTAGGCTCTGTGGCGGAGTACGCGTGGCATGTGATTCCGGGCGCTCTGTTTTCCAACCTGTTTATTGCGGGTACGCTTGATGTGAGCGATCGTTTCGGCGGCAAGGTGATTTTAAAGACAAATTATCCTTACGACAATGTAGTGGAGTACCGTTTTGAGCCGCAGGAAGGAAGAGAGAGCATGGAGGTGCCGCTTGTGGTCCGCATTCCCGCGTGGAGCAGGCAGACAAAAATTCTTTTGAACGGAAAAGAAGCCGATTGCGAGATCAGGGACGGATATGCGTATCTGAGAGGGGAATATGCCGCTGACGATGTGGTTACGGTGGAGCTTGACATGGCAGTACGGCGTGTGTACACCAGTAACCGGGTTTCCGGGAATACGGGAAAGGCGGCATTGCAGCGCGGTCCGTTGATTTATTGCGCGGAGGGTGTGGATAACGAAAATGATATCCTTTCCGTAAGCCTGAAAAAGGACGGGGAAGTGACGGTGGGCGAGTATCTGCCGGATGAACTGTTCGGGATTCAGAAACTTTTTGCGCAAGGGTATCGGGAGACGGTGAACGAAGAACTTTACAGTTTTGAGAGACAGGAGGCACAGCCCTGTCAGGTGACGCTGGTGCCGTATTATACGTGGGGCAACCGGGGACTGAACCAGATGCGGGTGTGGATTCCGGAAAAATAAAGCGCCATATGAAAAAAATGCTGTAAATAAAGTGAAAAAAGGGAATTGTCTCCGGGAGCGTTTCCCGTTATACTTACTTTAATATGGAATTTGAGCTAACAGGCGGTATGTCCATATGGATGTACCGCCGCTTCTATGCGCAGAACCATGCAGATGAAATATGCCGCCAGTGCGGCGCGTGGTTCGCGCGGCTGGCAGGGGAAGACAGCTCTTCCCCTGCTCGATTGCACATTCAGACAGAATCAAACAGGAGGTTGCCACGATATGTTGAAAAAGGATGACAAAAAGAACGAGAAAAAGGGGGAGAAGGAAATTGACAAGTTGGTTAAGAAACTGACACTGGATGAAAAAATTGCCATGATTCACGGCGCGTCCCTTTTCCGCTCCGGCGCGGTGGAACGGCTTGGGATTCCGGCGATTGAGACTTCGGACGGACCTATGGGGGTGCGCGCCGAATTTATGGATGACAGATGGATTCCGGCGGGCAATCAGGACGATATGGTGTCCTATCTTCCAAGCAACAGTGCGCTTGCATCTTCCTGGAATACGGAACTGGCATACAGGACAGGGCATATATTGGGTGCTGAGGCGAGAGGACGCGGCAAAGATGTGATTCTGGCGCCGGGCATCAATATCAAGAGAGATCCGCTCTGCGGCAGGAATTTTGAGTATATGAGCGAGGATCCGGCGCTCACAAAGGCGCTTGTGGTGCCTTTTATACAGGGTGTACAGGAAAATGACGTGGCGGCGTGCGTGAAGCATTTTGCGGCGAACCTGCAGGAGACGGACCGTCTGATGGTGGACGAGGAAATTGATGAACGGACGCTCTATGAACTGTATCTGCCCGCATTCAAAGCGGCGGTGCAGGAAGCGGGCGTTTACTCTGTCATGGGTGCATACAACAAAATTAATGGAACACATTGTTGTGAAAGTAAAAAAATGTTGGACGAAATTCTGCGGCAGGAATGGGGTTTTGATGGCGCGGTTATCAGCGACTGGGGCGGGGTACATAGGACAAAAGAAGCGGCGGAGTGCTCCATGGATCTGGAAATGTCGATCTTTCCGGATTTTGACGACTATAAACTGGCGAATCCCTTAAAGGAACTGGTCGAGAAAGGCGAGGTTTCCGTGGATGCAGTGGACGCCAAGGTGAGAAATCTCCTGCGGATGATGTACCGCTTAAAAATGATCGGACCCAAGAAGGATTCCCGCAAAGCAGGTGCGTACAATGTGCCGGAACACCGGGAGACGATTCTCCATGCGGCGGAGGAATCCATGATTTTATTAAAGAATGAAAATCATGTCCTTCCGCTTAATGCGAAAAAAATAAAAAAACTTGCCGTGATCGGGGCAAATGCGGCGACACTGCATTCAAATGGCGGCGGCAGTGCGGAGATTAAGGCGCTGTATGAGATATCTCCGCTGGCGGGGCTTAAGATGTATCTGGGCGGCAATGTCCGGGTAACTTATGCGCAGGGCTACTATGTACCGCAGAATAAGGCAGATGACGGAGAGAACTGGCAGGCAGTGAGTGTGGACAAAGATTCGGATGCGGGAAAGGCTGTCAGGGACGAAGTGCATGAAAACGAGATGCACAGAAGGGGCGAAGAAGCACGTCTTGCGAAGCTGGAGCAGGAAAAAGAAGTGATTCACGAAAAGAATGAAAAGCTGTTTGCCGAGGCGCTGGAAGCGGCAAAAGACGCTGACGCTGTTATTTTTGTTGGCGGTTTAAACCACGAGTATGACGTTGAGGGCTGTGACCGCCCGGATATGAAACTTCCCTACGAGCAGGATCTGTTGATTGAGCAACTTTTAAAGGCGAGAAAAGATACGATACTGACCTTTGTGGGCGGTTCTCCCGTGGAGATGCCCTGGCGGGAGCAGGCGCAGACGATTCTGTGGAGTTATTATGCAGGCATGGAGACGGGAAATGCGTTTGCAAAAATTCTTTTCGGCGAGGTGAATCCGTCCGGGAAACTGGCGGAGACTTTCCCTGCAAAATATGACGACTGCGTGACCGCAAAGAACGGGCAGTTCGGCAAATGGGGGAAAATCACGCTGGAGGAAGGGCTGTACTGCGGTTACCGCTATTATGACAGGCAGCGGATCAAGCCGGCTTTCTGTTTTGGGTATGGTTTGTCTTACACCAGTTTTGAGTACAGCGGTCTGACCTTAAAGGCGGAAAAAGGAAAGGACGTTAAATTGACTTTTTCGGTCAAAAACGTCGGCAAGTGCGCGGGCGCGGAGACGGTGCAGATTTATATTGCGCCTATCGCGGCGCAGGCAGACAGACCGGATAAGGAACTGAAAGCTTTTGCCAAGGTGGAACTTGGTGCCGGGCGTTCAAAAAAGGTTTCCCTGACTTTAAAACAGGAAGATTTTATGTATTTTGACGCGCAGTTACATAAATTTATTGCGGATGCAGGCGATTATGAGATTCTGGTGGGCGCGTCCTGCGAAGACATCAGACTGCGGGGCATCGCGACGCTGAACTGATGAGGGGAATGTCTGCGTGATTCGTTGCGGATATTCATAAATGCGCACCTGTTTTGTATAACATTTCACTCTGGCGTGCATGCTGATTTTATGACAATTTATCTCAGAATAATTCTGAATGAAATTGTTCGGACAGGTAAAGAATAAGACGGAAATCTTATTTATAACTGAAAAATCAGATGCAGGAAAGGGTGAAAGAAATGGATTATAATACGTTACCTGTCGGTCTTGGGCTCGCCTTTGCGACAAACCGCGCGGCAATGGACCGCTTTGTGGATATGACTGACGATGAAAAGAAAGAGTTTGTGGAGAGAAGCCGCGGCGTGATGTCCAGAAAGGAAATGGACAGTCTGGTAAGCTCCCTTACGGAGGACGAGGAGCCGGATCTCCATCTCGAAGATGTGGATCAGATTTTTAAAGGACCGAGTATCGGATAAACGGTTCGAAAATTTAAGGAGTTTTTTATGCGGATACAACTGCCCGACAAAGTGCATAACATCATAAATACGTTGGAAGAGGCAGGGTATGAGGCGTACGCGGTGGGCGGCTGTGTCCGGGATTCCATACTCGGCAGAGAGCCGGATGACTGGGATATCACCACTTCGGCAAAGCCGGAGGAAACGAAACATCTTTTCCCGAGAACCGTGGATACGGGGATAAAGCATGGAACCGTCACGGTTCTTCTGGGAGGAGAGGGCTTTGAGGTGACTACCTATCGGATCGACGGTACATATGAAGACGGCAGGCATCCTACGGAAGTGACTTTTACTGCCAACTTGAAAGAAGATCTGAGGCGGCGCGATTTTACGATCAATGCCATGGCTTACAATGACAGGAGCGGGCTGGTGGATCTCTATGGCGGTCTTGCGGATATGGAAAACCGGGTGATCCGCTGCGTGGGTGACGCGGGGGAGCGGTTTGATGAGGACGCCCTGCGTATGCTGCGTGCGGTGCGTTTTTCCGCCCAGCTCGGTTACCGGATTGATGAGGCGACCGGGGAGGCGGTCAGGGCGCTGGCACCGAATTTACAGAAAATTTCTGCGGAGCGGATTCAGGCAGAGCTTGTAAAACTGGTGACATCCCCGCATCCCGATTATCTGCGGAATGCTTACGAGCTTGGTATTACGGCACAGATTCTGCCGGAGTTTGATCTCTGTATGGAGACGCCCCAGAGACATAAACACCACTGTTATGACGTGGGAGAACATATTCTGCATTCTATGCTCGGCGTGGAAGCGGACAAGGTACTGCGTCTCGGTATGCTGTTCCATGATATCGGCAAACCCCAGACGCTGACAATCGATCCGGACGGAACGACCCACAACAAAAAGCATCCCTTTGAGGGGGAAAAGATTACCAGAAAAGTGATGCGGCGTTTAAAATTTGACAACGACACCACGGATAAAGTAACAAAGCTGGTTCTCTACCACGACTACGATATTGCGCCCACGGAGGCTGGAGTAAGGCGGGCGGTCAATCGGATCGGAGAGGACATTTTTCCCATGATTTTCACGGTGCGCCGCGCGGATATCGCTGCCCAGAGCGATTACATGCGGGAGGAGAAACTGGCAAAAGTGGCTCACATAGAAAAGCTTTATAGAGAAATTCTGGCGCGCAGGGACGCGGTTACGGTGAAGGATCTGGCAATTTCGGGAAACGATCTGATTGCGGAAGGGATGCCGCCTGGAAGACAGATCGGGGAAACGCTGTCCGCGCTTTTAGAGAGGGTGCTTGACGACCCGTCCCTCAACACGAAAGAAATTCTTCTCAAACTGTATAAAGAAGTGTAATGAAAACCCCCTGCTGTTCATAAGATGTAACAGTCAGAGTCAGGCGGGGGGTATTTTTGTGAATGACAGAGCTGTCAGTTTATTAGAGCATTATGACATAGAGGTGCGGCGTACATGGAAAGGCCGCGGAGCAATTCTATGCGATTCAGACCGTGGTCTGCTCATTATGAAAGAATATAGCGGTCCTGCGGAGAAGGTCGGTTTTCAGGAATATCTGCTCAACCATATCCGGGAGAACGGCGTCGTGCGGGCAGAGACGATTCTGCGGACAAAGGAAGATGAACTGATTGTCCGGGATCAGGACAGGACGGCATATATCCTAAAGACCTACTGCGAGGGCAGGGAGTGCGACCACAGGAATCCGCAGGAATGCCGCCATGCAGTGGATACTCTGGCGCGCCTTCACGGCGCCTGTGATCTTTCCGGCAGTGAAATTCTTGAGGAACAGCCAGTTTTTCATGTGGGAAACGAATATGAAAAACATAACCGCGAACTGAAAAAGGTGCGGAAATTTTTGCGGGAAAAGAGCCAGAAGACCGATTTTGAGATTTATTTGATGAAACATTATGATTATTTTATGGATATTGCCTTGCAAATTACGGGGGAATTGAGTTATTATGCCTATGAGGAGGATTCTCTATCGTTCTCCGTTATGTGCCATGGCGATTACCAGTACCATAATATCATACAGACCGAAGGGGGCAGTGTGCTCGTCAATTTCGAGAAATGTATAAGGGACTATCCAATTCGGGATCTGTATCTGTTTATGCGTAAGCTCCTGGAAAAAAATAACTGGTCGCAGACGCTTGGTGATATGCTGCTTTCGGGTTATAATGATGTAAGACCTTTGAGTGAACAGGATTACAGACAGCTGTATTTCCGTTTTGCCTACCCGGAAAAGTTCTGGAAGATCGTGAACTTTTATTATAACAGCGGCAAGGCATGGATTCCCGGGCGGAATATGGAAAAGACAGAGAAATTGTTTGCGCAGGAGAGGGAAAAGCAGCTTTTTATAAAGAGTGCGTTTTCGTCCTACGTGCCATAACAAATTAATAAATGCGGAAATGGGGTAAAAAATGATCAGGATGCACAGAAGAATTTCCAGTGCTGTTACAATGCTGACGCTGGCGGCGCTTGTTCTGACAGGATGTACTTCGGAGGCAAGCAACATAGGAAGGGCACAGGATAAAAATGGAGAGCCGGACGTGGTGGATACGGGCTTTACGCTTTCCACGGTGGGAAGCTACGATTCTGCGGACACGGCGGTAGTTCTGTCCACGGATTCGGACAACAAGGCGGTGTCCTTTATCAATATGGATACGGGGAAACCGTATACCCTCTATTATGACGGCACGACTTATGTGAAGGATAAGCATGACGGTCCCATGACGATTTCCCAGATTAAAGCGGGGGATGTGGTGGATATCACTTTTCTGAAGGGCAGGAAAAAACTTGCCAGCATTCAGCGTTCCCCGGAAGCCTGGGTATATGATGAAGTTCGCAATTACGATCTGGCAGGCTCGAACAGGTCGGCGAGTATCGGCTCCCAAATATATTCTCTGCCCGAGAGCGCTGTGGTTTTGTCGGATGGACGCCGCGTGGAGGCGGGAGAGATAGTGTCGCAGGACGTGGTTACGATCTCCGGCATAAGCCATAAGATTTACAGCATAAATGTGGACAGGGGACACGGGTACCTGCGTCTGAAAAACGACCAGCTTCTGCTCGGCGGATGGATCGAGGTGGGTAACAGCGTGATCCGCCAGATTTCGGAGGACATGCTTCTCACAGTGCCGGAAGGCAGTTATCAGGTAGTGCTCACCAACAACAGTGTTGGCTGTGTGAAGGAGATAACGGTTGAGCGCGGCAAGGAAGTGGTGCTTGATGTGGGCGATCTGGAAGTCGCGGAGGACGCCGTCGGAAAGATTCTTTTTACGGTGGAGCCCGAGGGCGCGACAGTCAGCGTGGACGGCAAGCCTGTAGACATCAGCAAGCCGGTGGAGTTAAAGTACGGCATACACCAGATACAGGCGGAGGCGAACGGTTACGATACCCTGACCAAACATATACAGGTAGGCTCGGAGTATGCCACGATTTCCTTTAAATTGGAGGAGAGCCGGAAGAATGACGGCAAAGACTCCGTCAGCGATAATTCGACGACTTCTGACCGGATTCCGTGGAAAGATACCATGAATTCCGTCAGCGCGAATAATCTTAACAGGGACAGTATCAGCGATAATACGCTCAGCGTCAGCGAGAATGCGCTTGGCACGTCCAATAAATATAAAGTGTACGTGGATTCGCCAAAAGGTGTGGAAGTTTATCTGGATGGCAACTATATGGGAATTTCGCCCGTCAGATTTACAAAAACGGTGGGCAGGCATGAGATTACGCTGAAAAAGAGCGGTTATAAGACAAAGACTTACACAATTTATCTGGAAAACACCAGAAAGGATGAGACCTATTCCTTCTCCGCATTGGAAAAGGAAGGTTCCGACGGCACCAAAAAGACTATTCCGGAAGAGATCACAAGCGCGGTATCGGAGCTTTCGGACTGTAAGCTGACCGAGGGGACGGATTGGATCGCCCCGGAGGACTATTCGCGGGCAGATCTCTTAGAAGCCGGAAAAGAAAAGATTATAGCGTCAGTAAAGAATGCGGTCAAGGAAAAGATCGGCGAGACGGAGGCGGAGAAATACACTTTTACGGTTGAAAAGGATGATCTGGAGAACGTGACGCTGTCGGGCAGTGAGGATGGCAAAGGCACGGCTGCGGTCACCATTTACAGAGCAGGGTACGAGACCCAGACTGCAGGCTGTAATGTTTTGCTTGCGAAGAAGGGAGAGGAGCCTTCCGGACCGGATGAAGAAAGGCTTTCCCTGACAGTTACCACCGATGCGAATGAAGCCGGACCGGGTGATACCGTAACATTTACTGCTGAAGTGAAAAACAGCAGCGCGGAAAATCCGATAGTCAGCTGGGAATACACAGACTTTGGTTTTGACGGTTCGGTTATCGAAAGTGATAATTCTTTGATTTTATCGGTAGAATCCGTGGAGAGTGAGGAAACTTTCAGCGCTACCGCTACATATGAGGAGACAGGTCAATCCGTGTCTGAGACGGTGTCGATTAAGATTGTACCAGCAGAAGAAACGCCGGTAACGCCTCCGACAACCGGCGAGCCGACGGATCCCGAAAACCCGGATCAGCCGACTACTCCCACTGATCCCACTACGCCTGTGGATCCGGATCAACCCGGACAAACAGATCCCGGCAATGAAGAAGGGGACGATAAAGACCAGACCGGCAGCGAAGAAGGAGTCACAGGCGGAAACGGTTCAGAAAACAGCGGCACGGAAAACGGTGATGGCAATGGAGCCGGGGAGAATGGCATGAAAGGTGGTCTGACCACAGAAAAAGTGGAGATAACCAAGGAAGCGCACCCGATCAAAAAGTGGTTTTCCTCTCTGTTTAAAAAGTAAAAACGTAGCACATATATTAATTAAAGCAGAAGGCGTCCGATATGGGATATATATCCTGGTCGGGCGCTGATTATTTCATATGCGGATAATTTTATTTCAATTTGTAATGATATTTAAGGAAAAATTATTGTTTATTATGTCGGGTCAGTATATAATAAATTATCATTTAGAAAGCATTAAATATGGCACAGGCGGTAAACGTAAATTTTTGCAAAGAAAGTAAGCCGTGAAAAAAAGGATTCCTTTTGATGTCAGTGTAGATCCGTTTTATTCTGAAAGCAATAGGCGTTATTTAGAGAGAATCGCTCAGGATGTTGCGCAAGGAAAGACGCATTTTGAAGTGCATGAACTTGCGGAGATGGAAGATTGATGTGGCTGCTGTGGGAAGGCAGAGCCAGGGACATTATTGATTAAGTATATTTCAGAAGGAGCGCATATGTCAGAAAAACAATACACCTACGAGGAATTTTTGGAAATCATAGCAGCACTTCGCAGCGAAAACGGCTGCCCCTGGGATAAGGTGCAGACCCATGACAGCTTAAAACCGTGCATGATGGAGGAGGCGGCGGAGCTGCTTGCCTCCATCCGTATTTACAATAAGACCGGAAATCCCGAAAATATGGTTGAGGAGCTTGGGGACGTGCTCCTGCAGGTTGTCATGCATGCCCAGATTGCTTCTGAGGAGGGGCTGTTTACCATGAAGGACGTGGTAAACGAGGTCAGCCGTAAAATGGTGCGGCGCCATCCCCATGTTTTCGGAACGGGCAGCGCCGATACACCCGATGAGGTGCTTGTGAACTGGGAGGAGATTAAGAAAGAGGAGAAAAAGGATAAGGATTGGGTGGAATCGCCCCTGAGGGAAATTCCGAAAGAGCTTCCATCTTTGACCAGAGCGGTCAAAGTCCTGAAAAAGATAGATAAGCACTATGAGAAGGGCAGCACTTTTGAACAGGACACGGCTGCCATCTGTGAGCTGGCGGAGGCGTTAAGGCGCTGTGAGCCGCAGGCGGATCGCAAAGAAACAGAGGCTGTTTTATCCGAGCTGCTTTTGCGGATCAGCGATGTTGCAAGAATTGCGAAAATTCCGCAGGAACAGGCGTTAGCGGACCGAATAGAGGATTTAATTGACAAATATGAATGAATTTTCTGACAATAAGATATAATTTGATAAATCTGGGCCTAACGGTGAAAGCGGAAGCTGTACAAACCCGAAAAATGCCGTAAAAAAGGCATTTTTTGCTTGACATGCCAGGTAAAAGCAGATATAAATATGTATAGACGGTTTTCGAGAGAGACCTAAAAATAATACGATAACTCATTTTAAGAGGAGGAGTTCAAATGAACAAGACAGAGTTAGTAGCAGCAATGGCTGATCAGGCAGGCTTATCTAAGAAAGATGCAGAAAAGGCTTTAAAGGCATTTACGGACGTAGTTGCTGACGAGCTGAAGAAAGACGGCAAGGTACAGTTAGTTGGTTTCGGTACCTTTGAAGTTTCCAAGAGAGCAGCCAGAGAGGGCAGAAATCCCCAGAGCGGCGCTGTTATGAAGATTGCTGCATCCAAGGCTCCTAAGTTTAAGGCTGGTAAGGCTTTAAAGGATATGCTTAACGCATAATTAAATTTTCGGAGACAGATAAGACCTGTATGCACGGCATACGGGTCTTTCTATATTTATGAAGAATTGAGTGAAAAAGCAGTATAAACTGTTCTGACAAGGAGGTTAACATGCGACTGGACAAATATTTAAAGGTTTCAAGGTTAATCAAACGCCGCACGGTGGCGAACGAGGCATGTGATGCCGGCAGGGTTTTCATTAACGACAGGCCGGCAAAAGCGTCCGCTAACGTGAAAGCGGGGGATGTGATTACAATACAGTTTGGCAACAAAGAGGTAAAGGTGGAAGTTCTCGACGTGCAGGAGACGGTGCGCAAGGAGGAGGCGAAAGAGCTGTTCCGTTACCTCACATAGAATGCGGAAAAGGCATATTTTGAGAAAAGCAGACATACACTGAATCAATACCATACTTATGGTATAGGAGGTCGTGTATGGAAGATCTGAATAGCGGCGGCAAGCGACCGCATAAGCTGATGCTTACGGGCAGAAGAACTTGTGCACTGACAGGTGTAAATGATGTGCTTTCCTTTGATGTTAATGAAATTCTGCTGGAGACTGAACAGGGCATGCTGATGATACGAGGCGGCGAGCTGCATGTCAGCAGGCTTTCTCTGGATAAGGGCGAAGTGGATATCGACGGACGGATTGACAGTTTTACTTACTCGGAAACCGCGGGGTACGGAGCGAAAGGGGAGTCCCTGCTGGCGAGACTGTTCAAGTAACAAAGTGGGAGATGGGTAAGATATGAGCCGGGAGATCGTGCAGGAGCTTACTTTTTTTACACATTCTGTCCTTATGGGACTGGTCATCACCTTTGTTTATGACTGGATTCGCGTACTCCGCAAGCTTTTCAGACATGGGACGGCGCTGATGTCGGCAGAGGATCTTTTATTCTGGCTCACCTGCGGGATCGGCGTTTTCTACATGCTTTACAGGGAGAACGACGGGACACTGCGGTGGTTCGCGGTGCTTGGCGCCACAGTCGGTATGTTTTTTTATAAAATCATTGTCCGGGATGCGTTTGTACATGTTATGTCAACGTGTCTGCACAAGATCATGTGGTTCATTTTTCGCCTCCTACAAATTGTGCTAAAACCCCTGAAATCCCTGATTTTTGCGGGGAAAACGTTTGTTCTTTGTCTGGGAAAGAAATTGAAAAAGTGTAAAGAATTTATTAAAAAACGGTTGACGGCTTTTATAAAAACCATTAGAATGGTTTTATGTAAACATTAACAGGCGGTGGAGAGGGGCAAATTTCGGGGCATGGCAAGAAAAGCAGCATATCGTAAAAGACGTCAGAACAGGCTGGCCATGCTTTTAGTTACTACCGTAGTGTTGATGATGATGCTGGTGGTTACTTTTAAGAGTGTGGAGCTGCGGGAGAAGCGCCAGTTTTATATGGACAGGGAAGAGGCGCTGCTCCGGGAAATAGAAGCAGAAGAGGCAAGATCCGCGGAAATTGAAGAGTATGGAAAGTATACGCAGACCAAGAAATTCGTCGAGGAAGTGGCGAAGGAAAAGCTGGGTCTGGTGTATGAGGGCGAAATTATTTTTAAGGATGAAAAATAAATAAATGTAGACTGCGAGTAGGGGAAAATTTCTCCTACTCGATTTTTGGAATAAAACACATCAACTTTTCATATATATGTGTAAGACGGGTTTTGCGGGCTTTTTTGCTTTACCCGGACAGGCGGTGTTGACGTATATTGGGAGGCGGTGTGTGATGAAAAGACGGACAAGCGTAAGGGAAGATGACAGGATAGATGTGATACCCGAGTATGGAAGGCAGAAGTTGTTAGCTTATGCCGAGTCTTTCCGGGATCTGGCGGACTTGTTTGAGGAAAGCCGGGAGAAGGACAAGCCTTCCGGGGAAGAACCTGCGGACAGGCAGGAATATCTCTGCAGGAGGCGCTTGCAGGAAAGCCAGGAGCTTCTGGCGGAGCATCTGAAGGAGATGGCGCATATCCTGGCGGTGACAGCCAGAGAAACATGTCGCTGCCGTCCCATGGGAGAACGAAAATATAAGCAGATGGCGGCGCTGCTTCGGGAGTCGGGTATTGTACTGAAAGATTTTCTGGAACTGGAACACGAGGACGGGCATCGGGAGATCAGCCTTGTTATGAGATATGAAGGCGGCAGGCATGCACGTTTTGGGGAGTCGGAATATATTTCCACGGAGGATGTGGCGGATTATATATCTGTGGCAATGAACCGCAGGCTTTGCGCGGCGAAAAATACGCCGGCATATCTGGCGGCGGAGTATAATGCCTATTATTTTTTGGAAGAGCCGCCCTATCATCTGCTGACAGGTTTTGCCAAGGCGGTGAAGGAGACGGAGAAAGTGTCGGGAGACAGCTATTCCTTTTTTGAGTCGGATACTGGGCGGATTCTGATGCTGCTCTCGGACGGCGTCGGTTCTGGAGAAGAGGCTCGCCGGGAATCAAGCCGGGTGATCGAGATGATGGAGCGTCTTCTGGAGGCGGGATTTGGTAAGGAACCTGCCGTGCAGATGGTAAACGGGGCGATGGCGGCAGCAGGACAGGAACAGGTTATGTCCACGTTGGATATCTGCGATATCGATCTTTATACGGGAACCTGTGAGTTTGTAAAGGTGGGGGCGGCGAGCACTTATATCAAAAGGGGGCGGCTGGTGGACAGGCTTTCCTCAAGGAATCTGCCACTGGGGGTCTTCTGGCAGATGACGCCGGAAATCCAGAATCGGACGCTGCAGAGCGGAGATTATATAATCATGCTTTCCGATGGGGTGCTTGATGCGCTCTCAGAAGGCATTGGCGAGGAGGCGCTGCCGGAGATTATCGGAAGGATGGAATACAACAACCCGGGGGAGATTGCGAATCAGATTCTTGCTTACGCGATCGGACAGAGCCGGGGGCGGATTCGGGACGATATGACGGTGCTTGTGACGGGGATCTGGGACCAGGAGGGTTCCCTTTAGGGAAACGGTGATTTAAAATCAGTGTTCCTTTGATTGGAAACGGCAGACGGACAGGCGAAGGATGAAAGATAATCTTTATAAGAAAGTAAAAAAATATATAAAAGCCCATGGTATGGTGGAACTGGGAGACTGCGTTGCAGCCGGCGTTTCCGGCGGCGCGGATTCGGTCTGCATGCTGCATTTGCTGACACGGGTGCAAAGGGAGATCCCGTTCCGGCTGGCAGTGGTGCATGTGAATCACGGTCTGCGCGCGGAAGCAGGAGAGGATGCTGCATTTGTGGAAAAACTTTGCGGACGGTGGGGGATTCCTTTCTATCTGCGAGAAGTGGATATGGCTGGTTATGCGGCGTCGCGTAAGCTGTCTCAGGAGGAGGCGGGGCGTCTGCTTCGCTATCAGGTGTTTCAGGAAGTTCTCGCAGAGATGAAGGCTGGGGGCAAGGGCAGAATTGCAGTTGCGCACAATGCGGACGACAGGGCGGAAACCATGCTTTTTCATATGTTTCGGGGCAGCGGCATAAAGGGTCTTTCCGCTATCCGTCCGGTCAGGGAATCGGTCATCCGTCCTCTTTTATGTGTAAGCCGCGAGCAGATTGAAGCCTATCTGGCGGAGGTAGGGCTCGACTGGCAGGAGGACAGCACTAACAGGGAAGATGTATATATCCGCAACAAAATCCGGCATCACATACTGCCTTTTGCACAACGCGAAATCTGCAGCGGGGCGGTTTCGCATATGGGCGAATTGGCTGATATTTTGGAGGAAACCGAGAACTATCTGGCGCGGGAAACAGACAGGATTTATGACCTTTACGTGCGGGAGGATGTAGAAAGAAAATCCGGCGGCAGTAAAGACATAGGTGCAGCTGAAGAAATCGGGAATTTGTACGGGAAAATAGAAATAGAGCTAGGCGGGTTTTGCGCTGAGGATGTGGTGATGCGAAAGCGTATCCTTTTGCGGGCGCTTGAGAGGATGACACCTTATCGGAAGGATATCACCGCGCGCCATATCGCGGGTCTGATGAACCTGACGGAGAAGAAGGGCAGCAAGGAGCTTTCCCTGCCATACGGCATCCGTGCCGTCAAAGAGTATGATTTGCTGTACTTAAGACGGACGGCAGAAACGGACAGCGATACAGGGCAGCAGGTGGGGGACGGGGACAGTTTGGCGGTGGCTCCGGGGACCCTGCCGGAAATCTGTGTGGCAGAGTCTGCGCTTACGCCGGGCATTGCGGCAGAGTTTGAAGTGCCCGGTACGGGAGGTTTTACATTTATTCTGTGGGAGGCGGCTTTTTTGCCGGCAGCGTCTTTTTTCTACAGAAAGGAACAAAATATTCCCGAAAATAGATATACGAAATGGTTTGATTATGATAAAATAACTACGTCTTTATTCCTGCGGACCAGAAGGCAGGGAGATTATCTTACGATAGACGATGCACTTCATACCCAGTCTGTAAAGCAGTATATGATTAATGAAAAAATCCCGAAGGCGAAACGGGACAGTATGTATCTGCTGGCGGACGGTGCCCATATTCTCTGGGTGCCTGGGCACCGTGTAAGCAGACAGTACCGGGTGGAGAAAAACACAAGACGTATCCTGGAGGTACGTCTAAGAGGAGGAAGCTATGGCGGAACGGATAGAAGTATTGTTGACGGAGGAAGAGATTGACAGGCGGATTCAGGAAATCGGAGATCAGATTTCCAGAGATTATGCCGGCAGACAGGTGCATATGGTGTGCGTATTAAAAGGCGGCAGCTTTTTTATGTGTGAACTGGCAAAACGCGTTACGGTGCCTGTGTCTATTGATTTCATGTCAGTGTCCAGTTATGGCGGGGATACCAAGTCAAGCGGTGTGGTAAGGATTGTGAAAGATCTGGATGAACCCTTGAAGGACAGGCATGTGATTGTGATTGAAGATATTGTGGATTCCGGGCGGACACTGAGCTATCTGCTGGACATGCTGCGAAGCAGGGGAGCTGCGGATGTAAGGCTCTGCACACTGTTAGACAAGCCGGACAGACGTGTGGTGGATGTGAAAGTGGATTACACGGGTTTTGAGATTCCGGATGAATTTGTGGTGGGATACGGTCTGGATTATGACCAGAAGTACCGCAACCTGCCCTATATTGGGATGGTAAAGTTTGAGTGATTATTTAGGACAGATCGGAGTAGAGGAATTATTTAATGAACAAGAGTGGTAGAAGTTTTTATCTGTATTTTGTAATTATCATCTGCCTGCTGCTGTTTACGGTGTGGGTGGGTACGCTGCGTGTGCCGAACAGCGGTTATACCAGAGGCGAATTTGAAAGGCAGATGGAGAAGAATGAAGTTGCGGTCGTGACGGTATGCCCAAACAGGGATACGCCTACGGGGTCGTTGAAGATTGTTCTAAAGAGCGGTGAGGAGAAGGTTCTCTACGTGACGGACGTGACGGAGATGGAGAATATCGTCAGAGAGCATGGTATAGACTGTTCTGTGGAGAGCGTGCCGGAAGAGAGCTGGTTTTTGAACAGCGTCCTGCCGATTTTGATTGTGGTGGTGGTCTGCGTTTTCTTCTTTGTCATGATGAATTCCCAGAATGCCGGCGGCGGTGGCGGCAAAATGATGAATTTTGGAAAAAGCCGCGCCAGGCTTACCATGGGCGGGGAAAATAAGATTACGCTGAACGAAGTGGCAGGTCTGAAGGAAGAAAAGGAGGAACTGCAGGAAATTGTGGAGTTTCTCAGGGAGCCTGGCAAATTTACCAAAGTGGGAGCGAGAATCCCTAAGGGTGTGCTTCTGGAGGGTGCGCCGGGCACGGGTAAGACGCTTCTGGCAAAAGCGATTGCGGGCGAGGCGAACGTGCCCTTTTTCAGTATCTCCGGTTCAGATTTTGTGGAGATGTTTGTCGGTGTTGGTGCGTCCCGTGTGCGTGATATGTTCGCGGAGGCGAAGCGTCATGCGCCATGTATTATTTTTATAGATGAGATCGATGCGGTAGCGAGACGACGCGGCACCGGCATGGGCGGCGGACATGATGAGAGGGAGCAGACGTTGAATCAGCTTCTGGTGGAGATGGACGGTTTTGGCATCAACGAGGGAATTATCGTGATGGCGGCGACGAACCGTGTTGACATCCTGGATCCGGCAATCCTGCGCCCAGGACGGTTCGACAGGAAGATTACCGTAGTCTCCCCAGATGTGCGGGGCAGGGAAGATATTTTAAGGGTACATGCCAAGAATAAGCCTCTTGGCGATGACGTGGACCTGCAGCAGATTGCCCAGACGACGGCGGGCTTTACGGGAGCGGATCTGGAGAACCTGTTGAATGAGGCGGCGATCAATGCGGCTATGGACAAACGTGCCTTTGTGCGGCAGGACGATATCAAGAAAGCATTTATTAAGGTGGGAATTGGCGCGGAGAAGAAGAGCCGCATCATTTCGGAGAAAGAGAAGAAGATCACGGCTTATCACGAGGCGGGTCATGCGATTCTTTTCCATGTGCTGCCTGATGTGGGACCGGTTTACACGGTTTCCATTATTCCGACTGGGCTCGGGGCAGCAGGCTACACCATGCCGCTTCCGGAGAAAGACGAGATGTTCCTCACAAAGGGAAAGATGTTTGAGGACATTATGGTGTCTCTGGGCGGCAGAATAGCTGAGGAAATCATTTTCGATGACATCACGACGGGCGCTTCCAGCGATATTAAGAAAGCGACTAAAGTGGCACGCAGGATGGTGACCCGTTACGGTATGTCCGACAATATCGGTGTGATCAATTATGATGATGACGATGACGAGGTGTTCATTGGCAGAGATCTGGCGCACGCGAAAAACCACAGTGAGCTTGTTTCCGGGGAGATCGACCGGGAAGTGAAAAGCATCATAGACGAGTGTTATCAGAAGGCGAAGGACATCATCATGGAGCACGAGGATGTGCTGCACAAGTGTGCGAAGCTCCTTCTGGAGAAGGAAAAGATCAACCGTGTCGAGTTTGAGGCGCTCTTTGATACTTACTATCCTCAGCCCGAAGAACCGGGAGAGCGGGTAGGAGAACAGCAGTAATTGTGCAAAATTACTAAAAATGAGTATGCGAAATTGTAATATTTGTGAATCCTTGGTATTGTAGACAGACAGGGGGTATGCTAATATACTACTTGTAACCCCCCAATACATTATATAGTTTTTTGCTATACCCCATAAGAAAGAAATACCTTCTCTAAAAAAGACAGTTTAACGACTGTCTTTTTTACTTTGTCATAGTTTTGTGCAAGAATTGTGGGTTGCGCATCCAGAATATATAGGATAAAATATTTATAATATTGCTTCTATTTTAAGGAAAGGCTGATTATGGATATCAATCAATTTCAGAAGGCAGAAAAAAATCAGCAGTATTTTTCAGGAATGCGCCCTGTTTTTAACAGGAAAGCCCTTTTTACGGATATGTCCGAAGACTATGTATCGCCGATGGAGCCAAGCGCCTATGGCGAGATTACTGTGCGTTTCCGGGCTGCGAAAAATAATATTGATAAAGTGTTTTTTGTACACAAGAATGTGAAACACCTCATGTTCAAGACGGAATCAGATGACTACTTCGATTATTATTCGCATACGATTCAGCTTGAAAATGAAAAACTGAGTTATTATTTTGAAGTGCATGCGGGGAAACTTTCCTGTTTCTTTGACATGCGGGGTGTCACTAAGGACACCAACGAGTATTATCAGTTTCATGTCATTCCGGGCTTTAAAACGCCGGATTGGGCTAAGGGAGCGGTATTTTACCAGATCTACGTGGACCGCTTTTACAACGGCGACCCGACGAACGATGTGCTGACAAATGAGTACCAGTATATCGGGGATAAGACAGTCAAAGTGGAGGATTGGGATAAGTACCCGGCGGCTATGGGTGTGCGTGAGTTTTACGGCGGCGACCTGCAGGGTGTTCTTGACAAGATGGATTATCTGCAGGATCTGGGTGTAGATGTAATTTACTTCAATCCGTTGTTTGTTTCTCCCTCTAACCATAAGTATGATATACAGGATTATGATTATATTGACCCCCACTTCGGGAAGATTGTGCATGACGAAGGAGAGTTACTGAAGCTGGAGCAGACAGAGAACCGCTTAGCCACCCGCTATATTGATCGTGTCTCCAACAAAGAAAATCTGGAAGCAAGCAACGAACTTTTTGCGGAAGTGGTGAAAGAAGCCCACAGGAGAGGCATGAAAGTCATTCTGGACGGCGTGTTCAATCATTGCGGATCTTTCAATAAATGGCTGGACAGAGAACGGATCTATGAAAATGCGCCAGGTTATGAAAAGGGCGCTTATATTGATAAGGACAGCCCTTATCACAGCTATTTCCAGTTCCATGATGAGAATAAATTCCCTTACAACGGCTCCTATGACGGCTGGTGGGGGCATGATACACTTCCGAAGCTGAACTATGAAAATTCCAGACAGCTTTTGGATTATGTGCTTTATATTGGCAGGAAATGGGTATCTCCGCCTTACAATGCGGACGGCTGGCGTCTGGACGTGGCGGCGGACTTGGGGCACACCCCGGAGTTTAACCATAGCTTCTGGAAAGAATTTCGCAAGACGGTTAAAATGGCGAATCCGAACGCGATTATTCTGGCGGAGCATTACGGCAGTCCCGTAGACTGGCTGCAGGGTCAGGAGTGGGATACGGTTATGAACTATGACGCCTTTATGGAGCCGGTGACGTGGTTTCTGACAGGGATGCAGAAGCACAGCGACGACTACAGGGAGGATATGCGGGGTAACGCCGATAGTTTTTGGGGGGCAATGAGGCATCACTGTGCCGCTTTCACCATGCCATCCATTTTGGTGGCGATGAATGAACTGTCCAACCATGACCATTCTCGGTT
Organism: bacterium 1xD42-87; assembly: GCA_003611805.1. GTDB lineage: Bacteria > Bacillota > Clostridia > Lachnospirales > Lachnospiraceae > UBA3282. The sequence continues at coordinate 49,878 of RAYM01000010.1, read as the reverse complement.
CCTTACCAGAACGAATCACAAAGTGGGCAGGACGAATACCTTGGGACCGCAGGCGGCGGACGAGGGTGTGAATAAAGCGGTGCTTCGCGAGGCGGTGGTGATCCAGATGACATGGCCCGGCGCGCCGACGATCTATTATGGGGATGAAGCGGGCGTCTGCGGGTTCACTGATCCGGATAACAGGCGGACTTATCCATGGGGACATGAGGATAAGGAACTGATCGCCTTTCACAAGGAGATTATCCGAATCCATAAGACACATCAGGAATTTCTGACGGGTTCTCTCAAGTATCTGGACGCCGACTACAACGTGATCGGTTATGGCAGATTTAACAGAGAGGGGCAGTCGGTGATTCTTGTCAATAACAATGACTACGAGATTACGAGAGAAGTATCCGTGTGGTATCTTGGCATTCCGAAAGAGTGTGTACTTAATTGTCTGATGCTGACAACATGGGAAGGCTATTCCACGGAGCCGAAGCAGTATCCTGTTATTTCCGGCAAGGTAAAGTTGACTCTGCCGGCAACGTCGGCAATCATTTTGAGGCATGAAAAGCCAAGGGAGCAAAAAGAGCGGAAATTTTTGAGGTTTTTCTGAGGGGCGCGATAATGAAGATACTAAGGAATATCATAGTAGGCATAGGGGTTCTGGCAGCGTTACTGTGTGCACTCATTATATTATCTGCCATGAATCCGGGTATTACGCAGACCCTTTCCTCCCTGCTTTCGGGTGACGGACGTTCTTCGCAGGAGGAATCCGGGTCGGCGGAAGAGTCGGAATCTTATGGAGATGAGGAATCATCGGTTTTTGATATGCCGTCTGAAACGTCATCTGAAGCGGGGGGAGAAGAGGAAACGTCGGAGGATGACTCTGCTGTGTCTGAGGAGGAAGAGGAGATGGGCGCCGGACAGACCGTGCAGCATCAGCCCGAGGAGCCGGACAGAAGTTATTCCCGGGCAGAAAGCAGCGGAGAGCGCGTCAGGGGCATGAACGGCTATGAGCCGCCGTCAGAGTCGGGTGTGAGCGTCCCTGAGGCAGTCAGCGGTAAATCCGGCTATCAGCCCATTACGGAGAAATCCGAAGAGCTGCCCGATGCGGAGGGCGGTGAGTATACGAGCGATTTGGGCTATGGCGAGACGGGCGACAACCTGTCATTTGATTCCATATTTTACCCGTATTACCAAATGCTGGATCCGAAAGGCCAGCATCTTTATCGGCAGATATATGCCAATGCAGCCGCGTACAACGCGGCTTTTGTGCCCATTGAGGCGGTACCCGTATCGGAACTCAAAGATGTGATCATGGCGGTGTATAACGATCACCCCGAGCTTTTCTGGCTCAACACAGTTTTTACCTGCAGATATGACCAGAATAAAATATGTGCCGAGCTGGAGCTGGAGTTCAATATGACGCTAGAAGAGCTTACCGTCTCCTCAAAGACGTTCTATAATATCACAAACGAGATTTTGTCACAGGTACAGGGTCTGAGCGTGAATGAAAAAGAGAGACGGCTGCATGACATTCTGATCGAGCGGGTCGAGTACGATAAGGGCGTGGATAAGAACCAGAGCGCCTACAGTGCACTGGTGGACGGAAAAAGTGTGTGCGCAGGGTATGCCAGAGCTTACCAGTATCTGATGCAGCGGACCGGGATTCCCTGCTTTTACTGCACGGGCTATGCGGGGACGGATCATGCGTGGAACATCGTCGGATTGGATGACGGCTATTACAATGTCGATGTGACATGGGACGACACGGAAGGCGGTCAGTATGACTATTTTAATAAGACGGATGAGGTCTATGCGGACACCCATGTGCGGCGGGAGCTGTCGGTGAATCTGCCGAAGTGCGAGGGGCAAAGGTATGCGGTTCAGTGATGGCGCAGAATGGCGAGGGGACGTCAGTTTGGCGCAGAACGAAGAGGAACGGAGAATGCTTGCTTACGAAGTCCTTTCCGTGGTAGAGGAAATTCCGCCGGGAAAAGTGGCTTCCTACGGGCAGATCGCCAGACTGGCAGGCAGGGAGAGGAACGCGAGGCTGGTGGGGCAAATTTTAAGCCGCGCGGAGTATTTCGGGAATTATCCGTGCCACAGAGTAGTCAATCATGCGGGAAGGACAGCGCCGCACTGGTCGGGGCAGCGGGAGCTGTTGGAGGAAGAAGGCGTTATTTTTAAAGAGAACGGGTGTGTGGATATGAGAAAATGTCAGTGGGAGTGCTGAAAGGCACTCCCATTTTGTGCGTATAAGCGGAGCCAGAAAGCGGCAGAGGCAGGCGGCATGTTCGTGCACTATATACAAAACCGTGAACATAAAATAATGAAATATGACGGTTTTACACAGACAGTCTTGACAAGTCTGCCTCTGAGGCATATTATGTAGCTATCACTTGAAAGTACACGTGTACGCATAAAGGCGTACATATTTTAGACTTAAAAATGTACACGTGTACGCAACAAAAAATCAGCAACGGAATACGAAAAAGGGAGGAAAGAGAATGAAGAAAAAAGCGGTAAGTATTTTATTGGCAGCGGCAATGACGATATCTTTACTTACAGGATGCGGCGGGGCGGAAAAAGCAGCGGAGGCGCCTCAGACAGAAAAAGAACCGGCTGCGCAGGAGAGTGAAGCGGAACAGGCGCAGCCTGCAGCGGACAGCCAGACGGTGGCGGAAGAGCCCATTAAGATCACGTTTTGGAACAGCTTTACGGGAGCCGATGGTGATATGCTTACGGATCTGGTAAACCGTTACAACGAAGAAAATACAGACGGCATTACGGTAGAGATGGATATTTCCGCGGATTTTGACAGTCAGCTTTCCACGGCTTTTGCGGCGGGAACCGGACCGACGATGATCTTAAGCTCCAGTGCTTATCGCTTTACTTACGGCGATTACATGCAGGATATCAGCGATGTGTTTGACAGGACAAACTTGGATAAAACAGATTTTATCCAGTCCTATCTGGACTACTGCTCGGAGGGTGATGCGCTGTATTTCGTGCCGTTTCAGATTGTCGGATATTATATGTACTGGAATAAGGATCTCTTCACGGCAGCGGGGTTAAACCCGGAAACACCGCCGTCCACGTGGGATGAGTGGGCTGAATATGCGCAGAAGCTGACCGATGAGAGCAAAAATGTGTATGGCTCCGGCATTTCATACGATTACGCTTATCAGATCGCACATATTATGCAGCGGTTCGGCGGACTTGCCGTTACGGGTGAAAGCGAAAACTGGAAGGCTAATTTTGAGGGTAACAGCGGTTATGCGAAATTCTTAAATATGTATCAGACTATGGTGCAGAACGGAGACAACCCGCTGGAAGCGGATACGGATTCCATGGCAAGCGCAGGTCAGATCGGTATGACGGTAGGCGGTCCGTGGGTAACGGCGGGGTTAGATACGGCTGGCGTGAATTACGGGATCGGTCTGATACCGCTTGGCGATGCCGGAGACATGAACTCTGTTGAAGTGCTGGGATTTTCAGTAACAACGGCGGCAAGCGATGCAGAGAAGGCAGCGGCATATAAATTTATCGAGTGGTGGAATTCGGAAAACGCGGAGGGCAGCAGTCCGGCTTTGGAATGGTCCGTAGCAAACGGCTTCCCGGCTTATACGTATTCCGTGCAGGAAAAGGACGCTTATAAGACAAACGCGAAACTGAGTGCCATGTCAGCGGCAAACCCTGACGCGCCGACAGACTTTATCGTAGACTCCAGTTTCCCGGGAACCAATGCGATTATTGCGGATGTAATCCCCGAAATGATCAACTCGGTGGCATTTGGCAGCAGTTCCGTGGAGGAGGCGCTGGCAAAGGCGCAGGCAGCTGCGGATAAGATAACGGCGGACTATTAAATGGTATTTGGCGGAGAATGCCCGTATTTTGGGCATTCTCTTGGGTGAAAGTGATTCGCAAAGCAAATCTAGAAGTTCTCCGCGAAACAGCCATTGCTGTGAGCGGCTAGAACTTCTTTTCACCCTATTATAATAACGGTTTTTTGACAAGTGGAAAATTGGGAGATGTGGAAATGAAAGCATTCATAAAATATTGGAATAAGCCGTCGAGATGCGCCTACTTATTTTTGGCTCCATCCGTAATTCTTTTGATACTGTTCAGTGTGATTCCGCTGGCGGCAGCGTTCGGACTGAGCCTGTTTGACGTACCGATCACAATGAATGCCGCAAGTTTTGTCGGGCTTGCCAATTTCATAGAGGCATTCCATGACGAAAGATTTCTTAACAGCCTGAAAGTGACAGCTGTGTTTACGCTCCTGGAAGTGCCGCTTCAGGTTTTTGGGGCGTTTGTAATCGCAGCGTTTCTTACCAAAAATAATTTCAGGAACAAACTTTTTCGGGCAATTTATTTTCTTCCTGTGATCTGTTCCGCGACAGCGGTAGGTATTATGTGGAAAATGATTCTGCATTCCAATATCGGATTTATCACAGCGGTTTTACAGACTATGGGGTTTGGAAAGATAAATTTTTTAAACACGCCCGGTCTTACAATTTTTGTGGTCTCCTTTATTTCCCTGTGGAGAAGCTTCGGTATTTCGGCAATTATTTATGTGACGGCGATTCAGCAGGTGTCGGCTTCTTTATATGAAGCGGCAGAGATGGACGGGGCGGGAAAAATAAAGCAGTTTTTTCATATTACGGTACCGTCGATACGTCCTACGTTCTGGTATATTCTGATGACGAGGTTTGCCGGAGCGCTGCAGATTTTTGATATCATTTACATCACCACCAACGGTGGACCGAATTACACGACGGAATCCACGGTTACTTACATTTATTCGCGCGCCTTTTCCTCCGCGTCGAGCATGGGATACGCCTCCGCGATGTCGGTAATTTTGTTTGTGATTATTATGGCTGTCACGGTGTTTATGTACCGCAAAATGAATAAGGAGGACTAAAAGATTGTCGTCTAAAAGAGAAAAAAGGATAAAAGAAAAAGTATGTGAGATTCCTGTTTTTATTATTTTACTCGTACTTGCGCTGCTTGTTATCGTACCGGTAATTTGGATGACATTCAGTGCCTTTAAACCCGAAAAAGAAATTATTTCATGGCCGCCCACATTTTTTCCCCATGTATTGACGGGACAGAATTTTGTTGATGTGCAAAAGAGGATCAATATTTTACGTTATATGTTAAACTCCGCGATTTATGCGGGAGGAACAACCGCGCTCGCAGTAATTGTCAACAGTATGGCTGGCTATGCATACGCTTTTTATGACTTTAAGGGGAAGTCAGGATTATTTTTGCTGACGCTTGCCACAATGATGGTTCCCTTTCAGGTTATTATGGTGCCGCTTTTTCTGGTGGTGTTCAAGCTGGGAATGTATGATTCCTATTGGGGGCTTATCATTCCCCGGGTCGTAGTTGCGGGCTCCATTTTTATGATGCGGGCAGCGTTTACAGGACTGCCAAAGGAACTTGCGGAGGCGGCGCGGATTGACGGGCTGTCGGAATTTGGGATTTTTAGGAAAATCATGCTGCCGCAGGTAAAGCCCGCCATTATTACGCTGATGATACTGAGTGTCAACGGCTCATGGAACGATCTGCTGTGGCCTATGATTGTGACCAGCAGTACGGAAATGAGGACGTTAGCTAACGGGCTTGCACTGTTTATAGGGCAGAACACAATCGAGTACGGGGCGGCATTTGCAGGAGCGCTGATCTCGTTATTGCCAATGTTCCTTCTTTATATTTTCGGACAGAAATATTTTGTGGAAGGAATGGCAAGCTCGGGTTTGAAGGGTTGAGAATAACCGTTCAGCATGGCGGATTGAGAAGCATAAGCGGAGGTATCGAACAAATATGGCTGAGAGAGGACTGGATTTATGTTAGAGTCACAAATTGTATGTAATAAAGACTTTATAGTGGGAAAAATCGACGAAAGGCTGTACGGATCATTTTTGGAACATATGGGGAGAGTGATCTATCACGGCGTATATGAGCCGGGGCATGTCTGCGCAGACGAGGAGGGATTCAGGACGGATGTGCTGCAGGCGGTCAGAAATATGGGCGTTACGGCGGTGCGTTACCCGGGCGGAAATTTTGTGTCGGCTTACCATTGGGAGGACGGTGTGGGACCACGCGGGAAGCGTCCCCGAAAAATTGACCTTGCATGGAAAGCAGTTGAGACAAACGAGTTTGGGACGGACGAATTTATGCATTGGGCAAAGAAGGCGCAGGTGCAGCCCATTTTTACTGTGAATCTGGGAACCAGAGGGATGGAGGAAGCCCTGCAGTATCTGGAATACTGCAATTTCCCGTCGGGGACGATGTACAGCGACCTGCGAAGAAGCCACGGGGTGGAGGATCCCTACGGCGTCCGGCTCTGGTGTCTTGGCAATGAGATGGACGGGTGCTGGCAGGTGGGACATAAGGGCGCCGGAGAGTATGGAAGACTGGCGGCGGAGACAGGAAAAATAATGAAGCTGTTAGATCCGGGAATTGAGCTGATAGCCTGTGGAAGTTCTCTCTCCACGATGGAGACTTATCCGGCGTGGGATCTGGAGGTGCTGGAACAGGCTTACGATGTGATAGATTATCTGGCGTTACACCAGTATTACGGCGGTCAGGAAAAGGGAACGGCGGCATTCCTTGCACAGACACTGGATATGGAGGAGTATATCAGGACAATTCGTGCAGCGGTGCAGGTAATCAGACAAAAAAAGCGCTCCGCAAGACATGTCCGGCTCAGCATAGATGAGTGGGGCGTCTGGGCAGTACCCGGAAATTCTGTGAACAGGGAAATAGAAAACAATCCATGGCAGATGGCGGCACCGATCAGCGAGCAGATCTACACGATGGAGGATGCCCTGCTTTTTGCGGGAATGCAGATGGCGATGCTCAGGAATGCGGATGTGGTTAAGATTGCCTGTCAGTCCCTTTTGACAAATGTAAGTGCCTGTATTATGACGGATACAAACGGGGAAATGTGGCTGCAGACAATATATTATCCTTTTTATTACTTTGCAAACTATGCTAGAGGAGTGGTAATGCAGAGTAAGTGCCAGTGTGAATCGTATGAATGTGAGGGATTTAACGAAGTTCCCTATCTGGATCAGCTTGTTGTCTGGAACACAGAGCGGAGAGAGGTTGCGATTTTTTTGGTCAACAGGAGCGGAACTGACAGTCAGGAGGTAAAAACAGAACTGCAGGGGATGGCACCCGTTTCTGTGGCCGGGGCGGTCAGTCTGTTTGCAAAGGATAAAAAAATGACGAATTACATAGACCATAATGCGGTGAGACCAGAGAAGTTTGAAGCGGTATTGTTACAGGATGATTGTGTGACGGCTCAGCTTCCGCCTCTGTCTTTTGTGGTGATTCGGATAGCAGTACAAAAATAAAATAGATGTTTTCCATAAATAATGCTACACTGTATATGATAAATTTTATCAGATTACGGATACAGGGGAGCATTGCTATGGGAATTACGACAAAAGATCTGGCGCAGATATGCGGCGTCTCAAGAACCACGGTGCATCGGGCTTTGCATGACGGAGCCGGGCGCATTCACCCGGATACGAGGGAGATGATATTGAGGGTTGCCAAAGAAAATGATTATCGGCCGGATCTTTTGGCGCGCGGTCTGGTTAAGGGTCAGACTTTTAATATTGGTGTTGTTGTTCTGGACGTGAAAAGCCGTTATTTTGCGGAGCTTTTGAGCATAATTGGCGCGGAGGCAGGCAGGCAGGGCTATTTTGTAAATATTACCCTGCATGATAACGATAAAGAAACGGAGAAGAGCCAGCTGACACGACTGGCGGATTACCATGTGGACGGCATTATTGTCTCTTCCGTCAACGAGGGAGACGAGTATAAAAATTTTCTGCGCGGTCTGGATATTCCGATTGTATCGGTGGACAATAAGATTGCTGACGGGATTCCGTTTGTGGGAATTGACCAGAGGCGGGCGATGACGGATGCGACCGCGAAAGTGATCGAGAAGAAGTATGAAAAGCTGATTTTTGTGTGCCCGCCGATGGAAGATACGGGAAAGCGAAATATTTATGTACATAGGGAAAGGCTAAAAGGATTTAAAGAAACCGTAGAAAAATATAGCGGAATAGAGATATCGTATCTGCTGGATTGGAATTATCGGGAGCATGTCGAAAGTGTGCTGGGCGAGTCGCGGAAAACGGCTTTTGTATGTTCTGCAGATGAATTTGCGTTGGAGGTTATGAAACGGATGAAAAAATCCGGGAAAAGGGCAGGAAGGGATTACGGAATCATCGGATTTGATAATATTGATATTCTCGATTATGTGACGCCGCGTCTGACGACTATCTCAAATTCCGTGGCAGAAGTAGCGGAGACGGCAGTTGCCCTTTTATTTGAACTGATCATGCGGAAGCAGGAGGGTAAAAACTGGGAGGAGCCTGCGCCCTGTAAGATACTGCCATATCGGATGGTAGAGGGGGAAACGATTTAAATCCTTTAGCTGCGGCAAGAACAGAGAATTGCGTGGATGCAGTGAAACCGATTCAGCAGGTGAGAGGTATTAAGAGTAGAGGACTTTGTCTGATCCATGCAGGCAGGTTGATGCAAAGAGGTCATATATGACAAAAGAGGGACAGATAACGGCGGAGGCTGCGATAGACCGCTATGCGGATATGGTATATCGACTGGCGTTGTCACAGATGAAAAATAAAACCGATGCGGACGATCTCTTTCAGGAGGTTTTTATCCGTCTGGTCAGCAATGTGGAGAAACTGGAATCATGGGAACATGTGAAGGCGTGGCTGATCCGGGTGACGATCAACTGTGCGAAGAAACATTTTGATCTGTATTGGAACAAAAATGTAGACTATATAGAGGATGAAGAACGGATCGGGGGAGAAGAGGCTTATGAGCCGCCGGAGGATGGGCCGGTCAGAGGAGCGGTGGCAAAGCTTCCGCCCAAGTATCGTCTGGCGGTGCACCTGTTTTATTTTGAAGAACTCTCTGTAGCGGAGATTGCCGAGCAGACCGGGCAGAAAGAAGGCACCGTCAAATCGCAGCTCCACCGGGCAAGAGAGATGCTGAGGGAAATGCTGGAAGATTCGGGATAATAAGAATTGTCCGGCATAGAATACTGGTACGAAACTGTCACGGATGAAAAGTAAAATCAATTGATAAGAAATATTGTAAGAATTGTCGGCAATATCGAAACAGTGTCAAAAAGGAAATTTATATATGATAATGGATCAATATAAAGAGCAATACAGAAAAGAAACAGAACAGATACATGCGCCCGCAGAGCTGATTGCGAGGACCAAGGCGGCGATGCGCGAAGAAGAGGCGCGAATCCGCCGGGAGTTCGCGCTGCAGGGAGCGGGAACGGAAAGCCGGGGGATATCAGCAGTTGCCGGTCCGGCGATGGTTCTTGCCGGTGGCAGGAACTATGGGAAGGGCTTTAATGTCCGAAAATGGGCTTATCCGCTGACGGCGGCAGCGGCGCTGTTCATTCTGGTGTCTGTGTCCCTTATGATGAGAGGACTGAAATCCGGGGATATGGCGATGGATATGGGGGCTTCGGAAACGTCCGGCGGCGCGGATCTGGACGGCGGCATGATGGCAGCCGGGGCGGCGATGGATTTTGAAGGCACGGCGGAAACGGCAGAGGATGCGTCCGCGGATGAGATGATTTTGGCAGAGGCGGAAATGGCGGCGGCTCCGGCAGCCGAAATGGAGGACATGAGCGAGTCGGCGTCAGCAGTGGAAAATGCTGCATCTGAAACGGCAGAATTTTCGGAAAGCGTACAAGAAACTGCTGTAGAAAAGGCGGAGTTGGAAGAAGCCCGGAAAAACGAAGGACAGCGGAAATTCAGTGATACGGAAAAAAACATGGCGGAGGACACGGTTCCGGCGGAAAGCGGCGCCCAGAGCGGCGGTGTGGCGGAAACGGAGAGCATCACCATAGAAAGGGTGGTGAAAAAGCCGGATTTCTGTGGGTGCCCCGACACAGGAAAACATGTTTTTGAAGGACAGACATTCCAAGTGGCTGAAGAAGGGAGCGGCTGGATGGCATATGCGGAGACCGGTGACGGAGGTAAATATGTGATCCGCGGGGAGGCGGAAGACTTGGAAACGTTTCTGGAGATGGGGTATCAGAAACTTTTGGAACAATAATGATGTTTGGCGGGCTGAGGAAATTTTTCTCAGCCCAATTTTTGCAACCTTTTTCTTCCATAAGGGGTATTAAGTATATAAGGACAGTAAATCAGTGTCCGGGGAGGAACAGGGCGGACAGTCTGCCCGGAATGGAGGAGAAAGGTATGAAAAAGAATTTGGGGAAAATGATGGCATTGGGAATGGCGGGAGCTCTTCTGCTCACAGGGTGCGGCGGGCACGCGGAAACGGATGGAACGATGAGTCAGGAAGCGCCGGCGGAAGCAGCGTGGGAACTGCCGGAGGCAGAATACGGGAATGCAGGAGGTGCAGCGGCGGGCAGCGGGATGGAAAGTCCATCAGAAAGCGCAGCCGGGGAAAATGCGTCGGATGTGTCAGAAGGCGCGTTAATTGAAGATGCAGCAGCCGGAGCCGCAGAGGAAGAGAAATACGCGGACATTGCAAAAACACCGCAGAACAGTTATAGCAGAGGCAAAGCCGAGGCAGATGAGGAGGATTTGTATGCCAAAGGCAGCACGCCGGACGGTTATATCGGTTCCTGCTATGAGTTTGACGAGGAGATTGATAACAGGAGCAATCAGGAGGAGTACAGCAAGTGGGAAGAGCAGGGTTTCTTTTCCGTAATGGAACAGCCGCTCTCCACCTTTTCCGCAGATGTAGATACGGCGTCCTACAGCAATTTGCGCCGTCTGATCCGCGAGGGGTATGATCTGGAGAGCCTGCCGGAGGGCGCGGTCAGGATCGAGGAGATGCTCAACTATTTTTCCTATGACTATGAGGAACCTGTGGGACAGGAACCCTTTGGGGTGACGACGCAGATTAGCCGCTGCCCGTGGAATGAGGAGGCGGAGCTTCTGATGGTTGGCCTTAAGACGGAGGATATCAGTTATGAACAGGCTCCCGCGTCCAACTTAGTGTTTCTGTTGGACGTCTCCGGCTCCATGGGCGAGCCTGACAAGCTGCCTCTTTTGCAGTCGGCTTTTGCAGAACTCACAGATAATCTCAGCAGTAGGGACAGGATATCTATTGTGACCTACGCGTCGGAGGATACGATTGTGCTCGAAGGTGCAGTCGGCAGTGAGAAGCGGAAAATAAAGCAGGCTTTGAACAGTCTGAAAGCAGGCGGCGGCACCTGGGGCAGCAGGGGAATTGAGACGGCTTACGCACTGGCGGAAGACAATTTTATCAAAGGCGGTAATAACCGTGTGATTCTGGCGACAGACGGTGATCTGAATATCGGTATGACCACCGAGGAGGAACTGGAAGAACTGATTTCCGGGAAAAAAGAGTCCGGGATTTTCCTGTCCGTGCTTGGTTTCGGGACGGATAATATCAAAGACAATAAGATGGAAACGCTGGCGGATAAGGGAAATGGCAACTATGCTTACATAGATTGTATGCAGGAGGCAAAAAAAGTGCTTTCGGAGGAAATGACGGCAACGCTTTTGACGATCTGCAAGGATGTAAAGCTGCAGGTAGAGTTTAACCCGGAACTGGTGGAGGCTTACCGGCTTCTGGGATATGACAACAGGGTGCTGGACAGAAAGGATTTTCAAGACGATACGAAGGACGGCGGGGAAATCGGGGCCGGGCACAGCGTGACGGCGCTCTATGAAATCGTACTGCGGGAGCCTCTGAATCATGGCATTGCAGAGAGTGAGATTGAAGATCTGAAGTACGGCAATGAATATAGAAAAAGGGCGGGGGGAACGTCCGCAGCTGGTCCGAAATACAAGGAGTGGCTGACGGTCAGCATCCGTTATAAAAAACCGGCCGGGAGTAAGAGCGAACTTTTGGAATATCCGATTGGGTATGACAGTTATTGCGAGAAGCCCTCTGATGATTTTCTTTTCGCGGCCGCGGTGGCAGAATTTGGTCTGCTTGCGTCCCACAGTGAGTACCCGGAGGACGCGTCCGTGGAGCATGTAATAAAAACGATCAGAAAACTGGACTTAAAGGATTCCTATAAAATAGAATTTCTGGAACTGGCGGAGGAAGTGCGGTAGAAATGATGCAGCCGTGCGCTTTGCCTACGGCGACAGTGGTTGATTTCTGAATGAGGATCCATACACGCGAAAACGGCAGGACGGATGAAAAGTACCGTCCTGCCGTTTTCGCATACCGGGGGGTAAGGATTTCTGCCTTTATTTTACTTCAATCCGCTTTACCTCTTCCTTGGCGGCAAGCTCCTTTTTAGGGAATTTTACTTCCAGAATACCGTTGTTGTAGGAAGCGTCGATGTCTCCGGGTTCCACATCGTCTACGCGGAAGCTTCGGGAGTAAGAGCTGTAATAGCGCTCTCTGCGGATGTATTTATCCTTGCTGCCCTCGTTTTTCTCTTCCTTGTGGGATGCGGAGATGGTCAGCAGGTTATCTTTCAGGTCGATGTTGATGTCCGACTTATCGAAGCCAGGCAGTTCTGCCTGTAAAAGATAACTGTCGCCCTGATCAATCACATCGGTCTTAAAGGCGTCAAAGGTCGCCAGTTCGTTGTTCCCCCAGAAATTCTTAAAAGCGTCGTCAAACATCCTGTCGAAGGGATCCTCATAGAATGCGGGTTTATAGTTACGGTTGTTAAATAATGCAGGTCTTAACATAGAAATCACTCCTTCTTTATGTTATGCTATCAGTATGACCAGATTGATAAATTCGATTCATTACTGGTAGTTGTTTATTTGTTTATATATGTTATACATCAGATATAACAGGAAATCAATAAAGGAAAAATAAACTGTTTGTAAAGAGAATATAAACTCTTGCTTGGGGAGGAGTTTTATGTGAGAAAGGAGATTCATATGGATTTCGGCATGCCGACATTAATTGAAAATAAAGACCTGGAGGAGAATATTTCCCTCTGTAAAGAGTTGGGTTTACAATTCATAGAGTTGAACATGAATTTTCCGATGTACCAGATTCCGCAGTTAGAAGAAACGGCATATTTAAAGAAACTGGCGCGGGAGAACGGGATTTATTTTACGATCCATCTGGACGAAAACCTGAATGTCTGCGATTTTAATCCTCTTGTGGCGGAAGCGTATATGGAGACGACGGAACGGGCGATCAGAGTGGCAGAAGAAATCGGCGCGCCGCTTTTGAACATGCATATGAATCATGGCATTTATGTCACGCTGCCAGACAGAAAGGTGCGGCTGTTCGGGGAATACCGGGAACCGTACATGGCGGCGATACATAGATTCCGGGAAATGTGTGAGAAGGCGGCGGGGGATTCCGGCGTGAAGGTGTGTATCGAAAATACTGACGGCTATCAAGATTTCGAGAAAGAAGCGATCGACTATTTATTAGAGAGTGAAATGTTTGCGCTGACCTGGGATATTGGGCACTCCCATGCATGTGACAATGTGGATGAGGCGTTTCTGATGGAGCGCAGGGACAGACTGTATCACTTCCATATCCATGATGCAAAGGGAACCGGAAATCATAAGACGCTTGGATCGGGAGACATTAATCTGGGACAGCGGATAGGGCTGGCAGAGACGAACGGCTGCCGGTGCGTGGTGGAGACAAAAACAATTGAGGCGCTGCGGCAGTCTGTAAAGTGGCTTGAAAACAAGGGATACAGAATCGAGTAGGAAAGATTCCTCTTCCCCTGCTCGCCGCGCGCCCTTTTAGCGGCATACTTCCTCTGCATGGGGCGGCGCATAAAAACAATCGGGCAGGCGTTTTTCGCCTGCCCTGCATGGTTAGCCATATATGAAGGGAGTTAGTTTCTCCCTGATTCCCTCGTCGTCCGAATCGTAAGTGAGTTGGAGCGGACGGGTCAGATCAAGCGCCATGACACCGAGTATGGATTTAGCGTCTACAACTCTTCGGCCTTCCCCCAGATTAAAGCACGAATCAATCTTATCAATTACATCCACAAACCTTCTGATCTGATTCACATCATTGAATTTAACATTTACCTGCTGCATAATCTCGTGTCCTCCTTAATCATTTTTGATGACTGAAAAATAGAATAATCAATGATTTACAAATCAATCCGATTAACAGCAATTCCCCTATATGCAGAATCCCCTGACAACACATCTGTTAGTTTGTCGTTTGTTTTTCGTATGAGCCTCCTTTCTCTGCGAAAATAATTGATATTTTTTGAGAATATAATATCTGCCACATTTTAAAATGTAAATAGGCGGAATTAACAAATTTTTAAAGGATATATTATACAGTATGCCCAGAAAAACGGAGATAAAACAGAAGAAGCAAGAAGGACGCCCCATTGTAGGACGCCCTTACTTATGTGATATTTAGTTGTAATTTTCAATAACCGGCTGGAACATATCCTTGGTCACACCGCAGAGGGGGCAGCACCAGTCTGCCGGAAGATCCTCAAATGCTGTGCCGGGCTTAATGCCGTGCTCCGGATCACCCTTCTCGGGATCATAAGTATAGCCGCAGGGATTGCAAAAATATTTTTTCATATCACATTCCTCCTTTGTACTTTATAGATATGTGGCAATTAGCCAAAATATCTCTTTAACAGACCTTCAAATGCCTTGCCGTGTCTAGCCTCATCGCGCGCCATTTCATGCACCGTGTCATGAATTGCATCGAGATTAGCAGCTTTCGCGCGTTTTGCAAGATCAAATTTGCCGGCGGTTGCGCCGTTTTCAGCCTCCACTCTCATTTCCAGATTCTTCTTGGTGGAATCGGTTACAACTTCGCCGAGCAGTTCCGCAAACTTAGCAGCATGTTCTGCCTCTTCCCATGCGGCTTTTTCCCAGTACAGTCCAATCTCGGGATAGCCTTCTCTGTGCGCAACTCTCGCCATGGCAAGGTACATACCAACTTCGGTGCACTCGCCGTTGAAGTTTGCTCTCAGATCAGCCATGATGTCCTCGCTGACGCCCTTTGCCACGCCAACTACATGCTCTGCAGCCCACTCCATCGCGCCGCTCTGCGCTGTGAATTTCTCAGCCGGTGCGCCGCACTGAGGGCATTTCTCCGGGGCAGAATCTCCTTCGTGAACATAACCGCATACCTGACATACAAATTTCATAGTGTGATCTCCTTTTCTTTTATCATATTTTAGCCCATAAAATACAGGCTTGTCAGCATTATAAATAGTTAGTGCCGTAAATACAGAATTTATGCATTTTGTTCAGAAATACCAACAGGTTTATTAAGGCAGTCACGGCAAAGCCCATAAAAGAAGGTAGACTGTCTCTCAATCCTGCCGTCAAATTTCTTCCGGGCATCAGTGAGGATATGATCAAGGCAGTCAAGCTGCAGGTCTGTCACACAGCCGCAGTCCGTGCAGACAAAATGGCAGTGGCGGGAGGTGTCTGCGTCAAAATGATCCACACCGTCACCTACCTGTAACCGCTGTATTTCTCCCCTGTCTGCAAGAAGCGTCAGATTACGGTAGACGGTTCCCAGACTGATATTCGGATATTCCTGCCTGACGTTCTGATATACGACGTCGGCGGTAGGATGATCCTTGCGGGTCATCAGAAAGCTATGGATAAGCTGCCGCTGCCGACTGTATTTCACCGCCATGGCAATTCCTCCTGATTCGTCCGATCCTCTGTACTTTAAAATTAGGAATCATTACTGTTTTATATGTTCATTATAGCAAATCAGGAAGACATGTCAATCCAGATTTTGGAAATTTATAAATTTTTTATAAGATTATAGGAGATGTTTTATTTTCAGTTTTGTAAATTGTGGTATCATAGTGTGAGAAGAACTATCAGAAAGAAGGTTTTTAAGTGAAATTCAGAACAAGGCTTCTGATCACATCGGTGACGATAGTGTTGCTGCCGCTTTTGCTGACATGCGCCGCGCTTCTGGTGGTGGGCAGCCATATAGAGGATGTGGAAACACCGTCGGATTTTTTTGACCGGGATAATGTATCTTATATATACACGGTGGAAACTTACAGCCGTATTTCCGAGGAGGTGCTGGAGAAAGTAAGGCGGCAGATTGAGGAAGATCCGTCTAGGCTGGAGGACAAGGATTATCTGGATGAAATTGCGTCAGACTTGAAGGATAAGTCCTCCTATATCATAATCAGAAAAAATGATATGCTCTCTTATACCAGCAATAGCGGAGACGCGAAAAAAATTTTTCCCGCATTGCCGGAATATGGGAATGAGATGCCGGGATCAGAGGCTGGATACTATTACAGTGATATCAGGAAGCTTGTGAAAAAAGTGGATTTTTGCTTTTCGGATGGCGCCGAGGGGAGTTTTTTCGTTATTACAAGTGTCAGTTCCCTGCTATCCAGAAAGATGCTCCTTCGAATGGCATTTGCTTTTATTCTGGTATTGGTTTTTACCAGTTTCCTGCTGACCCAGTGGTTCCGCAAGGGCATTTTTACACCGATTAACCAATTGAATACGGCAATGCAGAACATTGCTGAGGGAAATCTGGAATATATGCTGACCACGGAGGAAAAGGGAGAAATCGGCGAGCTTTACCGCAACTATGAGGATATGCGGCTGCGTCTGAAAGAATCTCTGGATGAAAAGTTTGAGCATGAAAAGAAAAACCGGGAGCTGATCAGCAATATCTCCCATGACCTGAAAACACCCATTACCGCGGTTAAGGGATATGTGGAAGGTATTATGGACGGGGTGGCGGACACGCCGGAGAAGATGGATAAGTACATCAAAACCATCTATAATAAGGCAAATGACATGGACCGCCTGATCAACGAACTGACTACTTATTCCGGCATCGACAATAACCGCATTCCCTATAATTTCCACCGTATCAATGTAGCGGAGTACTTTGGGGATTGTGTGGAGGAAGTGGGGCTTGACCTGGAGTCAAAAAATATTCAGCTTAATTACGAGGATCTGGTAGAACCGTCCACGCAGATCATTGCCGACCCGGAGCAGCTAAAGCGGGTCATTAATAATATCATCGGCAACAGTGTAAAATACCTGGATAAGGAGCAGGGTATCATCGACATCCGCATTTTGGACGAGGTGGATTCCATCCGGGTGGAGATAGAGGACAACGGCAAGGGCATTGCGGCAAAGGATCTGCCGAATATATTCGAGCGGTTTTACAGGACGGACGCATCCCGCAATTCCTCGCAGGGGGGCAGCGGAATCGGTCTGTCCATTGTGAAGAAGATCATAGAGGATCACGGCGGTTATATCTGGGCAACCAGCAAGGAAAATGAAGGCACCTGTATGCATTTCGTGATACGGAAATGGCTCAGCGAACCGGGAAAGGGCTGAGAGAAAGGACGAAGCAGTGAGCAAAATTTTAATTGTGGAAGATGAAGAGGCAATTGCAGATCTGGAGAAAGACTATCTGGAACTGAGCGATTTTGACGTGACCATTGAAAATACCGGGGACAAAGGATTGGAGGAGGCTCTTTCAGGAAACTATGACCTTGTAATTCTGGATTTGATGCTGCCGGGTTTAGACGGTTTTGAAGTCTGCAAACAGATTCGGGAGGAAAAGGATATTCCGATTATCATGGTGTCTGCGAAGAAGGACGATATCGACAAGATCAGGGGTCTTGGGCTGGGTGCGGACGACTATATGACGAAGCCTTTCAGCCCGTCTGAACTTGTGGCGAGGGTGAAGGCGCATATGGCACGCTATGACAGGCTGGTGGGCAGTAACCAGAAGGTCAATGATATCATAGAGATCAGAGGTCTTAAGATTGACAAGACCGCGCGGCGGGTTTATGTGGACGGCGAGGAAAGGGTCTTTACCACAAAGGAGTTTGACCTGCTGACTTTTCTTGCGGAGAATCCGAACCATGTGTATTCCAAGGAAGAACTGTTTCGCGAGATCTGGGATATGGATTCTATCGGTGATATCGCCACTGTCACCGTACACATCAAGAAAATCCGCGAGAAGATAGAGTTTGACACCGCCAAGCCGCAGTATATCGAGACTATCTGGGGAATTGGGTATCGGTTTAAAATCTAACCGGTGTCAAAGAAAAACAGGTGTCGCGAAGCGGCATTTGTTTTTCTGGCACGGTTAACGAGCAAACGTCCGACAAAGGCGGACAAGGAGCCCGCAGCGCGGGTTTGCGAGTCTGATAGAGCAGAGGTACATCATGAATCAACATAGAATCCTCCATGAGGATAGCGATATAATCGTCTGTCATAAACCCGCCGGGATTGCTACCCAGACGGCGAGGGTCGGGCAGGCGGATATGGTGAGCGAGATCACGAATTATCTGGCGTCAAAGAAAGGCGCCGCCGGGCAATCCCCCCATGTGAGTGTGGTCCACCGATTGGACCAGCCGGTGGAGGGGATTTTGGTTTTTGCTAAAAACAAAGTGGCAGCGTCAGATTTAAGCAGACAGGCGGCAGGGGAGGACATGAAAAAGGAATATCTGGCGTTAGTCTGCGGGAAGGATATGCCGCGGACAGGTGAACTGACCGATTATCTGCTAAAGGATGGGAAAACGAATATCTCGTGCGTCGTGCCAAAGGAAGTAAAGGGGGCGAAGGAAGCGCGACTGTCCTATGAAATTTTGCAGAATGATCTCAGGGAAGTCCTGTTTCAGGATGGAAAGATTTGCAGAGAGGTTTTGACGCCGGAAGAAGAGACGGACAACAGCGGGTTATTTCGGATTGCGCTTGCAAAAATTTGTCTGCACACGGGACGCCACCACCAGATCAGGGTACAGATGGCGAATGCAGGAATGCTGATTCTGGGAGATCGCAAGTATGGCGGTCAGGCGGCGATCGCGCTGGCGGAAAAGCTGGGCGTTTGCGAGACGGCGCTCTGTGCGTACCGTCTGGCGTTTATCCATCCAAAAACGGGAAAACGGATGCAGTTTGAAATCAGGCCGGAGGGCGCGGCGTTTCGCAACTTAAACATGGAAATGGGGAAATGACATGCGGTTAGAGGCAGAGCGACTTATTTTACGGGACTATGAGGAAAAGGACAGAGACGCATGCCCGGGGTAAAATTGATTACAAATTGCAGGATGGGATATAAAGTATAAGATTTTAAAAAAATCAAATAATAACAGTATAGCATCAGCGTAAAGAAGCAGGGTCACTCTCCCGCTTCTTTTTGTGTATAAGGGAGGCATTTTGATGATATTCGGAAAAGAAAACGATTTGTTTGAGCGTCTTTGGAACAATAAACTGATAAAGGGATGCCTTGTCTCCGCTCTTGTCTGGTTTTTCTTCCGATATCTGTTTTCACTGGCGGCTCCGTTCTTTCTTGCATTTGCGCTGATCACACTGCTATATCCTCTTTTGGAACGGATACAGAAAAGAATCCCGATTAAGAAAAAGTTTCTCGCGGCAGGCATTGTGCTTCCGATTTTGCTGCTTGTATGTATGGCGCTGTGGGCAGTTATGGCTTTTGGCATGGGGCAGCTTCAAAGTCTCCCGGCATTTTGTGAAAAGCTGGAGTGGCAGGTGGAAAATTTTTTCCACCAGTGCTGCTGTCAGCTGGACGGGCGGTTTGGCTGGGAGGGGGAGCGGATTGAGAGCTATGTGATCGAGCAAATGACCGTTATCATGGAGAACGTGCAGATTCAGGTAGTGCCACAGTTGTTGTCTTCTTCCTACAGCTGCTTCAAAGGAATCCTGGGTACAGTGGGATTTCTGGCAATTACCTGCATTGCGGTTTTTTTGTTTGAGAAAGATTACACGAAAATGGTGGATTGGGTGAAAAAGGAAGAGAGCTTTCGATTTTTGTGGTCAGTGCTGGAAGGCGTGCTGTCTTATCTTGTCACTTTTTTTAAGGCGCAGGGTGTGATCCTTCTGATTATTGCCGTGCTCTGCAGCGTGACACTCAGTCTCGCAGGGGTGGAAGGCGGTATATTTTTGGGTATTTTGGCAGGATTTTTGGATATGCTGCCTTTTATAGGGACGGGCATTGTGCTGGTGCCGCTGTCAGTATGGCAGCTTTTAAACGGTGCGTATGTGCGGATGGCGGTATGTCTGACCCTTTACGGATTCTGTGCGCTTGCAAGGGAGTTTCTGGAGCCGAGGCTGATCGGAAATAAAATCGGTCTGTCGCCAGTGTGGATTTTATTTTCCATTTATGCGGGCATGAAACTTTTTGGTGTGGGCGGCATTGTGAAGGGACCGTTGGCGCTCATTGTTATTTCCGAAATATTAAAGGAAAGACAGGAGGAGTTTGACGAGCCCATTGATGTGTATTAACATAGAAGGCATGGCGATAACGGGAAAACATTAAGCGCAGTGGGATGGAGAGCGCGAAGCGCGTGTTTGCGAGTTAAATTAGCAGCAGCAAAGAAGGCATGAGTTTTAACCGAAAGTCGGGAAGAAGGAAATACAAATTATGAGTAACAAAGTAAAAAAGGCGCAAAACAGGAAAAATGCCGCGGGAGTATCCAAACAGGGACTTTTAGAAATGTCGATGGAATACATAACTGCGGCAATCATGGCAGCAATGTGCATTGCGGTTTCTTTTTATGCAAAGGACGGCTATAACCAGATCGGCAATGCGAAATTTGCGGCATACAGGATGGTGATGC
The DNA here is from genome assembly GCA_003611805.1 of bacterium 1xD42-87. Lineage (GTDB taxonomy): Bacteria > Bacillota > Clostridia > Lachnospirales > Lachnospiraceae > UBA3282. The sequence continues at coordinate 29,300 of RAYM01000010.1, read as the reverse complement.
TGACCGGGTTTCCTTTTTTTCTTGCGGCAGACGTGGTTTGGCTGTCTGTGCGGCTGCATGACAGACGGCGGGAGCAGGAACTTTGTCTCAAAGGGCTAAAGGAAGGGCTGTCCACCACGGATTTCTGTGTATTTGCGTATCTGCTGTTTTCGGCGGTATCTGTGATTTCCGGCGGGTTTTATGAGGATGCGCTATGGGGGAGCTTTGGCTGGAATATGGGATGGATGTCACAGCTGAGTTTTGTACTTATTTATCTGTCAGTGTCCCGGTTTGGCAGGAATTACCGTGGGATTTTATTGGCTTTTTGCGGATCGGCTTTTATGGTGTTTCTGATCGCCGTTCTGCACCGTATGCTGATAGACCCGATCGGGTTTTATGAGGGATTGAACGGCAGCCAGATGGCGCAGTTTCTTTCCACGATGGGTCAGGCGACATGGTATGCCAGCTATCTGGTTGTGGCGTTGCCGGTTGGTGTGGCGATATTTCTTTTTGCGGAAAAATCTTTGTGGAGGGCGCTAGGCGGTGTTTATACGGTGGTGGGTTTTGCGTCCCTGGTGACGCAGAACAGTGACAGCGCTTATTTTGCTCTGGCAGGTTTCATGTTGGTTTTCTTATTAGTCTGTACGAAGAAACGGGAGACGCTGAACCGATTTGCGGAAGTGTGCACGCTCTTTTTTGCGGTCGGTAAGGTGATGCATTTTCTGATGCAGATTCATCCAAACCCGGATTTAGAGTACGATTTTGTAACAAATTTGATTTTAAATGGAAAAATTACATGGATTCTCCTGGGGTTTTGTCTGTTATTCTGCTTTTTTCTGTATGTAAGGAGGAACAGACCTTATCAGGCGGTACGGATGCGCTGGGTTGGTCGGGCGGCTGTGTTTGCGGCGGCAGCAGTTTTGATAATCATGGTGACGCTTATTGTCCTGCAGAGCAGAGGAGTTTTGTCGGGCGGGCTTGGCGAAACACTTAGCGCGGTGTCTTATTTTAACTGGAATGACGCATGGGGGAATGGTCGGGGACGAATCTGGAGTTTTGCGGTGAAAATGTTTGCCGGAGAGAGCATACGGCATAAACTGTTTGGAGTGGGACCGGACTGTTTCAGCAGCTATGTGGCGGCGGCTCACGGTGAGGAAGCATATCTTCTCTGGGGAGATAAGACTCTTACCAACGCGCACAATGAATGGCTGACGACGCTGGTTAATACGGGAATTTTTGGGGCGGTATTTTACATAGGAATTTTTGCTACGGCGGTCAGAAGATATCTGCGGGCATGGCAGCAGGATTATTTGTTGGCTGCCGCAGCGGCTTCCGCGGTGTCTTATATGGCGTATAATTTTTTCTGCTACCAGCAGGTGTGCTGTACGCCGTTTGTGTTTTTGCTGTTGGGTGTGGGGGAGTATGTTCTGAGGGAAAGGAGTAGGCAGGCCGGGTGAATGTTATATTATGGTTTTGCAGATTTATTTCCTGCTTTTCTCAAGCACAGCCGGAAAACAATAATAACAGTTGACAAAACCAGTCCATGCGGCTAAAATGGATGAAAATGCAGCCAATCAGGGCTTATATAATGGTAAAACGTGGCGAGGAAGAGAATAGTATGGACGGGAAAACGTTGCAGAGAGAGGGCTGTTGGTGGAAGGCTCTTACGGGAACTGTCCAGAACCGGTCTCGGAGCCCTGCGTGAGGAGCGCAGCGTAACGCCGGCGATAACGGTATGAGAAGCTGAATGCGTAAATAAGCATTAATCAGGGTGGTACCGCCGAGATTTCGGTCCCTTGGGGATAGAAACTTCGGCGGTTTTTTGCGCGCATGGAAGCAAGGAGCAGAATCAGAAAGCATCATAGGAAAAAGGAGGAAATTATGGCGGACAAAAAGTTAGTGGAAGCGATCACAGCAATGGAGGATGATTTTGCGCAGTGGTATACGGATGTGGTGAAGAAAGCGGAGCTTCTGGATTACACCAGTATCAAGGGATGCATGGTGTTTAAGCCTGCGGGCTACGCGATCTGGGAGCTGATTCAGCGGCAGATGGATGACCGTTTTAAGGCAACGGGTGTGGAAAATGTGTATTTACCCATGTTTATCCCGGAGAGCTTGCTGAATAAAGAGAAAGACCATGTGGAAGGTTTTGCGCCGGAGGTCGCATGGGTGACACATGGCGGTATGCAGCCTTTGCAGGAGAGGCTCTGCGTCAGACCTACCTCCGAGACGCTGTTCTGCGATTATTATAAGAATGTGGTGCAGTCTTACCGTGACCTGCCGCAGGTCTGCAACCAGTGGTGCTCCGTGGTGCGCTGGGAGAAGGAGACAAGGCCGTTTCTTCGGAGCCGCGAATTTTTATGGCAGGAGGGACATACGGCTCATGCCACGGCTGAGGAGGCGGAAGAGCGGACGATCCAGATGTTAAATGTCTATGCCGATTTCTGTGAGGAGGTATTGGCGATTCCCGTCATCAAGGGTCGCAAGACGGACAAGGAAAAGTTTGCGGGGGCAATTGCCACCTATACGATCGAGGCATTGATGCATGACGGTAAGGCATTGCAGTCCGGTACCAGTCATAATTTCGGCGACGGCTTCGCGAAGGCGTTTGGCATACAGTTTACAGATAAGGATAATACTTTAAAATATGTACATCAGACCTCGTGGGGAACGACGACCCGCCTGATCGGTGCGGTGATCATGGTGCACGGAGACAATTCCGGGCTGGTGCTGCCGCCTAAGATTGCGCCTACACAGATTATGATTATTCCGATCCAGCAGAAGAAGGAAGGCGTACTGGATAAAGCATATGAATTGAAGGACAGGCTGAGCGCGTTCCGGGTAAAGGTGGACGACAGCGATAAGAGCCCGGGCTGGAAGTTTTCCGAGCAGGAGATGCGCGGTATACCGATTCGTGTGGAGATCGGACCGAAAGATATTGAGGCGGGCAAGTGTGTCATCTGCCGCCGGGATACGAGAGAAAAGATAGAAGTTTCTCTGGACGAGATCGAAACAAAGGCGGGAGAAATTCTGGAGCTGATGCAGAAAGAAATGCTGGAGCGCGCAAGAGCGCACAGGGAGGAGCATACCTACGAGGCGAAAGACATGGACACCTTCCGCAGACTCTTTGCAGAGAAATCCGGCTTTGTGAAAGCGATGTGGTGCGGGGAGCAGGCATGTGAGGATCAGATCAAGGAAGAGATGGCGGTTACAAGCCGCTGCATGCCGTTTGAGCAGGAGCGGATCGGCGAGACGTGCGTATGCTGTGGAAAACCTGCGAAGAAGATGGTTTACTGGGGCAGGGCGTATTGATTTTCCGGGTTTGCCGTCATGATAGGGTATTGTTTTGAGAACTGCCCGAATATACTGTGCATATGGGAGAGAAGAAATGAGCAGAAGAAAGAGGAAAAAAGGGCTTATCCCGGTAATTTTTCTGGGGTTTTTTCTGGGAATCTGCATTGTGGTGGCGATAGGCTTTGCCAGCGGCGCGCTGACCGGAACAGGCAGACACACGGTAACAGAAAAAGTTTCTGAAAGCGTGAAACACGCCGCGACCAAAAAGGTTTCCGAAACGGTGATGGAACAGGCAGTGAAACAGGCGCTTGAGAGCAATGGCGATCCGCAGGCAGCAGAGAAAGCAAAAGAAATTGTCGATAATATGGACGAAGGTGATAAGCAGAAAGCGGAGGAGATTATTGACCGCTATGCGGACAGCGATACGTTATCCGATGTGATGGAAATCGTCGGGGATGGTGTGGATGGAAACTCCCTGTCGGAGGTGCAGGAATATTTGCAGGAAAAAGTGTCCGAACAGGACCAGGCTGATTTGGAGGAACTGTATCGAAAGTACAGTGAAGGATTCTGAGGTAAGCAGGAATGAAATAATCGGCAGAATGAAAAACAAAAGCTATAGAGGAAGCAAAGCAGGGAATCCGGGCAGGGTTCCCTGTTTCGCTATTTAATTGAAAATTGCGACAGTTCGAAACATGGAAGGATAATGTGTCAGACTAGCTTTATATTCACAAATGCGGGGTTGACAGGCGTATACCTTGCGTGTATGATACAACCAAGAGGGTATACACTCGTATACCAATAAATACCAATAGATGCGGAGGAAAGGACGGAAAACGGCGTGGTCAGTTTATCAGACGGAGAATGGAAGATTATGAATCAGCTCTGGGAACGGGAGAGCACAATTACGGAGCTTAAAAACGAACTGGGCAAAGAGACAGGATGGGATAAGCATATTGTGATTACTATGCTCTCCCGCATGGAAAAAAAAGGTGCGGTTGCCCACAGGGACGGCGGGCGTGCAAAGATTTTTTATCCGCTGGTGACGAGGGAGGAAGTTTCCATGCAGGAAACCCGGGGGTTTTTGCAGAAGGTTTACAGAGGAAGTCTGGGTATGATGGTAAACGCAATGGTGGAGGATCAGGCTCTGTCCGAGGAGGAAATACAGGAGCTTTACGGCATTTTGGAGCAGGCGGGAAAAAGCAGGGCTAAACGCAGTGAGGCGCGAGATGAGCGTGGGTATGGAAACCGGTTGCGGTGAAATGCAAGACGTAAGGAAGGCAGATAAAAAGGGAGGAAGACATGAAAGAGATACTGATAACATCAACGGTTTTAATTTTATGTGTCCTGCTGATCCGGCGGGTCTTCCGCGGGAAGATCAGCAGCAGGCTGCAGTATGCGCTCTGGCTGCTGGTGGCGCTCCGGCTGATGATACCGGTTTCGGCGGAGTTTGATCTCGGGTCATTTTCCGGTTTCAGGCTGATGGATCTGGTGGAGAAGAATGAGGGCGGCATTGGGGAACGGCTGGAAGAGACCATCCGATTGGAGGAACCTGTCCAGATGACCGTAAATGCAGACAGCGTGCTGTTTCGCTTGTTTACCACGGATGAGATCAGAGAGACGATGGAGGGAATGACGGATGACGGACCGACTTCTGTATTTATGGCGGGAACACTGGGCTTTTCCCGGCTGGATGTGCTGCGGTTTTTCTGGGGAGCCGGCGCGCTGATTGTGGGTGGATGGATTTTGACTACTAACATAATATTCAGTCATCGGCTGCGGAAACGCAGAAAGCCCTATGACCTGCCGGAGGACATAAAGGAATTTGTTTTAAAGGGGCGGAAAAAAGACCGCCTGCCGGCAATGTATCTGGCGGAAGACATTTCTTCCCCCTGCCTGTACGGATTTCCGGGGCGGGAGGCTGTTTATCTGACGATGGATGTGGTCGGTGATGCGGACCGTCTGCGGCATATAATTGTTCATGAGCTCGTCCATAAGAAACACGGGGACAGTTTTTGGGCGCTTCTTCGCAGTATTCTGGCGGCGATATACTGGTTTCATCCATTGGTATGGGTGGCGGTAATCTGCTCCAAGCGTGACTGCGAGATTGCCTGTGACGAGGGAGCACTGTCATGGCTTGGGGAGGCGGAACGGGTTTCTTACGGGGAGACGCTGCTTTCCATTATTACGAGAAGAGGACGGGCTTCCGATCTGGTCTGCACGGCAACGACTATGACCGGGAGCGGAAAAAGTGTGAAGGAGCGGATCCGCTTTATCGCAAAGGAGCCGAAAGTTATTTATGCGGCGGCGGCAGGCGCGCTTTTCCTGACCGCAGCTGTGTGCTTTTTTGTCTTTACAAAAGACGCCCGCTTCCGGGGGATAACGGTGGACGCGCAGGAAGGGCTTACTGTCACGGGCGCGGATATGCAGATACCGCTGCCTGCAAGTATCGGCGGCATCAGCGGATGTGTGGTGGAAGAGAAAACGGACGAGGTTATTATATATCATGTTGCCTCGCAGGAAGAGGTGGGCAGATTTTCAAGAATACCGCTTCGGGACGCGCTCGGGCTGGTGGACGAGGGGCGTGAGGTCGTGCCGATTGGAGACAGGGGATGCAATTACTTTTTGCGGGCTTATCTGGGAGAGTCATTGTCGAGGACGGAGCATACTTATACGCCTGCAACGGAGGGTGTTTTAGGACATGAGGATATTTATATTCCGGAAGAAGGAATTTTAGGGCATGAGGGTACGATAGAAGTGGTGCCCGGGAATGAAGAGAATCCGCTGCTCAGCGATGACTGGGAAGTGATTCCGCTGGAGGAGGATAAGACGGATTATCTTCCTAATGAGGAAATCGCCGGCATGGAATCGGTGGATCCTGCGGCGTATGAAAAACCAACACTGCATACCTATACGCCTGCAGAAGGAGAGAACGCACATACGTATACACCGGCAAAGGATGACGGAACGGGCAAAGCCGGAACGGACAACAGAGCTTCGGAGAGTGTATCCGGCACCGACAGCAGCATGGCAGCGGGTGTGCCCGGCACCGACAGCAACGACGACACAACTTATATCGCGGATGACGAAGATACGACTTATGTCATATACGATAATGCCTATAACACGGAAGCAGCACAGGAAGAGGTCTCGGTAGATTATCTGCCGGACGAACAGATTACGACGACGGTTGAAGCGCCGAGTGAGATCAATATAGACAGACTTGATAACAGATGTTATGTTTATATCAGGGCGGATTATGGCGGCAGGGTAAACGATAAATACCAGAATGAGATGGCATTTATTGACAGTGAGTTAAAAGCGTTGACGGACCGGGTGGTTATCTTAAGTCTGAACCGGGAGCGGCGGGAAGCGCTGTTTGACGCGCTGTGCGCGAACCGAACACCCTATGTGGGGGACAACGCCAAAGTAGGCGCGCTGCTCGACGCCCTGCCTCTGCCGCCCACACTGAGCCGTTCGGCAGGGTTTTCCATGCAGACACTGGAGGAACCGTATTCCCTGCGCTTTGACTATGAGATGAGCACGGATTTCTTTACAGAGGAAGACCAGGATATACTATATTTTAATGCGGCGATGCTGTTTTATTCAATCGGAAACGTGGACGAGATTGCTGTTGGGATGCAGAACCCGTCGGGAAATGGCTCTATGATAATGAGTTATTACCGAAAGGAGCTGGAAAAAGACCTGCCGGAATTGCAGAATGCAGATTATGAGGACGATCAGATTTTCCGGGACGGGCTGTCTGATTTGCATACGGCAGTGGAGACGCATCTTAAGACAGCATCCGAAGAGTAATTTGACGATACGGAAGTAGGAGCAGAAGTAAAAATAAAAAAATATTAAGAATTATGTAACCTTTTTCTTAAGTTCCCCGTTCTAATATATAGAAACGTAGAAGAATGTCGATTTTAGAGAAATTTTAAAGATTGATGTATTACGATAGTGTGAGAAGTACAAAAGAGGGGGAGCAGCATGGGGCAGGCACAGAGGAGCGACGGGAGAAATGTCCTGCAGGGCAGAGAAGAAGGACGGCGGGCACAGTACCCTGCGCAGCGGCGCAGAAAACAGAACGGTACAAGAAACAGGACGGGAAATGCATATAGGAACAGTGCAAGAGACGGTTTAAGCGTCATAGCGGGCAGCAGAGCCAGTGGCGGTGCGCAGAGAAGCAGCGCCGGAGAACGTGCGGGACAGCAAGGTAAAAACAGTGACGGACTGGAAAATCTGGAGTTGTGGGAAATTTCCAGAGAATCTGATGATTCCCGCATGATGAGGCTTGCGAACCGCGAACAGATTCGCTTCGATCAGAGGCGCACCCGCCCGAGACCACAGCCAGGTCGTCAAAACACTGGCAACCCGCGCCCGGTGAGCTCCATTAAACGGCGCAGGGCGAAGAAGCGGCGGCTGAATGTTTACCGCATTTCTATATTTCTTATCATCGGTGTATGCCTGATACTGATTTACCAGACAATCGGGGCGGTTTACCGCATGGTACACAATGAAGAAGCGGGCACGGGAAAAGGAATTGTAGAAGTTGTGTCCGAAAAGATCGAGGCGAACCGGATCCAGCCGCCGCCTATTATTGTGGATTACCTGGAACCGAATGACTTTTCCAGACCCGGCACGGAATTAAAAAGGATAAAGAGTGTGTTTGTACATTATACCGCCAATCCGGGCACTTCAGCGGCACAGAACCGCAGTTATTTTGCCAGTCTTGCCGAGACCCAGGAGCGGTCGGCAAGCGCGCATTTTATCATCGGCTACGAGGGCGAGCTGATCCAGTGTATTCCGCTGGAGGAACAGGCATACGCGGTTGCGACGAGGAATGCGGATTCTGTTTCCATCGAGTGCTGTTATCTGGATGAGGACGGGAAGTTTACGCAGGAAACATACGATACCCTGATACATACGCTTGCGTGGCTGACACAGGAATATCATTTGTCGGCGGATGATATTTTGCGGCATTATGACTGCGGCGGCAAAATGTGTCCGCTCTATTATGTGGAGCATGAGGAAGCTTGGGAAAAGCTGCTCGCGGATGTGGAAAACTATAAGCCGGAGACGGAATGAATGATTGACAGACGGTTTACCGGCGTGTTATGATCGGATTGGCGGTTTTGCCGGGGTATGGATACGCGCGTGGTGATTTGCTGCGATGACAGGAAAAAATAACGATGGAAAAAGCATATAAACTGGAATTTGCGGGAGAACAGACAGGCAGTCTATACGTGAACTGCTGCGGACTTTCCCGGACGGAGCCGATGCACAGCTTCGGACCGGCATTAAAACCCCATTATCTCATTCACTATATTTTGAGCGGCAAGGGAAGATTTTCAATCGGCGGCGAGGAATATCCGCTGGAGGCTGGATACGGCTTTCTGATTACGCCGGATGAGTTGGCATTTTACCAGGCGGACGAGAAGGAGCCGTGGACCTATGTATGGGTCGGTTTCAGTGGTACGCAGGCGGCGGAGTATGTGGGCAATATCGGTCTGTCTGTGAGGCAGCCGGTTTTCAAATCTGATGCCTCCGAGGAGCTTTATCGGATCGTGAAGGATATGATGGAGCACAATACATATGGGCTTTCCCACGATCTGCGGCGGAACGGGCAGCTTGGCATTTTCCTGTCTGTCATAGCCGAGGGCAGCAGGGTTGAGAAACGGAGCGAGGGTGATAAAGCAAATATTTACGTGCGGAAAGCCGTATCGTTTATTCAAAATAATTACTGCAATCCCATCAAAGTGACGGATGTGGCGGATTATGTCTGTATCAACAGAAGTTATCTCTACACACTGTTCCAAAATTCCATGGGGATGTCGCCCCAGCAGTTTCTGACCACTTTCCGAATCACGAAGGCAGCGGAACTTTTGCAGCTCACGTCCCTTCCGATCGAGAGTATCGCCCTGTCATGCGGTTATCATGATCCGCTTGTATTTACGAAGGCATTCCGGCAAATGAAACAGATGTCGCCCACGAGCTTCCGAAAGGAGATGCAGAAAGGGGAGACGAGGCGGAACCGGGAATATCTGCGGCAGGTGGAAGAGTTTATCGGTCAGATTAACAGTCTGAACGCATAAGCGGAACTCTGCAAATTTAACATTTTGACAGTTTTAAGTAACAAAGGGCTATGTAAGGATGGTCCTTTTTTGCTATAATAGAGTGAGAAGTACGAAATCTCACTTGAGAGAATGCCTGAAGTGCGGCATTCTCTGTTTGGGGCTACGAGTGAGTTTTGTTCGAGCTTGCTGGTAAAAAGGTATGGAGAAGAGAAGGAGAGCGGGTATGAAAGAGATGGTTTTGAAGAAATTTGAGGAGCTTTACGGGAATGCGGACGGCGCGGGCGTATATTTTGCGCCGGGCAGAGTGAACATGATTGGCGAGCATACGGATTATAACGGGGGACATGTATTTCCCTGCGCACTGACAATCGGTACATACGCGGCGGTGAAGAAGAGAACGGACAGGAAACTGCGGTTTTATTCCATGAACTTTGAAAAAATGGGCGTGGTGGAGAGCAGTCTGGATGATCTGACGCCTTCCGATGCGGCGGGATGGACGAACTACCCGAAGGGTGTTATGTGGGCGTTCGCGGAGCGCGGCATGAAGATGGACTGTGGACTGGATATTGTGTTAAACGGCAATATTCCCAATGGTTCCGGCTTATCCTCCTCCGCTTCTTTAGAGGTGCTGACGGGTTTTTACCTGAGGGATCTGTTTGGGTTTGACGTAACCAACGTGGATCTGGCGCTGATCGGTCAGTATTCGGAAAATAATTTTAACGGTATGAACTGCGGTATCATGGATCAATTTGCCTCCGCGATGGGTAAAAAGGATAACGCGATTTTTCTGGATACGGCGGACTTGTCTTACCAGTATGCTCCCCTTGTGCTGGACGGCGCAAAGATTATCGTCACAAACAGCAATGTGAAGCATTCCCTGGTCAATTCGGCGTATAACGAGCGCAGGAGTGAGTGTGAGAGAGCGCTGGAGGAGCTTAAAACGGTAGTGGACATTAAGGGTCTGGGTGATTTATCCGAGGAGCAGTTTGAGGCGGACAAGGATGCGATCAAAGACGATATAAGGAAAAAACGCGCGAAACATGCTGTTTATGAGAACCAGAGAACAATCCGCGCGGTGGAGGCTTTGAAAAATAACAATCTGAAAGAGTTCGGCGAGCTGATGAACGCTTCCCACGTTTCCCTGCGGGATGATTACGAGGTTTCCTGTGACGAGATCGACGTGCTTGTGGAGGAAGCATGGAAGGTGGACGGTGTGATTGGTTCCCGTATCACGGGCGGCGGCTTCGGCGGCTGTACGGTGAGTATTGTGAAAGATGAGGCGGTGGATACCTTTAAGGAAAAAGTGGGCGCGGCTTATAAGGAGCGCGTCGGGAAGAATGCGGATTTCTATGTGGTGGAGATCGGCGACGGTCCGTCAAAACTATAACAGCGTGAGAATTTTCCGCAGATGCAAGTTGAGGAGGTATTATAATAATGATTCAGCAGAATATCAAAAAACTTGTAGCATACGGCCTGCTTACAGGATTGATTGAAAAAGAGGATGAGATATACGCGGCAAACCGTCTTTTGGAGCTTTTCGGGATGGATGAACTGGAGGACGGCGACGATGTCTCCATGACCGTGGAGGAGCTGGAGCCGGTACTTAAGGAGCTGTTAGACTATGCCTGTGAAAAAGGGTTGATAGAGGACAGCATTGTGTACAGGGATCTTTTTGATACGAAGATTATGGGGCTGCTCACACCGAGACCCAGCGAGGTAATCAGAACATTCCGGGAAAAATATGAGAAAGACCCGAAAGAGGCGACGGATTATTTCTATAAACTGAGCCGGGATACGGACTATATTAGACGGTACCGCATTGCGAAAGACCAGAAGTGGATTTCGTCCACCAAATACGGCGACCTGGATATCACGATCAATCTCTCCAAGCCGGAGAAAGACCCGAAGGCGATTGCGGCGGCGAAGAACGCGAAGCAGGGAGGTTATCCAAAGTGTCTGCTCTGCCGGGAGAACGAGGGCTACGCGGGGCGTGTCAACCATCCTGCAAGGCAGAATCACAGGATTATTCCCGTCACCATAAACGGCAGCGATTGGGGATTCCAGTATTCACCCTATGTATATTATAATGAGCACTGTATCGTGTTTAACTCACAGCATATTCCGATGAAGATCGAGCATGATACATTCTGTAAGCTGTTTGACTTTGTAAGACAGTTTCCGCATTATTTTGTGGGTTCCAATGCGGACCTGCCGATTGTGGGCGGCTCTATTTTGAGTCACGACCATTTTCAGGGCGGACACTATGAGTTCGCCATGGCAAAGGCACCCGTGGAGCGGACCTTTACAATACAGGGTTTCGCAGATGTGGAGGCGGGCGTGGTGAACTGGCCGATGTCAGTGATCCGTATTTCTCACGAAAATCCGGAGAGACTGGTTGCGCTTGCGGACGTGATTCTGGAAAAATGGCGGGGTTATACTGACGAGGCGGCATTTATATTTGCCGAAACCGATGGGGAACCGCATAACACGATCACGCCGATTGCCAGAAAACGCGGCGATAAATTTGAACTGGATCTGGTGCTCCGCAACAACATTACGACGCAGGAGCATCCGCTTGGTGTGTATCATCCCCACGCGAAGCTGCACCATATCAAGAAAGAAAACATCGGCCTGATTGAGGTGATGGGGCTTGCTGTGCTTCCCGCCAGACTGAAAGGGGAGATGGAGCGTCTCGCTGAGGCGATTCTGACAGGTGCGGACATCCGAGCGGATGAGGAGCTTGCAAAGCATGCCGACTGGGTAGACGAGTTTTTGCCTGCGTATCCGAATGTGGACAGGGATCATATTATGGAGATCCTGCACAGGGAGATCGGCAATGTGTTTATGGAAGTGTTGGAGGACGCGGGGGTCTACAAGAGGGATCCCGAGGGACAGGCGGCTTTCGACAGATTCCTTTCCATTCTTTGTTAGGGTGAGAGGAAATTTGGGATCCGGGACAGGAAATGAGGCGGGATTTTAGAATCCCGCCTTTTGCCAGAAGCGTTATATAACGCATAGATCAGATGTGACAGCATAGGGGTATAAGCTTAACAGGGCGCTGGCAATCTGACTAGAAATGCTGTATAGAATATATAGAAAGGCAGAGCGTCATTCAATGATGACAGAATCCGTATTACAGATCATCACTCATGCCTAACATGCTGCACAGGAAATTATAAAAGTATCCCTGCTGTTTTTGGGTCATCTTTTGATAAATGGTGATAAGATGTTGATATTTTTTCAGATTACACATATTATCTGCCAATAGGGAATCTGCTGCCAGACGTTCTTCGGAGAGTAATAGAATATAGTCTGTAGTGACATGAAAGAAACGCGATAGATCTGCTAGAAGCAGAGCGTCAGGAGTGCTGGCGCCACATTCGATTTTGCTTAGACTTGTTTGGTTAATACCAAGTTGTTCAGCAAGAGCTTGCTGTGTCAGTTTTTTTTCCAGTCGGAGTTCCTTTATCCTTGTCTTCATTTGTAATCCCTTTTTGTTATTGTAGTTTATTTGCCGCCGAAAAATATTCCAATTTTTAATAAGCATATTCACTACAGAATATTTTTGTGGAAAGATCTCTTTTTTGTGAATAAATTGCGGAAAGACTACAAGATGAAGTGTAGAACTCCGAAAATCAGACTATATATAGAAAATATGCGGTGCGTTAATTTTACGGGAAATCAGGCGAAGTGTTTCACGAAACGTTAATTTTCCTTCCGGATTGAGTCTTTTAGGGTGTGTTATTTCTGCAGACGGTATTGGATATAGAATAGATACGGCTTTATGGAATAGGATAAGTATGGAGGGGAAAATGACTGATACCTATGTGTGCATCGATCTTGAGACGACGGGGCTTGACCCGAAGCGGGATAAAATTATAGAAATTGGCGCGGTCAGGGTAGAGCAGGGTGAGGTTGTTGAAGAATGGGAAACTTTTGTCAATCCCGGGCAGGAACTTCCGAAACGGATTGTGGAACTTACCGGCATTTGCGACGGAGATCTTTCCGGGGCACAGCCGATTCGCGAGATTTTACCGAAGCTGTTTGCGTTTCTTGGTGAGAATGCGCTGCTGGGACACAGTATACTCTTCGACTTTTCCTTTTTAAAGAAAGCGGCGGTAAATGAAAAGATGTCCTTTGAAAAACAGGGGATCGACACGTTAAAGATTGCACGGAAGTATTTGAAGGATCTGGAAAGCCGCAGCCTGGGAGCGCTCTGCAGGCATTATGGGATTCCTCACAGCGCGCACAGGGCGCTGGGCGATGCCCGCGCGACGGCTGCCTTATATCGGAAGCTTGCGGAAGAATTTTATGGGAAGGAGACGGAGGAGGGAGAAAAGAGCCTGTTTCTGCCCAAACCGCTTTTGTATCAGGCAAAACGTGATACGCCGCTCACGATTGCACAAAAAGAGCAGTTATATAAACTGTTGGACAGGCATAAACTGATAGTGGATTATAAGATTGAAAGTCTGACCCGCAGTGAAGCTAGTCGGAAGATTGATCAAATTCTTGCAGAATACGGACGATAGGTTTCTGCATGGCGGAGGTCAGGGACTGCGCCACAGGATAAAGTGTCCCGATCTTTTCGGGAGTGCCGTTCTCCTGATAAATGCGGCAGAGCAGGCGGTAAGATGCGCTTACGTCCGTATGGGTGGACATGGCGAATTCCAGAAGCTGACAAGCCTCTCTGGAAAAGCCGCTATCATAGAGCGCCTGCGCCCACTGCTGCAGAGTACGCGCGAGAAGCGTGTAGTTCTGGTCATAGGTGGTCAGTTTGGTGATGTTGGGCGCGCCGTAGCGCAGCTTCAGCTCCGTGTTGGTGAGCCCCGTGAAATTGACAATGGGCTGATCTTTCAGGGAAAGAATGATCTGCCTGTAATCCTCGATTTTGGGGTTGTCCTGTAAAAGTTCCATGGGAAAGATTTCCATCGGCAGATGAATATAGTCCAGATCGTCCAGCGGTTTGCGGCGGGTATTGTTAGCGGCACGTTCCCTCTGCCAAAATTCCTGCTCCATGGCGGCGGCATTTTTCCGGCTTTTTGAGGATGCAACGGCAATAGCCGCGGCTAAGATCAGAGTGCTTGCAATAATTAAAAAATTCATATATAATTCCTTTATGCCAAAAGAAGGCATTCCTTACTTAATTATTTATAGTGTTGTAAAAAAGCATTTGAGGTGACAGTATGAAGTTCAACAGGAAAACCAGAAAAATCATTTCATCGGTTATCATTATTATTGTCGTGCTGGCAATGGTCATTCCGATGCTGGCATCTGCATTTTATTCATTTTAGCACAGAAAACACGATTTGTGAATGACATGGAACTGGCAGGGGAGAAGTGGGGAGCGGGTAATCGTTATGAAAAAATTATCTGTGATGGTTCTGGCAGCGTTTATTGCGGCGGGAGTTGCCGTGATGCCTGCACAGGCGAAAGAAGGAAAAATTGAGACGGGAATCTATGTGGACGATATAGATATCTCGGGAATGACAGAGACCGAGGCTGGCGAAGCGATTGAGGCGTATGTCTCCACCTTTGGCGACACGCAGATTACACTGCATGCCCCGGAGGAAGGAGAAATTACGGTTTCCGCTGCAGATCTGGGGTTAAAATGGGGAAACAGAGAGATCCTGGAGGAAGCGGCAAACTTTGGCAGAGATGGAGATATTCTGCAGTGCTATAAGGAACTGCGGGATTTGGAATACAAAAATAAAGTTTACCGGGTGAGCTTTGACTTTGACAAGAGCAAGATCCGTGCGCTGATTGAGGAAAATGCCGGACAGTATGATCAGGAGGCGGTTAATGCGAGCCTGACAAAGACGGAAGACGGCTTTGAGGTTACGGATGGACAGACCGGCTATGTGGTAGACCGGGACGGCACGACGGAGAGCGTCTATGAGTATCTGACCGGCGAGTGGACAGGCGGAGCCTGTGATCTGGATATTCAGGTGGAGACACAGGAACCGCAGGGCACAGTGGAAGATTTGGAGAAAGTGAAGGATGTTCTGGGCACTTTTACTACCAGTTATTCTACTTCCGGCGATGCGAGAAGCAAAAATGTGGCGAATGGATGCAGGCTGCTCAGCGGTATTACCCTGTATCCCGGAGACGAAATTTCAACGCTGGAGACCATTACACCTTTCTCGGAGGATAACGGCTATTATATGGCGGCGTCTTATCTGAATGGGCAGGTGGTTGACAGTCTGGGCGGCGGTATCTGCCAGGTATCGACTACGCTTTATAATGCGGTGCTCCAGGCGGAACTTGAGGTGACGGAGCGTTACAATCATTCCATGATCGTTACTTATGTGGATCCTTCCGCAGACGCAGCGATTGCGGAATCTTCCGGGAAAGATTTTAAATTTAAGAATAATCTGGACTATCCTATTTATATAGACGGCTATACGACTCCAGAGAAGCAGATTACGTTCACGATCTACGGGATGGAGACCAGGGACAGCAGCCGTGAAGTAATCTACGAGAGCGAGGTTCTTGAGAGAACGGTGCCCGATACGGAAGTGATCTATACGGACGCATCCCTGCCGGTAGGCTACTGCAGTGTGCAGTCCGCGCACATAGGTTATAAGGCGAGACTGTGGAAAATTGTGAAAGAGAACGGCGAGGAAGTGAGCCGTGAACAGGTAAACAGCAGCAGCTATATGAAAGCGCCCAGAAGCGCGACAGTGGGAGTGGCGACCGAAGATCCGGGTGCGTATAACGCGATTATGGCGGCTGTGGCGTCAGGCAGTGTGGATCAGGTAAAGGCGGTATCCGGCGCATATCGCGGCGGTGACCCCGGACAGATACAGGCGGCAGCGGCAGCGGCGCAGCAAGCGGCGGCAGAAAAAGCGGCGGCGGATCAGGCAGCCGCAGAGCAGGCGGCGGCAGAACAGGCAGCCGCAGAGCAGGCGGCACAGCAGCAGCCCGAAACGCCTCCTCCTCCGGCAGAGTGATCTACAGCAGCGGGTCAGCACAGCACAAAGCATTTACTGCCGGGATGGAAAGAATGGTAACAGTTCAGCCTGAAACTTTGTGTCTGTTGCAAAGTCCGTGTAAACATGTAAAGGCTGAGAAGTTACAAGGAATGTGATTCGATCCTACGAAAAGTAAGGCATAGAATATGGGACAGGAAAAGACATCGGGGAACGTGTCAGAACGTTTTTTGCCGGAAGAGACAAAAGAATATAGACAGGAATTGAAAAATGGCGCAGGGCTGGGGAAAGACTGCGCCATTTTATGCGCAGGGACGCACAGGGAAGCCTGCTGCGATACAGCGTGCGGTCCGTGCGACGTGCCAGAGAGAATGCGCTCTTTGCCCGAATCGCAGACGGCAGGCGCGAATCAGGATATAGTAGTGAGTAAATGGATTGGCCTGGAGGGAACGGCAAGGCTTGCCGGGGCAAACTATGAGAAGCTGCGGGAGCGGTTCCCGGCGCGTATGATTGAGGAGGCTGCCGCCTTTGACAGGTATCTGTCAGTGATACCGGAGGCCGCCACCGCCATGAAGTCCGGCGTCTGCGGTATACAGCCTGTTTCCCAGGGCGGCATTTTGGCGGGTTTATGGGAGATGGCGGAGGAAGCCGGCGTCGGACTGGAAGCAGATTTTAGAAAAATACCTGTCAGGCAGGAAACCATCGAAATTTGTGAGGTTTTCGGTGAAAATCCTTATGAGCTTTTGTCAGGCGGATGTCTCATTATGACGGCGGACAATGGAAATGCCCTGGCGGAAGCGCTGCTGCGGGAAGGGATTCCGGCGGTGGTCATCGGGCGCACGACGCGGGGAAATGACAGGGTGCTCTATAATGAAGGGAGAAAGAGTTATTTAAATAAGCCGAGAGTACGCAATGGTGATTTTTGAGGGGCTCTTTGAGAAAGTTTTTCTGTGCGGGCTACGGTGACGACGGGCTTATATAAAGAATAATTTTGAAGGAGGAGGAAAAATGAGAGAAGAATTATTAAAAATTATAGAGAGGAACAGCCGCATAGATTTGAAGGAGCTGGCGGTGATACTCGGGGTGGAAGAGATTGATGTGGTGAACGAACTGCAGGCTTTGGAGGATGAGGGTATTATATGCGGTTATCATACCATGATTGACTGGGAGAAGACCTCTATTGAGAAGGTGTCTGCGCTGATCGAGGTGCGTGTAACGCCTCAGAGAGGGCAGGGATTTGACAACATTGCGGAGCGGATTTATAAGTATCCGGAGGTGACTTCCGTGTATCTGATTTCCGGCGGATATGATCTGCTTGTTACGCTGGAAGGCAAATCGCTGAAGGAGATTTCCGGCTTTGTGTCCGACAAGCTCTCCACGCTGGATTCCGTTCTGAGCACGGCAACCCATTTTATTCTGAAAAAATATAAAGATCATGGAACCATTTTGACGAAAAAGTATGAGGATACGAGAGAGAAGGTGTCACCGTGAAAGATATGTTATCAAAACAGGCAGTAGGGCTGAAGCCTTCGGGTATTCGGAAATTTTTTGATATTGTCAGCGAGATGGAGGATGCGATTTCCCTCGGTGTGGGCGAGCCGGATTTTGATACGCCGTGGCACATAAGGGACGAGGGCATTTACTCGCTGGAAAAGGGGCGTACGTTCTATACTTCAAACAGTGGGCTGGTGGAATTGCGGCAGGAAATCTGCAATTACATAAAGAGAAAACAGGGTGTGGATTATGATCCTAAGCATGAGGTGCTGATTACCGTGGGGGGTTCTGAAGCAATCGACATTGGAATGCGCGCCGTAATCAACCCGGGAGACGAGGTGTTGATTCCGCAGCCGAGCTTCGTATCTTACGAGCCCTGCGCGATTATGGCGGGCGGTGTACCGGTCATTATCGAATTAAAGGAAGAAAACGAGTTTCGGTTGACGGCAGAGGAGTTGGAAAGTGCCATTACGGAAAAGACCAAGATACTGATTCTGCCTTTCCCGAACAATCCGACAGGCGCGATTATGGAGCGGAAAGATTTGGAGACGATAGCCGAAGTGATTCGGAAACATGACATACTTGTCATGTCTGACGAGATTTATGCGGAGCTGACTTATAAGGAAAAGCATGTGTCCATCATTGAGATGGAAGGCATGAGAGAGAGGACAATCCTGATCAACGGCTTCTCCAAGGCTTATGCGATGACGGGCTGGCGGCTCGGCTATGCCTGCGGTCCGAGAGAGATTCTGGAGCAGATGACGAAGCTTCATCAGTTTGCGATTATGTGCGCGCCGACGACGAGCCAGTATGCAGCGGTGGAAGCGCTTCGCAGCGGGGATGACGACGTGCAGGAAATGAAGACGGCTTACAACCAAAGGAGACGCTATCTGATAAATGCCTTTCGGGAAATGGGACTTTCGTGTTTTGAACCGTTTGGGGCATTCTATATTTTTCCCTGCATCAAGGAGTTTGGCATGACCAGCGAGGAGTTCGCGGAGCGGTTTTTGGCGGAGGAGAAGGTGGCTGTGGTGCCGGGAACGGCATTTGGCGACTGCGGCGAGGGATTTTTGAGAATTTCCTACGCTTACTCCCTAGACACGTTGAAGCTGGCAATCGGCAAGCTGGCGGATTTTGTCGGCAGACTGCGTCAACAAAAGTAGAAAATTGATGCGCGCAACGAGGCTGTTTCGCAAAGAGATTCTATTTCTTGTGCGGGAGAATGCAAAAAGCGTGTATTCTCAGAGGAGACTGAGATGCAAATAATCTTACATCAGCCGGAGATTCCGGCAAATACGGGGAATATTGGCCGTACCTGTGTAGCGACAGGTACGGCGCTCCACTTGATTGAGCCTCTGGGATTCCGGCTGGATGAGAAATCCATCAAACGGGCGGGCATGGATTACTGGACGCAGTTGGATGTGACCCGCTATATTAATTTTCATGAATTTCGGGAAAAACATCCTGACGCGAAAATCTGGTATGCCACCACCAAGGCAAAACGCCTCTACACAGAGGCGCATTTCGGGCAGGACGATTATATTATGTTCGGCAAAGAGAGCGCCGGCATCCCAGAAGAACTTCTGGTAGAAAATGAAAAGACCTGCATCCGCATCCCCATGATTGAGGAGATACGGTCACTGAACCTCTCTAATTCCGTAGCGATTGTGCTGTATGAAGCGCTGCGGCAGAATGAGTTTTCCGGGATGCAGATAGAAGGAGAATTGCACAGACTATCCTGGCGGCAGACGGTATGAATCTCCTGACACCATATCCACATTAATTGTTGCCCTATGACATCATTCGCTTCAATCATCATCCTCCACATCAGACTTCGGCAGCGAGAAAATAAACTCCGTTCCCACGCCTTCCGTACTGATGACGTTGATGTTTTGCCCGTGCGCCTGTATGATTTCCTTTGTGATGGACAATCCAAGCCCGGTTCCCTTCTTATCTTTACCGCGTGACAGGTCAGACTTGTAGAAGCGGTCCCAGATTAGTTTCAGATCATCTTTTGGAATGCCGATTCCGGCGTCTTTCACACTGATAAAAATTTTGTTGTGCTTCTCTGTCGTCTCAATTTTGATCAGAGAATCGTGATGACTGAATTTGATGGCGTTATCCAGCAGATTATAGAGAACCTGCTGGATTTTATCCATGTCAGCAACCACGTACATCTCGTCACCTGTGAGTACAAGCTCTATACCAATCATCTTCTGACGGCAGGTGCCCTCAAAAGTGGCGGCGACATTACGGATAACGGTGTTAATCTCAAAGTCTGTTCTATTCAGCATCATACCCTTGGTATTCAGATTGTTAAGGGTCAGAAGGCTGTTTGTCAGTTTCGTCAGGCGGCTTGTCTCATTTAAAACAATGTTTAGGTACTTTTCGTGCATTTCCGGGGGAATTGTGCCGTCCAGCATTGCTTTTAAATAGCCGTCAATGGAAGTCAGCGGGGAACGAAAATCATGGGAAACGTTAGCCACAAACTTTTTCTGGTCGTCCTCTGAGCGGGCGATTTCGCTCGCCATATAGGAGAGGGTAGCGGCGAGATATCCAATCTCATCCTCGCTTTCCACGCTGAACTCATAATGCATATTGCCACTGGCATACTGCTCTGTCGCCTCCGTGATTTTGCGCAGAGGAATATAAACCATCTCCGTAAAAAAGATCAAAATAATCAAAGACAGTAAAAAGAGAATAAGCAGCATAATATAGGAAATATTTAACAGCTGGTTGGAGGCGGTCTGTATGCTGCTCAGGGAAGCGTGGATTACCACATAGCCCTTTACTTTATAGCCGGAAGTGATAGGTGCCAGCACGCTCAGCATTTCCTCGTCAAAAGATTGAAAAAAATTGCCGACTGTATAGTAGGAGCCTGCGGTGACAGTGGGATCAAAATTTTCCACGACGATCTCATTTTCCACATCTACCGGGGCGGAGGAGTCCAGAACCATACGCCCGGAAGGATTGATAATCCAGATCGTGGCATTTAAGTAGGTGTCCAGCGCATCCAGCTGCGTTTTCACCGTTTCCAGGGATACTTCCGTATTGTACAGGTCGGTTGCGTAAGTGTTGGCAATCAGCGTGGCTTCCCGGTAGAGGGCGTCCGCTTTTTCCTTGGTGAGATGATTGAAGGTCATATCCGACACAAAGGTAGCTACCACCACAAAACCGAATAATCCAAAAATAAGGTACGCCAGTATTAACTTTAGATAAAGTGTCTTTCGCATGGCAATGTCTCCGTACTCAGGACTTCTTTTCGCGCACTTCAAACTTGTAGCCGACACCCCAGATAGTGGCAATGCGCCAGTTTTCATGGTCGCGGATCTTTTCACGAAGCCGTTTTACATGTACATCAACCGTGCGGCTGTCGCCGATATACTCATAACCCCAGATTTGATCCAGAAGCTGTTCTCTGGAGAAAACATGATTCGGTGAGGACGCCAGGAAATAAAGAAGTTCCAGCTCCTTGGGAGGCATCTCAATAGTTTTTCCCATATAAATGACGGAATAGTTGGTCTGATTAATAATCAGATCCGGGTATTCCACACTCTTGACATCGGAATTTTTCGGTTCCGCGACTACAGGCTTATAGCGGCGGAGCACTGCTTTGACGCGCGCCACCAGCTCCTTGGAATCAAAAGGTTTTTCCATATAGTCATCCGCTCCTAACTCCAGCCCAAGCACCTTGTCAAAAACTTCCCCTTTCGCGGAGAGCATGATAATGGGGAGCGTGGATTTGGAACGAATCTCGCGGCAGACCTGGTAGCCGTCAATTCCCGGCAGCATCAGATCCAAGAGCATCAGATTTGGCTCAAAGCTGTTCACTGCAGCCAGGGCGGATTCTCCGTCGTTGACAATCATGGTTTCAAAGCATTCTTTTGTGAGATAAAGGGAAATCAGCTCCGCTATATTGTTGTCATCGTCCACAATCAAAATTTTCTGTTTGTTTACCATATAAGTACCTCTCTGCTTGATTTCTTTTTACGCTATTCTTTAAACTCCGCAATCGTGACGCCCGCATCGCCTTCTCCAAATTCGCCCAGCCGGAAACTCTTAATCGTCCGATTTTTGCGCAGATAACCCTGTACAGCTTTTCGGAGTGTGCCAGTTCCTTTGCCGTGCACGATGCGGACGCTTGGCAGATGGGCGAGATAGGCGTCGTCCAGATATTTGTCCAGTTCGGAAAGCGCTTCGTCCACCGTCTTGCCGAGAAGATTGATTTCCGTGGAGACAGAGTAGGACTTGGACATTTTCAGCCTGCCGGAAGAACTGCGCTGCATTTTTTCGGTTTTTACCGTCTCTTCCTCAAGCAGCACAAGATCTGACAGGGAAACCTGTGAGCGGATGATACCGCACTGCACGAAGAGTTTACCGTTTTTATCGGGAAGGGAGCTGACGCTGCCCTTTAAGCCCATGGAAACAATTTTTACGCTGTCGCCCAGCCTGATCTGGTTCGGTTTGAGCGCTTTGTGGGCAGGTTTATCACTTTTCAGCGCAAGCTTTTCGTTTTTCTCCGAAATTTTGTCGTTCACCCTGCGGCGCGACTTTTCCAGATCCTTGATGGAAGAAGCGGTGCCTGCCTTCTGGAAAGTGCGTATGGTTTCGTCCGCCAGTTCCTTCGCGTTCTGTAAGATTTCGCGAGCCTCTTCGTTTGCCTCTCTTATGATGCGGTCGCGGGACTGGTCGATCTTTTCCTGTTTGGATTCCAAGCGTTCTTTGAGAGACTGCACTTCGCGCTTGTAGGATTCGATTTCAGCCTGCTCTTTTTCGATCGTCAGGCGGCTGTTTTCCAAGTTCGCGAGAAGGTCCTCAAAACTCTCCTTGTCCTGCGTAATGTGCCGTTTGGCATCCTCTATGATATGATCCGGCAGCCCCAGGCGGGAGGAGATGGCAAAAGCGTTGCTTTTGCCGGGAATCCCGATCAGGAGCCGGTAGGTGGGACGGAGCGTTTCCACATTAAATTCACAGCAGGCATTTTCCACAAAAGGCGTGGAGAGCGCATAGACTTTTAATTCACTGTAGTGTGTGGTAGCCATGGTACGGATGCCCCTGTTGTGCAGATAATCTAAAACCGAGATGGCAAGAGCAGCGCCTTCGGTGGGATCGGTTCCTGCGCCAAGCTCGTCAAACAGGCAGAGAGAATCCGTGTCTGCTTCCTGTAAAATAGATACGATGCTCGTCATGTGGGAAGAAAACGTGGAAAGACTCTGTTCAATACTCTGTTCGTCTCCGATATCGGCATAGACTTCGTGAAAAACAGAAAGCTCCGAACGGTCCAGGGCGGGAATATGAAGCCCGGCCTGTCCCATCAGCGTCAAAAGCCCCACCGTTTTTAATGCCACAGTCTTACCGCCGGTGTTTGGTCCCGTAATAATCAGCAGGTCAAAGTCGATCCCCAGAAGGATATCCACGGGTATAACTGCCTTTTTGTCGATCAGCGGATGCCGTCCTTTGCGGATGCGGATCTGGTGGTTCGTGTTGAAAAGCGGCATGGTGGCATTCTGCTCCATGGCGAGGGAAGCTTTGGCGAAGATAAAGTCCAGCATGGTCATAGACTTCTGATTCTCCGCAAGCGCCTCCGTGTGGGATGCCGCCAGCGCGCTTAAGGAAGCAAGAACCGCCACAATCTCTTCCTGTTCCTTTATGGATAATTCCTTTAACTCATTGTTCAGATTAACGATTGCTGCGGGCTCAATAAAAAAGGTGGAGCCGGTGGAGGACTGGTCGTGCACCATGCCCGGCACCTGTCCTTTGTACTCGGATTTCACAGGAATGCAGTAGCGATTGTCGCGCATGGTCACCACGGCGTCCTGCAGATAGGTGCGCAGGGAGCCGTTAATCATGGAGTTTAACTGCGAGTGAATTCGGTCGTTGGTAATCGCCATACTGCGGCGGATACGCTTTAAAGCAGGGCTCGCGTCGTCGGCAATTTCCTCCTCAGAGAGAATGCAGCGGTTAATCTCGTTTGCCAGGGGTGTGAGCGGTTCCAGACTGTCAAAATAGATATCCAGAGAATCGCCGGGAAGATCGTCCCGGTCTCTGCGTCCATATGCTTTGATTCGGTTTACATTTTCCAGGAAAGAAGCGATGCGCAAAAGCTCGGCAATGGAAAGGACACTACCCACTTCCAGCGATTTTAAACTCATTCCCAGATCTTTGTTGCTCCCAAAAGAAGTGGGGCCTTTGGCAAAAAGACGTCCCAGGGCATCCGCCGTCTGGGTCTGCGCTGCTGTGATTTCTTCCGGATCTGTCATGGGAACAAGCGCTGCCGTAAGGCGTTTGCCCGGTTCAGAGGAGGCTTTTTCCGTAAGCTGGTCGATAATCTTATGATATTCTAAAACCCGTAATACTTTACTGTTCATACACTACCTCGTTATTATCCAATCATGTTTCTATGCACTATCCTACCACAAATGCGGTGAAATTACTATCGGGAATACCCATAGGTTTGCCGTACGCGGTTTCATATGGTATAATCAATCATATTCGGAGGGCAGTTATATGTCTGAACAGGAAAAGGAAAAGAATAAAACGGAAGAATCCGTCAAGGAGCAGGCGGAGTATACGCCTTCTGTGCAGACGGAATTTATGCGGGAAAAGATCAAGCAGAAGCCCGTCAATAAGAAAAAGCTTCTCCGCAGAACGGTGATTACTGCGGTTATGGCGGTGGTATTTGGTCTGGTGGCATGTTTTACTTTTCTGGTGCTGGAGCCGGTGATCAGTAACCGCCTCTACCCGGAGGAAGAACCGAAAGAAGTGGCATTTCCCGAGGAGACGCCGATTGAGGAGATGAAACCGGAGGACATGCTGGTTACGGAGGCGGATGCGGAGCCACAGACGCCTGATCAGGTGGATCTCGAGATGGTAGATGAGCAGATTCAGGAAGTGCTGTCACAGGTGGACAGAGAGTTTACGCTTGAAGATTATCAGTCAATTTATGGGGAACTGCGGACTTTGGCAGATGATGCGTGCCGGGCGGTAGTTACCGTGGCGGGCGTTACTTCGGATGTGGACTGGTTCAACAATATTTATGAAAACGTTGCATCGGCTTCCGGCGTGATTGTGGCAAACAACGAAAAAGCCCTGCTTATTTTAGTCAGTGCGGGGAATTTGAATGATGCGGACAGCATAGAAGTGACCTTCTGTGACCAGACACAGGTGGAGGCGGAACTTGTGCAGAAAGATGAAAATACGGGACTGGCGATTTTATCGGTGCCGCTTTCTGCTGTGGGCAGCGAGACAATGGATAAGATTGACATTGCAGAACTGGGCAGCTCTAACACCAATCTGCTGGGAATGCCCGTGGTGGCGCTGGGGAGCCCTCTTGGTACAAGCGGCTCCATCAGCTATGGCATTGTAACTTCCACGGGGACAGTGATCGACCGCCCGGATTCTGCTTATAAGCGGATTACTACGGACATTTACGGGAGCCGCAACGCAACAGGCGTATTGATTAATTTAAAGGGCATGGTAATCGGTATTATAGATAATGTCAATACCGGAAATGATATGAGCAATCTGCTCACCGCATACGGCATTACGGAGCTGAAACGCACGATTGAACAGATGTCTAATGACAAAGAGCGCGCGTATCTGGGTGTGCACGGGGCGGATGTGCCGAAGGAAGCCATTGAGGATACGGAGATTGATACCCCTGCGGGCACTTATGTCAGGGAGATCGAAATTGATTCGCCTGCCATGGAAGCGGGCATTCAGAGCGGTGACGTGGTGACCCGAGTGGGGAATAAGGAAATTATGGCTTACAATGAACTCTTAGAAGTTTTACAGTCCTCGAAACCCGGAGATGTGCTGACAGTCACCCTGACAAGGCAGGGACATGAAATGAGCGTGGATGTAACGCTGGGGAGCTGGTAGAAATCAGTGGGGTTCCGACGACAGCCAGGCGGGAATGCAGATGGTACACTGCCCGACTGAGTGCATGTATTTGAATGGGAATGTCATATGCTGCCGGCGGAATCCATGCGGCAGAGAGAGCCGAGTAGTTATATGATTTGAAAGGCAGCAGGAAAGGATGGATGGAGAGAATGAAATATATTAAGGACTATAAGGAAAGCGACAAAATGTTCGATGTTTACCTGTGCAAGCATAAGCAGTCGGCGATGACCAAAAATGGGAAACCCTATGACAATGTGATTTTGCAGGATAAGACAGGCACCATAGACGCAAAGGTATGGGACCCGAACAATGCGGGGATAGAAGATTTTGACAGTATGGATTACATAGAGGTGCACGGCGACGTGACCAGCTTTCAGGGTGCACTGCAGGTCAACGTGAAGCGCGTGCGAAAATGCAGAGAAGGCGAGTACGATCCGGCGGAGTATCTGCCTGTCAGCAAGTTTAAGACGGAAGATATGATGAAGGAACTTCTGGAGTTGGTGGGCAGTGTGAAGAATCCTTATCTGCAGCAGCTGTTGAATGCTTTTTTTGTGAAGGATGAAGCGTTTATCAAAGCTTTTCGCCAGTCCTCGGCAGCTAAGACCGTACACCACGGGTTCGTAGGAGGTCTGCTGCAGCATACATTGGCAGTGACAAGACTATGTGATTATTTTTGTACCCAGTATTCGGTTCTTAACAGAGACTTGCTGATTACGGCGGCGATCTGCCACGATATCGGTAAAACGAAAGAGCTGTCGCTTTTCCCAAAGAATGACTATACGGATGACGGGCAGTTTCTCGGACATATCGTGATTGGCAGTGAGATGATCGGAGAGAAAGTCAGGGCGATAGAAGGATTCCCTGCACTGCTTGCCAGTGAACTGAAACACTGCATTCTTGCCCATCACGGGGAGTTTGAATTTGGCTCGCCCAAAAAGCCTGCAATTGTGGAGGCGGTAGCGTTAAATTTTGCGGATAATGTGGACGCAAAGATGGAGACCTTTGCGGAGATTCTGGAAAACAACGCCGAGAAGGGGTGGCTTGGGTATAACAGGCTGTTTGAGTCGAACCTGCGCGGGACGGGCATGGAGTAGCGTTAGAAGAGTTGCGCTGCAACTCCGTCTCACGCAGAAGAATGCCTGAAATGCGGCATTCTGCGCATTGATTTGAGATTCCGCTGAAGCGGGATCATGGCGGTTAGAGGGAAAAGAGTGCCGAAATCGGGGTATTCTCTGTATGAATGGAAGATAATAAGGCAGGTAATTTATGGAGCAGGGAAGTTTTAAAAAAAATGATATCGTTCGGATTACGATAGAGGATATCGGAAATGACGGTGAAGGCATTGGGAAAGCGGACGGGTATATCTTGTTTGTAAAAGATGCTGTGATCGGAGATGTCATAAAAGCGCGTATTACCAAATGCAAGAAAAACTATGGCTATGCGAGAGTAGAGAAGGTGGTGACGCCTTCTCCTTTTCGTGTGGAGCCAAAATGCGCTTTCCACAGACAGTGCGGCGGGTGCCAGATTCAGGCTATGAGTTATGAGAGGCAGCTTGCCTATAAACAGAATAAAGTGCGAAACCATTTGCAGCGCATTGGAGGTTTTCTGCCAGAGCAGCTCAATGTGGTTATGGAACCGATTGTTGGGATGGAAGAGCCATGGCATTATCGCAACAAGGCACAGTATCCCGTGGGATATGACAGGGTTGGGAATCTGGTTGTTGGTTTTTATGCGGGAAGAACACACGATATTATTGCCAATACGGACTGCCCATTGGGACCGCCAGAGAATCAGGCGATTTTGGATGCGGTGCTTTCCTATATGAGGGAGAATGATGTGAGCGCTTACCGGGAAAGTACGGGAGAGGGACTGGTACGGCATGTGCTGATCCGCACGGGATTTGCGTCTGGGGAGATTATGGTATGTCTTGTAATAAATGGGAAAAAGCTGCCAGCGGAGGAAAAATTGGTAGAGAAGTTGACGGAAATAGACTTGAAAGGCGGAAGTGCAGGTGAGGCGGTTTCAGCAGACGGCGGTGGGAACTTTACGGATAGCGGCGGGCAGTCTGCGGCAAGGGATGAATTATCTGACAACGTGTACGGACAGACTGCGCGAGATGAAGGGCGTGGAACGCCGCGGAAAAGGATTGTCAGTATCTCTGTCAGCATAAACAGGGAAAAAACGAATGTGATTATGGGGCACGAAATACGGGTACTCTGGGGCAGCGGTTGGATTGAGGACAGCCTTCGCGTGCTAAATTCGACAGATTTCGGAAGGGCTGGGCTGGTGGATGATGAATGCACAGAAAGTGAAGAGAGAATTACATTTCGGATTTCGCCCCTGTCCTTTTATCAGGTAAATCCCAGACAGACCGAAAAACTCTACAGTCTCGCACTGGAATACGCAGGACTGACCGGGCAGGAGACCGTGTGGGATCTATACTGCGGTATTGGAACAATATCTCTCTTTATGGCAAAACGTGCCAGAAAAGTTTATGGAGTGGAAGTCATTCCGCAGGCAGTAGAGGATGCGAAAGAGAACGCCCGCAGGAATGAGATAACGAATGTGGAATTTTTTGTGGGAAAGGCGGAGGAAGTTCTGCCGGGGTTTTATAAAGGTAACAGTGGAAGTAATAGCTTGGAGACGGTCGATGTATCAGCGGACAAGCAGATGCGGCATCCCGACGTGATCGTGGTCGATCCGCCCCGCAAGGGCTGCGACGAAAAGTGCATGGAAACCATGCTTGCGATGCAGCCGGAAAGGATTGTTTATGTGAGCTGCGATCCGGCAACGTTGGCGCGGGATCTGAAAGTGCTGTGCGGGGGAGGATATGAGTTGAGGAGGGTTAGGGCTGTGGATCAGTTTGGGCAGACGGGGCACGTTGAGGTAATAATAATGATGCAGTATTGTGGAAAAGAGAAGAATTAGCGGGTCTAAACCACAAGATATTGGTGGTTAAAGCCAAACAAGTTTGGCTTGGGCAAAAATTGGAGCGAAAATCGACCAGTTTTTGCCCTATTTTTTTGCCCGTTTTTATAGATGCAGGGGAGCCAAAATCGGTTTTGGGAATGATTTGGGGATATTTTCAGAATGAGAGGAGGTGGAAGGAGAACTGTACGGCGTCCTGATTTGTGAGATTACGGAATACCTGACGGAAAGGGAGATTTGCGTGCTGAAGGATTACTGGACAGGACAGATGAGTGACGGATGGGGGGAAGGGTTTGAACAGCAGCCTATCCGTATTGAGGAAGGGGAGCTCTATGTGAGTTTTTGGAGCGGCGAAGATTTCTGGAAGGTGATGACGGCAGAGGAGCTTGGCATTGAACAGGAACAGGGTGAGGCGGGGCAACTTTTCCGCAGACAGAAGGAGCTGGCGGATGAGGTGGATAAAAAGAGCTTAATTGCAAAAGTAAAATCCAGTGCAGGAGTAAATTCTACTGCTCTTTCAAATTTATTGTTTTTTTTAACTTATTGAAACCACAAAGTTGAAAATTGAATTATAATAAATCTAAATCGGGGCAGATTTTCTAAAACAGGGTATAGCAAACAGACCGGCAGAAAATGTCGTGTGCAGGACTAAATTCTGCCAGAGGTGTCAGGTTGATCTGATCGGGATCGACCGGCT
>RAYM01000009.1 GCA_003611805.1 bacterium 1xD42-87 | reverse complement strand
CATGCGGGTATCCATCAATTGGTACAATGCAGAATCCTTTTCCAATCCAATCCCTCCTTCCGTGGTGTCGTAGCTTAACTCTGTTTTGGCGGGATAGCAAGTGGGAAAATAAGTTATAAGAAATTCATAAAAGATTTGTTGCGTTAACCGATATAAAATAATAAAATAAAGATAGAAAAGTATGAATTGCAACGGAAGAACCATACTAACAAAGGAGGTGTTTATTATGGCAACTTCAAGTATCACAAAGAATTTTGTCATTTCCGGCAAGGAACAGGTGGAGATGTTTGTCAATGCGATTGAAGAATCTGCCAAGAACCGTCCTGTTCATATACCCGTAGCGGCAAGAGAGATAAAGGGAGAACCTGAATTAAGGGAAATGATGCGGCTGCGGAAGATGAAAATAAAGGAGAAGGAAAATGCCGGGAAATGATAAATTCTTTTCAGTCAATATCCGTGAGTATTTGGCTTTGGGGAATGATGAAGAAGCCGGAGAGCCAGCACTGGTTGAGTTGCTTTCCGGCTTTTCCAGTCCGAAGAATAAGGACGTGGAACGTTTTTTGAAAAAAAGTGCCATAGAATTCACGAAAAAGAACCAGTCTGTTACATATCTTGTAGTTTCAGCAGAGGATGTCAGATTACTTGGATATTTTACCCTTGCATTAAAACCATTGACGGTAAGGGGCGAAACAGTGAGCAATACCATGAAAAGAAAGTTGTTGCGAATCAGTGAGTTGGATGAAAAATCGGATACCTATACCATGTCGGCATATCTGATAGCACAACTTGGGAAAAACTTCTCGGAGAGTGGCGGAACAGAGATCACGGGAGCAGAACTGCTTAAACTTGCCTGGGATAAAATTAAAGAGATACAGTATTTGGGCGGAGGCGTAGTGACCTTCTTAGAGGCAGAAAATGAGGAAAAGCTGTTATCATTTTACCGTGACAACCGCTTTTCGCAGTTCGATACCAGGCAGACCGCATCAGATACGGACGAGGCGCATGAGTTGGTACAGCTTTTAAGGCTACTCTAATGCGATTGCACCGCACTGAGAAATATGGATTTTGTCGGTAAGGGCGCAATTTGTCGAATCCCGTTTGTCGAAAGTCGAATTGGGTGGGGTAAATGGGGTAAAGAGGGGTAAAAGTCATCAAAGTATAACAGCGGCACAGGCGGCTATTTCCAAATGATGCCATAGGAATTTGGGTACTAACAGGCAAAAGTATGGAAGAATGGCTTAAAATCAAGGTTTTTAAGGCTTGGTGGGGTTCACTGGAATGGTTGGTGGACCCTGCTTTTTGTGTTTTTAGATGCCGCTGAAAAGGTGGCGATTGA
>RAYM01000008.1 GCA_003611805.1 bacterium 1xD42-87 | reverse complement strand
TGAAGTGCTAACAGGACATCCATGTCGAAGTTTTCTTTTGCCGCCCGGTATGGAGTAAGGCCAAGAAGGCTCTGGCGCGGGACGGAATTGATGTTATTAACGATCAGGTTCAGATCCCCCTGGGTCAGATATTCAAAGCTGGTGCCTTTGGGAAGGATCTCGCGCAGTTTTGTGTGGGCATTTTCAATGCCGCCTTTCTGACCGCTGCGCATGGGATCGCAGTAATAAATGCTGGTACGCTGGTAATCATCCATACCAGTTTCAAGGGCCTCGGGATCGCCGAATTCACCGCCCCTGTCAGTCAGGATTGTTTCGAAAAGGATGCTGAAAGTCACAGTGCCAAGCCGTTTTTCCAGACGGTCAAAGACAGCCCGGACAGCGCCCTTGGTACAGCGGTTCAAAAGATAGGCAAGGAACAGCTTCTCATCCCGGAAATAGAAAGTCAGGATACATTTTTTAGAATCCCTTGAGGATTTGACGGTATCCATTTCGACTACATGTGTAGGAGGGAGCTTTTGGAAATCGCTGTAAAGCCTGCCGGAAAACACCTGCCTGTCAGTGATCTGTGTTTTATGGCATTTACGCGCTTTGAACTTAACCTTGCGTTTCAGGTCGATGTTGCGGCCGGTAAGCAGTCCGAGTTCTATGTACTGGTAGATGGAACGGACAGAAAGACCGAGCTCGGGATGTTCCACAACGATCTGATAGGGGGAATGACCCTGCCAGATCAAAGGGGTAATGACTGCATCAATGCGGC
>RAYM01000007.1 GCA_003611805.1 bacterium 1xD42-87 | reverse complement strand
ATCGTACTATCAGGCAAAAGTATACTTTCACGCAAAAGTCCGGGGTTTCCGTGATAGTATAAAACGGAAAGGTAAAAAGGAGTAGGATATTGTTGGTTTTGGGTGAAAGGCGTATTAGCTTGACGGAAAATGCTGTTGAAAAACGGGAGATATGATACAAACACGGAAACTGCCCGGAGTTTTCGTGTTTGTATGAAGTTTCGCTTGTTTGTTTAAAGAATTTGCAACTTTTTTCGTCCAATAAATTGATTTTACGTCCAAAAAGACTTATAATTGGATGAAAAAGAATGACATTGGGCGAAGGGAGATAATATGAGAACATTTGATTATATTCGCCTTGCAGACCAAACATGGGATATGGATATACTTAATCTTGTCGCAAAGATACATGAATATAAGGGACGTCAGGACTTATATATCAGGCAAAAGCCTATTGAACTTGAACGTCTGGTTGAGATTGCAAAAATCCAAAGTACAGAGGCATCCAATAAAATAGAAGGGATTGTTACGACAAGTACCCGGATGAAGCAGTTGTTTGAAGAAAAAACAACACCCCGCAACAG
The DNA here is from genome assembly GCA_003611805.1 of bacterium 1xD42-87. Classification (GTDB taxonomy): domain Bacteria; phylum Bacillota; class Clostridia; order Lachnospirales; family Lachnospiraceae; genus UBA3282. The sequence continues at coordinate 10,197 of RAYM01000007.1, read as the reverse complement.
GGAAGAAGATGAGATTATGGGATACAGAGATGTGCTTAACACAATTCACGAAAGTAATGAGTACATTCCAATCAGACCATCATATATACTACAGTTACACAGGGACCTTTTGAAAAGATCGGGATTTTCTTACGGTGGGAGCTTTAAGAGCGTACAGAACTATATTAATGAAACAAAGCCGGATGGAACAGTAGTCACAAGGTTTACTCCAATCGCCCCATATGATACACCAGATGCAGTGGAGCGGTTATGTACGGCTTATGAGCAGGCAATTGCGAGTGAGAAAGTGGATTCCCTTATATTGATTCCTGTTTTTATATGTGATTTTTTGTGTATTCACCCTTTTAATGACGGAAATGGAAGAATGAGCCGGTTGCTTACTCTGCTTCTTTTATATAAGAACGGGTATAGTGTTGGTAAATATATAAGTATTGAGAGGCAAATTGAGAAAACAAAAGACAGGTATTATGATGTCCTTGAAACCTCAGATATAGGGTGGCATGAGGGAAAAAACGACCCGACACCATTTATACGTTATATGCTAACGGTCATATTGGCTTGTTATACTAGATTTGAGGAACGTGTAGGAATCATAGCGAGAAATGGAGATACCAGTAATGCTTATGATATTGTTAAAAAATATACAGAAGAAAAAGTCGGGAAATTTACAGGTGCAGAAGTTGTTGCACACTGTCCAAGCATAGGAAGATCGTCAGTTCTGGCGGCATTAAAGAAACTGGTGGGTGAAGGAAGTATTATTCGATATGGGAGCGGCAGAAGCACCTATTATGTAAAGGCTGACAGAAAGTAAGTTAAATTCGGAAAGGGAATAAGCAGAGTGATTCAAGTAAATTTAGTAGATTATAGCAGGCTGACGGATCTTGGAATGCAAATAACAAAATACGTCAATAGAAATTTGAAGGATATAATACGTGTATTAATTGATGTATTGGAAACAGATCCAGAGTTTGAGTTAGATGGATTTCTTCCAAGAGATTACTTGGAAAGAAAACCGCAGGAATGTAAAAATGCTGTGTATGAGTTATATGAATTATTATGTTCTGCAAATATCAGAGATTATATGAAGCCTAAATACGAATATTTGTTATAGGCGATATTAGGGTGGTGGGAAGATTGTGCTGACAGTGAAGAAGATTTGATAATCAATTTGGTAGATGATAAGCTTAGGTATGCTTTGGACAACGAGAAAGGTCGAACTATTTTAAAACGTATAACAGATTACGAAGAATATTATTATTTTTGCTTTGAGGATCATGATTTTTTGCCGTCTCAGTTAAGCAATATGGTTATGATGTATTTGCGGAATCCAAAGTTAGTAGAGACATTTTTACAATATGATAATCTTGATGATTATCTTGATCTAATGGAGTGTGATTTAAGAGAACGTTATCTGGAAGTGCGACATATGAGCGAAAATAGAAATCATACTTCACTATCTCAAAATATTATTATGGAGTTATGTTCCGTAATTCGGCGTTTTCAAAAGAGAATCCCGCATTTTGAAAAGAGGGGTGAGGTGCAGATTACTGCGGATTTACATGATTCTGTAGAAGGTATTTTGAATAGCAAATATGGATTAAGCGTTGCAAGAGAATTTACAATGGGTAGGGCAATTAAAAAATTAGGTGAAACGGATTTATACATATACAAAGAGTCTGTACGATCACGGAAACAGGTTGGGAGTTTTTGTGATAATACAAGGGTTTCCGTGATAGTATGCAGAGTTTCCGTGTTTGTATATGGGCAAAGCGGCAAAAATTGAATGAAATAGTAAAAAGGGCTGGATGACGGCTCTTTTTTGCTTTCCACTCCCGAAAAATAGTCATTTCGTGCCATCGGGTGAAAAATAGAAAATTTTTATGGTATAATTCTGAGGATGTTTTTGCTTTAGCGGAAACGGTTTTCTGCCGAAGTAATAGAAAGAACACAAGAATCAAATAGAAGGATATGGAGGCTGGATAGTCAATGAGCAATATTGTTATTTTGGTTGGGAGCATGAGAAAAGGCGGCAATACAGACTTGCTTGCGCAGGCATTTGCAGAAGGAGCCCGTGAAAATAATTCTGTGGATATTGTATCTGTTGTCGATTACAAGGTCAATCCATGTATTGGCTGTAATTCATGTTTTATGAGGGAGGGGAATAAGTGCTTTCAAAATGATGACATGGATGGGATATATGAAAAGTTGAAAGTGGCTGATATGGTGGTGGTGGCATCGCCGGTATATTTTTATGGCATTAGTGCAGAACTAAAAGCGGTAATTGATAGACTGCATACGCCTATGAGAAATGAGTTTTCAATCAAAAAACTTGCTTTACTTCTGGTTGGGGCGGCAGAACTGCCAGAATTGTTTGATGCAATAAAATTGCAATATCAGCTTGTGCTTAATTTCTTCCATTTGGAAGATGCGGGTATGGTGCTTGTGAGGGGAGTTAAGGATAAAGGGGATATCAAAGGAAATGCGGCACTGAAGGAAGCATACGATTTGGGTTTGTCGATTAAATGATGAGATTTGGAATAACTCAAAGATTTGTTAAAGAACAATAAGAACCGGCAGGAGTATAAGAAGTATGCGCTATTATCAATGCGATAAGTATCCAATCGAATTTGTGGTGTCAGAGAATATTGATAAGTATTTTGATCTCCATAACCATGTAGGGCATTATGTCATATCAGTGGTCACGCAGGGAACGGTGACAGTTTGCTTGGAAAACGGAGAAGTGGAGTACCGCAGAGGCGATGTGTTTACCATTCCGCCTTATGTTGACAAGGGAATGTGCGCTGACTAGGCAATCCATGACAGCGAGAACGACAAAGGACAGCGCAATCTCCATATCCATGTTTTACTCACTATGCGCCCTCTCACTGAAAACGGGGAATGGGGAGCAAAACAAAAGAAGATTTATGACCTTGACGAAAACGGTGAGAAGATACCAGTGATTGATAAAAAGACAGGTCAGCAGAAAGTAGACAAGCGGAACAGGAAACAGTGGAAATGTCACACCGCCGACAGCACCGACTGGAACAGCAAAGAGAACGCCAAAATGTGGCGCAAGGATTTAGCCGACACAATCAATGCCACCAATGAGCAGTTGGGTATTGCGCTACATTGGGAACATCGCTCTTTTAAGGAGCAAGACATTGATAAAGAGCCGACTATCCATATCGGGGCGGTTGCCAACGCTTTAGAGCGTAAGGGCATGCAGACCGAGAGGGGAAACATCAATCGGGAAATCATCAGGAATAATATGCTGTTGGAACAGGCGAAAGAAATGCTCATGCTTGCCAGGCAGGAACTCCACGGCGCACAGTACGCCAAGATTAAAAATTCGGCGGTCAGCGTGAAGAACGAGGTTATGGAGATGATTGCAAAAGTGAGGGAGCGCAAAGGCAGACTTGACTTGCCGATTGTCAGCGGAAAGCACCTAAGAAGAATATCCGACAGAACCGCCTTGCAGTCAGCCGACAATGCGGAGAAATTCATCACGACAAGGAAAATAGACAGTTTTGAGAGCTTTGCGAAATTCACAGAGGATAAGGAACAGAGACACCAGCAGTTGGAAACGGTACATCTTTCAAAGGGGCAGAAACTAAGCCGATTAAAGGAACTGTCAAAAATGTATGCCCTCTATGCGCCAATCCAAGCTACCTATAAGGAGAGTCAGTCACTCAAAGGACTTGCTAAAATGAAATACGATAGGGAGCATAAGGACAGCTTATCGAAGTACCCCGAATTAAAGGAGCGTATGCAGAGCCTTTTACAGAACGGCGAGAAGATAACGCCGAAACAGTGGAAAGCCGAGATACAGTCCTTACAATCCGAGTATAACAGTATCGGCAGGGAGCAGACCAAGACCGCCACAGAATTAGCTTATGCCGAGGTAATCAGCTACAACAAGAAGAACCTTGAGAGGGAGTTTCAGAACGAGAGCCGACAGCACAACAGGCTTTTAGAGCCTCATACAGTGAATTGCTATGTATTTTCCCTTGTTTTTGCCCTTATGGGCAGTTTACAAGGGAAAGTTTTTCTGAATGTATCTAATCGTTGCCTGCCACCTTATCCAACAGCCTTGCGGAAGTCCGCTTTGCCTCCCTTGTGGCATGGGCATACACATTCATGGTGGTACTCACGTCAGAGTGTCCCAAGAGTTCCTGCACGTCCTTCGGCGCTGCACCGTTTGACAGCAGGTTGCTTGTATAAGTATGGCGGAGCTGGTGGAAGTGAAAGCCCTCAAATCCGTCCAGTTTCTTTGCCAGTGTCCGGCAGACGATACTCAATGTACTTGGCGTTTCAAGGCAGCCGTCAGGTCTTAAACATACAAATGAGATTTCGTTGTAATCCGCCGGAATGTCCTGCGTGTTCTTCATGCTGTAAACGGATAAAAAGCCAAAGCAGGAGCATAATCTCCTTAAAAAATTGATTGCTAATCCGTCAGCACAAAAACAGGAGTTACAGTCACAAACACAGGTAACAGAACAGGAAACACCGCAGATACCGCCAAAGCCTGTCGTGTCCACTGAAGCCGCCGCATATCCAAAACTGCTGAAGATTTATAAGGAACTGAACCGCCAAAACGGGATTATCTTTGACGCAGAGAGGGAACGCAATGAGTTGGAACTGGAACGTGACAGTCTGAAAGGATTTGCGAAACTGACGAAAAAAGGGGAACTGCAAAGTAGGATTGACCGTAAAAACGAGGAAATAGACCTTTTGAAAGTTGGTTTGTCGGGTATCATCAAAAGATACGGTTATCAAAATGTGCAGGAATTTTACCAGATTTATCGCAAATCCTACAACGCCTATATCGCATGTAAGGAACAAGTGACTAAATGGGAAAAAACTTATGGGGATGATAATCAAAAGAAAAGTAAGGAAAGTGTGCTTGAGCGGTTGAGGAATCCGCCAAAGAAAACCGCAGATTACCAACAACAAGGGATTCTTAAGGGAAAAGACCGAGGGGCGAGATAGTCCTTTGGTCTTTGTTAAATATAATAACCTTTTGATGATGAACACCCCAAAATATGATATAATAGATTTGTAACTGATTATTACAAGAACCGAAATGGGGTTGTTATGAAAACTTTGATATTGAATGGTTCTCCAAGAATAAATGGTGATACAAACAGTCTTATTAAGAAATTTACCGAAAAAAAGATAGATGAATATAAAATTGTTGATGCATATAGATGTAATATTTCGGCTTGCCTTGATTGTCGGAACTGCTGGAAAAATAATGGCTGCTCAATAAATGATGAAATGCAGGAAATATATAAATACATACAGGAATGCGATAACATTTTAATTGCTTCACCGCTCTATTTTTCGGAGTTGACTGGAAAATTATTAGATGTTGGGAGCAGACTTCAAACATATTTTTGCGCTAGATTTTTCAGGAATGAAGAACCTATTGCAAAATCTAAGAAAGGAGCAGTTATATTAGTTGGGGGTGGTGACGGTCATATAGACAAAGCATACAGTACGGCATGTACGCTTTTACATCATATGAACTGCAGTAACATTCATGAAGTTGTATATAGCCATAACACTAATACAAGACCTGCAATAAATGACAAAAACACACTTATGGGATTAAATAGTATATATGATTTTTTTAAGAATAACGAATAAGCCAAGTTGTTTTTTACAGAGTGGATTCAAGAAGGATAAACTTATGAAAGTAGAAGATTATAAAATGCGTATTTTATTTGAAATGGACAAAAAAGATTATGTTCCTGACGGAAGCGTTTATAGCAGACCTTCTGCAAGGGCTGTCATCATTAAGGATGGAAAAATAGCAATGGTATATAGTAAGAAATATAATTATTATAAATTTCCGGGTGGAGGCATAGAAGCTGATGAATGTATGGAAGATGCATTGATAAGAGAAGTATTAGAGGAAACGGGGTTATGTGTTATCAGGGATTCCATTCAGGAATATGGGCAGGTTCATCGTATTCAGAAAGGTACAAAAGAGGATATTTTTATACAGGATAATTATTATTTCCTGTGTAGCGTGAAAAAGGATATAGAACAACAAAATTTGGACAAGTATGAAGCGGACGAAGGCTTTACGCTTGAATTCCTGAAGCCGCAGCTTGCGATAGATGTAAACAGGAAAACGATACTGGATGATTTCACTCAGGTAATGTTGGAACGAGAGGCGCTTGTATTGGAATTACTAATACAAGAAGGATATTTTGAATATGGAGGTAAATTACATGAAAATACCTAAAATGGTATTGTTTGATTATGGCCAGACACTTATTGCAGAAAAATTTGACGGCTTAAAGGGAACAGAGGCTGTCTTACAGTATGCTAAAAGAAATAAGTATCATTTGTCGGCAGAGCAGGTGCAGGCTAAAGCAAATGAAATCAATCAGGAATTCGGGAGATTTGATCCTGAAAAAAGACACTTATTTCAAATAGAAATACCCAATACCATGTTTACGCCTTACCTTTATGAATCGCAGGGAATAGAGATTGCATTAAGCAACTCTGAAATTGATACCGTATTCTGGAATGCCGCTGCTCCGGGAATGCCGACAGAGGGTATCAAAGAATTTTTGGGATATTCGATCTGGCTTTGGAAAAAGCCGGATTAGAGCCGGATGAAGTTTGGTATATCGGGGATCAGTATGAATGCGATGTAAAAGGCGCCTTGAATGCCGGCCTGTTTCCGGTATGGTATATAGGGGCGATCGATCTGCCCTACACAGAAGATACAAATATCTTGACGGTAAAGACTTGGAATGAAATAGAGCGGTACATGGAGGGATAGCGTGTGCAGAGAACAGAAAATGTCGAATTAACGGTTTTATGCCTGATTCATCAAAATGATAAATACCTTCTGCAGAACAGATTAAAAGAGGATTGGAAAGGTTTGACTCTGCCCGGAGGACATATTGAGAAAAATGAATCTATCATAGATGCTGTTATTCGGGAAATGAAAGAGGAAACGGGACTTGATATTCAGAATCCAAGATTATGTGGAATCAAGCAATTTCCCATTGAGAATGGGCGGTACATTGTATTTTTATTTCATACAGACGAATTTCTCGGAGAAGTAACATCATCAGAGGAGGGAGAAATGATTTGGGTAAAAAAGGCAGACCTGTCAAAGATGAATACTGTAAATGACCTACCGCCACTTCTTCAAGTGATGGAAGATGATAATTTAACGGAATTTCAATATGTAATTGAAAACGGTGAATGGAATATGATTATTAAATGAAAGGAATCTTCTTATGGGAAAACTAAATGTTGACGGAACAGAGATACAAGTCTTACAGATTGAAGAAGACGATTATATTTCTTTAACGGATATGGTAAGGAAAATTGACAACGGACCTGCTCTGATAGAAAAATGGCTGCGCAACAAGAATACAATAGAATTTCTTGGCATATGGGAAGAAATGTATAATGCAGACTTCAATGCTGCCGCCTATGAAGAAATCATGCTGGAGGCAGGATTAAACCGTTTTATTATGTCGGTTAAGCAATGGGTATCCCGCACAAATTCAAAGGGTATTGTGGCAAAGGCTGGACGGTATGGAGGGACATACGCATATAAAGATATTGCATTTGAGTTTGCAAGCTGGGTATCTCCGCAATTCAAATTATATCTTATCAAAGAATTTGAACGGCTAAAGAAAGAAGAACAGGCTTTACTTGGATGGAGCGCGAAGAGGGAATTGGCAAAAATAAATTACCGGATACATACGGATGCAATCAAAGTCAATCTCATTCCGCCGGAACTCACACCACAGCAGACTTCAGTCATATACGCATCAGAGACTGATGTGCTGAATATGGCATTATTTGGCATGACAGCGAAGCAATGGCGGGATAAGAATCCTGATAAAAAGGGCAATATCAGGGATTATGCGAGCATAAATGAATTGATATGCCTGTCAAATATGGAAAACATTAATGCAGTGTTGATTGAAGATGGGCTGAACCAGAAAGAACGCTTAATAAAGCTTAACAAGATTGCCATACATCAGATGTCTATTTTGGAAGAACAGACTACAAAGATTTTGAAGTGATTTAATTCCCCCGAATTCGGGGGAATTAAAATTACCACAGTTCAAGGCTGTCTTCCGCATCCACCCACATTTGCATATTTCCCTCAAGATACAGTCTTGCATATTCAAGTGGCTCAACTATTGCCAAAGCATTTAAGGCACATTCAGAGCAGGGAGTAGTTTTCAATCCTTCTTCTGCTTTATTGCAGTCTATCCGTAAGAAATAACCTGCGTGGGTGTATACGTCAATGCTGTTATGGTGGATATTGTATGTTGCGCAAATCATATTCATTTTATCTGTCCTCTTTTCATTGATTTTTTGAAAGCATTTCAATCAGTTTACCAATTCCCGTATATTATGTGTTATAATGTTTTATGTGATTTTGTTTCCCTCATTTTTTCCCTTATCAGGGTTCGTAATGCCTTTTGGGAAGATATAACATGAGGGAAACTATAAGGGAAAGCTCACCTGCGACAAACTTAGTGTTTTCAAGGGTTAGCGGAGATTTTAATAACAAATTATAACAGCTGATATTTCCCTTAAAAATCATCAAATCACAATCGGGATTTGAAAGTGAGTTAAAATATTATGGATTTAAGGAAAATAGAAAATTTTATTGATAAACAAAAAGTTAGTTTTATATGCTCTATTGATGATGAAAATTGTCCTAATATGAAAGCAATGCTAAAACCCCGTAAAAGAATAGGGCTAAAAGAGTTTTACTTTTCTACTAATACTTCATCTATGAGAGTAAAACAATATAAAGATAATTCAAGTGCTAGTATTTACTTCTATCACAAAGGATTAATTAAATATGTTGGTGTTATGTTAAAAGGTAAAATGGAAGTCTTAACAGACCAAGAAACTAAAAACATGATTTGGAAAAAGGGCGATACAATGTTTTACAAAAAAGGTGTAACTGACCCAGATTATTGTGTTTTAAAGTTTACTGCTACAAGTGGTAGATATTATTGTGATTTGAAAACAGAAAATTTTGATATTAAGTAGTTACTAAATTCCAGTTTGTCGAAACAACCATTACCACAATCACAACTGAATAAGTAATATAACACAGCGTCAGAGCGTATAGAAAAATCTATGCGCTCTATTTTATTGTAAAGGAGCAGAGAATATGGCAGAAACAAAAAACGAGCAACAACCCCACAGTTTCAAACGGAAGTTGGGGAACACCACTTATACCGTAAAAGTGCATTTCAGTAAAGACACCGACAAAACCTTTAAGGACAGAGTGCAAAATCTGATTATCAATGAGTGCCTTGAAAAAAATCAGAAATAATCCACATCTACACTTTACAACATTTATCAGAAGCGTCGCTTCTCTCTGCTATGGAACGCGCTGGGATGTAACGCGGCACTTTGTAGTAGACGGAAAAAGCATTTTAATTTCGACAGTATAAACACCATTACGGCACTTTCTTTTTGCTGACCGCATACTGCTGTCAACGAAACTGTGCAGTCAAATAGAAATCTTCCTGCATGAATTGTGTGTACAATCATGCTGCCCGCAGCATGTGGACCGAACATACGGGAAAGTCCGAGGACAGGATTTGGAATTGTCTGAAAAATATTTCAGGCAGAACAAAGGGGTTCCGGCACAAGTGTGCCGCTTTCATACACAATGGTTAAGAAACCGGCCGCATACACAGATGTATGCGGCCGATTCCTGCCCTTTTTAAGAATTGTCCCCTGCTTTGAAACACTTCAAAAAACAGGTATTTAACGCATAGATGGCTGTATGCGCAGCTTCAAAGCTGCTGGTTATTGACCGCTGCCAGAATGGTTTCCGGATCAATGACCTGTTTTTCTGTCTGCTCGCCGATGATCAGGGCATCCGTCATCAGGTTGTCGATCATGCGGGCATTGCCCTGTGCATAGCCGTGGACGGCGGATAAAGCTGCCTCGCTTAAGATGGAAAGGCTGCCGCCGGCCATCTGTATCTTGTGAGAGACATACCTGGCCACTTCCTCATCTGAGAGGCCTGCAAAATCATAATGGACAACGACCCGCTGGCGCAGCGCTTCGTTGACAGGCTTGGAAAGGGTGCGGTTAAAATAGGATTCCCAGCACAGGATGAGGGAAAAGCAGTTTAAGGAGTCATAGCCGTGGTTCATGATAAGCTTTAGGTCATTG
>RAYM01000006.1 GCA_003611805.1 bacterium 1xD42-87 | reverse complement strand
AGATTTTCCCTTGAGAGGTTGATGCCGGATCTGGAATCACGGAGGGTCTCCCTGTACCTGCGGTCAGCAAAGAGGGCGTCATAGTGGTATTTATGGGGAATGGTACAGCGGGCATGCCCCTTATCGCACCCGTTGCAGACATAAGGTGCCCTGTCAAGTCTCTGGCAGCGTTCTTTTACGAAATCCATACAGTGCTGGTTGCATGAGGGGCAGGAAGCACACTTAATGCTGCAGAGAATGATCTTGCCACAGACATTCTTCTTCTGACAGTGGAAGCGGTGGATGCAGAAGTTTTTGGCATTCAGGAAGAGCCCCCTGCCGGGATAGAAGTCAGACAGACGGTGTGCACGGATCTCTTTTGGAATGGTACTGGGATCCTTGCAGAGATAACGGGCAATGTCTTTAAAAGAGGAACCAGCATTCAGCTGACGTTCAATATAAAGACTGTCTGCAGCAGTAAGATGCTTATGGTTACCTGGAATATATTTACTCATGATGTCTCCTTCCACTGCTGTCAGGGACATAGACATCATAAAGCATGTGCAGGATTAAATGCAACTTGTGCATAGGTAACTTCTATTGAAGAAACAAAGGGTAGAATTTACTTTTGCAATTTAGGCGACTGACCCGGTACGGATGTTCCTGTTGCGGGTTTGCCGGAACACAGATATAATGTATCTGGGGTGATGACGTTGACACTAAATGAACTGCTGCAGACGAGGGAGCTTTCCCGTTACAGTCTATCAAAAAAGAGTGGGGTACCGTGGGCAACCCTGTCGGATCTGTGTTCCGGCAGAACAAAATTTGAGCGGTGCAGCGCGGCAACACTTTCCAAGCTGTCAAAGGCGCTGGAAATCAGTATGGAGGAGTTACTGCTTTTGGAAACGGAAGACCGCATGGGCGGGGATGGAAAGCCAAAAGATAAAGAATATCTGGGAACCGGACTGCCGGAAAGCCTGCAGCATGCCATTGATGAATTTGTCCGGGGAGAGAAAGAGCAGGTGTCCCATATGGACTGCTTATGGGGGGAGCTGTATGGTTCTATCAATGCATGCCAGTGGGGAGACAGGATTACAGAAGAGCAGGCAGATTATCTGCGGAAAAAATATCTGTTCGGAGGAGAGGAGGAGGCGGATGATTGATTTTACGCCATGCGAAGTCAATAAATTCAAGGCATATGGCGGCGCAAATGGGAATAAAATCCATATTCAGTATCAGAAAAAAGGCTATATGCTGAAATTCCCGCCAGTGCCCGGACGAAGCAAAACCATGAGCTACACAAACAGCTGCATCAGCGAATATCTTGCCTGCCATATCTATGAAATGCTTGGATTGAGGGCGCAGGAAACGATTCTCGGTACTTATACGGACAGGCGTGGGAAAGAAAAAACGGTGGTTGCCTGCCGTGATTTCACGGATAACGGAAAGAAGCTGATTGAATTTGCACAGCTGAAAAATACCTGTATTGACAGTGAACAGAATGGATACGGCACAGAGCTTTCTTCGATTATGACGGCGATTGGCGAACAGGAGCTGATTCCGGCGGAGGAACTGAAGGGATTTTTCTGGGATATGTTCATAGTGGACGCGCTGCTCGGCAATTTCGACCGTCATAACGGGAACTGGGGCATCCTTGTGGATGAGGAAAAACAGACGGCTGAAATTGCTCCTGTGTATGACTGCGGCTCCTGCCTTTATCCGCAGCTTGCGGCAGGCGAAATGAAGGATGTGCTGGAAAAAGAAGAAGAAATTGACAGACGGATATTTGTTTATCCCACATCTGCGGTGGAAGAAGACGGGAAAAAGATTTCTTATTTTGATTATATTTCATCCCTGAAAGACCGGGACTGTAATGCTGCCCTGAGGCGCATCCATGAACGGATAGACATGGAGCAGATTGACCGGCTGGTGGCGGAAACGCCATTTACGGAACCGATACAGAGAGAATTTTATCAGGTTATGATTCGGGAAAGGAAAGAGAAGATACTGGATTACAGCATAGAGCAGCTTATGAAGCTGGAAAAACAGCAGGACAGGGTACAGGAGCAGGAACCGCCGGCACAGACCATGTAAACAACATCATACAAACAGATCGGAAAGAGTATCAGACGAAAAGTTTGGTACTTTTTTTGTGCCTGAAAGCATAACATGCCAGTTTTACGGAAAACAGGAGGTAACAATGACAAGCAAAAACAGAAAGAAAAAAATGGAAGAACGGACGCCGGGGGAGGTGAAACTGAAAGGCTATCTGGACATGATTGCCCCGTCCGTAATCCAGTTTTATACGGACCATTATATCTGCGGCAATACCTACCGCAGCGTATGGGCGCTCAGGGAGTACCCGACCGCCACGGATGAGCAGGCAATCCTGCGCCATTTAGGGGAAAAGGATGGCGTCACGCTGCGTATCTATACAAGGCAGGTGACACCCGCAGAGGAGAAAAAGATCATCAGCAATGCGGCAAATAAAAACCGCATGAAACAGGGAAACACGGAAAACTTGCAGGAGACTGTGACTGCCGCAAGCAACCTGCAGGATGTGACCAACATTATTGCCGCCATGCACCGCAACAGGGAGCCCTTACTGCATACGGCTGTGTTTCTGGAGCTTTCCGCGCAGGATATGGAGAGATTAAAACTGCTGCAGACGGAGGTGCTGACTGAACTAATCCGTTCCAAGCTGAACGTGGACAAGCTGCTGCTCAGGCAGAAGCAGGGCTTTCTGTGCGTGCATCCGGCAGGCAGGAATGTCTTTCTTGAGCAGTTCGAGCGGGCGCTGCCTGCCTCCAGCGTGGCAAACCTGTTCCCTTTCAATTACTCCGGCAAAACAGATCAGAACGGGTTTTATATCGGCAGGGACAAGTTCGGCAGCAACGTTATTGTGGATTTTAACCAGAGAGCGGATGACAAAACCAACGCCAACATCCTGATACTCGGTAATTCCGGACAGGGAAAGTCCTACCTGTTAAAGTTGATACTGACATCCTTGCGGGAATCCGGCATGAAGGTCATCTGCCTTGACCCGGAACATGAGTACACAGACCTGACAGACAATCTCGGCGGCTGCTTTGTAGATCTGATGAGCGGGGAGTACATGATTAACGTACTGGAGCCGAAGACATGGGATGAAAACGGCAGCCCGGAGGATACCGAAGCGCCGTATGCATTCCGCTGCTGTTCAAAACTCAGCCAGCACATTTCCTTCCTGAAGGATTTTTCAGGACATATAAGAACTTTACGGACAGCCAAATTGACACCATAGAGATTATACTGGCGAAACTGTATGAGAAATGGGATATCTGTGATGGCATGGATTTTTCCAAGCTGAAGCCGGAAGATTATCCCATGCTTTCCGACCTGTATGAGCTGATGGAGGAGGAGTACAGGCACTATGACGCCAAGAAAAAGCATCTGTATACGGCGGAACTGTTACAGGAAATCTGTCTGGGACTCCACTCCATGTGCAAAGGGGCGGAGTCTAAATTTTTCAACGGACATACTAACATCACGGACAGCAGCTTTTTGACATTCGGGGTAAAGGGACTGTTGCAGGCGAGCCGGAATGTCAAGGATGCCATGCTGTTCAATATTCTTTCCTACATGTCCAATGAGCTTCTGACAAACGGCCACACGGCGGCCAGCATCGATGAGTTTTATCTGTTTCTGACGAACCTGACGGCGGTGGAATATATCCGTAACTTTATGAAACGCGTGCGTAAAAAGGAAAGCGCCATCATTCTTGCCAGTCAGAACCTTGAAGACTTCAACATAGATGGCATCCGGGAATATACCAAGCCGCTGTTCTCTATTCCGACCCATGCGTTCCTGTTCAACGCCGGGTACATTGATGCGAAATTTTACATCGACACCCTGCAGCTGGAGCAGAGCGAATACAACCTAATCCGTTACCCGCAGCGGGGCGTATGCCTGTATAAATGCGGAAATGAGCGCTATAACCTGATGGTGCATGCACCGGAATATAAGGAAAAGCTGTTCGGAAGTGCAGGAGGCAGGTAAAAGTGTGTCGGATGTAAGGAACGGAGGTAAAAATGATTTCCATAAATATGCGTGAGCAGAAATTTGGAATAGAGATTGAGCTGACGGGAATCACCAGACGAAAAGCGGCAGAAGTTATCGGGAAGTATCTGGGGCAGACATACCAATATGATGGCGGGTATTATGAAGTATACAGCGTCCGGGATGAACAGGACAGGAAGTGGAAGGTCATGTACGATTCCAGTATCGTTGCGAAGAATAAGGACGGCAATCCTGCAGGGGATAAGTATAAAGTTGAGCTGGTATCCCCGATCTGTGAGTATGGGGATATTCCGAGAATACAGGAAATCGTCCGCCAGCTCAGGAGTGCAGGTGCGGTGGCAGGGGAGAACAGCGGCATTCATGTACATATCAACGCGGCGCCGCGTTACAGTGAAGCGGATTAATGGGGCGGTTGCGTTTGAGGAGGCGTATCAATTTCAAAGAGGTTAAAGTAACACACGCGGGATGATGGCGGATTTTTCATCATATTTTGTCGTGCCATTTGTTATTTGTTTTTTATGGAGCGTCTATTGAATAAAAGAAGAAAAAAACATATAATATTAGCAAGCAAAAAATTTGCGGTCAAAATCGGAAAGAGATGCCAGAAATGAGAGGCAAATCCATAAATACGAAGACATACTCGAAACCAAACATGGCAAACCTGCATGGCAGGATCGGGGAACCGATACAGGAAAGGACGGTTATTTTTTATGGAAGTAATGCAAAATATTAAAAACCGGAATAATAATGGTACACTGGATGACGCAATGGCAGTAATTCTTTCAAAACTGGATGATGCAATAGATGATGTGGAAAACGGCAGGGTGATTTCGGAAGAGGAATTGTGGGCAGAAATTGACGCCATATAATTTGGCGGGGGATATATGCAAAAGAGAAGATATAAAATCATTTATACTTACAGCAGCCGGAGCGATATCCGGCAAATGAAGAAGTATATTTTGGATCAGTTTAAGTACAGAGAATTAGGAGAAAATTTCACGCGGAAAATGAAAGAAGCGGCTAACGGCTTAAAAACAATGCCGGGTGGTTATAATACGATTGGATTTCAATACAGGGGGTATGATATTCATTTGAAACCATATCGCAGCTATCTTTTCTTTTACATAGTGGATGAGGAAGAAATGATGGTCACGGTTCTGCGTGTTTTACAGGATGGAATGAATTGGCAGTATATTATAAGATGCTGGCTGAAACAAAATAAATAATATTTTTACGGTCATTGCCACGGCAGTGACCTTTTATTATGGAGGAAAACAGAATGCCCAAACTAATCCTGCGTTGCAACTACCTGAAAAACGCCCCTCCCTCACATCTTGAAAACTTTGTAACCTACATCGGAACCCGTGACGGCGTGGAGAAAGTGGAAAGCACTGCCGCCCACCTGCCGCCGACTGCAAGACAGGAGGATCTGATACAGGACATCCTTCGCAAGATCCCCGATGCGGGCCGGATGCATGAATATTACGACTATCTCCAAAGACCGACAAGGGAAAACGCCTCCGAATTTATCACGCAGGCGCTGGAAAATAACCTTGACATCATAGCCAAAAAGAAAAATTACATGGACTAACTTGCGAACAGACCGGGTGTGGAAAGGACAGGCACACACGGTCTGTTTTCCAATAAGGGGGAATCCATCGTGCTGTCCCGCGTGGTGGATGAGGTGGCAAACTATATGTAACGCGGCACTTTATAGTAGACGAAAAAAGCATTTTATTTTCGACAGTATAAACACCATTACGGCACCTTCATTTCGCTGACCGCACACTGCTGTCAAGGAGACTGTGCAGTCAAATCGAAATCTTTCGGCCTGAATTGTGTGTACAATAAGGCTGCTGACAGCATATGGGACCAGATAAGCGGGACAGCCGGGAGGCAGGGTCTGAAATTGTCTGAAAAATATTTCAGACAGAAAAAAGCGGTTCCTGAAAAATTGTGCCATTTTTATACACAACGGGTAAGAAGAGAACCGCATACACAGATGTACGCGGTCTTTTCCTGCTCTTTATAAGAATTGTCCCCTGTTCTGAAACACTTCAAAAAACAGGCATTTAACGCATAGATGGCTGGATGCGCGGCTTCAAAGCTGCTGGTTATTGACAGCTGCCAGGATGGTTTCCGGGTCAATGGCCTGTTTTTCTGCCTGCTCGCCGATGATCAGGGCATCCGTCATCAAGTTGTCGATCATGCGGGCATTGCCCTGCGCGTACCCGTGGACGGCGGATAAAGCTGTCTCACTTAAGATGGGAAGGCTGCCGCCTGCCATCTGAATCTTGTGGGAGATATATTTTGCCACTTCCTCATCGGAGAGACCCTGGAAATCATAATGGACAACAACTCTTTGCCGGAGGGTTTCATTGACAGGCTTGGCAAGGGTGCGGTTGAAATAAGGTTCCCCGCACAGGATGAGGGAAAAGCAGTTTAAGGAGCCATAGCCGTGGTTCATGATCAGTTTCAGGTCATTCAGGATGGCCGGGGAGAGGTACTGGCATTCATCAATGGCAAGGCAGAGGGGGCGTTTTTTCTCATGGCAGAGATAGTAAACCTGCTCCTGCACGGCCCGGAACATCTGGGGCTTGAAGCCTGCCGGTTCTAAACCGAGGGCGGAGCACAGAAGGTAATAGAACTCCCGGATGCCCACTGTGGAGAGGCAGATATATTCCATATGTCCCAGGTCCTGGTTCATGCTTCTGGCAAAACAGCGCAGGCAGAAGGACTTGCCCATGCCGGGCTGCGCGGTAAAGACGCCAATGCCCCTGACATCCCGCACATAAGAGAGG
>RAYM01000044.1 GCA_003611805.1 bacterium 1xD42-87 | reverse complement strand
TTTCGCAGAATATCCAGTTCTGCGAAATTTTTTGTGCGTTTTTATGCATTATTCCTAAATTTTCCGCGCAAAAAAAGATCACTACCAAAGTAATGATCCCAAAATTCAGCCGAAGCCATATCCATTATTTCGTTCCATTCTGCAACTATCATAAATGTCAAACGGTACTGTTTAGAAGCGTCCGCTACAGCCGCATAATCTCCCCCGCAATCCGCTCCGCGCCTTTACCGTCCGTCACACTGCCAAGGTTCTCCTTCATACGCTCCCGAAGCGCGGCGTCCGCCACCAGCCTTTTCAGCCCCTCGCAGATTTTATCAATGCAGATGTCCCTGTCCTGCGTCATATCCCCGGCAAAAATCATCCGCTCCCCGGCTTCAAAAAATTCCCTGTCATAGCGCTGGTTGTCCGCTGACTGGAAAAATACCGTGGGAACACGCATTGCGCAAAGCTCAAACAGCATGGTTCCCGCAGCGGAAACCGCTGCGTCACAGTCAGCCATCAGCCCTGCCATATCGTGACATGGGCGGTACACTTTCACATTTTCGTAGTTCGCGGCAAACGCTTCAATGGCATCGCCCTGTGGGTGGTATACACCCACCACCGCATGGAACATAACAGATCTCAGTTCTTCTGTCTGCATGGCACGCTGCAGGATCCCGAGAATGGCATTCTGCGCATCTGAGCCGCCGCTTGACAGGAGCACGGAAAATCCCTTTTTCCCACTCTGCTCGTCTCTGTCTCTAATCTGCTTTACGGAAAATTCCTCCCGCAGGGGCACATAATCCGTTCCCAGGAGCAGTCTGGTCTTACCGCCATAAGTTTCCCTGTAAGGGAACCGGATATGATAGGCATTATAATTGATCAGTACATCCACTGGGAATATATGTTCAAAGCAGTCATCAATACATACCAGTTTCACAAGCGGACAAAGTTCCTCAAAATAGGCGGGCGTTGCCTGATAGGAGTCCACCAGCAGTGTCTTTATTCCGGCAAGCTTTAAAACCTCCCGCAGTACCAGCAATTCCTCCTCCATGTGGTCCCACCGCGACTGCAGGCAGACATGCTCCATCCCTGCACGTGCCAGCAGCTCCTCCGCCTGCCCGTCAGCCGTGATAAACAGTACCTGTCCGCCCAGTTTTTTGATCTGCTCAGCTATGGTGATGCACCGCATGATATGACCTGTTGCCACCGTCTCGTTGACGTCAACGCGAATACCGATTACGGGCTGCTTTTCATACAGGGCGAGCACTTCCGCAAGCTGCTCCATATCCCCGGCATCGTAACGCTGATCGATAGGCAGCGCCAGCATATGCTCAAAAATATATGTCCCGTCCCCTTGCAGAAAATCTTTGTTCTCTTCTCCTACAGGCCAAAGAACCGGGGCATAAATGCCGTATCCTGCCAAAAATCTCTGCAGGCTGTCACGTTCCTTCACGTAAACCGGCAGATAGAGCGGCGCATGCGTCTCCTTTTCGGGCAGAATTGCCCAGAGCCTTTTCATACCGCATATATGCTGATAGAGCGCATGATAATTTTCCTCTCTTCTCCGGCGTGCGCCCTCCTCATCCACCCTGGAAAGAATCTCCGCAGATATCCGCGAAATGCGCCGCACACCCTGATAGCAGTCAAGGGCATTCTCCAAATTGCGGTTTCGTTTCAGATACTCCGCCTTTCTCGGAAGCCATCCCGCTGTCAGCGCTCCCCCTGTCCTTCTCTCCTTCTCCTTCAGATACTCCCATTTCTGAACGAGCGGAACCAACCGTTCTCTGGCATATTCCTCTCCCGTTTCCAGCACATCCTCTGCCAGTGGAATATCGGATGCCACAAATCCGCCGTCGGGAACCGCGTACCATTTCCGCAGGCTTCCCACAACAAAATCGGCATCCTTCCCCGCCTCTTCCAGATAATAGGACTGGGTCACATCCTCCATCACTAGAACGCCGCTTCTCCTGAGACCTGCAAGTTGTCTGCGCAGCCCCGCACAAGTGTCCGCCCCGTAATATGGGTGAATGAAAATAAGACCCGGATCATGTTCCAGAGCCAGCCTGAAAATCTCCTCACCTGCCGCCTCAAGTTCCCTGTCCACAGAATAAAAGACCAGTTCCCAGCCGCGGTGCAGAAAGGGCAGAAAAACACAGTCGCACATATACGCCGGCAAGAGACACCGTTTCCGAATGTCCGGGCGCTCCCGCTCCAGACTGATCAGTGCCAGCTCGATCGCTTCCCTGCCGGAAGCCGTATAACAGCAATGTTCCTTCCCATACTTATCCACCTGCGAAAGGTGAAGCGTCGATGCCTCCCCGCCTTTTTTTACAGTAGCCGGATTTATCTCAAAGAAACTTCCAATCTCCATAAACAGTCCCCCGCCCGGTATCTACTTCCCCCCACCGTGTCTTCTCATGTTTTTTCTAAAGTTCCGATATGTCCATAAAAGTTTATAGTATACCATAAAAAGCACTGTAGATTTCATCTGCATACGGATCAGTTTTTTCTCCTCCGCATGTGTTCGCTCAAGATAGTATGGATTTTCCTGAAAATTCGGGAAACGGCAGCTCATTTCTTCTCCCAGCCTTTTCACGAAGCGGTATTTTACCCGCTTTACACCCGCCATATAGGTAAACAGCGTATTCACATAGAAAAGCAGCGTAAAGCTGTACTCAAGCTCAGTTCGGTATTTATCAAGAAAATCATGCCGCTCTGCCTCGTCCAGCATCAGCCTTCCCGCTTCACAGCGATCCTCACAGCGTTTCTCCGAAATGGTGTGCACGGTGGATGATCCGTGCTGATAGTAGTAATACAGCGGCTCCTCGATATACTCAAAATGGTTCGCCAGCACCAGATAAGAATTTCCCAGTGCGTTGTCTTCATAAAAGATATGCTCGGGAAACCAGAGTTCATTATCAAGAATCATGGAACGACGAAATATTTTCACCACCAGACTGCCGCCGTCCAGAATCAGGCTCCGCCTCTTCTCATCATCCAGTACGCCTGTCTGACCGGCTTTATTATTATGCACCACCTGTCCCACCTTCATGGAATGTTCAGAAGTCAGGCAATAGTCGCATCCCACGAGATCGGCTCCCGTACTTTTGGCACGTTCGATCAGGCGCTCATACATATCAGGCGTAATCCAGTCGTCGCTGTCAATAAATCCGATCCACTCTCCCTGCGCCGTTTTTAACCCCGCGTTTTTCGCGCCTCCCTGGTGTTTATTTTCTTCCAGATGCAGCGCACGGAATTTTTCGGGAAAGCGTTTTTCATAATTTTTCAGTATGTCCCATGACTCATCCGTGGAACAGTCGTCCACCGCAATGATCTCATAGTCCGCCAGGGTCTGCGTCACAAGCGAATCCAGGCAATACTCCAGTTTTTTCTCCGCCGCCATATTATAGACCGGCACAATGATACTAAGTTGCATCTGATTCTGTCAGCCCCTCCCTTTCAGACCGTCTGCAAAGCGGGAACCATTTCCGAAACCATACCCTGTGCAGGCAGTACAAAACCGTCAGCGCAGACACCACATCCGCAATTATAAATCCCGGCACCGGTCCGTAACGGACATAAATCCTATGTTCTGCGCCGTCTCCGTCTACAAAAATCCGCATCCTGCCGCCATTTCCCTGCTCGATCCGCACAGGCTGCCCCAGTTCGTTCACCGCCCGGTATCCCAGATAATTCTGCACTGGCAGTTCAATATAAGCATCATCGGACCGCGCTATATAAGATACAGCCGCCTTTGTTCCCTCTTTCCTGAAATCATAAACAGATACAGAGGAAATATCGGATATAACCACGCTTCCGGTCAGTCTGTCCTCCGTCGCTCCCATCAGCCGCCATTCGTGCGGATAGAATAGTCCCACACTGGCGCCAAGCTTCGTCTCATGCCCTTTGGACGCTGCAGATTCCGCATTTTTGTAGGGCACATGATTGTTGTCGGCGGGTACCGATACAATAACCAGAAGGTTAAGGCTGACCAGCATTGCAAAAATAAGATTCCGATAAGGCTTCAATAGTTCCGACCGTGCAAGACCAGCCGCTCCCACAAATAGAAAACACGCGGATGCCGGTCCCAGAAACCGCCATGGAAACTGCAGCATGGTAGCTATATTCTCAAAAAAAGCATTTTTCATAAGCGCCCTGCTCGGGAAATAACCCGTTGCCAGAAAAACGAATATGCCGCCGAGCGTTAACAGGTAAAGCATAAAGCCATCAGCTCCGCTCACCTTCCCGCGCCTTTCGCATAACAGGTACACGATTCCGATTCCCAGACAGCCCAGGAGCGCAAGCCCCAGCGAAAAATACTGCTTATTGTAAAGACTTAATGTCTGGGTCATGTTGGAGAGGTTGATTGACTGCTCAAAGTAACCGCTCCACCGCAGAACATCTTTGTCCAAATTTTCTTTAAAATAATAATACAGGAAAGGAACCACATACCATGCGTTTAGCAGCACGGTAAGTCCCGCCGCCTTCAAAAGTTCCGTGTAACGCCGTTCCCGTGCGATACGCACGCAGTATAAAAGCGCAGTGATGACACAGACTGCCGCCACATAAGCCACACTCAGAATATGGCTCTGCAGCGCGCCGGTGAATCCGATCACGAGATAATGCCATTTTTTTCGGTCTCCCATAACGATATGATAAAGCCCCGCAATCACCATCGGCCAGAAAACCAAAGCAAGCGTTTCTCCCAGATCACCTCTGGAAAAAATATTGGTGAAACGGTACGGCATCAACGTGTAGAGAACTACCGAAAGAATGACGCTCCGCCTGGATTTCACCATAGACTTTACCGCCACATAGGCACATACCGCCGAACCTAAATTGGACAAAAAAATCAGCGTCTTATAGGAGAAAGCCAGCGACACCCCGCACAGCCGCATAAAAGCGCCTATGTACAAAAACAGATAAGGGTACATGGCATTCATATAGCCGTTATTCTGCAGCCCCTCGGGCAGAATATTGACAGGAATGACCTGCCCGTCCAGAATACCGTCTTTCAGCCCTTCCAGCCTTGCCAGATGATAGCAGAGATCATCCGCGTTATAGAGATAGGTCTGCATCATCGGCGTGGTGGCAAGGAGCGCCACCCCTAAAATGACGGCGTAATCTACCAGCTTCTCCTGCGACAGTCTTTTTCCGCTCCTCACATACAGCCACACCGCAAGGTGCAGAAGCAGAAACACCCCGATCAGGAAATAGGTATCCGTATAAAAAAGAGTATACGGTGCAAGAGAAAGTCTTTTCACCGTAAGAGCGCCATCCCCCCCGTAATTGATGCGAAGCTGCAACGCTTTCGCATCCTTGGAGAGGGCAAAATCCACCGTGAGTTCCTTCTCCCAGTAATTGAGCTGCCATGCCGCAATCTTGTCCCCCTGCTCCCACAGTTCCAGTACATTGCCATTTTTATCCGCGCTGTAATTCAACGTGGCTCTGTAGCTTCCTTTGTTCATAACGTAGCTAGGCGTGTTTGCCACCGCACCGCTTCTTGCTACAGACTCCTGCAATACAAGTGCGTTTTCCGAATCAATCAGCCCCACAGAGTGCTGCAGGTCAATCCCGCTGTAAACGATAGGCTGCTTTCCTTCATCCCCCGTCCACACAAGCACAATCAGTGATACTGCCAACACCGCATATAAAATTTTTACTTTCAGGGATATTTCTTCGGTCATTTCCGTCTTTGTTCCTTTATTCTTCCGTTAAGATACCCGTGTCATCTATACTGTTGCAATTTTCTATACACGGTAAAAAGTCGCGATCTTCTTCACCGCCTCGACCACACTCTCCACATCCCCGTCGCTCATCGCATAGTAGAGCGGCAGAGAGATAATTTCTTCATAAAGCTTTTCCGCATTAGGGCAGAGTCCCCGCTGATAACCCAATTTTTCATAATATGGGAAGTAGTAAGTCGGTATGTAGTGCACGTTGCAGCATACATTTTCCGCCGCCAGCGCCTCAAAAAACTGTTTCCTGTCAATCCTTAATCTTTCCGGCACAATACGCAGAATATACAGATGCCTCGTGGTGTCTGATTCTGGTATCTCCCGCTGGACGAAAAGCTCCGGCATTGCGGAAAACGCCTCATTATAACGTTTCACGATCTCTTTTCTGCGGCGGCTGAACATAGGCAGCTTATCGAGCTGACTGATAATCAGCGCCGCCTGCATGTCCGTTATACGGTAATTATAGCCGAGGGCAATCTGCTCATAATACCACGCTCCGTCCGATTCATGTTCCATCAGGCGCTCATCTCTCGTAATGCCGTGGGCACGGTATAAAAGCAGTTTTTTATAATAGGTTTCGTCGTTTGTCAACACTGCGCCGCCCTCGCCGCCCGTCACTGTCTTGACCGGATGGAAGCTGAGCGTGGTCATATCAGAAAGGGAACCGTTGGGCTGCCCCTTATATTTCGTGCCGATCACATGGGCGCCGTCCTCAATTAAAACCAGCCCGTGCTTTTTACAGATGTCACGAATCGGATCAAATGCCACAGACTGACCGGTGTAGTCAACCGCCACCACTGCTTTTGTCGCCGGTGTGATAGCCGCCTCCACTTTCTCCGGGTCAATATTGTAAGTCTCGGGATCAATGTCCGCAAAAACAGGTCTTGCCCCACAGTAGAGCGCGCAGTTCGCCGAAGCCGCGAACGTGATGGGCGTGGTGATGACCTCGTCTCCTTCTTTCACACCTGCGGCAAGCGCCGCCATATGCAGCGCCGCCGTACCATTGGCGCAGACCACCGCATGCTCCGCTCCCGTCAGCGCGCAGAGCTTTTTTTCCAGTTCTGCGATCTTCGGTCCGCACGTCAGATAATCGCTTTTCATGACGTCGACCACCGCCTGAATATCCGCTTCGTCTATATACTGGTGCCCATAGTAAATGGGCGTCTCCCTGACGGGTCTGCCGCCTTCTATCGCCGGTTTTTCCATGATCGCATATTCCTCCGTAAATCAAAGTCACTGTGGAGAAAGGACACGTATTTCCACACATGTCCTTCTTCTATGTTTTCGTTTTATTTTTCCAGCTCTACGTCCTTTAACAGCGTGCGTATTTCCTCTACGCCGATCCACTCGGTATTGTTGTCGGAACTGTAGTGGAAGCCTTCCTCGACCTTCCTGCCGGAAAGATCGGGCTGCTGCCTGTTATTCCACGTCATCTGCGGATAGACAATAAAATGTCTGTCATATTCGTAGGTGGTCGCTGAATCCTCCGTTGTCACCATGATCTCATGCAGTTTCTCCCCAGGTCTTATGCCGGTTTCCTTCATCTTGCATCCAGGCAGCATCGCCTCCGCCAGATCCGTGATCTTAAAGGAAGGAATCTTGCTGATAAAGGTCTCCCCGCCGTTTGCCTCCGCCAGCGCCTTAATCACCAGCTCCACACCCTGCGTCAGACTGATCCAGAACCGGGTCATACGCAAATCCGTAATGGGCAGCTCCGTCGCACCTTCCTGAATCAACTTGTGGAAAAGGGGAATGACAGACCCCCTGCTGCCCGCCACGTTTCCATATCTCACGATAGAGAAATTGATATCCTTCGTCCCCACGTAAGCGTTCGCCGCCACAAAAAGCTTGTCCGAGACAAGCTTCGTCCCACCGTAAAGATTGACCGGGTTCACCGCCTTGTCCGTGGACAGCGCAACCACCTTGCGGACCCCCGTATCCAGCGCCGCGTCAATCACGTTCATGGCGCCGTGGATGTTGGTCTTAATCGCCTCGTTGGGATTATACTCACATGCGGGTACCTGCTTTAACGCCGCCGCGTGAACGATATAATCCACGCCCTCGCAAGCGCGTTTCAGACGTTCCACGTCGCGCACATCACCGATAAAAAACCGAAGCTTTTCCTCATACTCCCTGAACTCGTTTGCCATCATCCACTGTTTAAACTCATCCCTCGAATAGATGATAATTTTCTTCGGTTCATAGTTTGTCAACACGTAGTTCGTAAAGCATTTTCCGAAAGAACCCGTTCCCCCGGTTATCAGTATGGTCTTATCTTTTAGCATAAATCTCCTTCCCTCTCACACGATGCCAAGCTCCCGGAACGCCTTCTCATACGGCGCCCTGCAAAGCCCTTTTTCTGTAATAATCCCGGTAATCAGCGAGTGGTCCGTCACGTCGAAAGCAGGATTATAAACCTTGACGCCTTCCGGCGCCATCCGCTCCTTGTACCACATCTCCGTGACCTCCGACGCCGCCCGCTCTTCGATGGGAATCTGATTCCCCGTCTCAAGCGACATGTCTATGGTGGAACTGGGCGCGCATACATAGAATGGAATCCCATAATGCTTCGCCAGCACAGCCACCCCTGAGGTACCGATTTTGTTGGCGGTATCTCCATTTGCCGCCACTCGGTCGCATCCAACAAAGACCAGATTCACAAGACCGCTCTTCATCACGGTGGACGCCATATTGTCACAGATCAGAGTCGTGTCAATCCCCGCGCCGTGCAGCTCGAAGGCTGTCAGTCTGGCGCCCTGCAAAAGCGGTCTCGTCTCGTCACAGTATACCCGGAAATCCGTCATTCCATGCTCCAGCGCCACATACATGGGCGCCGTTGCCGTACCGTATTTCGCCGTTGCCAGCGTCCCCGCGTTACAATGAGTGAGAATCCCGTCCCCCGGCTTGAGCAGCCCGAAACCAATCTCACCAATGCTGCGGCTGATCGCCACATCTTCATCCCGGATCGCCTGCGCCTCCGCAAAAAGACACTCCTTGATCTCCTCCACCGGTTTATCCGCATGCGCAAGCAGCGTGCGTTCCATCCGATCCAGCGCCCAGAACAGATTCACCGCCGTGGGGCGCGAAGATGCCAGATATTTTTTCTGTTCCCTGAAAGCTGACAGAAAAGCCTCATAATCCCGCGTTTCAATGCGGGATGCAGTAAGTGCAATCCCGTACGCTGCGCAGACGCCGATCGCCGGCGCGCCCCGGACACGCAAAAACCGAATCGCCTCAAAGATATCTTCTAATTTCTCTACCCGCAAAACTTTCACGGTGCCCGGCAAAAGCGTCTGATCCAGTATTTCCAGACAGCTTCTGTCCTCTGAGAG
Source organism: bacterium 1xD42-87 (assembly GCA_003611805.1). Taxonomy (GTDB): domain Bacteria; phylum Bacillota; class Clostridia; order Lachnospirales; family Lachnospiraceae; genus UBA3282. The sequence goes on along the minus strand of RAYM01000044.1, from coordinate 40,546 downwards.
AAGAACTGTGTCTAATTGTAATGCATCCATATCGTATCTCCAGATCATTATTTTTCACGCAACACATTTATTATAGGCAGTTTCCGATGGGCTGTCAAATGCCCTTTTTCACGGCTGCGCCGCTCTGTTCCACGCGCCCCCGTCACCGCAGTAATACCACTCAGTGCAAAATTTATGCGAATACTGCAGATGACCTTCCGACAGGTTCCCGTTCCCGGAAGGAATCCGCATACACTGCGCCTCCTCGTCCTTCACGTCTTCGTAACGGGGCGTATATACCACCACCGCATCCGCCTCCGCAATCGCCGGCTCCGTAATCGCATCCTCGCTTGCCGCACTGGCAAAATACACTCTGTCGTACTCCATCAGTTCATCCGCCACCGCCCAGATACACCACTCCTCACCAGGCTTGTAAATATAGACTGCGGGAATGTGCGCCGCCGTCTGTTCTCTGGCAAGCGCAACCGCTTCTGCCGCCTCCTGATAGAGAAATTCCACATCCGCCCGCACAAAGCTGAGCGCAACGACGGCAATGCAGAACGCTGCCGCCACCCCGGTCATCCTTTTTTCCCGCCAGCCGGTGCAGACAGGCGGAACAGCTTCCGTATCGCGCCTCTTCTCTTTTACATAACGCGTACCCGCCTGTCTAACAACCTTTACCGCACCCAGAAACAAAAGCAATGCCGCAATCCCGTAAACCGGAAGCTGGTAGCGGTTGGAAGTTCCCCCTAGAAGAAGTGCGGTCTTGGACACCGTCAGAAAATAACCTGCCGCCGCAAATAGCAGCATATAGAACGATGCGCCATGGGAAGTCGTTTCCTCCGCAGGCTGCCGGCTCTGCGCATTTCTCGTCTTCTCTGCGCTCTCTCTCCATCTGAGTCCTGCGCGTTTTCTTTCCCCTCGCCCGTTCTGCAGCCGCATCGCCACTGCCCCTGCCGCGAGAAACAAAAGCATCAGGCCGAGCAGGCCGCCAAACACGTATCGGTTCATCAGGTCCCAGAAAAATTGAAGCCTCTCAAAGGTATTGGAAAGATTGAAAAAATTCTCCGTCGCCTGCGCACCCCGCTGCCCTTTGAACATCTGCCCTGGAAACGACGGATAGGTCAGATACGCCAGCACAAACGCCACTCCCTGAAAAATGCCGTACCGCAGGCAATTCCAAATATTCCTGTCCCGCAACATTAGCCAGACACAAAAAGCAATCGCCAGAAAGAACAGAAAAATGAAGTAATAATACTGCGTCAGAAACCCAACATAGGTCACCGCCGCCATAGCGAGGAAGGTTTTGCCTGTCACTCTGCCGCCCTCCTCTTCCCGAACCATCACACGCACATGTAAAATGGCAGTAAGCAGCACGAATGTGGTAAGCATTTCATACATTCGGATAAACACAACCCCGCTCATGGATGCCGGGCTGAATCCATAGACAAACGTCACGAAAAACGGCAGCCTCTCGTCTCTTCCCGCCGCCAAATATGACAAATATGTCAGTAAAATCAGGTTGATACCGTGAAAAAAAAGATTGACCGACAGCCCGGTCCATTTAGAAAATACGCCCGGCACAAAGGAAGCCACCGTATGAAACACCCAGTAATACATCGGCGGATGCACATCCCACGACTGCACCTGCTTTACCAGACCATACTGAAACCGTTCTCCTGGAAGTACCACAAACTCATTGCGGTATTCATCCCGCTCCATCCACTTCCCGTCCTCCACGTAAAAGCCGTTGGTGCGCGCCGTGGAATAGTAGGTGTAAAACTCGTCCTCATGAAAGCCCTGCTTCTGCGTACAGAACCAGAAAGCCGCCGCCATCTGCAGGAGCCAGAGCACGGTAAAGCACACAACATATTTTGTTTTCTTCCCGCTGCTCTTTCGTTCAGCCATGCCTGGTCTTTTCCCTCAACTTCATTTTTCCTGCGTGCACGCCCCTGACCGTCCGCGGCGCCGCCGTAAGCAGCATCAGGTACGCTTTATTCTTCCTCGTCAGATAGGGGTTTTTTACGGTATCACCCACATGCCGCCGCAAATACTTTTTCACGTTCTTATAAAAAGCGTTATCCCCTTTCATCTGGGAAACCGGCACATGCAGCATATATTCCAGTCTCTGATAGAGATTAAACCGCACCGCATATTCATGCAACGCGGGATATTTTCGGTCCACCAGTTTCTGCACCATATCCGCGTTTTCCACGATATCCAGAAACACCCGGGAGAAGCTGTCCTTCGTCCGCTTTCTCGTGGTGCTCTCCTGTCTGCAGACCACATGATACCCCTGTTGAGGCAGAATGCATATGCCCGGAATCTCCTGCAGAATATCCAGAAGCAGCCGGAAGTCCTCGTTTAGTTCCCCTTCCGGGAAACGATGCCCGGAAAAGATTTCCCGCGGAAACAGCTTTGTGCAGAAGGAGCTGTCCTCCCTGTGCATGAGAAGTTCTTTTATAAAAGCTTCCGAATCACAGAACCGCTCTTTTTCCGGCGGCGTACAGACGTCCGGCAGACGCCCCCCATCCTCGTCCACCTCGTCACGCGAAATCTGCGCCACGCGATACTTTCCCACTTCAAGTGCACGTGCCAGTTCCTCGTACACATAAGAATCTATATAATCGTCGCTGTCCACAAACCCGATATAGTCCCCGGACGCTATGGAAAGCCCCACATTTCTGGCGGAAGAAGCGCCGCCGTTTTCTTTATGGCGCACGAAAATGCGCGCATCCTCCGACGCGATACGCTCACAGAGCTCCCCTGTACCGTCCGTGGAACCGTCGTCAATCAAAAGGATTTCCAGATTTTCGTATGTCTGGGCACAGAGAGATCGCACACATCTTTCCAGACAGTTTATGGAATTGTACACCGGCACAATCACGCTGATTTTTTTCGTCTCCATCTGCTCCTTCCCGTCCATTCTCCATGCTCTTCCTTCCGGCCATTCCTTCTCAATCGGCGTCCACGCGCGCAGCATTCACTCATGTCTGTTTCGCAATCACAGACCGGGTATGGCACAGTTATATCATCGCCCGCGGGAAACATCTGCAGGCGGATATTTCCCCGGTCTGATTATGGGAGCCTCGCTAAGCGGCCCTTCCTCCTCCGGGCAGAGCCTTCCCTGCCGCATCCCTTCCACAAACCGCAAAAGAGCGGCTGCCGCGCGTTCCGCGTTCCACACATCCCGGATCGTCTCATAGGCGACGCGCCCCATGCCCCGCCGTTCCTCCCAGTTTTCGAAAAGATCCAGCACGAGCGCTTCCATTTTCTCGTAGCGCCCGCCGGGATAAAGCAGACCGTTCTCTCCGTGACGGATCAGATAGGGAGCCGCGCCCACGCGGGCGTCAACCACCTCCACACAGCCGCTGTTCATGCCCTCGTTCACCACCGCGCCCCAGCCCTCCAGATAATTGCTGGTAAAGAGGTGAATGTGGCATTTCTCCATCACATCCCGTACCTCGTCCGGTCTCGTATATCCGTAAAACACGAAATCATCCGAAAGCCCTTCTCGTTCCACCTCTTCTTTTATCGCCTCTTCCAGCTCGCCGCTCCCCAACATATGCATACGGTAAGCATAACCTTTCTTTCGCAGCGTCCTGCCGAGCCGCACCGCGTATTCGGGATGCTTTAACGGAATAAACCGTCCCGCCCACACAATCTGCAGCGGTCCTTCCTTCGTCTTCATTGCCGCGAAAGTCCCGTCGTCATAAGTCCGCAGTTCGGTAAAATAGCCCCACTTAAACAGTTTGCCCGGATACGCCCCGATCAGATGAAAGTCCGACGCCGTATACGCGCCAGCGCAGAGCATACAGATATTCTGCCCCCGGTATCTGATATGTTCCCTGTATTTCGCCATAAGCCCCCTCGGGGAGACCGCTTTCCACTGTCCTTCCCGATAAAGCCGCTCACTCACCCGAAGCGTCGTCTTTCCCGACCGCAGCCTCGGCGTCACGATATCTTCCCTGCCGGTCCAGCCGAAGAGCACCACATCGCTCTCCATAATCCGCTTCAGGCACTCGTACTCGTCCCTGTAAAGACACATGACATAAGGTATTTCATCCACATCAACGCTCCACCCCATCTCCACGCGCTCCGCCTCCATGGGCATGGTCTGAATAAACACAAACCCCTTCCCCAGCCGCCTGTAAAATGCCTCGCAGAGGGGGAGTTGATGATGGTTGATGTAGTTTGACACAAATGCGAATGTCATATTACTTCCTCCCACGGAGAATGCCCCTCATAAATCACCCCAGCATCTCCCGGTAAATATGCATCAGCCGGTAATAATTCTGATCCGCGTCATGGTTCACACGCGCATGCTTTCTGGCATTGTCAGAAAGCCTGTCCACAATCGCTTCCTTGGTGAACACCTCGATAATGCTGTCCGCCAGCGCATCCACATCCCCGGGCGGATAGAGAAAACCGTCCCCGCCGTCCGTCAGGATATTATGTATGCCGCCCACATTCGCCGCCACACAGGGTACACCCAGAAGCATCGCCTCCCCCACGGAATTAGGAGAATTTTCAAGCACCGAAGGGCAGACGAAAACCTGACAGCTCAGATACTGTTTCTTCATCTCCTCCGCGTCAATCCGCCCGAGCATATTAATTTTTTCCTCAAGATTGTTTTCATGGATCAGCTTTTTTAAATATTTGCCATACGCGGGCAGTTTCAGCGCGTCCTTCCACGTCTCCGCTTTCAGGATATCGGCTCCCGCCACATAAATCTCCGTATCAGGAAACTGCTCCAGAATCTTGGGCATTGCCTGCAGGAGATAGTGGAATCCTTTCAGCGGATAATCTCCCTGGCTTAAGAAAATGCGGTGTGTCTGGCAGTTATACTTACTCCATCTGTCACGGTAAAACACGCTGCGCAGCGTTTCATTCAAAAAGTGATACTTCGCGTTCGGATTAATTTTTTCCGTCTCCGCCCGGTCAAAATCCGTGCGTCCCGCTATATGCCCCGTCCGTTGAATCGCCTCAATTTCAAACTCGCCGCGCTTCTCAAACTTTTTCTGCTGCTGGCGGATACTGTCCTTTCTGACCCTGTCACGAAACGTACTCTGCCTCTGTACTTTCACAGGCAGATCCGCCATATATACCTTCGCGATCGCGGAGACAAGCCCCTGAATGCCGATCAGTGTCCTCTCCGGCTGGCCAAACACTTTGATAGACGCCAGCGCATGGGGAAACTCCGTCCCGAACACATGCAGAATATCCGGCTGAAAATCATTGATAATCAGCTCAAAATTTTTTTCCAGTTCAAAATCATAACGCTCCGGCGCAGCCAGATCCTCCACAAAACCGTAACAGTGGCAGGAAATGTTTTCCCCCAGGGGCATCATTCGGTCAAAATTCCCAAGCGACTCTTCTACGGGGAACGCAATGCCAAGTTCGATGCGGTTTCTCTCCTGTTCCATCACCACCCGGTCAAGCAGCCCGGAAAGCCACCCTTCCCTGTTGCTGCAGGGAAGATTTAGTCTTTTGGCAATCGCCGGCAGCATAATATTACACACCCATAATACCTTCATCTGTACCTCTCCCTTCACACCGGCATACTCTTCCATATGCCACTATCTTTTGTCAGTCGCTTTATATAAGATTTCTGATCTGGTACATCCTTCTTTTTATCGCCTGATAAATCCCCGCCGTCTTCTCATGGGAAGCCAGATAAGTCCGAAGCGGCGCAAGCGTCAAAAGCATAATCAGTCTGTATTTTAAAATCTGTTCGCGGCTCATATATTTTTTCACAATATGCGCATGTTCCGCGGCAGACCGCCTTCTGTTCTCCCCGCTTTCCGAAAATCCCTCCCCCTCATAGGATGCCACGTTGATCGGCATATAAACCGTGACGGCGCGTGCCTTGTAATAGCACCATAAAAAATGATCGTAATCCGCTCGGACTTTATAACACGTCCGAAAGCCCCTCTTCACAAGAAGCCGTCTGTCATAAAAACATGCCTGATGACAGGGCACATTGCGGAAACAGGCAAAATCATCAATCACGGGGTTTGACATCACGTGCGCCCCCGTGGCACGCTCCATGATATTGCCGTAAAAAATCATCGGTCGCGGGCGTTTTTTTTCTGCTCCCCGGCTGTCCGTCTCACCATTCCCATGCTCTGTTCGACGGGCATCCATGCCGCTGTTCCCTGCAATCTCCCGCTTTACCTTTGCAAGCACTTCTTCATCGGCAAAATAATCGCCACAGTTTAAGAAAAAAAGATATTTCCCCGCCGCGTGGGAAACCGCCCGGTTCATAGCGTCGTAAATGCCCTCGTCCCGCTCGCGAAAAAGTCTTAAGTCCGCAGCAGCAGACAGCCGCTCCACCGAACCGTCCGCGGAAAGCCCGTCCTGCACGATAATTTCATAATCGTCCTCTGTCTGTCTTCGGATGCTTGCAATCGTCTTCTCCAATTTTTCGCCCGCGTTATAGCAGACGACTATGATGCTGAAAGTCATATTAATTAACCTCTGATAGTATATTAACCATCTCGTGAAAGAAAAATGTCTTATAGGGCAGAATCAGTACGCCGTCGTTCGCGCCTTTTTTCAAATACATGGCAAAATACACCACCGCCGCCAGAAGGATTCCCACCCGGAAAAGTCTGCGCCATTTTTTATCCGGCACCGCTTTTAAAAGCATGGGCAGAAATAAAATCTGACTCACCATCAGGTAATAGCCGATCCGCGAAATAATAGGCAGGAAGGAGCAGAATACATAGAGGACAAGCGCCCCCAGATTCAAATACGTGTAAACCCGGAAACGTCGGTTCCACGCCGCCTCCTCTATATTCATGCCGGCTTTTTCGCCGTTTATGCCTGCTTCGTTCCCGCCTTCCTCCGAAATCCCATCAGGTATCGCGCTTCCCTTTGCGGTCTCTGCGTTGCTCCTATCTCTCTCTTCCCGCCGCCGCATCAGATACACGATCCCCGCAAAACCCAGAACCGCCGCACAGCGCAAAATACTGATATAGCTTGTGCCACCCTCCAGATACTCCGTATCCTCATAAGTCGGATACAGAAAAACCACAAGTTTCAGATAAAAATCCTGCAGAAACAAAAAAGTGGTGCAAAAAGCAGCCGCCATGGCAAGCTGCCATTTTTTCCATGACAGCGACGCCAGAAAATAGAGCGGTATTACGACCAGAAGCGACTTGTGAAAAGTCGCGCCCAGAAGCACCAGAACCACAAATCTGCCCCACTGTCTCCGCAGCACAAATTTCATGGAGTAAAGCGCCAGCGCCAGCGCCAGATAATAGCGCACCGTGCTGAATGTCTGGAAATAATAACCCAGCGTCATAAAAAGGAAAAACGTCATCCCAAATTCATCGCTCTGCTCATACATTGCCAACAGGAAAAACAGCACGGTCACAAACGAATAGAACGCAAATACCAGCAGAAAATTTTCATAGCCCGACAAACCGTAGATCAGTTTGACCAGAAGATTAAATCCGATCTCCGTAGGCACATAAGCATCGCAGTTGACCAGATGCATGAACTCCACATACTTTGCGTAGTCATTGCCCACATTGAGTCTGCACGCGGAGAGCAAAAACAAAATCAGAAATATTGCCGTCAGACAGACGCGGTTACAGAGCTGCTGCCTTGTAATCGTATGGGATTGTCTTTCCGGGTGGTTGTCCACCAGACTTGCCAGAAGCGCCGTGACAACCGCAATCGTGATATACAAAATCATCTGCCGCGCGCCTCCCGCACGCCCGCTCGCATCATGCGAAACGCCTTGCCGACCGAAATTTTCCGGCACATGGTTTTCCTGTGCACCCACAAAAACCGCAGGGAAAGCGGCAGCGCCAGTTTCCCGTAGAGATAATGATAGAGCACACCCCTGTCATGGAAGAACTTTTCATGGTAACCCGAAAACCACGTGGACTCCCGTTCCTGTTCCCTGCCGATACATGCGGTATGCGCATAAATCCGAAGCCCCGCTTTCAGGCAGTCCCGCAAAAACAGGCTGTCCTCCCCGTTGCTGTACTTCGCGCCGCCGCCGAAAAGCAGAGAATACTGCACGTTCGCCCTTCGCAGCGCGGAAAGCCTGGCCGAAATGCTGTACGCCGGATATCTGCCGTAATTGCGGTAAGTAATCCGTCGTATCTCCCGGTTCCAGTAAGTTCTGCGGGAAGGCGCAACCTCCACATTAAAGAGAACCATGTCAGCGTCGGGAAGAGCCTTGTAGGCATCGCGGATTTTCTCCGCGTAATCCGGCGTCAGTCTGATATCCTCGTCGGAAAAAAGCACCACATCCCCGGACGCGTGCAAAAGCGCAGTATTGCGGCTCAAGCCCACACCCCGCTCCGGCATGGAAAAACATTTCACCCTCCCGCCCTGTACCGTGACCGTCTCATAATCATAATGGTCGCACTGGTTTACAAGCACCGCATCCGTAGCAATATGCATTTGTGAGATAAGCTCCGCGGCATTTTTGTTAACCGCCGAGACCAGAACCTCAAGTTTTATTTTTCCCATAATATCTCCGCAAAAACCGTTCGTCTGCATCCCTGACCGCCACACCGCACAGCGCGCAGTCCTGCACCTCTAGCTGTCCAATCACATAAGACACAAATGCGCCGTGTACCTTTCCATAAGGCAGGGACAGGACCACACCTCCCGCCCTCCGCATATTCTGAAGCTCTTCCTCGGAAAAAGATGCGTCCCCATCCGATTCGTAAATCTGAATATCTCCAATTTTTCCCCGCAAGTAGGCAAGATTTTTTTCATAATCCTGTTTCAGCGTTTCCACACCCGAAGCGTAACCGACAAATGACGCATCCGTCACTTTTTTGACATCCCCCGCCACAAAAACGCGGTCGTCCGTCACATAATAAAGCGAGAATCCCAGAAGACTGAGAAGCAGCCCAAGAAACGCCCCAAGAAACGCCGCCTGCGCCATCCGATTGTCCGCCACCACAAGTTGCGCCTCTGTCTTCTGAATCGCGTGAATTTCCAAAAACTCCTTCGCCTGCCCGCCATACGTCTCAAGCGCCTGTACCGCCGCCCCGAGAATCGCATCCGTGCGCTCCGCCCCGTTGGTTGTCACCGTGATCGTCAAAAGCCGGATGTCCGAGAGAATCTCTGCTTTTATGGCAGCCGCCGCCTCCTCCCGCGTATAATCCGCGGAAAGATTTGCCAGCGTCAGTTCCATAATCGGGTCAGCCGCCATCAGGTCGTTCCACGTATAGCCATTGTACGCCTGATACACTTCCCCCGTCTCATCCGCCGCAAAATCCAGATACACCTTCGCGTAAGCCACATATTCCCGCTCCGACTCCGGCACAGTCCGCACCACCGCATACACGATCAACCCAAGCAGAGCACCGCCAGCCGCCGCCCCAAGAATCAAGGGCAGCTTCCCCAGCAGGCACAGCATATATTTTCTTATATCCATTCCCTCGTCGGCATAGTGCCTATCCTTCATAACGTAAATCCTTCCACTCTGCTCATATACAGTCGCCAGCCTCCGGCGCGTCGCTGTTTCACCATAACCTGCCGCCTGCGTGTCGCTATTTTCTACTTCATCGCCGTCGTCTGGTTCTCCTCAACCCCCTCCGTACTCTCCGGCTTTATCAGAATCTTTAACGTCAACAGCATCAGCTTCAGATCCAGCCACACAGAATACTGCTCAATATACGTCAGGTCAAGTTTCAGCTTATCGTAGGGCGTCGTATTGTATTTCCCGTAGACCTGCGCATAACCGGCAAGCCCCGCTTTCACCTTCATGCGGAGCGCAAACTCCGGCATCTCCTTCATATAATCGTCTATAATATTCGGCCGCTCGGGTCTCGGTCCTATAAAGGACATCTCGCCTTTCAGAATATTAAAAAGCTGCGGCAGTTCATCAATTCTCGTGGCACGGATAAACTTTCCGATCGGCGTAACGCGTGGATCATTCTTTGACGCCAGCCTTGCCACGCCGTCCTTCTCCGCATTCTCCTCCATACTCCTGAACTTTAAAATATAAAACTCTTTTCTGTCACGGGTACAGCGGATCTGCTTATAAAAAACGGGACCGCCGTCGTAAAGCTTGATCGCCGCCGCCGTAATCAGCATAAAGGGAGAGGCGATCACCAGAAGCAGTATTGAACAGACCAGATCGATCAGCCGCTTCACGATCCGCTGTTCCACCTTAAGGGAATACTCCCTCGTCAGATAAATGGGTGTATCAAACAGGTGAAGCTGGTCCGCGCCCTTGATGAGCACATCGGATATCTTCGGCATCGTGTACACCCGCACCGACTGGCTGTAGCAGTATTTTAACAGGGCGTTCCTGTCCGCCGCTGAAATATCCCACAGCACCACCGCGCCGTAACCGTTTTCAATCTCCGCCTTCACCGCCTCCATGCCTTCGGAAATACTCAGGCATTTTCTGATCTGATACTTATCCTTCCTCGTCTCAAACTTTCTCACGATATCGTCAATAGGACGTTCCCCGTGTACGATCAAAATCTCTCTCGGGGGAAAAGCCTTGTAATAGCAGACATTGCAGAAGAACACCCACACGCCCGCAAGCGCCGTCTGAATCAGCATTGTCCAGACAATGGGACGCACGTCCACAACCCAGTTCGCCATCAGTGAAATCTGAAAATAGGAAATCACATTGACAAACAGCAGGGAAAACAATTCCGAGATGAACACATCGACAGGTTTCAGATAGCCGATCTTCAGTGCGCCGTATGTATTCGCAAAGAAAAACAGCAGCACAAAATAAATTAAAAGTATCAGCACATGTCCCTTGAAATAAAACCGAAAATTCCTGTGCATTCTCAGGAACGGGTAGTACGCCTCCAGCCAGAAGAAAGCATAAACTGCTGTCTGGAAAATCAGCCCGATAAATGAAAGCTGTAAAATGATCAGTCTTTTTATGGTTTCCACTTTTTTCATGGTCTTATATCCGCCTCATTGTCGCTCTGTACGCCCAGAACACAAAATAGAACGCGCTGGCGAAAACAGAGAGTTTCTCCTGTCCGCGGTACAGATTCCAGATCCGTTTCACCGCCTTAAATTTATTGGAAGACAGAGACCCCGCTGGTCTTCTGTAGACCGCAAGCACCTCGTCAAGCCCGTACGCCGTATACCCTGCACGCAGAACCTGCCACCATGTCGCCGTATCCTCGCTCTCCACCCGCGGCATCCGCATCAGTTCATCCGGTACAATATTCCGGTCAAACACAACGGTAGTCGTAAAAATAACCGTCCGGGACAGTGCCTTTTTGTACGTCAAGACCTCTGGCACATGCACAACCCTGCCTGTAGGTCTTGCCTCCTCATCGCCAAACTCATAGGCGGAAAACAAAAAGCCCGCCTGCTTTTCCTTTATAAAGACAAGCTGTTTTCTGAGCTTGTCCGGGACCCAGATATCGTCCGCATCCAGAAACGCAATATACTGCCCGCCAGCCAGATCCATTCCTGTATTGCGTGCCGCAGCAGCGCCCTCATTTTTATTCTTACAGATCAGGAACACCTCTTTTCCTTCCCCGCACAGATATTCCTCAATATGCCTTACATTTTCCAATACCGCATCCGACGGACGGTGCTCATATGCGGAGAGCGCCTTTTCAACCGCCTCCACGCTTCCATCCCCGGAACAGTCGTCCACCAGCAGAAGTTCCCATCTGCAGTACGTCTGCGAAAACACCATCTCAATGGTATCCGCGATATATGCCGCCGCCCGGTACATTGGCACGATGATACTGACCAGCCCGCCTATTTTATCTCTCAAGTTCCTGTCCCTCGACCTCTTCCCTGACCAGATAGATCGGTCTTCTCTTCACTTCCATATAAGTCTTTGATAAGTATTGCCCGACAATTCCCAGGCAAAACAGCTGCACACCACTGACCATCATAATAATGCAGACAAGCGAAGGCCAGCCGGAGGTCGGATCGCCAAACAAAAGTTTCCGTACAATCGTCACAATAATAATGACAAATGCGACCAGGCAGAAGAACACGCCCGCCACGGACGCTATGGTCAAAGGTACCGTGGAAAACGCTATAATCCCCTCAAGAGAGTACAGGAAAAGTTTCCAGAACGACCATTTCGTCTCGCCCTTTCTGCGCTCTATGTTCTCATACTCCAACCATTTGGTCTCATATCCAACCCAGCCGAAAATTCCCTTGGTAAAGCGGTTATACTCCGGCATGGACATAATCGCGTCCACCACCTGTCTCGTCATCAGGCGGTAATCCCTGGCACCGTCCACAATCTCCGTCCGGGATATCCTGTTCATCAGCTTATAAAACATCCGCGCAAAAAAAGAGCGGATAACGGGTTCGCCCTTTCTGGTCACCCGTCTGGTCGCCACCGAATCATATCCCTCCTCAATATAAGAATACATCTCCGGCAAAAGCGAGGGCGGATCCTGCAGGTCCGCATCCATCAGCACGACAAGATCGCCCCTGCATTTCTGCAGCCCGGCATAGATCGCCGCCTCTTTGCCAAAATTGCGTGAAAAGGAAATAAGACGCACCCGCCCGTCCTCCGCATGAAGCTTTTTCACCTCGGAAACCGTCTGATCCCGGGATCCGTCGTCCACATATATAACTTCAAACTCTATCTGCTTCTCACGGAAAAAATCTACATTCTTACATAACTCATCATAAAAATCCCTGACATTCTCCTCTTCGTTATAGCAGGGCACGATGACGCTCAATAGTTTCATAAATCAGTCTCCTCCAATGATAAGTTTACCACATTTGCATAAAAAAAGGAAGAGACGCATCTCTTCCCTTACAATTCATATCAGATTGTTTTTCAACCGTATGTAATCCGCTACAACGGCGATATATTCACTGTTCGTCGGTCTGGTATATTCCAGTGTATTACTGTAACCGAACAGCTCCTCAAAGAGATCAGTGTTTCCCCTCTCCCACGATACCTCAATCGCATTGCGGATCGCACGCTCAATCTTCGTGTCCGTAGTCTGGTACATCTTTGCCAGGTCCGGATATAGCAGCTTTGTCACGCTTCCCACCAGCTCCATATCCTCCACGCACATTCCAATAGCGCTCCGCAAAAACTGGTACCCCCGGAGATGCGCCGGTATGCCAAGTTCCAGCATTAAATCGGAGATTGTTCTCTCAAGCTCCCCTGGACTAATCATATTCTGTTGTGTCATTCCCCTCTTACTCCTTTGCACATAATGATACAATTCGACAAATGTAGTTAACTGTTTCTTTCGACAATAATACCAAAAATGTATCACGCTGTAAACGGTAATTTATCGCGCTAAGAAAGATATTTACACGAAAAGGCGCGTTCCCCTACAGTCTCGCCTCGTTTACATTTGACTTAAACCACTCGTAGGCGAGCCGCACGCCCTCCTCAAGCTCTACTTTATGCTGCCAGCCGAGTCCGTGCAGTTTCGTCACATCCGTAAGTTTTCTGGGCGTGCCGTCCGGCATTGTCTGATCCCAGACAATCTGTCCCCGGTAATCCACTACGCTCTTTACCGTCTCCGCCAGTTCCCTGATCGTAACTTCTTTTCCGGTACCGATATTGACATGCTGCTCTCCGCTGTAATTCTCTAACAGAAACACACAGGCGTCCGCCATATCGTCCACATATAAAAACTCCCGGAGCGGCGTTCCCGTTCCCCACAGCGTAACCATAGGTGCGCCGTTCACTTTCGCCTCGTGGAACTTACGGATCATAGCCGGCATCACATGGGAACCTTCCAGATCATAGTTATCATGCGGTCCGTACAGATTTGTGGGCATACAGCTGATAAAGTCGTCACCATACTGCCGCTTATAATATTTACACATTTCAAGCCCCGCGATTTTCGCGATGGCATACGCCTCGTTCGTCTCCTCCAAAGGACCCGTCAGCAGCGCGTCCTCCGGGATTGGCTGGGGCGCCATTCTCGGATAAATACAGGTGCTCCCCAGAAACAGCAGTTTTTTGACGTGATACTCATGACAACATTGGATGACATTACACTGTATCTGCATGTTCTCATAGGCAAACTCCGCGGGCGTGGTATTGTTCGCATTGATGCCGCCCACCTTTGCCGCCGCCAGAACTACCGCATCCGGGCGCTCTTTTTCAAAAAACTCCCGCACCGCCTGCTGACTGGTCAAGTCAAGTTCCCTGTGCGTCCTGCCAATGATATTTTCATAACCCTTTGCCTGCAGGGACCGCACAATCGCGCTGCCCACCAGCCCTCTGTGTCCTGCCACGTAGATTTTGTCCGTCCGATTCATAATAATATCCGTCTCCATTTCTCTCATCATACAATATCGCGTCAGCGCTTACTTCCTCTTTATCTATAGTATTATAGAAGAAAAACATGTAGATTGCAACGGTTTCCGAACAGAGCCGGTGCAGCTAATCTGCTGCCCGGAAACCATCCGCAATGTCATCCCCCAAAAACAAAATCTCCGCTTCCGCCGGCGAGGACGGAAAGCTGTCGTATCCCGTCTGATCGCCCTCCGTCGAACAGTAGAAAGTAACGCCCGCAATCTCATAAGCGCAGGTCTCATAGTTCTCGTAATCCTTCTGGACAAGCCAGTAATCATTGACATAGGAACCTGTGATTTCCCGCGTCAGGGCAAACACTTTATAAACCAAAAGCAGCGCCGCTGCCACAGACATCGCGCATCCTGCCATAGACCGCCACCGCAGACCAGCGCGGCCTTTGGGCGAAACACTCCCATTCTGTGCCCGTGTACCTGCCGTCGTCCAACGCCAGCCCGGCACACCATGCGTTATTGTCTCAAAAATCCCCCCAAACACCACCGCCGCCGTCAAATACACCCAGACGCAGCCGTAGCGGATCAGCGGCGAAGTGCACAGCCAAAAGAGAAAAGAGCCGGTAACGGTCGCCTGCGCCGTGAAAAGAGCGGGGGAGATTATGCCGTCCCGCACCACATACCCTTGCGGAACCGCCTGCCGCTTACGCCATCTCCAGACCAGATACACTGCCTCCGCCAGCAGCGCAAGAACAGCCCCTGCTGCCGCAAGCACAAGAATCTTATCGGTTCCCGCAAGCGTCCCGAACCACCCGGGCAGCCATTCCCGCATGGGCATATCGAACTGTGCCACATCCGTGTAGCCCCTGCCCCAGACCTGTATTTCCCGGGCATCATAATCCGCCAGCCCTTTCGGAATTTTCCAGACCACGTCAAACAAATCTATCTGCGTAAAAGGATAGACAAGCCACCCCGAAATCACCACATTGCGAATAAAGAAGGGCAGCGCTGTCACAATCCCAAGTATCAGGTATGTGCCGGTCTCTCCCCACCTTTTCTCCCGTATCAGATGATATGCCGGAAAAGCCGTGAGCAGAAGAATCAGCGCCGCCGACAGCTTCACCGTCATCAGAAACACGCCGAGCACACACAGAAGCCCGTAAGGAAGGATCATCCGCTCCCCGCTCTCCGACAGGTCCAGCCACTTTATCACAATATAAAATGCCACAAGCACCATAAAATAATCCGAAGCCGGGGAAATCATTTCATCGAAAATATTTACCAGATAATAGACACACATCACTCTGGCAAAATCGCCCGCCCGAAGCCGCCCTGCACACAGGGATTTTCCGATCGGCAGACAGACGACCGCAAGCACAAACGCAAGCCACCCCGCCGCGCAGTGATAGGACTGTCCGCCCAGAAAAGCCATGCTGTAAAGAGCGGACAGCGCAAAGGAAGAACTGTTGTATGCCAGCCTGCAGTGCAGGTTGCCCAGCCCCTTCACCACACCGTACTCTTCAATCCATCGAATGCTCTGGGCATGATAGAGCCCCGTGTCATAGTGAATCATGCCCCTGGATGTCCCATAGGCAAAGAGAAAAAATAATGCCGCCGCAGCCCAAAAACCCAGCTCTCCGGGAAACACCAGCCGCCGCAGCGAAGCTACAAGCATTTTTTTATCAGCTATAATAGTTAATATGCAGAGAACGCACAAAATCAAATTTGCCGCCAGCCCCACACCCGCAAACAGGCTGAAAAATTGCGCGTAAACCGTCACGCAGACCAGCCCGCACATAAAATACACATCTGCGGTTCCGATATAGCCGGCATAATAAGGAAGGTGCCGCGTGATGACACGCAGCACACCATATCCGATGATAAATGTAGTGAAACCCATATAGAGCCAGATCAAAATTACCGACAACATTTTTGATATACGTTTCCTCTGTCCTTATCCTCTGCCCGGTGCGTTCCAACCCGCTGATTTGTTCCGGCATATCTTTGAACGCAGCAGGCAGCCCGTCAGTTTTCGCCCTTCGCTTTGTACTCCGCGCAGCTCATTCCCGCGATTTCCTTTAAGTCCGCATCCATCATCATGGACACCAGCCCTTTAAAGTCCACTTTACGTTTCCAGCCGAGCTCCTTCTCCGCTTTCGCGCAGTTGCCCCACAGAAACTCCACTTCCGCCGGGCGGTAAAACTCGGGATTCACATCCACGAGCAGACGACCGCTCTTCGCATCATAGCCCTTCTCATTCACGCCGGTTCCCTCCCAGCGAATCCGAATGCCAAGCTCCTCAAATGCTGCCTCCACAAACTCTCTGACCGTGTGCGTCTCGTTGGTTGCCAGTACATAATCGTCAGGCTTGTCCTGCTGCAGCATCAGCCACATGCCCTCTATATAGTCGCCCGCAAACCCCCAGTCTCTCTTCGCGTTCATATTGCCGAGAGAAAGCTTCTCCTGTCTGCCCGCAATGATATTCGCGATTGCCAGCGTGATCTTTCTCGTCACAAAATTCTCGCCGCGCCTGGGTGATTCGTGGTTGAAAAGAATGCCGTTGCAGGCAAACATATTGTAAGACTCTCTGTAATTTACCGTGATCCAATAAGAATAAAGCTTCGCCGCGCCGTAAGGGCTCTTCGGATAAAAAGGCGTCTTCTCGCTCTGCGGTGCCGTCTCCGGGATGCCGCCGAAAAGCTCCGATGTGGAAGCCTGGTAGTATCTGCACGTCCCGCCGTTTACTCGGATCGCCTCCAAGAGCTTTAACGTGCTCACGCCCGTAGCCTCCGCCGTGTACTCCGGCACCTCAAACGATACGCCCACATGGGACTGCGCCGCAAGATTATACACTTCCGTTGGACGAATCTCCGCAACCAGCCGCATCAGGTTGCTGGAATCCGTGGTGTCGGCATAATGCAGGAAAAATTTTACTTTATGGTAGTCCGAAGCAATCAGATGGTCGATCCTGCCTGTATTGGCAATACTGTGCCTGCGTATCAGCCCGTGCACCTCATACCCTTTCTCCAGCAGGAACTCCGCCAGATAAGAGCCGTCCTGCCCTGTGATTCCCGTAATTAACGCTATTTTCTGCATATCCTCTGTCCTTTCCTGTTTCCATATTCATATCCTCGGGTCGTCTACGCATCCAGGCTGTCATGTAAGCCCCTGCCGGTTCGCCCAAATGTCCGCGTCGCCGCTCACTGTTTCCCGAGAAACTCTGCAATCGCGTCATGCCAGTCGGCAAACATAAAGTCTGTCGTCATCTTAAGCATATAATTTTCCAGAATGGAATAAGCCGGACGCTTCACCGCCGCACCGTACTCCTCCGAGGTAATCGCCTCCACCACAGTCTTTTTCCCCGCCAGGCGGAATATCTCCTCCGTAAACTGCGCCCAGCTGCAGTCCCCCTCGCAGGTGGCGTGGAACAATCCATAGTTTTCCGTGGGCAGCAGATAAGCGATAAGTTTGGCAAGCTCCTTTGCGCTTGTGGGCGATCCCACCTGATCACGCACAACCCTCACCTTATCGTTCGTCTCGGAGAGACGCAGCATGGTCTTTACAAAATTCTTACCATCTCCGTAGAGCCACGCCGTACGCAGGATAAAGTGCCTGTCGCTGAACTCTTTCACAAATTCTTCCCCCGCCAGTTTCGTCCTGCCGTATGCGCCCTGCGGACCAACCGGATCGGTTTCCTTGTAAGGTCTCGTCCCGTTTCCGTCAAACACATAATCTGTGGAAATATGCATCAGCTTCGCACCCGTCTCGTTCGCCGCGATACTTAAGTTGCGCGCGCCGACCGCATTGATTCGGAAAGCCAGATCTTCCTCTTTTTCACATGCCTCCACCGCCGTGTACGCCGCACAGTTGATAATGGCATAAGGTTTCACTTCTCTGACGAACTTCATCACCTCGTCTACCTTCGTGATGTCCAGTTCCCCCACGTCCGTGTTCACCAGTTCGTATTCCGTACTGCCTGCGTATTCCAGATTAACAGCGCGTCCAAGCTGTCCGTTACAGCCTGTTACGATTATTTTCTTCATGTCCGTTTCGCCCCTTCCCAGGTTCCTTTCCAGTCCTCCACAACTGGATTCATGTCTTATATTCTAACACAAGCACGGACAAACATACACCTAAATTTTCCAAATTCTTATAAAGATGACAAAACCCCTTTAAAAATATTACGCAACACCACCGCAATTCCAAGCGACACCACCCCGGCAAACAAAACCACGGCATACTCAAAACCTTTGCAGAGTTCAAACAAAACGCCGTACATGGCGTTGCCGAGCGGCTGGGCGCACATTGCCACGGTAATGATAACCGCAACCACCTTGCCCAAAAGATGGGGTGGCGTCACCGTCTGGTAAAACGTCATCATCAATATGGTGTAAACCGTACAGCAGGTCATCACAACGAAACAGCCTGCCGTCAGCATCACATAGTTCACCATGCCCGAGGAAGACACGGCTAACGACACGGCAATGGGAAACTGGCACACCGCGGCAATCACGATCAGCATACCCGCCTTTCTGATGGAAAGCTTTTTCGCAAAAACGCCCGCGCAGACACCGCCTGCAAGCCCGCCCGCGGCGAGAATCCCCTCCGCAAAACCATAGAGCTGGTTCGCCTGTGCCGCGTCCAGATCAATCACCTCCGTCACCAGATAGGGCAGTCCCACATTAATCATGGAAGACAAAAACAGATTGATTCCGCAGACCGCCAGAACCGCCTTTCCGATCACCGGCATGTCCTTGCAGATAAAGCGGATACTCTGCCCGAAGTCCGACCGTGCCGTCTGCCACACGCTGCCCTCCGAAGCCCGTTTTTCAAACGGAATATGTATAAAAATTTCCATGACCGCCGAAATTACAAAGCAGGCGATGCAGACCAGAAGCACAGGTTTCAACCCATACGCGCTGTACACAATCCCGCCCAGCACAGGACCAAGCAGCGCCGAAAAAGAGCTGATCATATTGACAATGGAGTTTGCCTCCATCATGTGGTCTGACCCTACAAGCACAGGAATAGATGCCTGCACGGACGGCTGGTATGCCCCCGCGATACCGTACAGAATCATCAAGGTAACCGTCAGCAGAACTACAAGATTGACCCCGCCCATCAGAACACAGAATGCCAGAATCAGCGCCGCCGTGAAAAAGTCCAGTATGACCATGACATTCCTTTTGTTCACCCGGTCCGCCACAATGCCGCCCACCGGTGAGAGCAGGATTGCCGGAATGATCGCGCACGCCGTCACCGTGCCGAAGACCGCAGACGACCCGGTCTCATTTAAGAGGTACAGCGGCATCGCAAACCGCAGTGCCGCATTGCCAAACAAGGATATTATCTGCCCAATGACAACCAGTATAAAATCTTTGGAAAATAATTTTTGATTCATGTTCCCATTCTCCTTTTTCTTTTAATACCTACCGTCGGTATGCATAAGATTTAAAAATATTCTGCCCTGTTTCAGGGCAGAATCATTTTTCCTATTTGCGCTTCTGGTAAATCGCGGTCAGCTCCTGCATCCGCGCTATCATTTCCCCGTCCACAACATCCAGACCCATACCCTTCAGCATCTGGTCAAACACAAGAAGCTTGTGATAGGTTTCCTCCACGGAACTGTCGAATATCATCGGATTGATCCAGACATTTGCCACGAGCGAAATCAGTTCCGCAAGCTGCTTAGGATGCGCCGCGACAATGGAACCGTCGGCGATCCCCTCCTCTATAATTGGCTGAATATACTCCGGCCCCGTCAGTTCTATCGTTTCATACAAAAGACTGGCGAGAAGTCTGGGATTATTGTAAAAGCTGGGCGCCACCTGAAACATCTCATCCTGCGCTGATCGGCACAGCGAAGACTTGAACAAGGCCCTCAGCTTCTCTATACCGTTCAGGTCTTTACGTTTCGGTATGCCCGTCAGCTTTCGGTTGGATTCCTCCATAATCCTGTCCGTAACCGCGTCCAGAATTTCCTCTTTCGACTTAAAGTGATGATAAATCGCTCCCTTGCTCAACCCGCCCAGATTATCAATGATATCCTGGATGGACGTATGCTCGTAACCCTTCTCCATAAACAGATGCCCGGCGACATCCAGTATCCGATTGACCGTCTCTTCAGGATATTTATTCCTTGCCATATCTCATTCCCCTCAAACATACTGTTGGTATGTATATAACTTAACATACCGCCAGTATGTTTGTCAACCACTGTTTTGTATAGCAAAATCTGCCTTCCTTTTACAAAAATTGTGAATTTTTTTAGATTTTTTGTAGTGACTCCACCCTGCCTGTTATGCTATGATGTACGCGTTGGCAATGAGCATTGCGCAGGTTTTTCGAGCTTGCACTGCGGCGTACATTGCAATTTTTACCAAGGAGGATTTTCACGAAGCATGAAGAGATTACAAGTTTTACTTCTCATCGCTCTGTCTTCTGCCCTTCTTCTGACCGGCTGCGGTAAGGAAGAGGAAGAAAAGCCGAAGGTTGAAGCGCCCGTCGTGGAACAGATCATCGACGATACCCCGGAGGAAAAAGAAGAGCCGGAGGAAACGGCGGAACCCGAAGAAACGGAATCTGAAGAAAATGCACCGCCCGAAGAGGGCATGGTGCGCAGCCGCATCACAAACGAGTGGGTAGATGAAGAGGTCAACAACACAAGACCCCTTGCCATTATGACTCCCAACACAAAAACCGCTTCCCACTATGGCATTTCCAATGCAGATGTCGTGTATGAATGTAATGTGGAGGGAAGCATTACCCGGCTGATGTGGATTATTCAGGACTGGAAAAACGCCGACAAACTCGGCAACATCAGAAGCTGCCGCGATTATTATGTGTACTGGGCTTTTGAGTGGGACGCCCTCTACGTGCATTTCGGCGGTCCCTTCTACATAGACGAAGTGATCAAGCGCACGGACGATATCGACGGCAAAACAAGCAGCAACTTTTTCCGGGATAAGAACGCGAAAAACGCGACCGACAACGCTTTCATAGACGCGGCTGGCGTTATTGCCGATGCAGATAAACTTGGCTACTCCACTCAGATGCGCGACGGCTACGCGGACGAACAGCATTACCGTTTCGCCCCGGACAATGAGCCGAACGACCTGTCGCAGTACAGCGACGCCATCACGGCAAACCGGGTGGATATGTCCCCCGCGTATCCCGTGACCAATTGTTACTTCGTCTACAACGGCGAAACCGGGCTTTATGAGAGATTCCAGCATCTTTCCGGCTCCTCGGACGGTCCGCATACGGATCTGGCAACAGGAAAGCAGCTTACGTTCAAAAATATCCTGGTGCAGAATACCTACCATGAGGTGCGCGACGCCAAGGGCTATCTGGCATTCCAGTGCCACGACACCACAAGGGACGGCTGGTTTTTCACAAACGGCAAAGGCATCCATGTAACCTGGGAAAAGACCTCCGATCACGGTGCTACAAGATACTATGACGACGCCGGAAATGAGATCGAGCTAAACACTGGCAAGACGATGGTTTGTATCGTGGAGGACGGCGATTCCTTCCTCGTGGACGACCAGGAAATTAAATAATGCATGAAAAGGGGAGTGCCGCGATATGGGCGCTCCCTTTCTTTGTTAATATAAAAATGCCGCAGCTGCAAGCTTTGCTTACGGAACATCAGATGCTGCAGGGTAATTCCTTACAAACGATTTGAAAAACAGCACAGAAAGCGGTGCCAAATTAAGCAGCTCTGTTATCTGAAACGACAGGCAGCCCGGCAGGTTACGGCGAATTAGATGTAATCAAAAGAGGAAAGGAAAAGCACAATCCAGACGGAACCGGCGATACTGTCAAGAAATATTTGTGAGTTAGCAAGAAACCTGATATAATGGGGGACAAGCGCCCATCCGGGGCAGAAAGGCAGGGAGAAAAATGCACATCAGTTACAAACCGCTCTGGCACACGCTGATAGAGCGCAACATGAGGAAAGAGGATTTAAGGCTTGCCGCTGGACTGACCACAAATATAATTGCCAACATGGGAAAAGGGAAGCATATCAGTATGGAAACACTGACAAAAATTTGTGAAACATTAGATTGTGACATTTCAGATGTGATACAGTTGGAGCGTGAAGAAAATTGTACTGTTTCGACAGGCAATAACTGAATTTGTGACGCTCAACTAAGCGTTTACTATTGAATCAACGCTTATTATGTTCTAAATAGATTCTCTTTTTGATATACTGCGGTCACAAATATAGCAAAGGAGATTTATTGTATGGATCAGAAAAGAATAGGAGCATTTATTGCACAGTGCAGAAAAGAAAAAAATCTGACACAAATGCAGCTTGCAGAAACTTTAGGGATTACCAATCAGGCAGTTTCTAAATGGGAAAACGGAGTTTCCCATAGTTAAAGATACCACACCAAATATGATGAACCCACGCTTATACACTACCAGCTATAATAAACCGCAAGGACAGCAATTCGATACTGCTGTCCTTTCTTTTATAAAATTGCAGTACACAGAAAAAACTGTAAAATGATAAATATATTTGTCCTTGTAACAATTCTCGGACATTTGCCTGTTATACTATTTGCAAAAAGAAAAGGAAGTGAGGATATGAAGCAGATTTTAATTGTCGAGGACGACAGTTTTTTGAATAAGATGTTGGCCTATAACCTGACCGCAGACGGCTACGGCGTGACTTCTGCCCTAAATGCCAGAACCGCAGCCGATGCCATCCGCCAGCGGGAATTTGATGTAGTGCTGCTGGACATTAACCTGCCAGACGGGAACGGTTTTGAGCTGTGCACGCTGATAAAGCCCCAGCACCCGGACACCATTGTGATTTTCCTGACCGCAAACGATCAGGAGAGCGACCAGATACGGGGCTATGAGGTGGGTGCGGTGGACTACATCACAAAGCCCTTTGTGATCGGAGCTTTGCAGCGGAAAATCAAGGCCATGTTCGCCATGCTGGAACATCGCAAACCGGCCAAGGATATTTACGACGACGGGCGGCTGTTTCTGGACTTCTCGGAGCAGACGGCTTCCCTAAACGGCAAGCCCCTGACCCTATCCCCGATGGAGTACAAAATGCTGAACTTGTTTCGTAAAAATCCCCGGCAAGTGCTGACCCGTGGGCAGCTTTTGGAAAAGCTGTGGGATATAGACGAAAGGTTTGTGGACGAACACACCCTGACAACCTCCATCAGCCGGATTCGCAGCAAGATTGAAGCCGACGGCGGCGTGCCCTACATCAAGACCGTTTACGGCATGGGGTATCAATGGACGGGAGGCGAGGCAAAATGAAGGTTAAGAACCTCTCGGTAAAGCGGCTGTTTGGTCGGGTGGCACTGGGGCTTGCTCTCTCCATGTCTGGGATTACCATAGCCTTGTTTCTTGTGACAAAACAGACGGCGGCGCTGCTGACTGGCGGGGCGCTGCTGCTGTGCGCCCTTGTGGGGATTTTTGTACTGACGCAGGTCTTTGGAAAACGGCTGTCACAGTTTACCGCTGACCTGTGCCTGACCTTAGACCACATGATTGCCGGGAATGAAGCTCCCCAGCGGCCAGAAGACAGCGAAACCCAGCTTGCTAGAATCGGACACCGGCTGGCAAAGCTCTATCAAATCATGCAGGAGAACCGCTGTCTTGTGGATGAGGAACGGCAGGAATTACAGACCCTTGTATCGGATATTTCCCATCAGGTGAAAACGCCGGTAAGCAATCTGAAAATGGCGGCGGACACCCTGCTGGAAAAGACTATGACCGAGACGGAGCGCACCGACTTTATCCGGGGAATCCGCAGCCAGACGGATAAACTGGACTTTCTCTTTCAGGCTCTTGTGAAAACCTCCCGTCTGGAAACAGGCGTGATCCAGTTGGACAAGAAGCTGGGCCGCCTTTTTGATACCGTGGCGCAGGCCATGAGTGGGATCGTGTATGCAGCAGAGAAAAAGGAAATCGCCGTGTCCGTGGACTGCCCGGAGGATTTGACCGTTTCTCATGACAGCAAGTGGACATCTGAAGCCCTCTTTAACCTGCTGGACAATGCAGTCAAATACACCCCGGCAGGCGGGAAAATCGCTGTGTCGGTGGTGCTGTGGGAAATGTATGTGGAGATCAAAGTGACCGACACCGGCAAGGGCATTTCCGAAAGCAATCAGGCTGCCATCTTCCGACGCTTTTATCGTGAGGAAGAAGTACACGAACAGCAGGGCGTTGGCATTGGCCTGTATCTGGCCCGCGAGATCGTAATGCGGCAGGGCGGCTATATCAAAGTGGTTTCGGAGCCGGGCAAAGGTTCGGAATTTTCCATTATGCTGCCTACAAAATAGAACGCGGCGGACGGCCATTTTCGGCTGCCCGCCGTAAATTTTTTTGAAATGTCCGAGCGTTGTAACATTTCACCCCGATTTTCAATGAATTTTTTGGGCCGCTGTAACATTTCGCGGACATTTGGGTTTTACAATACCCTTATCAACAGGCAGAAAGCCTTGAAAGGAGTTTTGAATATGAGCATTTTACAGACGATTGACCTAAAAAAGCATTACGGTGCAGAGCCGAACATTACCCGCGCCCTTGACGGCGTGAACTTCTCCGTAGACGAGGGCGAATTTGTGGCCGTTGTGGGAACCTCCGGCAGCGGCAAGTCTACCCTGCTTCACATGATGGGCGGGCTGGACACTCCCACCAGCGGAACCGTGATTGTCCGGGGCGAAGAACTGGCAAAGAAGAACGACGAACAGCTCACCATCTTCCGCCGCCGCAACATCGGTTTTATCTTCCAGAACTATAACCTTGTTCCCATCCTGAATGTGTATGAGAATATCGTCCTGCCGGTGGAGCTGGACGGGGACATGGTGGATCAGAAGTTTTTGGACGAGATCGTTCACCTGCTGGGGCTGGAAGATAAACTAAAAAATATGCCGAACAATCTTTCCGGCGGCCAGCAGCAGCGTGTGGCGATTGCCCGCGCCTTGATTACCAAACCAGCTATTGTGCTGGCCGACGAGCCGACCGGCAACCTTGACAGCAAGACCAGCGCCGAGGTGCTGGGGCTTATCAAGCGTACCAGCGCGGAGTTCCGGCAAACCGTAGTGATGATTACCCACAACAACGATATTGCCCGTCTTGCAGATCGGATTGTCCGCATTGAGGACGGAAAGATTGTGGAATAAGGAGGTGGCAGGCTATGACATGGCCTTTTGAGAATGATACCAGCGCCATTACAAAGAAGCTGGCAAAGAAAAGTTTACAAAGCGAGAAGCGCCGGAATCTGATGGTGGTGATCGCCGTTGCGCTGGCGGCGTTTCTGATCTGCTTTACGGGAATTGTGTCTACTTCCCTGACACAAATGCAGCGCAATCAGGTTGTCGATACTTATGAGGCGGTTTGGCTGGGTGTAGAGGAAAACGACATTGAAACCCTGAAAGGAGTGCCGGAGTTTGAGCGCGTAGGCGGCTACTATATGCTGGGTGAGGAACTTTCAGAACAGGGCTATCATGCCTCTTATGTATATAATGACGCAGAAATGATGGAGATTGGGCGCGACCAAATGAAGCTATTGGAGGGGAATCTGCCCCAAAAGGCAAATGAAGTTGTCGTAAGCGAATACTTTCTTTCCACCTATGGACACAATGCCAAGATCGGGGACACTGTGACCTTAGATACAGAGAGTTTTCATGGCGATTATGTCGTTACCGGCATTCTGGACAGCGTAAATGAAAAAGAAGCGAATACCTGTGCCATCATTCTTTCCAAAGCTGCCCTGAAAGAATGGGATGGGTTTAACCCCGCTGGGTATCGCGCCTATGCCCATTTCAAAAACAGCGTTCAGTTGGACGAAGAACTGATGACCTCTTATTGCAGGGAGGTTGCGGAGGAATATCAGCTTTCTATGCCCAAAATGAACAGCAAATATTTTGCTTATGCTTCTAAATCCTTTGATTTTTTACCGATTGTTGGTGTGATTGCTATTGTTCTGATCGGCGGCTATATTGTGATCCAGAGTATCTTCCGTATCTCCATCAATGACAAAATCCAGAGCTACGGGCAGCTTCGGACGATTGGCGCGACGCCAAAGCAAATCAAGCGGATTGTAAAGCGGGAGGGACACAAACTCGGCAGTATCGGGATTCTGATTGGTACAGTGCTGGGCGTATGCGGCGGTTTTCTCCTGTTTTCCAAGGGATTTAACGCTGTTTCCTATGTGACAACGGTTATTTTGACACTCATAAGCAGTTGGATCATGGTATCTGTTTCCATCCGTAAGCCAGTAAAGATTGCGGCAGGGATTTCCCCGATTGAAGCCGTCCGTTTTACCCCGGCGCAAAAGGACATCCGCAGTCGGAAAAAGAATATTAAGCTCAATCCTGTTTCAATGGGAATTGCGAATTTTAAGCGTGACCGCAAAAAGACAATCTCTATTATAGCGTCTTTGAGTTTGGGTGGAATTATCCTGCTTGTGGTATCCTCCGTTGTTTTGCTACGCTCCCCAGAGGCGCTTGCAAGACAAGAGTTCCCGGATGGTGACTATAAGGTTTATCTGGATTCAAAGTTGTCAGAACAAGAAGTCATGGCAGCAGGAAATCCACTGAATGAGGAACTCAAACAGGAAATTTTGTCTATTGACGGTGTAACCGATGTGATTGCAAAAAGGCAAAGCCTTCATATAAATTATAACGTCAACGGAATTGAATATGGTGGTATGTGTGATATACTGACTGATCAAAATTATTCTAAGGTTGAAGCTTCATTGATAGAGGGCACTATGCCGACGGATACACACAGCATCCTAATTGATTCGGCAACAAGTAACCGTGAACATATAGGTGTCGGAGAAACAGCTGAACTTATCTCCGGGAAATCAACCATTCCGGTTACTATATCCGGGGTGTTTAACAATAATCTGGATAATGGACATGGAACACATCACTTTGACGGTGTATTGGAATTTGCACCGGAAGCATTGTTCCATGAACTGCACCCGGAAATCACCTCTTTCGATTATTCATGGAGCATTGTAAGTGATCCCCAAAAAGCGGATCATGTGAGGGATGAATTAAAAAATATTATATCCGCTCATACGGATATTGCATTAGATGATATTAACACTGTAATTGAGTATGAAAAAAATATAAATTCTTTTGTATTTGGCAGTATGGAGGTACTTTCATGGCTGGTATTCCTCTTTGGCGTTATCAACCTAATTAACACGACCCTCTCTAATCAAATGTCCAGAAAACAGGAAAACAGTGTTTTGCGTTCCATCGGACTGACCCAAAAGCAGCTATGTAAAATGAACATCTGCGAGGGGCTGTGCTATGCATTCTTTGCAACATTGGCGACGCTGATCGTTGGGCTTCCGGCTTCCATCTTTGCTTGCAGCAAATTTAGTGTAGGAGCTTTTGCCGGAAAAGTAGTGCCTTACAAATTCCCGGTTTTGGAAATGGGTCTGTTCATTCTGGTATTGTTCGGAATGGAGCTGATTTTGTCTGTATGGACAGTCCGCAGACAGAAAAAACAATCTCTGATTGAACAAATGCGGGCGATGGAATGACCTTTTGAGATCGGCGGGGCGGCGTATGCTGCCCCGCTTTTTTCGCCATTTCTCAAAAAAATTTTTGAAATGTCCGAGCGTTGTAACAATTCAGCCTGTTTTTCTGTCGAAATCAAAGGTACCTCGGACATTTATAGTTCTTCCAAAAGTTTGATGATAATATTACCATTCATGGAAGAAGCAATCTGTTATTGCAATAATGCGAAATTGACGATAGAAAGTTTTTCATATCTCGGTCAGCTCAACAATTACATTACTCTGCTGATACAGCCAGTCCGTAAATTCTTTCGGGCTGGCTGTTCCTGTTTTTACAGCCTTTTTTCTCTGCAATGCTTCTTTCTTAAAGTCAGCAAAGGCAGCCTGTATTTTTTCCAGACGGTCAGCCGGAAAGCCTGCGGTATTTTTTACCCGGTTTATTTTATTGCGCCAGTTCTGGCATTCATTTTTATAAAGCAGGTCATAGGTATTTTCTCTTGCCCTCTCGTCAAATTCCCGCTTGTTTTGAAGCGCCTGTGCTTTTCGGCACTTATCGCTGCACAGCTCATACCGCTGGCTCTTTGCCAGAAAATATTTTCCACAAACCTTGCACCGCCGGAAGCAAAGCCCCCAGTCATTCAGTCTGCTCAGATAATAGGTAATCAACGGGTAGAGGGACGCATAGGCAGACACACATTCTTCTGTGCGACGGTTGTCCGGGAACCAGAGGTCAAGCCGGGTATCTTCTGATGGTGCGCCTTTGAAATAAAGGCTGCCAGCTTGAAAATGTTTCGGTTTTCCTGTCTCCCTGTCAAAGGTCATGGCTTCGCTATGGAATACCCCGGTCAGGCTGCTCATTTTATCCATGAAGCGGTCACAGGCAGCGTTACGGTCACGGGGTTCTCTGGCAAGCAGATAGCTGTTCCAAATACGGAACGCCACATACATTTTCAGAGGGTCGTTGCTAAGATATTTTCCCCAGAGAAATTCGCTTGCCGCCTGCTCCAACTCCGGCTGTTTCCATCGGTTGGAGTGGAGGGCTTGCCGTAGCGGAGAAAGCCCATATAAGTTCCAATCTCTGTCCGTGTCATGCTCAAAGTTTATCAAAAAAGTTCCCAGCGGGCGTGTCATATCACAAAGCACCTCTGCGTTTTGGCTCCCGTTCAGCCGGAAGCGGATCTGCTGTTCTTCCCCAATCAAAATAGTGTAACGAATATAACTGACAAGCACACAGAGTTACATAAAGATGACTTTATTTCAGACAATGAATTTTATAATTGTTTGGAACAGATACCTTCTGTCATTGAAAAACCAGATTATCTCAGTATACATCCAAAGGATAGCAGTATTTCATTCAAACCTTCAGGCAGGTAACTTCGGTTATCTGCCTTTTTCATTATCCATTTAAAGTTATCCATATATCACATGAAAATACATACATTAATCACAAAGGCCGGAAAGGCCCCGGGCGCAGCTTGCAAGTGAACCGTCTGTTTTTCCAGATCATTCACAGGCTGTTATTTTTATACCCAAAAAGAAGGACAACACTATGACTACAGCAAAAAAACTCCCGTCTGGAAGCTGGCGCTGTCAGGTCTACAGCCACACAGAAGAAACCATGCAGCCGGACGGCACCATCAAGAAAAAGCGGATATATAAGTCCTTTACCAGCGATATCCCGGGTTCCAAAGGTAAACGGCTTGCAGAACAGGCTGCCAGTGTGTGGGCGGCTGAAAAAGAAAGTACGAGCGACGTACAGAATATTGCGTTTGGCGAAGCCCTTGACAAATATATCGAGGGACGGGAGGCTGTGCTATCTCCACGCACAATCATGGATTACAAAAGAACCCGTAAAAAAGAACTGCAGAGCATTATGAATATAAAAATCGCTCTGATCACACAGGAAGATATACAAAAGGCAATCAACATCGAGGCACAAAACCATTCCCCTAAGACGGTAAGAAACAGTCATGGACTTATATCTGCCGTAATGCACGTTTACCGCCCCGATTTCGTATCAGATAAGTGGCGCGGAATGAAAGGGCGAATTGTACGCCTCACCCCGGATTCTATTACAAACAGATTTAACAGACTGCTTAAGCGTAACGGCATCCCGCATTTTCGGTTCCACGACTTGAGACATTACTCAGCAAGCATCCAGCACGCCCTCGGTATTCCAGACTCATATATCATGCAGCGCGGCGGCTGGGGCAATGATGGCACATTAAAAGCCGTCTACCGGCATGTTTTAGAAGAGCAAGCGAAACAGATGGATCATATGGCAAACAATTATTTCTCAGAACTATACAACACGAAATGCAACACAAGCAAAAAATCCCCTAGTATTTAGGGGATTTTTCAAGAGGCGCAGACCGGATTTGAACCGGTGAATCAGGGTGTTGCAGACCCATGCCTTACCACTTGGCTACTGCGCCATATTCAATTATTACCGATCTTCCGACCGATGACTCCAACGGGAATCGAACCCGTGTTACCGCCGTGAAAGGGCGATGTCTTAACCGCTTGACCATGGAGCCTGACGAAAGGCTTCATGTAGCCTTAACGAATGATATAATACCATACCTCGCGGCATTTGGCAAGGGGAAAAATAACATGACGGGATATTTTTTTATATTAGAGTATGCTATAATTTTAATTATGTCACAAAAACGAACCGCATGGAGGATTGCGAAAATGTTACATACTTTTATAAAGCATATGGAAGAAAACGGCTGGCAGGTTGCATTGTATGAAAATCGAAACGATTACCTTTCAAATATAATAACCGCCAGATACACAAATATCCCTGAACAATGGCTGGAATTTATCAAAACAGTCAAGTGTATGATGAATGCCGAAGAAACCGTCTGGTTCTTATGCGCGAATGATTTTGAACCACAATGCGATGATGCCTTCCAGTGGAATGAGTGGGAAAAGATCAGCCTTACATCTGCCGCTGGCGATACCGAGTGGGAAGCCCGGATCAAAGCTTTCTGGAAAAACCACCTTCCCATCATCATGTCCGTGAAAGGCTGCTACTCTTATTATGCGATTTCTATGAAGGATGGTTCCGTTGTGCGGGGTGCAGAGCCGGAATTTGAAGAATGCGAAGTCATTGCTCCATCCTTTATAGCATTTACGGAAAAACTCAGCAAGGGCGAATTACAATTATAAGAGATTAATAAAACAGCGGTAAGCCAGTCACACGGATTTACCGCTGTTTCCCTATTCTATTTCATGCAGTCAGACCTTCCGCGCCAGAACCGCCACGGCACGCATATCCTCCGGGATCCGGCACGCCAGTTTCCCGTTGGCAATCTCGACGTCCGCCTCCGCATCAGAGTAAACTTCCTCAATCTGGTATTTCCCGTCCGCGGGAAGGGGCGCTTCCAAGACGCCGTCATGTTCCCCGTCAAAGCTGTGGAAAACGGCAAGCAGCCCGTCCTTCCGCTCATGCTCCACGCCGCCCTCTGTCCGCACAAGGCACTGCCATCCTTTCGGATGGCGCCAGCTCACCACCTTTGGTCCGTAAAGTCTGCTGTAACCGTCCTTGATAACAGGTGCCGCCTTTTTATAAAAAGCGATTCCCCTGTCAATCACATCCCACTGGGCGTCCGTCAGTTTCGTCACATCCCCCGACAGACACATCCTGCCAAGAAATGTATTGGCGATGGAGTACGCAATTCTTTTGAGGGAATCATCCTCCCGTATCACCGCCCAGATCTGGCTCTGTCTCGGCAGTATCACACGGTGAAGGGATGCCGCGATAATCGGAATCTCCTCGCACTCATGGGCATCTGAAAAGGAAGCCATACTGCACTCTCCCATCATAAGCGGCTCCAGTTTATGACCGCCCGAAGAACAGTTTTCCAGAATAATGCCGGGAACCTTCTCTTTCACCTTACGGATAATGGCAAGCGACGCCTCCATATTCTGCCGCAGCCCTTCTCCCAAAGACTCCGCGCCGTCACAGCCCACACCGATCGTATCGTTATAGTCCATCTTCATGTAGGAGAAGCCGTACTTCTCCAGCGTACCGATGACCCTCTCCTCCAGATATCTCTGCACCCACTCCTGCCTCATATCCCAAAATCTTCTCATGGAAGTGGTGAGCGGTCTGCCGTTTCTCTTAAGCAGATGCGCCGTATCCTGATAGCTCTCCGCTTTTTCTCCCAAGTTGTCGATCTCAAACCAGATCCCCGCCTTCATGCCGTGATCGTTGATCGCCTTTACCGTCTTGTCAAGCCCCTCCGGGAACAATTCTTTCGATACATGGTAATCGCCCATTGCCACATCCCACGGGACACCCGGCTGTCTGTACCAGCCGCAGTCAATGACAAAATAGGAAAAGCCTTTATCCCTGATGGCTTCCAGAATCCCGCAAATATTTTCATGGGAAGGGTTCCCCCAGGTCGTGCAATACTCATTAAAGATGATGGGGAGCGCCTGCTCCGACTCGGGACCTGCGTCCACTGTCTCGTCCAAAGCCGCCGTCATCCTCTGAGAAATTTCTTCGGCACCGCCGCCCCTGCACACAGATAAAATTGCCGTGGGCGTCACAAATTTTTCTCCCGGCGCAACTCTTTTCATCCAGTGCCCGAAATCGTAGTCCGCCAGTCCGCCGGAGAGAGCCGCATCATCACCCCTGCGGTAAACCTCCATCTGCCAGCTCGCATTGTGACAGATCATCGCGCCCCAAAAAATATCGGACTTTATATCTTCCATCACCGCGTAAGGAAAGTACCCGTTGACCGGCATGGAACCGACCTGTCCGAACCGTTCGCAGCGCACCGCATGACCGCCCCAGGAAGGCTCGAGCTGTAAATCCTCCAAAAGCTGTGATTCCGTTCTTCCCTCCATGCTCCACACACTGCGGATGCGGTGCAGCTTCAACAGCCCGCTCTCATCTGCTCCCACAAAAGGAGAAATCCCGCTCAGGGAAAAGCTGGAAAGCATTTCCAATTCCGCCGCCTCATCAGAGGCATTTTCAAACTCCGTATAGGAGAGCAGGCTCTTCTTTCCCTGTTTCCATACAAGATAATGGCGGTAACGGTGACCCCTGCCATCCGCCAGAGTCGTGCAGACCACCGTCCTGCCACCCTCCTCCTGTGTTTCCTGCCCTTCCAATCTGAGTGAAAGCACAGACGCGCTCTGCCGCATCGTCCTGCCGCCCGCGTAACCGCCCGCATAAGTGTCCCCAGACAGCTTTACCTGCACGAGGGAATCCGGGTAAGGCTTTTCCCTGTAAGCAACCTCATAAGCCATATCCGCCGGAAGCAGCACAAGCTCCACGCTCCCTGTCTCCTCGTCCTGCATGTAACAGGCACGCATATCACCCAGTATAAATTCGCTGTATACTTTCTTCATACAAACCTCCATGTCTCAGCTTTGCTTTGTCTCAAAATCCGCGGATGAGCAAGCTCATCCTGGAGAATACCGTATTTCTGCATATCCAGACTGTGCCTGCAGCGCCTTGTACTCCGCTTTGTTGAGCAACACTTTATCCTCGTACTGCTGTCCAATCAGAGCCTCCACCTCATCCAGCATATTATTAAACTCCATCGCCAGCATCCCGATTTCATCATTTGCCTGATAATCCGCACGAAGCTCTGTCGCCCCCGCCCTAATTTTACTGATTGTCTGCATCAGCCTTTCCAATGGACTGGTAAGGCTTCTCGTCACATAAAAATACAGCACGCTCATCAGCGCGCCCATGCTCAAAGCTATAAAACCAAGTTTCGAGAAAGAACTCTCTGGTTTTCTTCCTCCAGTGTCCCGATTGCATATACCTGCCTGTCTCCTGTCGGCTGCAGCCAAATATACATCTCATCATTGGTTACGTACTTTTTCATGATCTTTTCGATCACTTTACTGTCAATATTACAAAATAATATAACCGACCTTATCACTTAAATTCGTATTGTCATATATTTTTAACTCGAACCGGGCAATATCCCTTTTTCTATGTACATTATAATAACTGCTGATTAACATGAATGTATCGTCCGATGTCTGAAATTCCTCAGCAGCAATCGTATATGCCAGTCGGTAGTATTTTTTTCTGATATCCTCTACATTCTCCCCGCTCTTCAATGTGCTGAGAAACTCGCGATTGTTGTAAATCTCTATCATATTGCTTTCAATATTTTTGATAAAAGTATAAATTTCATTCTGCATATTCTCCAAGGTATGATAGCTCTCATTTTTCGACTGCCTGCTAATCAGCTTTGCGGATGCCCTCTGAAACAAAAAAGTCTGCATCACCAACGCAATCAAGGTACAGCAGACGCAGACTGCCAATATTTTCATTCTCATATTCCATTTCATAGCCGTACCTCATACACAGCGTTTTCATTGCTCTTCTTTTTATTAATTTTGAACCGTTCCTACTCCTTTAAAGATATAATCTACGGATAGAAAAGGTTCGATCCTTACTTCTATTTCTGCAATGCTTCCTCCTGCAGCCGGTCAAACATCTCCATACACTCATCCACCGTCGCACCACCCAGCAGTTCCCTCACGATCAAGCAGGTATTCCCCCACTGCTCCACATCCATTCCCGCGTTGGAACCAAGAACATAAACATTTTCCTGTATCCTGTCATTCAGTGGCTTCAGCGGATCCACACACTCAACTTCCACATTTTTGGACGGTGAAATCACCCGGTTCGTCTCCGCGTAAATTTGCAGGGCTTCATCGGAAAGCATGATATCTAGGACAGCCAGCGCATCTTCCCCATGCGCGGCATTGGTGCCCACGCCGAAACCTGTCATGGGCATAACCGGCATCTGCCCCCGGCTGCTCGGGAATCCAATGACCTGCATTTCAAAATCAGTCTTTCCGTAAGCGGTTTCCGTGTTCGCCGCACCCCAGTATGCCATAACGATGGGCGTCTTCTGCGCAAGAAAATCCGCTCCCTCTCCTTCGATTGCCTCGCTCACAAGAGCCTTCTCCGCATCCACATATCCCTTGTCAATCAACTCCTGTAAAAACTCAAATCCCGGACGCATATAGTCGCTGTATTTGCTCTCCCCGCTGTTTAGCGCCGCGATTTCCGCCTCTGTGTTCCCGCCGTTGTATAAATCCGCGTAAGCCTGCGCCAGCACGAAGGTCTCCAGCCACCATCTGTTAGCGCCCACTGGCGTTTCAACGCCGTTCTCTTTAAACACTCTGCAGCACTCCAGAAAATCTTCCGGCGTCTCCGGCAAAGTGAGATGATATTCGTCAAACATATCCTTATTGACAAACAGACCGTAAGCCACTACCTCCTGCGGAATCGCCACCAGCTTTCCGTCTACCATATTTGCCGCCTTCACCACATCCCGCAGGTTTTTGGTACAGTCCAGCCCGGACAAATCCTGCAGTTTTCCCTCTTCCCCTAACGTGCGAAGCGTATCCGGATTCAGCAGATAAATATCATCCATATCGCTGCGCGCCCTGTCCAGCGTCACCTCGTCATATGTCTTATCCTGATAATCTTCTGCCGTGTACGTCACATAACCCACACTTACGCCCAGCTTTTCCTCTGCCAGCATAATCGTCTTGTCTGCCGCGCCTCTAGCCACATTTTCCACATTGGCTTCCGTCTTTTCCATAGGGCTGAACAGGCTTACTTCACGATTTGTCTTATCCTCCACGACGATCAGGTTATTATCGGATCCACTTTTCCCGCCGCACGCTGTTATCGAGAAAACCACTATTCCGGCGAGGCACAGTAATCCCCCTTTCCTGAAACCTCTCTTTCTGCTCATTTACACTATAGCCTCCGTTTACACATAATTCCAATATTACTTTATTACAGTCCAGACGTACCGCCACACACCTTGTTATACGTATATGTTTATACAATCATTCACCTGTGTGCTTTTGTATACTGCCTGATTACCTGCTTTAATAATTCTATATCAATCGGTTTCGCCAGATGGACATCCATCCCCGCATCCAGCGCCTCCTTTTCATCTTCCGCGAAAGCGTTCGCCGTCATCGCAATAATCGGAATCGTCCGCGCATCTTCACGTGCCAGGGCGCGGATCGCTCTGGTGGCATCATAACCGTTCATAACCGGCATCTGCACATCCATCAAAATAGCGTCAAACTCGCCCTCCCCGGCTCTCTCAAACCGCTCCACCGCAAGTTCCCCGTTCTCCACAATCTCGCAGACGGCGTTCTCATAGGCAAGAATCTCCTGCAGTATCTCCGCGTTAATCTCATTGTCCTCCGCCGCAAGAAAATGCAGCCCTGCCAGACTCTGCCCGGGTTCAGCCGCAAACTCCCCGTCTGTTTTTGGCTCCGCCTTCATCTCCTGTATCTTTTCTTTGAAAGCAGACGCAAAAAACGGTTTTGTCAGGACGCCGACATTCTCAATCTGACTCAAGTCCACAGCTCCTGCCTTGTCATGCTCCGATAAAACCAGAATCGGAACCGTTTCCCCGGTCATCTCCCGAATTCGGTTTACCGCCTGCAACACGCCCGTTTCTACAATATTTGCGCAAAGCAATGCCACCTGATAGCTGTCCGCATTATTTTCCAGCAGAGACAATGCCTCCTCCATGCTGTGCGCCACATCAGCTTCCACACCCACATCGCCCATGAGCGTCTTTATATTTCCGCAGGTCTCCTCATTGGTGTCCACAACAAGCATCCGCGAAATACCCATTTGCGCCCAGAACTGCCTGTCTGCCTGTCCCTCAGGGATGCGGAACTCCAATTCAACCCTGAACAGGCTGCCATGATCCACCTCACTGAAAACGTCAATCGTGCCGCCCATCAGCTCTATAATATTCTTGGTGATCGCCATGCCAAGCCCTGTGCCCTGCACCTTATTCGTGGTACTGTTTTCCGCCCGCGTAAAGGCGTCAAATATCGTTTCCAGATACTCTTTCGTCATGCCATACCCGTTATCCTGCACCTCGATCCTGATATGCTCAAACTGATTGGACCGCTGTTTCAGACCAATAATCCGAAACCAGATACTGCCGCCTTCCGGCGTATATTTAACAGCGTTGGATAACAAATTAATTAGAATCTGATTGATACGCGTCTCATCGCCCAGCAGAAACTCATGTTTGATTCCCGTCACTTCCACTGAAAACTTCTGCGACCTCGCCTCCGCCATCGGACGGATGATCGCATCCACGGAAGACACCAGATCGTTTAAAGTAAATTCTTCCACATTCAGGACGACCTTGCCGCTCTCTATTTTAGACACATCCAGAATATCGTTGATCAGGCTGAGCAGATGCTGCCCGGACGCCATGATCTTCTTCGTATATTCCCGCACCTTTTCCGGGTTTTCTGCATCTCTGGCAAGCAGCGTCGTAAATCCTAGAACCGCGTTCATCGGCGTGCGGATATCGTGGGACATATTGGAGAGAAACATGGTTTTTGAATTGCTTGCAACCTGCGCCGCCTGCAATGCCTCCGCCAGCCTGCGGTTGCTGATCTCTCTCTCCTCATCGCGCTCCCTGCGAAGCTTGATCTTCTGCCTCTGATTCAGATAATACAACGTACAGCACAGGATAAAAGCAGTCAGCATGACGAAAACCACTATAAAAATATTCTGGTTGACAGTCCTGCCCTCCTGCTGTATCGCCTCAATCGGCACATAGCCGATCAGATAAATCGTGCCGCCGTTTACCGACCACATGTAATTCAATGCATCCTTATTTCTGATATCGTGGTAGAACATAATGTTCTTATTGTTTTTCAGGCAGTCTTCCACCTCTTCCCGAAGACCCTCCTCCTGAATATCGTTGGCACGGTAAAAATCCGTCAGGTTCAGGTGCCCCGCACTCCGTTCCCCCATTCCCTTAGGCTTTAAAACAAATCGCTCCGTCTCCGCATCCATAATATAAAGCATTGCCTGCTGATTGTAAAATCCCTCCGGCAGCGACTTGTCAAAGGTGTCATAAATATATTCCACATAGAGCGTCGCAATTTCCCGTCCATCTTTTATAACAGGACATTTGATGCAGTAAGCCCACGTCCCCATATAGTTTAAGTATGACTGAGATACCGGCAGCCCATCAATCGTTCCCCCTGCGGAAAAGTCCAGTTCCTCCTCCGTGAACGCTTCACCCGTACTGCATACGCCCACCGTTTCACCCGACCGTATCAAGCCAAGTTTTACCATGGTTCCGCTCTTTTTATAATTGAGGACATACTCTTCCGGGCTCTCTATAGCAGCAATTCCCTGTGCCATCAGTCTCTGATACTCCGCCTCCTTGTTGAGAATTGCTTCAATCGTACATTTGATCAGATCAAGGCTCTCATTCAGATTCTGCGTCGCTGATGCCGCCATCTCTGTCATAGTTTTGTGGGAAACGGAAAAAACGATAACACCCAGAATAAGAAAGACCAAAACGATAGAAACAAGCAATGAAATTCCTCTATCTCTCTTACTTTCATTACGTTTCTTATCCATTTTGGTCCCCATTCCGCTTTTAGAACTAACTGCTACAATACCCATTATTTCTTTACTCTTATTATATTCCAATTCTAATATAAAGTCAGTATAAAATTACTTTTCCTGTCCAAACAGCGCAGCCGCCTTTTCCATCCGCTCCGCGATCTTCACACCGAAAGGACAGCGGCTCTCGCAAGCCTTACAGCCGATACACGCGTCCGCACCGCGCTCCAGCGCAAGATAATGCTCCCTCACACTGGCGGGAACCTCCCCCTGCATAACGGCAAGATCATAATATTTGTTTACCATGGCAATGTCAATCTCTTTTGGGCAGGGCTTACAATGCCCACAGTATGTACATTCTCCCCTGCCAAAGGTATTCCGAGGCGCTTTCGCCAAAACCGCAGCATAATTCTTTTCCGCTTCGTCAGCGGTTTCATATGCTGCCGCCTGCTCCACATGCTCCGGCGTATCGTATCCCGCAAGAACCGACGCAACCGCCGGGCGGGTCAGACAGTAATGTATACACTGTACCGGCGTCAGCGCAATGCCAAAAGGAGAACGCGCCGCATCAAACATCCTGCCTCCGGCATAAGGCTTCATAACGGTTATGCCCACATCATTCTGCTCACAAAGCTTATATACTTCCGCCCGCACTGGATCAATGCCGCCAAATCCGTCCGCATACTCCTCCGCAAAATAATCGTCAATATTATCCGTGGGCGGCAGAAGGTCAAACGCAGGATTAATGCTGAACAGAATCATCTCAATCAACCCGCTCTCCGCCGCTTTTTTCGCCATAAGAGGATTGTGCGTGCTCATGCCGATATGTCGTATCTTTCCACACGCCTTCAGTTCCTTCACATACTCGATAAACGGTCCGTTCATCGCGTTTTCCCAGTCATTCTCCTGATCGACAAAATGTATCATGCCCAGATCCACGTAGTCCGTCTGCAGACGCGCCAGCAGATCCTCAAAGGCCTCCCTGCACCTGTCCACATCACGGGTCCGCTCATACTGCCCGTTCTGCCATGTGGAACCGATATGCCCCTGAATATACCAGCGCTCCCGTCGTCCCTCCAGCGCTTTTCCTATTTTCGT
This sequence comes from bacterium 1xD42-87, assembly GCA_003611805.1. Lineage (GTDB taxonomy): Bacteria > Bacillota > Clostridia > Lachnospirales > Lachnospiraceae > UBA3282. Next base: position 1,331 of record RAYM01000044.1, on the reverse strand, counting down.
GCGGACATTCGGTTCTGACATCCAGCAATCCAATATATTGATCCCCAGCTCGTCTGCCCGGTCGATCATAGCCTTGCACTCCTCATAGTTATGCCGCTCCAGCCACTCTCCCCCAAAGCCGACCTCACTGACCAGTAACTCCGTTTTTCCAAGTCTGCGATACTGCATGGTTTTCCTCCTTTAACTGTCCGGGTTTCAATTTCCGTTTAAGCAAGTAATGTATATCCATTATAATCTCAAACCCCTTTTTAGGCAAGATAAAGCCACCGTTTGGTCACTTGCGGAAAATTCTAAATGAAGAGAATGTGTTATTATACTCTAATAATGTTCATAAAGACTTGAATTTGGAATTATCGCCAATCTCCACAGAATCACCAATGAGCGCCCAAAGTCCATTATTTTGCCGCTTTTGAAGCAATATTTCCCTCTTGCCATTTTCAATAATAACTCCGTAACGGAAAAGGAGGACTTATAAATGTTCAGCTTTCTCGGCTGACCTGCCCATTCGTATATATCTTGAAAAATATATTTGTGTATGTCCAAAAGATGTTCGTAATCATATGTCCCCGGCAAAAGATTTATTGCTATCTCTTTCAAGCGATATGTCACATAATCCGCCTCTGCATCCTCAAGCAGCTTCTTACCTTTTATATGCAAAAGGTTTTTAAGAACCTCACCGTGCTTTTCCTTCTCGACATATTCCTTAAACTCTTCCGTGGGTTCAAGACTCAGTTTCAACTTAGACAGACAATATCTGCTTATAATTTATCATTTCAAATTATCCTTCTATTTTCAAATTTCATTAAGTTTCTTACACAAAGCTTACCAGCGGAGGGAAAAATACTCCCTCTATCTCTACCGCTTACATGAAAAGTGAAATCAGAATTACAGCGCAGTTCCAGTCTGTTTTCGATTACCAGCCGCAGGGTTATGATTTCTACTGCGAAACATTTTTTGCTTGTTTTTCGTTCATATATCATTCTATTCCCGCTTTCTTTGGAGATGCAAAAAACCCGTAAACATTGACGTCTACGGGTTTCCCTTTACCTCCCCGAGTAGGGCTCGAACCTACAACCCCGCGGTTAACAGCCGCGTGCTCTACCATTGAGCTATCGAGGAATACACAAAAAAAATTTTTAAGCCTGCACAATACGCAGACTGGCAAATCCTATGTTTTGTGTGAAAGAATTATTCCGTAATCCTTTCCGATGCCGCTTTAGCTTATGACCGCCACGGCTTCCCACAAAACCTAGGGCACATACCCTCAAAACCAAATACTGAATCTCCGTTTCTTTCTATCCATTTGCTTTGGTTAAGCCGTCGACCGATTA
>RAYM01000043.1 GCA_003611805.1 bacterium 1xD42-87 | reverse complement strand
GTCCCCGATTACCATTTCTACTTCCATCCCGGCTTCCCTGCTTTTGCGGACCAGTTCCGGCAGTTCTTTTCCATCTGTCTTTTCGCCGCTGGTAACGGTGGCTGCTGTAATAATACGTTCCTCACTCATTGCTATGTGTGTTTTGTAACCAAAGAAAGAACTGTCTGCTGTCTTATGGCCTGTCTTTGCGTCTGCATCTCTTGAAGTTTCGATATGTTCAAGGCCATCTTTTACAGCTTCTTCCAGCAGGTTCAGCTTCTCCCTTACTTTAGGATAACTGCACAACTCAGCTTTTTCTTTGATGACCGAGAGCAGAGCATGGCAGTATGCCAGTTCTTTTTCCAAAGAATCTTCTGTATTTTTATTCGGAAACTGCTCTTTCATTGTTCCGTCTATTTCATAAACAGCACGCCGCAGTTTCTTTGACTGTTCTAAAAGCGCCTGCCTTGGTGTTTTCTGGTTGTATCTTGATCTTGTATGGGTTGCGTCTACAATAATGGATCTTGATTTTATAATGCCTTTTTCTATTGCAATCCGGACTGTTTTTGTGATCAGCATGTCCAACAGGTTCATATCTTTCAGGCGCAGTTTGCGGAATTTTGTCAGGGAACTTGGATTGATTACGCTTTCTTCCGGCGCCATATCAAGAAAGAATTTGAAGGACATGTCGTATTTAGAGCGTTCCACAACGTCAATATCAGATAGATCATAAATAGATTTCAGGAGCAGGTATTTGAACATCCTGACAGGCGGAACTGCATTGCGCCCATTATCAAGACAATATTTATTAATAAGCTCATCGTATATAAAACTGAAATCTGCCAGTTCTTTTATCTGTCGGAGCAGGTTGTCTTTTGGAACGACTAATTCATATATTTTCATGTAGGGACTTAATACTAACTTCTGTTGTTGTTCAACCATAGTGCCACCGCCTGTATTTGATAATTACATTATACCAAATATAGGCGGTGGTATCTACTTTTTCAGCGGCCTCCCGGCAAACCATGTGGTTAATGCCTGTTCCATAATTTCCAATATTTCTTCTGTACTCTTACCTTTAAAATATTTCTTTTTAATCTGGGCAAACAGCTTTGCGTCAGATACAGGCTTTTCTTTTATTACTCCCGCCAAAATATCCTTCACTTTTTCCGTCGTAAGAGAACCGGCTTCTTTATGTAACTCCATAGCCTGAGCATTATTTATTTTTCCACCAAGCTCATCCAGAACCTTACACACTTGTCCCTGTTCCTCTTCTGACAGATAGGATAATTCCACTGCTGTCACCATTGCCATTGCACCGTCATCCACCATTTCCTTAATTTGGTCTGTGGTCTGGTTCAATCTCATATACCTTGCAATGTTGCGTCCGGTCATTCCATAATCTTCTCCAATGGCATCTCTGCTCTTTGACTTGTGGACATCATGTCCACAAGTCTCTTGCATGTCCACACCGTTCAGCATTGCAATCTCTTCCAGAATGTCATTCCGTCTTCCCTGGCACATGACTTTCTCATATCGTTCTGCCAATACTGCTGCCTTTTCCGATGGTAAGAGGTCATCAAAAGACCTCTGCAACATATTGGTTTCTATCACATACACATATGCTTCTCTTTCAGTCAGATTGTCTTTGATGATTGCTGGAATCTCTTTGATGCCCACGACCTTAGCGGCATTCCAACGATTATGACCTGATAGCATTTCATATCCATCTGCAATTTTCTGTACAATAACCGGAATAAGAACCCCATGCTCTCTAATACTCTCCACCATATCATCAAGGCGTTTTCCCTCATACAGACGGAATGGATGATTATGGAATGGTACTATCTTTTTCACGGAAATCATTGTCTGACCACTACTAACCGGATTTATCATCTCTTCTGGTGGGCTGATTGTAGCCCAGCAAACTAAAGTTCCTGTCTCCTGCACAAAAACGTCAAATTAAATTCTCAAGTGTCAAATACTATCTACAAGAGCGTGCTGTAGGATGCGGCACGTTTCCCTCTTGACCATCCCATGTCATTCCGATATAGTTTTTATGGAACAAAAAAAAGAGAAAGAACAGCCCCTCCAACAGTTCGTTCTTTCTCTCACATACCAGTGTGCCTGCCGTATACGGGATCATGTCCCACTTGTGAGGCTCCGGCACCACCGACATATACTATGATAAGAGAAAACTCCCTGTTTTGCAAGCTAATCCGCATAAAAAGTTCATCAAAAGCCCTCTTTGATTCCTTTATGAAGAGATTCCACCCGGAATTTCAGACCTGTCCCTGCTGTGGGGCCAGGGGTTCCTGCCGCATCCATGCCTATTACAGCCGTTCCCTGGTCGACTTTATAAGTGGTGTCCCTGTCCGCCACAGCCTCTGCACCATGCGCCTCATCTGTACCTGCGGCCATACCCATGCCATCCTCCCGGACTTCATCATCCCTTACTCCGGCTATGGCCTGTTCTTCATCCTCCGCGTCCTCGCGGAGTATTTTCTGCGTCTGTCTACCGTGGAGAGACTCTGTGAGCGCTTCTCCATCACCCTTTCCCAGCTGCGCCGCTGGCTGGATCTCTTCCAGACGCAGAAGGAGGAGTGGCTCGGCGTGCTTTCTTCCATGGAGGCTTCCGGCCTTTCCTTCCTGAAGGTCCTTCTCGCCCAGACGGCTTATTCGGATTTCGCCTCCGCCTTTGTCCGCCGTTTTACAAAGTCCTTCCTCCAGTCTCATAAAAATCCGGCTCCTTACTGCCAGCAGGTGTTCGGCCCATGAACTGTTTTCCTGCAGCCACACGCCATGAGCATGGCTTTCCTCCCGTTTCTGCCCCATAATGAGGGAAAACCACTTAAGGAGGACATTTCTATGGACAACAATCCAAAAAAACTTTCGGACGCAGCCGCCATGGCGCAGTTCCGCCTCGCTCTCATAGCGCCGGTCATCCATGGCCTTTATCCCGATGCGTCCAGGAACGCCTATTACCAGAGAGTCACGGAAAAGCCCCTCACCCTGCCTGACGGCTCCGTGTTCCAGTACAGCCCCAAGACCCTCAGCAAATGGGTGTCCCTCTACCAGAACGGCGGCATCGACGCGCTCATGCCACAGGAACGTTCCGACAAGGGCTCCACCCGGGTGCTCCCGGACACGGCCATCGAAGAGATCTACCGCCTCAAGGAAACATTCCCACGGCTGAACTCTACCCAGATCCACCGGCACCTCGTGGAAGAAACCTTCATCCCTGCCACGGTCAGCGTCTGCGCCGTCCAGCGCTTCGTGAAGAGGCATGACCTGAAATCGGCACGCAACCCCGGCATGCGGGACAGGAAAGCATTTGAAGAAGACGCCTTTGGAAAGATGTGGCAGGCCGATACCTGTTACCTGCCTTATATCACGGAGGACGGCCAGCGCAGGAGAGTCTACTGCATCATGGTCATTGATGACCACTCCCGCTTCCTGGTGGGCGGCGGGCTCTTCTATAACGACAGCGCCTACAACTTCCAGAAGGTGTTGAAGGAAGCCGTGGCAGCCCATGGGATCCCGGCTAAGCTCTATGTCGATAATGGCTGTAGCTACTCGAATGAGCAGCTCTCCCTCATCTGCGGCTCCATCGGCACCGTACTTTTACACACAAAGATCCGTGACGGTGCTTCCAAGGCCAAGATAGAACGCCAGTTCAGGACGCTCAAGGAGACATGGCTCTATACACTGGACCTGGATTCCGTTGCCTCGCTGGCGCAGTTCAACGGGCTGCTTAAGGACTATATGCGCACCTACAATACATCTGTCCATTCCGGCATCGGCACCACGCCCATGGAACGCTACCAGCAGACACGCTCCTCCATCCGGAGCCCCAAGTCCAGGGAGTGGCTGGAGGAATGTTTCCTGAACCGCATCACCAGGAAGGTGAACAAGGACTCTACCGTCTCCATCGACAAGGTGTCCTATGACGTTCCCATGCAGTTCATTTCTTCAAAAGTGGAAATCCGCTTCCTGCCAGACGACATGTCCAGTGCCTTCATCCTTTATGAGGGGGAACATTATCCCATACGGCCTACGGATAAAAACGAGAACTGCAGGACGAAACGCAATAACACGCCGTCCATCGATTATTCAAGGATTGGGGGTGAGAGCTGATGTTCCGTTCCTACTATGGGCTTTCCTTCAACCCTTTCGACAAGCAGAACGCCAGGGAAAAGGACCGGTTCCTCTCAAAGGACATCTCGGAGATGACGTCCCGCCTGGACTACTTAAAGGACACAAGAGGCATAGGGCTCTTTACCGCACGCCCCGGCATGGGCAAGTCCTTCGCCCTGCGCTGCTTTGCAAAGAGCCTCAACCCAAACCTCTACCACATGGAGTACATCTGCCTCTCCACCGTCAGCGTCATGGAGTTCTACCGCCAGCCCTGCTCTGTCCTGGGGGTAGGGCCGAGGGGCGGCAAGCCCGGCATGTTCCGTGCTGCGCAGGAGCAGATCCTCTACCTTTACAAGGACAAGAAGCAGCCCCTCCTCCTGGCAGTCGATGAGGCACAGTACCTCTCCACCGGCATCCTGGAGGATATCAAGATGCTCATGAACTACGGGTATGACTCCCTGAACTGCTTCACGCTCATCCTCTGCGGGGAGCCCCACCTGAACAGCACCCTGAAAAAGCCCGTCCATGAGGCCCTGCGCCAGAGGATCACAGTGCACTACAACTTTTCCGGGCTCTCAGACTCCGAAGTGGCGCAGTACGTCCTCCACAAGATCGCCTGTGCCGGAGGGGCCGCCTCCATCATCGACCAGGCCGCGCTTTCCGCCGTCCACAGCCACTCCCAGGGGAGCCCCCGCCTGGTGGACAACCTGATGACCGACGCACTGACACTGGGGGCGCAGATGGAGAAGAAGGTCATTGATACGGATGTCATCCTGGCCTCCGTCAGCAGCCAGAATCTCGGATAGGAGGCATGGAACATGAATTATACCTGTATCCTGAAAAACGGCTCCCGCAGGGAGACCTGGACGGGGGAGATCATCCTGCTGAGCACGGGGAACGGATGGTATGAAGCTGAGACCAATGGGCGGGGGACTTACTTCCACATCCTCGCCGGACGGCATAAATATGGGAACTACCTGTGCATCCCCAACCTTGATGTAGGGTGCGAGCTCTCCGATTTCTCCGATATCTTTTGGAATGAAGAAAGGATCGGCTCCCTGATGCGGAAGGTGGATGCGGTGACTGTCGCCACCGGCCTGATCCATCTGCCCGCCCTGGTTGCCGGACAGCTGAAGAACTGAATTCTTCATAGGGCTGTGGGTCTCTTGATGGGATCCATGGCCTTTTATATTTCAGGAAGGAATTCATGCTCTGGCAGCGTGCCATATTTTCGGTAGGATTGTGCATTCACAGACAGCACTGCGCAGTCAATTGGATAAAGGTTGGAAAAATAATTCGTCATTTGCGTCTCCCTCAATTCGCCGTCCGACAGCTGATTAAATCCACCGCATCCTGAAATACTTTTCTTTTTGGTGCATTAGTCTTCATCCGCAATCAACTCCTTTGCTAAATTCTGATACATTCTGCAAGCCTTTGTTCTCGGCGCATACTCTAATAATGGTTCTCCATAATAAACCGATTCCCCCACTTTTACCGTACTCGGAATCTTGCTGTCAAATATTCGGAGTTTCCCGTTGAATGTCCCTGCCACTTCCTCAGTAATAACTTTGCAAAGGTTGGTTCTCTCCTCACACATGGTCAGCAGAATCCCGGACACATCTAATTTAGAATTGACACGGTTCTTAATTTTTTTTACGGTCAGAAGGAAGTCTTCCAATCCCACCATTGCCCAGAACTGCGGATTTGCCGCTATAATGACTTCATCTGCAGCAGAAAGGGCATTGATTGTCAAAGTATTCAATGATGGACATGTATCAATCAGAATATAGTCGTATTCCTCTCTGAACGGTTCCAGAATACATGCCAGAATCTTCTCGGCTCCCATTTCCAGTCTCAGCTTCGCATCTACAGCAGACAGCACTTTTGATGATAGTATAAAGTCAACCCCATTTCTGTTAATAATGTACTCAGCCGGATTTGGCTGTTCCTCTTCGTCCATCTGATTCATCATCAAGTCACCAATACTGATTTCAACAGTTTTTATATCCTCTACCACACATCTGGTGATATTTGCCGAACTATCAAAATCTACCACTAATACTTTCTTCCCTAATTTGTTCAATGAATCTGCCAGGTTGTAAGTGGAGACGGACTTGCCGACTCCACCCTTCATGGCACCTAATACGATAATCTTTGCCATAATCACTTTCTCCCTTTCTTGCCATAACATTTACAATCTTCTGCCACCATTATGCACTGTCCGCATGGAGCATGATATTCCACCATTTCCGGTTCTCTCGGAGTGATAATCAGCTTTCCATTCTCACATTCCACCTGAATCAGACCACCCACATCAAATCCGGTTTCTTTCAACCAATCTCCCTTAAGGATGATAGATGGGGTTCTTTTATAGTTGTAGCCGCTTGCTTCATATACTTTCATTTTTCTAAATTTCTTAAATGCCATAATATTGCCTCCTTAGATTTGCCTTGTTTTAGATTAGATTCACAGACCTTGTATCGGATATAGATTCATCCGAGAAATTGTGTTCCACAGCCCAACGGCACCACCTCCCTTACACGAAAAAAAAGAACTGCCAACACTTCATCGTGTTAACAGTTCTTCTGTAAGTTCGGTTTATTATGTTTTATTTTTCTTCGTTCTTAATTCTATGGTAATCTTCCATATTGATGCTTAAGTCTACGTAAGAATCGGGCTTAGATTTTCGGTTGCTCAAGAGACACACAGTCTCAACGTGCCCAGTAAAAGGAAACATATCCACCGGCGTGATCTCCCTCACCCGGTAGCCGCTCTTCCGCGTCAGATATTTCAGGTCCCGCGCCAACGTCTCCGGTTCGCAGGAAATATAAACGATCCGTTTCGGGCAGATGCGAATCAACGCGTCGAGAAATTCCTCCGTACTGCCGCTTCGGGGCGGATCCATAAACACCACATCCACCTTCTCCCCGGCGTCCGCCATCTGTGTCAGGAAATGCCCTGCGTCGTTCTGGTAAAAATCTGCGTTTTTGATCTGATTGATTTTTGCGTTCGTGACAGCGTCCCTCACAGCGTCTTTGTTTAACTCCACGCCGATCACCTTACCTGCCTGTCCCGCCACCGCCAGCGCAATGGTACCGATGCCGCAGTAGGCGTCCACCACCATCTCTTTTCCCGTAAGCTGCGCGTACTCCGCAGCCTTCGCGTAAAGCGCCTCCGTCTGCACGGAATTGACCTGATAAAAGGATTTCGCGGATATCTTAAACCGTCTGCCGCAAAGCTCGTCCTCAATATATCCCTTACCGTAAATCACTTGTTCCTTCTCACCCAGCACCATGCTTGTTCTTTTATTATTCACATTAATCAGAATCGTAGTAATTTCCGGATGAAGTTTACATAACTCATTTACAAAATTCTTTTTGGACGGCAAAATCGGGGATCCCAGCACCAGAACCACCATAATTTCCCCTGTGATATGCCCCACGCGCACAAGCACATGGCGGAGCAGGCCGTAACCGCTGTCCTCATCATAAGCTTTCAGTTTAAAGGATTTCGCCAGCTCCCGCACGGACCGAATGATCTCTCCCGCTTTCTGGTCTTCCAGAAGGCAGTTCTCCACAGGCACTACCCGATGGCTCTTCTCCTGATAAATCCCGGAGACAATCCCCCTGCCCTTTTGGAACGCGAACACCGCATGAACCTTATTGCGGTAATGCGCCGGCTCCTCCATGCCGATGATCGGCTTCACTTTCCCATATTCTTTTAAAAGCATTTCCGCCTGTTTCTGTTTTCTCTTTAACTGCGCTTTATAAGGCATGTCCACATACTGACACCCGCCGCATTTTCCGGTAACCGGGCAGAGGCTTTTTTTCTGCTTCTGACCCGCATTCTTCTCTTTTCCCGCCTCACCACTGTATACTCGCTTCTTATCCATCCCTGCTTCCTTTCTCTGCACTTTCCTATACAGAACTGCCAGCACATAACAAGACCCCGGGAAACTCCCAGGGTCATTTTATCATATTTCCTGCAATTATGACAGCCCGCTCAAGCCGACGCAATCTGCACGCTCTCAATTCCCTCCGCCAGATCTCTGGCAAGAGTCGTGTCCGCCTCGTTGATATGTATGGTAAACACTTCCTGTCTGCTGCCTATATTTCCAAGCAGACGCTCCCAGAAACTCCGTTCCTGCCATTCCACAAAGAAAGAAATGCGGTTGGACACCAAAAGCTTTTCCAGCTGGTCCTTGCTCTCCGCATTATACACTTTGCAAAAAGATATTTCATGATTGAAAAATAATGCATTCAGATTCAGCGCCGCCATATCGCCACCTCCAAGCCCCTCATTCTCTTACGCCGCGATTAGCTTTATGTTAACTATCTTTACACATTATATAACGCTATTCTTTCAAAATGCAAGATATTTCTACATTTTCCACAATATGACCAAATATTTATGTAAATCTTGTGGAAAATCACACCTCCGTCCACGGCCTATGCAGATTTTCAAGCCAGTAATCTTTCCTCGTCTCGTACTGCTCGTTGAGCCAGTCTGCCGCCTGCTCCACGCCCTCCGCAGTAAGCGGCGCCTCCGTGGAAGTTTTCTTTTCGTCGGGCGTGCGGTATATCCCGAGCGGTTCCGGCCAGACGGTCACCCGGATCACGTCCTCCTCGCCGCTCTTTACCTTTTTTAAAAGATAGCGCATCCCATCCATGCTGCCGGAATATTCTTCCTTTTTTATGTAGTTCAGAGGATGAAAAGTTTGTTTATCAATCATTGCCATGTCTCCTGCTGTCCTGCAGTTTCTAAAACAGCTGCCGGTGGAAATTTTCGCCGCCATAGCTAATAATAACCTAAATTCCATTCTAAAACAAGCTCATCTGTCAATACGCCTGTCCCTAGATATGGTGATATAAAAGGTTTCGCTTTCCGCCACGTAACAGCTGAATATCTGGTAAATTCTCAGGCATTTATCCGTATCTGTCAGATAAATCAGATCGCACGCTTCTTCCTCCCGGAAACGGTTCTCGAGCACATCCTTTAAGGAGCCAAACATCGTGCGTTTTTCCCTGTTCAGAAAGAAATGCCGCAGATAGTAGTCGTTGTCCCCCGCCTGCATGACGGGATAGTTCACGATGCCGCCATTGCAGACAAGCCATCCCCTGATACCCTCGCTGCGTTCCAGAAGAGCCCCAAAATCAATACGCAGGGAATCCCCGGCAATGTCCGGCGTCTTTCTCCCACACCGCCGCATTGTCTATCCATAACTTTATGCCTCCCTGCCAAATCCGGCTTTCTCTTACAGTCGGTCTCATAAGGTAAACTATATCAGTCCGAAATAAAACAACAACCGTTATTGAATGGATTGCGTTTTTTCGGGGGGGGTACAGATTGTAGCTTTTTCATACACGGAATCTTGTAGATGTTCTATAAATGTGATAAACTGAATGTAGTAACAAATCAAAATTTGTAGAGGTAACTCAAATGGATATATCTCTTTTCTCTAATGAGTATACTGTGCGCTGCATGGAAAAAGCGGATGCCGCAGATATATATTTACTGTGCAGTAAAAACGGTTTGTATTACCAATACTGTCCGCCATTTGTGACAGAACAGAGTATTCTTGATGATATGAAAGCCTTGCCTCCAAATAAAGAAATGTGCGACAAGTATTATGTAGGGTACTACAAGGGGGAAGAATTGATTGCTGTTATGGATTTGATTATGGAATATCCTGATGAAAAAACTGCTTTCATAGGCTTTTTTATGACATCGGCATCGATTCAAAATACTGGAATTGGAAGTAACATTATTGACGATTTGTGCCGCTATCTGGCTGACATTGGGCTTTTGAGTGTGCGACTTGGCTGGGTTAAAGGCAATCCCCAGGCAGAGCATTTTTGGCATAAAAACAATTTTAAGGAGACGGGGATTACATACGATACGGATTACTATACTGTGGTTGTAGCTCAGCGAGTTTTATAAATCGGAATTTGAAATATGAAATTTCATAGGTGATTATACCATCTTATAGGGATTTAATAAAGTCCTCCAAAACCGTTGAAAATAAAGGATTTTTCGCAAAATGCTCACCTTATCCCTTTATTCGATTTCACACCGTTTTACCCTTGCTACGAAAGATTATAAGGGCAAAAGCATATCGGAGTATGGGGACAGCAGCATTTGCGGTATATCCGTGAGCATAGAAAGGTGTTTTACACCAATCTGTTGACAAGCGGCAAACTGCAATCTTACCTTTCCGAAGTTGAGACACAGGCACAGGAACTGTTTGACCGTCTTATGAAGCAACGGGCGGAGCGTGAGGGCATTACTGAAAAACTGAAAGCCGATAATCAGATGGAGTGGATCGGCAGAATGAATGCCCTGCGGTCAGCGGTTACGGAAACAGTCAATGCCGAGGTGATCTTCGTATGAGAAAGCGGAAATATTACCTTTACCTCACAGCAGAGGAACGGCGGTATATTTTCAATGCTCTGCTTGCTTTCCGTAACAAACTGATTACTCAAGGCAGATATACGGATGCTGTTGACGAGGTTATGATAAAACTGCAAAAATAAAGTGCTACAATCAACACCAGAACGCTCGGACAAAAATATTCGGGCGTTCTTTGTATAGGCGGTAGAAATTTTTACATTTTTGCAATATACTTTATCTAAATAATGGGTGAGATAAGATTACAATAGAAACTGGAATTCTGATAAGACACTTTTTATAGCATTTATTAACTGTTATATCTTGTCTTCAAAAAGTCCGCAAACCTTTGAAAATACTAAATTTATAACAAGTGAGTTTGCCCTTACATTTTCCCTTGTGTTATATCCTTTTCCCTTATGTTACGAACTCTCATAAGGGCAGAAATAAGGGAAAGAAAAACCTATAATAAATTATAACATGAAATGAACAGGGCAGGAAGAACTGATTGAAATGCTTTCACAAATTTTGGGAGAAAAGACAAATACAATGAACATCATATATGCAGAATACAACATGCACCACAATAGCATAGACATAGCAACTGCCGCAGGGTATCTTCTTAGGATTGACTGTTGGGAAGCAGAGAAAGGACTAAAGACTACTCCCAGCTCAGAATGTGCCTTAAATGCCCTTGCTATTGATGATCCTCTTGAATATGCAAGGCTATATCTTGAGAGTAATATGCAGATGTGGATAAATGCGGAGGACTCTCTGGAATTATGGTAATGAGCAATACTTGAGGTACAATATCCTAGTTTTATAATTCAAAGGGGCGGCAGCACTTTAGGCTGTCGCCCCTTGATTGATAATTTATTTGAAATATCGGAATCGATCAAAACATAATGTTATACCGCTTGTTGTACGACTGTGTATATCAATGGCAGACTATACTCGCCATATGAAATGGCGCAGAAGTCGAAACAAAGATTTAAAATTCAGCAAAACAGGAAAGGTATTTCTCGATTTATGTGTTATTCTATATACGTAGCTACAAAACAATAAAAAAGGGGGGGTGAAATTAATAGATTACCGAAAAAGCATACAGGAAAGCCTCGATTATATAGAGGATAATTTGAAGACTCCTATCACTGCCACGGAGCTTTGCGAGCAGGCAGGTTATTCGCTGTTCCATTATTACAGGCTGTTCCAATCAGCCGTTGGAATGTCGGTGATGCAATATATTCTTCGGCGTAGACTTATTCATGCGATTTATGAAATTCGTTGCGGCTGCAAAAGAATTGATGTGATACTGGAATACGGTTTTGATACCTATGCTGGATTCTATAAAGCTTTTCGGCGCGAATTCGATTGCACTCCCTCCACCTATATAAAAAAAGGACGGGCTAAACGGCCTTACAAATTGAACTTGTATAAGGAGGACTATATGGTATCTCATAAGAAAGCTTTGGATGTTCTGAAGCACTGGAAATTAGAAAATGAATCAATCTCTGACGTCTACCACGAGAGCAATGGAGAAAAAAGTAACAGAGCCTTTTATGTCGGTAAAAATTTTGTTCTGAAGTTCTCTAAAAATGATGATGAAGTCAAAAACGCTATCGCGCTTTGTAATGCAATAAAAGGTGCTGGTGTATGTATATCTTCCCCAATCGAAACAACGGATGGGCGGGCATACGTGCAGGACGGCGAACTGTTTTTCTATGTAACCCGGCGAATCTCTGGCACGCAAATGATTGCCCATGATTTTTATGAAGGAGACTATGCCGCAAAGGCAAGATTTGTCGGTGAAATTATCGGGCAACTGCATCTCATTCTGTGTCAGGCTAAAACATCTGTGAATGACGTAAATCTGTATGAATCCGTAAAGAATTGGGCACTGCCGAAATCAAAAGATATTTTGTCACTTTCGGAGTCGTTTTGCCGAGGTTATTTGAATGAATTTGGAAAACTGTATGACAAGCTGCCCAAACAAATCATCCATCGTGATCCGAATCCGTCAAACATTATCGTGTCGCAGAACGAATGGGGCTTTATTGACTTTGAACTGTCGGAGAAAAACCTGCGTATTTATGATCCCTGCTATGCGGCTGTGGCAATTTTGAGTGAGAGCTTTGATGAAAAAGATCAAGCTAAGTTATCAAATTGGCTGGAAATTTACCGAAATATTCTTTGGGGTTATGACAGTGTAGTAAAACTTACCAATGAGGAATGTGTTGCACTTCCTTATGTGGTCATGGCAGATCAGCTAGTTAGCACAGCGTGGTTTTCAGAGCAGAACAAATATACGGAACTTTTTGAGACAAATAAGCGCATGACCCAATGGCTTATCACTATTTTTGATGAATTAAAGTTTGACTAGATTTCAAAACCGCTTTACTTGTGAGAAACACGATTCTAAATTTAACGGAGGAATTTTAAGTGAATAAAAATAATATTAAGGATTATAGCAGAAAAATATCTGAACGTATGTGGAATCTGCCTGATAAGGGTGAACTTGAGAGTCATCGTGAGGAAACTTATATTGATGATATTATTCAGAAAAATCATATAGAGAGAAAACTTCTTGATAATTTAGAGGGTATAGATACTGTTTTTGACGCTGGTGCAGGTAGTGGACGATTTTCCATCCTTCTTGCAAAACATGGTTGCCGAGTTACACATTTTGATATTTCTCAGCCTATGATAGACAAAGCAAAGGAACTGGCAGAGCAAGCGGGTGTCATTGACAGAATAACTTTTGTAAAAGGCGCACTGGAAGATTTGAGTGATTATACAAATAAATCCTATGATATGGTTGTTTCTTTTGATGCACCGATTTCATATACCTATCCGAATCAAGAACACGTTATCGGTGAGCTTGTGCGCATTGCAAAAAAACGTATTATAATAAGTGTAACAAGCCGTTTGGGCAGTTTGCCGTATCTTGCTAATCCGATTCAGAAAAATCAATTTATACTGAATGAACATTCTGACGACCCTTTTGTACAATGGTGTATATCAAACAGACAAAATGCAATAGATACATTTAATTTAAAAAAAAGCAATATAGAAAAACTGATGACAGACGGACTTATGGGAGGAGAAAACGAAATAGCCGAATATGAAAAAGGAGGCGCTCCGTGGTGTATAACATATACTTTTATGCCAAATGAATTAGAAGGTTTACTCCGCCGCTTTGGAGTGAAAAATATTGAGATGGCAGGTCCCGGAGCATATGCAAGAACAGTTCCGCATGAATTACTTGTAAAAATAATGAATGATTCAAAACAACGATCAGATTTTTTAGATGTTTGCTATAAATATGATTCAAATCAATATGTCTGTGGTATGGGTAAAGACAATTTGTTGGCAAAAGGCGATTTATAAACTATAATTCCTACCACTAGTTATGCCACTACATTAGTAATGATTATTTAGTTTTTTGGTTAAGAAACGTAAATTTATAAAATTGACACTCCCGCAATTTTTGCGTTCTGTGTTGCAATTCATTTTAGATACCTCTCTGTTCAATAAGATTTTTACTAACCTGCGAAGTCAGTAATCTTATTCTACCCTGAGGTATTTTTTCTCAACCTTCTTTTTGGGAATTCCCTATACTTGAATTAGACAGGAAGCTCCTTTTAAAAAATCCAGCAGGTTGATATAGATTTTCTGCCGATATTCCGCATCGGCAAATTTGTTCACAAGATACGTCTTGCCGACCTGACGCGCGCCGGATATTTCCAGTGTGGAATGGCGCACTGATTTCTTCCATTCCTTCAGCCTGCCATATGCCTTGCGTTCCAAATCCTTCTGCATGGCTGTTCCTTTCTTTTATCCCTGCGGAATAAATCTTACAGGGTAAACTCAAAACTCTGGAACAGAAAAACAGGAATAGTAAATATATTCCCCGCCTGTCTTCCCTGTGTATTGCCCTTTAGGAGAAGCAGGTAATCCACCTTTCCGTCCTCTAACGCCTTTTGTCCTGTCGGCGCGGTATTCTTTCCGCTTTTTACTTCCAGTGCATAAAGGCTTTCCCTGCCGAGAAGGCTTTTTACAAGGAAGTCAATCTCTCCGCCCCGGTAGGTTGCAAACGCCGGTGTTTCCAGTGCGATTTCCTACAATCGCTCTGCCCTGCGGCGCAGCTCCAAAAATACAAAGTTCTCGTGCAGCATCCCCTGCATGTCGGATGAGGATGCACCAATTTTGCGGAAGAAATAATATGCCAGTCCGAGGTCCGTGAAATAACAGCGGCATCTTCCCTTAAAATCCATAACCCTGCATTCGCTTATTTTCCCGGCAAAATCAAGGATGCCGGCGCTCTGCAGCCACATAATGGCGCGGTTGCATACAGACTTGCTGATGTTGCTGTCATAATCATGCACGACCAGTTTTTCCCGGCTTTTTTCCGTTGACTCTGTTTCAAGATATTCCGTTACCACAGCGGGATACCCGCCGATTTCTAAATAGAGTCCAAAAAGTTCTGACAGCCTTGCAAGCTCCTCCGGGTGCTGCGTTCCATACAGTCCCATTCCTTCATATTCTTCATGCAGCCCGAATGCCTCGGTAAATTCCTCAAAATCAAGCGTTTCAATCCGTAGCGATTTTAAATCGCCGGCTGACAGCTTAAACTCCGTGTTCAGCGTCCTGCCAAGGTAACTTCCAGTCACTATGAAACGGCAGTGAAAGTTTCTTGTAAATTCGCGGATCAGGTTATAAACCATCGGTGATTCCTGTATTTCATCAATGATGATGACAGTTCCTTCCGTATCCTGAAAGGAAGGCTCGTATAGCGACAGAGCCTTATGGAGCGGCTGTTTTGGCCTTTCGGTTCCGAATTCCCACTCGTTTGTCTTTTAGATGCACTTTAGAAATTCCTGTCCGGATGCCTCCAGCATATTGATGTACACGGCGGCGTCAAAGTTTTCTTCGGCAAATTTCCTGATGATATAGGTCTTGCCGACCTGCCTTGCGCCTGTCACCTCTAATGTTAAGTTGCTCTCCGCTTTCCACGAAAGCAGCTTCTGATATATTTTGCGTTTCAGATACATAAATAATTCCTTTTCCCTTATCGTCATAAAATCAATTTATGGACGGTTTCTTTACATTGATAAATTCATTATAGCAAAAAGGAACCCTTTTTCATAGAGTGAAATCGGCTTCCTTCTGCATGACTTCTTCCGGCTCAATCCAGTCTGCCTCCTTGAATGAATGATAAAAGGTGGTACAAATTGATAATTATCCTATAAATTGAAAAACCCCTGATAACCACAAAATCGCGATTATCAGGGGTTTACCTTATCGGAGTGACAAGACTTGAACTTGCGACCTCTACTTCCCTAAAGTAGCGCTCTACCACCTGAGCCACACCCCGAAAAACCTTTACTATTATATCTGATTCCAGACAGAAATGCAAGACCTATTCCAGAACTTTTTGCCAATTTTTTTACAAACGTCACTTCTCAATCAGATTCTCAAAAACTTCCTGCGGAATCGGTCTGGAAAAATAGAAACCCTGCTGCATCTGGCAGCCCACTTCTTTCAGGTAATCGCTCTGCTCCTGCGTCTCCACACCTTCACACAGGGAGGTGATTTTCAGCTTTTTGGCCATATCCACCACACAGGAAATAATGATCCTGTCATTCTCCTGCATTTCGCCCTCTTTCAGGAAAACCTTATCCAGCTTGATTATGTCGATTGGCAGCTTGCTTAGCAGATTCAAGGACGAGTACCCGGAACCGAAATCATCCATAGACACTTTGATTCCCATTTTATGTAAACCTTTAATCAATTCCAACGCCTGTTCTGTATTGTCCAGATAAATGCTTTCCGTCAATTCAAACTCCACCATGGAGCACGGAATCGGAAACTCTTCCAGCAGTTCCTTTACATACTGTAAAATATGCATTTTCTGCAGGTGTACCCTGGATACGTTCAGGGAAATCGGCACTACCTTTTTCCCTTCCTTAATCCGTCTGGCAAGGAACTGGAAAACCTCTCTGTATACATAATAATCCACATCTATAATCTGTCCGCTCCGCTCAATCAGCGGGATGAACTCGTCCGGATAGACAAAGCTGCCGTCCGGCTTCTGCCATCGCACCAGAGCCTCCGCCCCGATCAGCTCCAACGTTTCCGTGTCGATCTTCGGCTGGAAATATACCTGAAATTCCTTCTGCGCAAGCGCTTTGGGAATGGATGAAGTGATCTCCACCTCACGCCTGATTCCCTCCATCATGCTCTGGTCAAAGAGCACACAGCTGTCATGCTCCATCTCCTTCGCCACTTTTCTTGCCAGATTGGCATTGGAGACGGCGGTTTCCGCATCCTGACTACGGCTGTTTTTATCAATCACGCTGATGCCGGTGCAAAACTGTAACCTGCTGTTCAGATATTTCCCGCGGAATTTTGCCTCCCGCTCCTGATTCAGCTTATGGATCAGATCGCGAAATTCCTCGTTGCTGTAATAATCCGGCGGAACTCTGTTCGCCACCACGAAATTGTCGGAGTACACTCTGGACGCACAGATAATGATATCTGTTTTCCCCATAAATTCCTCAACAAAATCCTGCAGAAGTGCATCTCCCACTTTATAGCCATAGGTATCGTTGATATACTTGAAATGCTTTATATCCGTATATACGATGATAATCCGGTCATCCCCGATCTGCTCCAGTTCCTTCTCCAGTTTCTGCAGAAAAACTTCATACTGGTCTAATCCCGTCAAAATATCTTTCATAACTGTTTCACCCTGCGTTAACGCTGCCCGCCAAATAACTCCGACAACTATACTCTACGATGTAATCCTGTTTCTGTCAATATCTGTCAACAATTCCTTGTTCACTGTTTTAAAACTTCCAGAAGGTAATTCCAGACACGCCCCACAGACTCAATATCCATACTCTCTTCCGCCGTATGCACGTTCTGCAGGTCCGGTCCGATACTGACGCAGTCCAGATCCGGGATCTTGCCGGACAGAATGCCGCACTCCAGCCCCGCATGGATCGCCTCAAGAACCGGCTTTTTTCCATACATTTCTTCATAAATCCGCACCATCTTTTCCCGCAGGGGAGAATCCTTGCGGTATGCCCATCCGGGATAGGCGTTTCTGACCTGCGCTGCAGCGCCCGCCCGCTTCGAAATCTCTATCATATGTCTGCACAGATTTTCCCTTGACTGATCCACACTGCTCCTGACCGCGTAGGACAGGCGCAAGCCGTCTTCCTGCAAAGACATAACGCCCAGATTTAAAGATGTTTCCACCAGTCCTTCCACATCCTCGCTCATATCAACCACGCCGTTTGGCAGCTTACAAATACAGGCGAGCGCATCCGCAGTCGTCTTTCTCGTATACGCCGGGATGGAAACTACGACATCATGGCAGACTTTTTCCAATTGAAGCCCGGGATCGTTATCCCCCAATGTCTCCCGCATCTTCTTTTCCTCCGCCTCCGCATAGGACAAAATTTCCGCCAGATCCGTTTCGCGCACATAAACCGCCGCTTCCGCTTCCCGGGGAATGGCGTTATCCGCAAGTCCCCCTTTCATCTGAGCCAGACGGATATCATAGCGCAGGGAAAGCCCGCAGAGCAGCGCCCCCAGAAGCCAGTTGGCATTGCCAAGCCCTTTTCCGATCTCCATGCCGGAATGCCCGCCCGCAAGCCCCGTGATCCGAAACTCCACAAACCGATATGACTTTCCCGGCGCCTCCTCGCGCTCCATGGAAATCTCCACATCCACCCTCGCGCCGCCGGCACAGCTTGTAATGAATACGCTTTCCTCCTCCTGATCCAGATTGATCATGCGCCTGCCGCGCAGCATGGACAGATCAATGCCTGTCGCACCCTCCATGCCGGTCTCCTCGTCCACCGTCAAAACCACTTCCAAACGGGGCAGGGAAATCGATTCCTCATCCAGAATTGCCAGACAGTACGCCACACCGATCCCGTCGTCGCCGCCGAGACTGGTACCCTCTGCAGAAATTCTGCCGTCCTGCACTTTCAGTCTGAGTGGTTCGGTTTTCATGTCAATCTGCGCATCCGGCGCGCACACCGCCACCATGTCCATATGCGCCTGCAGGATATATGGCTCTTCCCCCTTCCTCGCAGGCGACGCATCCTTAACGATAATGACATTGCCAAGCTTGTCCTGTCTGCAAAAAAGACTTCTCTTTTCCGCAAACGCTTTCAGATAATCGCTGATCGCCCCGGTATTCCCGGAGCCGTGAGGAATATGGCTTATCTCCTCAAAAAAATGAAATACTCGTTCCGGCTGTAATCCGTCCAATACTCCCATAAATGCCTCCTGTTTTCTGTACTCTTTAGATTCTGTTCGGAGAATGCCTGTACTTTGGGCATTCTCCTGTGTGTGATTTAGTACTTCTCCGCGAAACAGCCTCTGCTGTGAGCGGTTAGAAGTACTTCTCACACTATGAAAAGAAAGGACACGACGTATACGCCATGCCCTCAATTTTCATCGTTATTTCAGATTTGCCTTCGCAAGTTCCGCCAGACTGGTAAAGCCCGCCGCATCATTGACTGCCATCTCCGCAAGCATCTTCCTGTTCATGTCAACGCCTGCATTCTTGAGACCGTACATAAATCTGCTGTAGGACAGACCGTTCATTCTTGCCGCCGCATTGATACGCGCAATCCAGAGCTGTCTGAACTGGCGCTTTCTCTCTTTTCTGCCGGCATAGGATGAAGCCAGCGCTCTCATCACAGCCTGTTTTGCAACTCTATACTGCTTGGATCTTGCGCCTCTGTAACCTTTCGCAAGCTTTAACACTCTGTTATGTTTCTTTTTGGCGTTCATGCCGCCCTTTATTCTTGCCATGTCTTTTCCCTCCTAAATTTCAAACTCCCTCGTCTGCTCCTGTCTTACAGATAAGGCAGAATCTTCTTCATATTCTTTACATTCGTCTTATCAGTCATCGCAGGCTTTCTGAGATTTCTCTTGGTCTTTCTCGTCTTCTTGGTCAAGATATGGCGCTTATACGCTTTATTTCTCTTTAACTTACCCGTTCCGGTCACCTTGAAACGTTTTGCAGCAGCTCTGCTGGTTTTCATTTTCGGCATTTTACTGTTCCTCCTGTATTTTTATTCCTGTTACGAGATATCAACCCGGGATATCATTTATTTTAACCGATCGCTTAACGCTTCTCAGCTAAAAACATCGTCATGCTTCTGCCTTCCACCTTCGGCACCTTATCCATCACCGCAATGTCGGAAAGAGCCTCCGCGAAATCATCCAGTATGTGCTTACTGGTATTCATATGCGCCATCTCACGACCACGGAAACGCAAGGTAACCTTCACCCTGTCACCCTTGGTAATAAACTTTCTGGCGGCGTTTACTTTCGTGTTCAAATCGTTGGTATCGATATTGGGAGAAAGACGGATCTCTTTAATCTCAACGATCTTCTGCTTTTTCTTCGCTTCCTTGTCTTTTCTCGCCTGTTCATACTTAAACTTGCCGTAGTCCACAATCTTACAGACAGGAGGTTTCGCCGTAGGCGCGATCTTCACCAGATCCACTCCCGCTTCCTCCGCAAGTTTCATCGCTTCTCTTGTCGGCATGACACCGAGCTGTTCCCCGTCTGCACCGATCACCCGTACTTCTCTGTCTCTGATCTGCTCATTGATAAATAAGTCGCTAATTGTTTTACCCTCCCATAAGAAAACTGTCTGTTCATAAGCCTTCCTTTTCTGCTTATCCGCGCAAAAAAGGAGCAGACAACCTTTGCTATCCACCCGCTCATAAACACCGCCCCTAAGACAGTAAATAAGTTATGAACGCTTGCGAACTGTAATCGTTGCAAGGTGAGAGCGGATGCCCTGCTTGGTTGTCTGTGCTTTTGCACATTAGTGACTATATCACATGCCTCGGGTATATGTCAACCTCTTTTTTCTTTCCCGCTTCCTTTTCAAATAAAGCGGACCGGTTTTCAAAACCAGCCCGCATATCCACACTTGTCGTTCATATCATGTCATTATCAGATGCCAATTCCATTATTTAATAAATGTGTAGATACCCTTCTGAGGGAAACTGATGCTGACGCTGTCGTCAGCCACTGCCGTAACGTCAACTGCTACCCAGTCGCCTTTCACGCATCTGTAAGCAGTAACAGCATCGCCAGCCTTTACACCTTCGATTCTCAGTGCAACCTGAGCGTCTACAAGGTTAACGCCGGGAGCGGAAAGTTCAACAACTGTCAGCATGGTGCCGCCAACCTGTTCTGCCTTCTGCTGCGCATATCTGAGCGCTGCCACATTTACCTTATCAACAACACAGGTAGCATTGGTCTCTTTGCCTTCGGTAAACATGTTGCTGCCGGATGCGATCTTCGCCTGATCGCGAACGCCGTCCATATCAGCCACTGCGTTAGAAGTATACTCGGGAAGAGACTTTTCCACACAATATGCCAGTGTGTCAAGTTCGCCAAAATCCTTTTCAGGTACAACCGTCTCCGCTGCACATACAGTTGTAGAGAAAGTAAGCGCCAAAGCAAAACTTAATGCCAATAATTTCTTCATTTCCTTAAATCCTCCTTCATTTTCACAAGTGTGGTGTATATCAACACAACCGTGCCGATATCTATATTTTATTCCAAATTCTAAATCCTATATGGATTTACTCCAAATTGTAATGTGTAAAATCTTCACTGTCAACCTGCCTTTGTCATAACTTCCTAAATATGCCCTCAAAATTCCAAATGAATCGTCTCCGCACTCGCCTCATACTCCTCCATGCGATCATAGTCAGAGGTCTGGGAATAAGTGATCACATAGCTCTTATCCGCGTTGATCGCATATTCCAGCTGCGTGATCTGCGTATCACCCACCTGATAGTGGCACAGAATCCGGAAAGCCGGGCAGCCGTCGATCCGAATGCTCTCAAAACTGTCGATCGTCACCTCAATTTCTTCCCCGTACTCCTTGCGGAAATTTTCCTCCGCCTGCGCCTTGAAGGTTTCCTCCGTCATAAGCTGCAGCGCCACGTCCCTGCCAAGCGCCACATAATATATGGTAGAGGCGTCGATCGGATAGCGTCTGGTCACATACATACCCTCGATATCCTCCGACTCCGAAAAAGCTTCCGGCAAGGTAAAACTGCATCCCTTTGTGACGGGCGCGCTCTCCACAACGGAAGTATCCATCTCATTTTCTTCCAGCATTTCTTCCGCCAGCTGGTTTTTCAGATTTTCATCCATTTCAACCGGAGCCATAAAATTTCCGTCCGTGACCGGTCCAGCGCTTTCTCCCGTATTCGGAGCTTCTGTCTCCTGTACTTCGCCGTCTTCCGCTTCTTCCCCTTCCGTGGTTTCCGCCTCCCCCACTTCTCCTGTTTCCGAAATGTCGGCTTCTGTGTCCGCAGCCCCGGCATTCTCAGCCTGCGCCGCCTCTGCGCTTGTATGTACAGCCTCTCCGTTCCCGCAGCCCACAAGGGCAGCTCCGAACATTGCGAGAAGGAGACACTTTATTCTTTTTCCGTGCATAATCATGTTTGCCTTTCCCATATAGTCAGAGGACGCAAGCCAAACGTCTTGCGCCCATCACAACCATTGTAATATAAAATTTCAAAACTGGCAAGTTTATGCCTCACGGAAGGTCGCACACTGGGTCTGCCTGCAGTCGCACGCACCGCAGCCCCTGATATCCACATGCTCCGCGTGACACTTGTAATTTGAATTGTATACGCACTTTTCCGCCTCGCAGTCGATGCTGATCGTGCGGCAGGGATGCTCCAATGAACTTACATAAGCGTCATCCCGCCTCTGGGAAAAACTCTCGCAGCAGGTGCCGTCACAGTCGCAGGCATGCGTACCTCCCACCATAATATCGCCCTTACAGCAATAATTCTCCTGATTGTAACTGCAGTTTTCCACGCCACATTTTAATTCCGCCATGTCAAATACTCCACCTTTCTGCGCACTCATTCCAGTGCTTTTGACAAACCGCATCCCGTGCGCCCTGACACAGTCTGTCATACTCTATATTTCCGTCATGGAGTATTATTTCCGTTGTTATGAAATTTTATACAGATTAAACCAGTACCTTTCCAGCAAAAAGCTCCCCATTTCTTCCACTTCGAGCCCGGCGCCGCGCCACTCTCTCACGATATCCTCCCTGCTGTTAAAGCTTCCGATAAACCATAAACTTTTTTCCGTTTCTTTCTCCCTGGCTGTATCAAGTATTTCCCGAAGCTCCTCCGGCTCTTCCACCGTGCCGCAGGGTGAAGTAATTTCCTGAATGAGCTTTTCTCCTTCCGCACGCCACAAAAAGCGCGCTGTCGTCCCCGGCAGATAATACCCCGTCACAGCCTGCACCTGGTCGAAATTATAAAGGACACTGTCCTGCGGACCGATCATGGCAAGCGCCTTTTCTGTCTCTGCCATCAGACGAATTTTGTATTCCTCCTCGCCCATGAACGCGCGGTAGTCCCGCAGACCGACTATAACGACAAGAAGCGCGAGCAAAATCCCGGCTACGCGGGAAATTATGTCTCTTTCCATATTACGGGCACTTATGTTATGTCTATCTACAAGACGATTTTCCGCTGTGTGAAATTTTCCATTCAGTTTACATAACTTTTCATCGATGTCTCCGGCGCTATCGCCTTCGCCCTTCGTCCACTTTTGTTTACATAACATCTCATTCAGGCAGAGCGCAAATCCCAGCCAGAAACACCCCGCCGCAGGTATCATATAGCGGTACACAAAAACCGGGCGGATCAGAAACGATGCCGCAAACCCGAAAGCTACCAGACCTGCCAGAACACCGACGCCCGCCGTGGCGAGGCAGAACCGTTCTGCTGTCCCGGCTGCGTCCGTTGTCCATAATCCTGCCCGTTCTCCGTGATCCCGTCCGTTTTTCTCTCTTAGCTCTGTTTTCGGATTTTTTACCGTTCCCTGTATTTCCCGCTTTATTCCTCTTTCTCTCCTGCTATGGTAGAGTTTCAGCAGCCACCGACACCATATTCCAAGGTACGCGGCAGACAAAATCACCGCAAGAACCATGTTTACCCTTTCATCCGTAAACGCAGGCTTCATCAGGAATTTCACACAGCCGCCCAGAGACCGCCACGTCAACGGCAGAATCCAGTAATTCTCGCTGACCTCGCCGAGCTGCCCCGCCAGTGCAGACAGCCATGGCACATAGCAGATCACAGACACCGCCACATAAAGAAGCCACTCCCTGATCCGCCGCCCGTCCCGAAGCCAGAATGCAAGCAGAAGAAACAGGTAAACCATGACAACCGCCACACAGGCAAAGTACTGGGTGTAAGCCGCCGCCAGACCGTAGAGGACGAGAGCCGCACCGTGGAGAC
Source organism: bacterium 1xD42-87 (assembly GCA_003611805.1). Lineage (GTDB taxonomy): Bacteria > Bacillota > Clostridia > Lachnospirales > Lachnospiraceae > UBA3282. The sequence goes on along the minus strand of RAYM01000043.1, from coordinate 29,524 downwards.
TGTAGTTTACATAACTTTTATTCAGCGCGTAAGCGTGCAGAAAAGCAGCCGTCACAAAAAGCAGCGCCCAGCCGTACATCCGCATCTCCACCGTGTAGGCGGAAAGCTGGGGCATTGCCGTCACGCAGAACAAAAACATCCCGCCCACAAACATGCCGAACCGCTTTCTGATAAAGGTAACCGCATAGAGCAGCAGAATAAAATACGGCAGCACCGACACGATCTTCGCCGGGATGATCGTACCTGCTTCGGGCATGATTAGTTTACATAAGTCCGAAAATAATTTGACAATACAATAATACAGCGGCGGATGCACATCTGCCGCTGTGAGGCGAACCAGTTCACCGTAGGAATGCTCCGCCAGACCCACGGTGAACAGCTCGTCGTACCAGATATCATTGCTAAAGCACAGCATCACGCTCCTGCAGAGCATGATAAGGCTGAGTCCGAGCAGGGCAAAACCCGCGATATCCCTGCCCGTCATTTTTTCCCTAAAATTCATACCGTGCGCACTCCATACCATGCGGGCTGACGCATCCGGTCATTTTCACCCGCGCTTTCTTACGCTTTTCCCACATCTGTCCCCTGCCTTTACAAGCTTCTGCTGATCAGATGCAAAACGTTATTGCTTTTTTTCGTCCTGCGGTATCTCCTGCCTGATCTCCTTTGTGCGGATTTCCTTGCAGATTTGGTCAATAAAATCACCGAGCGGCTTCACGCCCTCGTCCCCTGCGTAGCGGCTTCTGACAGACACCGTCTTATCCTCCGCCTCCTGCGCGCCGACTACGAGCATATAAGGCACCTTCGCCAGCCTCGCCTCGCGAATCTTAAAGCCGATTTTCTCCGACCGGTTATCTACCGTCACATCGATATCGTTTCCTGCCAGCTCTTTGCGAATCTCCTCCGCGTACTCGTCATACTTTTCGGAGATCGTAAGCACTCTGACCTGCTCCGGGCACAGCCACGTCGGGAACTTGCCCGCATACTTTTCAATCAGCCACGCCAGCGTCCGCTCGTAACAGCCCAGCGACGTCCTGTGAATGATGCCGGGGCGTACCTTGTCGCCGTTCTGATCGATATAATACATATCAAACTGCTCCGCCAGAAGGGCATCCCACTGAACGGTAATCATGGTGTCCTCTTTGCCGTAGACATTGCGGGCGTTGATATCCACCTTCGGTCCGTAGAAAGCCGCCTCGCCCACATCCTCCGTAAAGGGAATCTCCAACTCGATCAGGATATCGCGGATATGCGCCTCCGTCTCGTTCCATACCTCTGGCTCACCGATATATTTCTCCGGGTTCTCCGGGTCCCACTTGGACAGATGCCAGGTGATATCACCTAGCAGCCCCAAGGTTGACATAATATATTTTGCCAGCGCGATACAGTTCTTAAACTCCTCCACCATCTGGTCAGGTCTCATAATCAGGTGCCCCTCAGAGATTGTGAACTGTCGCACACGGGTCAGTCCGTGCATTTCGCCGGAGTCCTCGTTTCTGAAAAGGGTGGACGTCTCGCCGTATCGAATCGGCAGATCCCGGTAAGAATGCTGCGTGTTCTTGTAGCAGTAATACTGGAACGGACAGGTCATCGGACGCAGCGCAAACACCTCTTTATCCTTCTCCTCATCCCCCAACACAAACATGCCGTCCTTATAGTGGTCCCAATGCCCGGACATTTTATACAGGTCGCTCTTTGCCATAAGCGGGGTCTTCGTCCGCACATAGCCCCACTCCTTATCCTCCAGATCCTCGATCCAGCGCTGCAGCTTCATCACCATCTTCGTACCCTTCGGCAAAAGAAGCGGCAGACCCTGCCCGATCACGTCCACCGTGGTGAACAGTTCCATCTCGCGCCCCAGCTTGTTATGGTCACGGCGCTTGATATCCTCCAAATGCTCCAGATATGCTTCCAGCTCCTCCTTTTTCGCAAAAGCGGTACCGTAGATGCGCTGTAACTGAGCCCTGTCAGAATCGCCCCTCCAATATGCCATAGAAGAGGAAATCAGCTTGTATGCCTTGATATTTTTCGTGCTCATCAGGTGAGGTCCCGCACACAGATCCACAAAACCGCCCTGGTCATAGAAAGAAATCTCCGCATCCTCCGGCAAGTCCTGAATCAGCTCCACCTTGTACGGCTCGTTTCTTTCTTCCATAAGCTTAATCGCTTCCGCTCTCGGAAGGGTAAACCGCTCCAGCTTGTGCCCTTCCTTGATGATCTTCTTCATCTCCGCTTCCAGCTTATCCAGATCCTCTCTGGAAAAAGGCGCGGCGTCGAAATCGTAGTAGAATCCTTCCGCAATGGCGGGACCGATGGTCACCTTCGCCTCCGGGAACAGACGCTTCACCGCCTCCGCCAGCACATGGGACGCCGTGTGTCTGACCACCTTAAGCCCTTCCGGATCGTTGGCCGTGAGAATGTTCAGGCTGCAGTCCCGGTCAATGACCGTGCGCAGATCCTCCACCTTGCCGTCCACTTCCCCGGCGCACGCCGCGCGCGCCAGCCCCTCGGAAATATCCAGCGCAATGTCGTAGATGCTCATCGCCTTCGCATACTCTTTAAACGAACCGTCTTTTAAAGTAATTTTCATGTCTTTTCTCCTTTTCCGAAGCAGGAATTTCTCCTATTTCTCCTGTTTCATCCTCTCATTTTTGTTTGTCGCCTTTGCCCTGATTTCTTAAAAAACACTCAACAATTATGACTTTCATTATTTCCGTTCTCACTGCCGTTATGACAGCCGTTTCCCGTATTATGACTGCCGTTATTGCTGCCCATTTCGATTCTGACGCCATGCGTAAGCGGCGCTGTCAAAAGCCCGATACAGATTCCCGCCAGAAAGCAAATCGCCCCGATCAGGCAGAAATCCAGTTTTGTAAGGGTCAGATCGCCCTTCACCGTATCAAGCGCTCTGTCCTTCACCTCCGCTGCCGTCTCTCTCCATTGTGTTACTGTCATTGCATTCCCTCCTTCATCCATTTTCTGGCTCTGCCGCATATAAGCAGACTCGAGATGCTTCGCATCTCTCGTTCGCGTTGCTCGTCACAAGTCTTCCAAAGCATGCCCTCATGCAAGCATGGTGCACGCTTCGTAAGCCTTCTGACTCTGCCGCGTATAAGCAGACTCGAGATGCTTCGCATCTCTCGTTCGCGTTGCTCGTCACAAGTCTTCCAAAGCATGCCCTCATGCAAGCATGGTGCACGCTTCGTAAGCCTTCTGACTCTGCTTATACGCGAAAATCCCCTGCACTGTCAGTCAGACTGTGCAGAGGACGTATGTTTACGCGGTTCCACCTCGCTTGCTCCGTGCGCCTTTCGCAGCGCCGGAACCACTCATTTGACTGTAACGTAAGTCAGCGGACCGTATTAAGGTCACTCGGAGCCGGTTTTCAAATGTTTCCCGCAAAAGCGCTTTCACCACAGGGCGCCTCTCTCTGCTGCGTTCCGCATCCTACTCTTCTCGTCGACGTGTTATTCTCTATCCTGTTTCCCAAATCTTATCCTTATTCTATGCCAGGCAATCCTAAAAGTAAAGTGTAAAATTTGGCTTTGGGAATTTTACCTGCAGATTGTCTGGCACCAAGTTTACATAACTTAATTAATGTCTTAAGCGTTTCTCCCGCAGCACTTTTTATACTTCTTGCCACTGCCACAGGGACAGGGATCGTTGGGATAAATCTTCTTATCCTTATGAACGGTAGTGGACTCCTTCTGCTCCCGGTAAAGCGCCTTTCTCTTGTCCTCATCGAAAATATCGTTCCACTCTTCCAGATTGTAGAGCCAGTCTGCGCCTGCCGCCACCATGTTCTTGTAGAGCAGTTCTATATCGAATCCAAGGCTTACCTCCGTGTCCTCCTCCATCTCCTCGATGGGGTTCGCCTGCTTCAAGCTGTCGTTGATGCCGTCCAGAAAGCCTGTCATGGTCATCAGATCGACTTCGTATTTATCCGCCAGCTCCTTGACCGTGCCCTTTACCTCCTCATCCGGGGTCTTCAAAAGCTGTGCATAAATTTCCTTCTCCTTTTGGAAATAGGCTGACCAGAGTCTCTGCAAATCCCCTTTGTTCGCTGTCTCCGAATACGCCATATCGCGCCACTGTTGTAATAATGCCATTGTACCGTACCACCTTTATCCTGTATTCCGGACCGGCGTTTTCGTCTGTCGAACCGCCGCTGCCCGTCCATGCGATGCCGCATTTATCAAATAAGTATATAACATTTTGCAGGAAATGTAAATATGCGATAGTTTTTCAACACGGGAATTTAAAGTTGTAAAACTTTTTAGGAAAGTGTATAAAGCCCATAAAACAGGCAACAATAACAATAAGCAAAAGATAAGAAATACATGATGCTGTACTTTTTCACAAAGCACCAATTTCTTGATTATACGGGCTTTTACGACTCTTCCATCTTACAAACACTTGGTATATCTTAGCATAAAATCGCACATCTTGTGCTTCAAAAGTTGTAAAAAAGTTGTACAGGAATCGTATCCTACAACTTTATTGCCGTCCATTACCGACCTCCACACACCGACAGCATTTCCTTTTTCGCATCTTCAAAACCGATATGAGTATACACATTCAATGTAACACCTATATTGCTATGCCCCATAATCTTCTGCAGCGTTTTCGGGTTCATACCTGCTTTTGCCATATTAGAGCAAAAAGTATGTCGGCATATATGAGGAGTGATCACTGGCATCTGCCCTTCATATAATTTATTGTATTTTGCACACATCTTATGAAAGCGCCTGTTCCACTGTGCTGATACTACTGGCATCTCATCTTGATCCAGAATCAAGAACCCTGTTTTATTATCTATCACTGGTTCTGATTTAGGTTTCGGACGTTTTTCCAATATCCTACGAAAGCATTCCTTCACTTCATCCGTCATCGGAATAATTCTTGTCCCACAGTCGGTCTTTGTATCCATAACAACATATTCCCCGCCACGGTTCTTCTGTAATTGATGATCTACCTTGATAGCACCCGCATTCATATCCAGATCAAATATTGTCAGCCCAGCGAACTCAGATATCCTTAAACCTGTATGGAACAAAATATAAACAGCATCATAATACTGGTTATAATAACTGTCCTCTCTTAAAAAAGCCAGAAACTGTTCCTCCTGTTTTTCACTAATCGCCTCTCTTGGAATACTATCATTCACTATAACCGACGTTAGCGGAAATGAAAAGGGATTTTTACGAAGCAAATCATCTGCCACAGCCATCTCAAATGCAGGTTTTATAACATTCTTCACCATACTAATAGTTGAATATCCTCGCCCATCTTGCTGGAGCTTTATTAGCCATTCTCTTGCATCAGAATATTTTACCCTTTCAATCCTTCTACCCCCAAAGGAGTCTTTTCTTAAAATACTGAGAACAAAATTATATGCCCTCTTTGTGTTCTGTTTTACCCCCACCTTTTGTGCGGTATACTTTTCCACAAGTTCAAGCACCGTTATTTCATAGCCAGAAGATATAATTCCATCTTCTTTATCCCTCTGGACTATTTTAATCTTTTCCCTGAGCGGGACAGTATCTTTACACCCCTTTGGAATCGGATCAGTCCTTACCAATCTCCAACTGTATAAATATTTGGTATTTCCCGCACAGTCAATATACTTGTACATATACCTTCCATCTTTTCTCTGGCTCTCTCCATTCTGCAAAATACGGTTTTTGCTATCCCGTCTTTTTGTGCTCATAATGTCACTCCTTTCTTAAATTGAAAAGAGCCCCGATATGATATATCTATAATATACCATGAACGGGACTCATAATCTAGGTCTAAGTCCGTCTGCAAACCTCAGACCGAACTTACATAACAGTTACTTTTTCATCAATAAACTTTTCAAACACCTTTCTTTTGATCTGAACCTTTGTCCCGTTATAAATAATGAACTCCTCATTCGGATGCTCCTTTACGAACCGCCTGAGGGTCTTTTCCCCGATACCAAAATACAGGGATGCCTCTTCTATCGTAAGTGTATATTTCTCCCACCAAGGCAAAGGAATGTCTTTTCCTACAATCATATCTGCAAATCCTCCTGTCAGAAAATTTGCTCTAATACAGAAAATAGAGACTTCCTCCGTTGTAATTTGAGTTTGTTATGTCAACCACTGGTTCTGTATAACCAGCAGTTGTTGTTTTGCCGTTAGACAGAATTACACTATCTATTTTTCATGATACATGATAAATTTTTTCAGTTCAATAAATATGGATTTTATTTCGTCCATCTTTGTCACGATTTTTGTACATACCAAAAGAAAAAGAACCTCTCGTTTATGAGACGTCCTTTTTGTACCACACATTTTACTATTTTTCTATTACTCCTTTTAACTTATTAATTTTCTTATTTCTCTCAATGTTCTCATATTCCAAAAAACAAAGTAATAACATTTGATATGTCTCATCGTACCATTCTTCTAGTTCTTCATCGGAAAGATTTTTAACATATTCAATTGCATTTTTACCCTCCATATTATTGTGTCTGATATTCATTTTATTAAGCAAATACCCTGTATTACTCTCTAATTCCTTATTTACTTTCTTTAGTTCTCCTCTCATTGGCTCAAATTTATCCGCCAAAATTTTTAATATTCACTGTTTCTCCGCTATATCCCCCTTTAAGAGATGATGATTGTATTCTATCACCGCATATGCCGTGTTTGGATCAACAACCTCTGCAACTGCCGTCATTGCTGCATTTTTCTCAACTAATATTACTTTTTCTTCATCTTCAAAAACTTTAGTCTCATATCCTAAATCATCTAAAAGTCCTATAACATTTTCTTGTAGATAAATATACTCATCTTCAGCATCCTCAACACCGTATCTTTCATTGCAAAGCCAGATAATATTTACCACATATTCCAAATATAACAGCACCTGCTCCTCCGACAATTTATTTTTAATATTTGCATATGTAATCTGAAGTCGCTTTCTTATTTCCTCACAACTTGTACACCTTCCCCGCGCTTTCCATTCTCGCATACAATACATATCTACAATATCTTCAGGTATGCTGTTATCAACAGAGACTTCAGATAATAATTCTTCTATTTTATTAATTTGTGAACTAATGTTTTCTTTTTGATCAAGAATTTCAAATATATTTGTTCGACTCATATATTTTCTCCTTCGTAAAGGTAAATCGTTAATTTTATTTAACCATCTCACAAAATTCACAGTATTTCTTCGCTACTTCTAACTCCTCTTTTACACCATGCATACATTCATTATATTCTCTATAGGGCACCTGCTCATCATAAAATATATTAGCAAAGTACCAAAACACTTTCCCATATAAATTATTATTCACACCTTTTACAGTATTCTGATACCCATAAAATTGAATATTTGAATATGCATGCTCCACAAATGATATTAAAATATCCATTTTATCACCGATTCGTTTACTGATATCTGGATATCCTCCATCATTAATAACTGCAACATACTTCAAGTCACCAAACTTCCATATCTTTAGCACTTCATACACCACTTCAAAAACTAAAACAGAAATATCCATCTTTTCTTTACACACAAGAGAATGTACCATATTGGCTTTCTCTATTAATTTTTCCTGCCTTCTAATATCAATGGTTATAAACAACTTTGATAAAATACTCATTATCTCTTCTGCATCTTGCTTATTCTCAATCACAAAGTTATCAAAATATATTTTATACTTTTCCCGATAAGATTCGTTAATCGTTCCATTATCCAACACCATTGAAAAATCTATAAACTTCTTCAAATACCTTTCAATGTCTATAGAAGATTCATCTTTTCTTGCTCCAAACATTTCTTCTACAGAATGCTCTAACTGCTTTCTGTCTATTGCCATAACCACTACCACATTATCTAATCCATAAAAGATATGATGCAATCTTTCAAGCACCTTTATTGCGTATTGTGGAATACATCTGTCCAATTCGTCCACAAATAAAACGATTGTTCTTTCTTCTGCTATTTCCTGCAATTTCTTCCTAACTTTTTCAATCGTCTGGCTAAAATTGAACATCTCATCAAACTCATTCTCTGCTTTTTGATTTATCTCCTTATTATTTTTTATGTCTTCTGCCCAACTGATTAAATTGATCCCTATCTTATTTTCTATATATAAGCCTGCTATCTTTTTAAGTTCTTCTCCAACAAACTCATATCCTGCCTTTATGATTCTCTCCGCTTCCCCATTGACTAAAACTTCATCTTCCCTAATCGAAGCCAACATCGCTGATATAATTGCAACAGCAGGCTCTTCATAATAATCATGTTGCCAGCAATTATAATGAAACACAAAATATTTGTCACTATTCGTTTCCTCAGATTGAATCACTTTTAATTGCTCCTCAATCTCCTCTATCACAAAAGTCTTGCCAACTCCCCAACCTCCTTCGATGGCGAAGCAGCACCCTCTTTTTATATCTGACAACTGATTTACTATTTTAATAACATTTTCTACGAATTCCTCACGATTTAGCAAATCTAATCTTTTGTCCATAAGATTCCCCTTTCATCCAACTATAACCTGCAACCATATCTAATTCCATTTTCAGATATTTGTCTCTATTATATCTTTGTTTTATAGTTTCTTCAATTCCCAACACAAAAAGAACCCCTTCCATATGGAAAGAGTCCTTTTTGTCTTTTACTGCACGATATGTACGATTGCATCATCAACTCCTACAGTCATTCTATTAAAAGTACTTTATTTGTGTTACAATTTATTATAAAGACTGAAAAATTGTTACGACCACTATGTTCATATACATAATAAGTAATGCTCCAAACACTAAAACATAAAACACCCCGTTGTTCGGATATGTTAAAACTGGCATTATCCACCACAGCACAGAAATCCCTAAATAGACTACATTATCAAAAGATTCATTCACACCAGTAAAATATGAAATTATTGCAACTATCAATGGAGGAATTACGCTCATAATGAAAGTCAAAAATACTATCAAAAAATGGTTTCTTCTTTCTTCGGGTATATTATGGCTTTTAACCTTTTTTTCATATCTATACTTTTTCATAAATCCAAACATGAATATCACTCCTTTCTCCCGTTCTCAATTATTAAGCATTATGTTCATTACTCTCATGTGCTACATATTACTGGAACCATTTCATGAATTGGGCCACTACCATAAAGCCGTAAAAATTGCATCTTCCCAAAACTATGATGTGAATTTCTGCTTAAAATGGAATTATACATCCTGCTCTGACTGGTCCATATTTAAAGAAACTGAACAGATTGATATCCTTAAAGCTGGTTCTTTCAGCAAAATTGCTTTTTGTGGTATATGTATATTTTTCGCTCTTATTACATGCAATTTCTTTTTATTACTATCTTTTCTGTATGTAATACTTTTTGAATATTATCAAAACTGTACCTGCCTCTTTCCCAAAAATGATTACTATTACATACACCACTTAGATGAATTTGTTCAAGAGCCAAAATATATGGATGCAATTAGGCAGGATTTTTTCATCAGAAAAATATACCCCTATTTATTGGCTGTTGGCTTTATACTCTATATCATTATTTGTTTCATACTTTTATCCTTATCAATAGAGAATAAATTAACATTTTCACTAATAGTTTAAATTTCTAAAAGAATCTCCCTCTATGTTGAAGGAGATTCAATTTTTATTTTACTGCACAATATGTACAATACTGTCATCCGCGCCTGTTGTCTTGATCGTATAACCAAGTTCTATCGCATCGCCAATATATCTGTCCTGAATTGTATCAGGGTAGTCAAACGGTGTCGCTGCCACAATGGGAGTCCAGATCGTAATGCTGTGTTCTCCCTGTGATGCAACATCGTAAGTGCCTTCTACAATGCCAGGTGTCCTCTTATCGGGAGCCAGTTGGTTCGTATAGAACTTCATCTTCTGCAGGTTGCTGGAAATACCATTTTCATGACTTACACACATGGTATAGGTGATGGTGGTTACAGAATAATCAGCACTGTATTTGATGTCTCTCTCAAATACAACGGGAGTATCATAGATTCCTGAATAACTGTAAACAGTATCAGGGTTGTCACTCATAAATACATACAAGTCATTGAATACATTTGAGCCTGTAACAAGATTAACTGCTAATCTATCAAGAATGCTGTAACTGCTAATGTATGCTCTAGCAGAACTTGTATAGAACGGCTCCGTTCTACCGTCCTTACCAGTTAAAGCACTGATATTCGCATACTGTCTGCTGTTTGCAGGAACATCATTGTATCGCTTCTGTACCCTGTTGGATGTACCAAGAATATCATTCTGCCCATCATCTGAGCCAAAATATCTTGTAAGGTATTGAGTTAAGAAACTGTTTTCATATTTCAAAGTAACACGAAGTTCAAAACCCTGTCCTGCAGATACGATAGCAAACTTATTCTGGTTTACCATATCAATCCAAGCATCTGTAAGGTTGCCATATACATCTTTATCTTCAATGTAGTCTGCTCCCTGTGCTTCCAGTTCTTTCTTGTACTTGGAAGTATAGTTGCTCTTAAATAATACCTGACTGATATAGTAGCTTTCAGTCTGTGTTTTGCCTGCATTCTTAAACTGACCTATCGCTGATTGTACAGAATTTCCGTTGTAGCTGTAATTTGTCTTTGAATACTTGAAGAACATAATGCTTCTTCTCCTGCTAGGGAATGTTACTTTGTTGTTCCTGTTACTAGGATTGTATTCAAAGTCATACTGTGTATAAGTCTTTGTGTGGCTGTCCACAATCGTCTTGGTTTCTCCGTTACTCAGTTTAGTTGTAAACGAAGTTGTAGGATTCATATGATGCAGTACGTTGTCATCCTGATTGTATTGGTCAGGCACATTATTGGAATTACTAATATTCTGCGGTCTCATCTCTTCCACATTAGGATTCATGGCGGGATAAATGTCGGAAACACAGGACTGTTCATTAGGCGGATAATATCCGTCTTTTGCCGAAACACTGACTGTCCTTCCTATATCAGAACCAGATACTGCTGCTCCTGTATAATGATCCTCATAGATCAGCCTGTCATGGTTCGGATATATCTTGAAACTCATTGTTTCTTTAGGCAGCGCTGTCATCGTAGCAAGCACCGTTGGAATTTCTCTCTGGATATAAGTCCTTCCCGTCTTGATGTGGTCTACAACGATTGTATTCCCATAAGAAGCACCTGTCTGTGACGCTCCCGTGGAACCCCATGAAATCATAGTATTCACATCAAATTCATTTACGTCAGAAGCAGTGTCATATGGTGTTGTTTTTTCATCATTCTCTGTCTGTCCGTCATGTGATCTCTGTTTATTCTCATAAATGGTCGCTTTCGGATTCACCACATCTACCGTGTAATACAGGTTGTAATTCAAGTCATGATTATCCCTGTCTCTTTCTTGATAGATATGTTCTGTTATTCCTGCTCCTGTATTTTGTACAAAATTGGAAACTTTAATATCTACATCTGACTGCCATACCTTATTCTTTACTGCAAATGTCCTATATTCGTTATTCTGCGTATAAACAGTATGTGCGGGAATAGGATTGTTGGATTGTGGTCCGCCTGGACCTGTATATTCAGAGCTGAAATACCCAACGCCTCCAACGTTATTGTGTTCCTCAAAACTGTAGAACCAATTCGTGTAAGCTGTTGCAGCCATCTTATCTTTCGCATAATTATAGGCTTCATCAAAATAATTCTTTGTAAAATTATCATTTTCGCCAACTTCAATGTAGGCTGTTCCATAGACAAGTGCGGAAGTGAATACCTCTGGTTCTGTGTCGAACTCCCATACCACAAGCATATCATTGTGGGAAGGTTTCGATACCGTAAAGTCAGTCTTGAGCTGAGAACCATTGTTTGATGTGATGCTTCCTGCATCTTTATTGTCGTAATTATCGTCAAATTGGTCTGTAACAAGTGCATCGAGATAAACTTGGTCATTCCACGAATCTTCACTGTCCCATGTATATGCACCATTTAATGTGTAAGCTGTTTCAGGCGTTGTGTACAGCCCTCTGATGGTAATGTCCGTCAGATCCTGTACCAACCTTGCATGTGGCACATTGATGGAACTCTTGGAGAATCTGTCTCCTGCAAGACCTGTACGAAGCTCATAAATTGACTTGTTATTATCTGGCGCCTGCATTCTTGCTAAATAATTATACTGATAATATGGCTTATTCTGCACAGAAAACTCAATCCTGAATCCCTTTGATGCACCCTTGTAGGAATAGATATACTTTAGGTGATACTTCTCACCAACCCTCAAATGGTCAGCATGTTTAATCACCTTTCCATTAGGAGCTGTATAAGTCAGATTGTTCCATTCATCATAGTCTGCGATCAACAGGATCTCCGTATCCGTTTCTGCGGGAAATTCGTGTTCATCTGTTATCACAGAAATATAAGCATGTACAGGGTCTACAAGTGTATCTGGACCCGTGAAGTCAGCCAAATCCTGCCAGTCTATATAGGTTGCTGAAATAGTTCTCTGTTCTAAGAGATAATGTTTTTTCATACAAGTCCAAAATACTTTACAGTTACTGTTAAAAGTAGTTCTACTAGTTGTTGCTGCCTGATAATACGGGCAATGATTATGATGATAACACTCTGGTTTATGCTCATGTTTTGTATATTCTCCACCAATAACATTACCCTCATCATCATGTTCATCTTCCCATCCTGCATTTTTGTCATTATGGCAAAAATTATTATCAATTTCATTATTAATGCATGCCCATTCACAAGGAGGATTCCAACTGTGAGAATGTCTATAATTATTCATAGCACTTTCAGGAGCCCAATAAACCAAATCTGGAATCAGTATTGAATAATTAAATGTTTTTGTTACATCTTCCAAATCCCATCTATAAAATGTAGGTAAGGTATAGGCACAGTCATCAGGCAATAATTTACTCACTGCTGGACTGCTTGTTAATGGACTTGATATCTTTCCTGTGCTTCGGATTGTCAAAGTACCATCTTCATTTTCCGTACAAGTAACTCCAGGTATTTCAAAATCGAAATAATCCAAAACTCCGTTTCCATCTGCAATCGTTGCTATGTATGCGTGCTCCTGTTCATCCTATTTCAAATGGATTGGCTCTCTATATGCTTCACTTTGTCTTTTGTAAGCAAAACTAGGCCATTGTCTCATATTAGTTGTTTTCCACACAACTTGACGGTAAAGTTTCATCGCTTCATACTGACTCCCAATATACACTTTTATGTATCCATCACAAGTTCCATAGAAGGTAGAAGCTCCACCTGTACCATATTTTCCAGAAGAATCCTTATATATTAAAAAGGAATCTCTACCACCAAATCCTGCCACATCTACAAAATTGAACTCGACTGCCCATACAAGTGCCTGAGCTGCTTGAATTTTAGCCTGCTTGCTGTAATTACCTGCATCAGGATCTTCAAAAATATAATAATTGATAAAAGCCAGCGCATTCATTTGCGAAACGCTATATCCAGCCTCACCAGCAGATATTGTTTTTACTGTGGTTGCATACTTATCTTTAGCTCCTTCATGTCCTGTAATGAGAGCTGAATTAAATTCTGATGATGCAGATGTATTCCACTTGCCAGGTACATATCCATCCTCAAAATCATCTGTCTCTTTGTCAAATACTTCTAGAATCACGTCAGATGACGGTGCTCCGCTCTGTGACGTTTGGGAAGCATCCGTATGATCTCCGTTTAAAGCCCAAGTTCCCCAGCCGCGAAAATACTCCCATACACCTTCTCCTGCATAATTCCTAAGGTTCTCTCTGATCCATTCAGACATCGTAATATTTTCTCCTACAACTCTCAACATTTGAATGTCAGAAACACCGCTTCTAAATGGATATCCTCTCTGAACACAAAAGCCAGTTTCACCATCAATCTCAACTGACATACCTTTGTGCTCATCAAAAGGAACATACCCCAATGATACAGGTATGCCATCTGCTTTTACTGTCATTGGCTTGTTTACAAAACACAATGCAGTCAATATAAGCAAGAGTATTTTTATGTATATAAATTTTCTTTTACATATTTCTTCTTTCATAATTTTTATAAAAAACTACATCATATATAGTTTTTCTTTTCGTCTCCTCCTTTCAACGTTTTTGAAATTATCTTTTTTATTATAGATAAATGGAGTATTTGTTATTATGAATTTGGGGAGGAAAAAGCAAAATAAAAAGACCTCAGATTTCTCCAAGGTCTTTATTATCTATTGAATTAGCCGCTATATAATTTCAAATGAACATATCCATTTGAAGAGCCCTGACTTTCAATATAATAATATTTCCAACCCGCAAACTGAAACCCCTCCACAATTTTACTGGCTGCTGTATATGGATCATTCGTTGGAATATTGTCAATTCCCCATCCCATACCATCAGTAGGCCCAAACATTGCGAGTTCCTCTACCGTCATATCTTCTTCTGGTTTCCTGCAACCTGCATTTCTTAATGCCGTCTCTACGATACTAATCACTTCCGCTTCAGAATAAGTAGTGACTGTAGGAGTAGGTGCCACTTGCTGCGCCTCTGTTTCAGGAGCAGACGCTACCTCATTCGCTGTGTTAGCATTACCTTCATTCTGAGAAGGTGTTTTTGCTTGCCCTGTTGAAACAGCTTCCGTTGCTGCATTCGCCAAGTCTTCATTTACTGTATTCTCTGATTTTTCTTTTAAAGTTGCCACTCTGTTAAAGTCCTCTTCCTTCACAAGAAAACTTGATTGTGCGAATGGCACAACTATCCATTCATCAACTTTCCATACACCATCTATCTTGATGTTAGGCTTTGTATAACCTGAATAAGTAAAGTAAAACGAATAAATATCAACGCTCTCATCCAACGTAAACGGACCATTAATAATTTTCTGATTCGTAAAATCAATTTCAGTCCCATCCCCTGTATCAATATGCTTAACTACAAAGATATCCTTCTGTTCCTCCAAATCATCTACATTATATGATGTTTCTGTCTCAGCGTTATCCGTAGATGGCGTATCATTGCCTTTCATATCAACAAACTCATTTTCCGCAGCCTCCGTCTCAGAGGATTCTGTTTCTACATTTATATCTGTATTTACATTTTCTTCTGCTTTTTCTTTATTACCGCAGCCTGCTATGGAAGTGATAAGCCCTATTGTTAAAATTACTGATAGTATTTTCTTTTTCATAAATGATAATCTCCTTTCCAAAATTTTTAGATACAAATAATACTGCAATATTGCAATAAACATTTTGCTCTACAATTCTTACAACATATAAACTATAGCCTTCTATGGTTAATCTTTCTATTATATGCGCCACGAAAAAATACATTCCATAGGAATATAAAAGCAATCTGATTTCTCAGACTGCTTTTATATTCAGTTTACTGTGCAAACTTCTGCAAACGGCCATAAGTAACCCTAAAGCAGGAATTCTCCTCATCAGACTTATCTTCTACCTTCTCAATGTGGAATAACTGATAGTTTCCAAAGTCATTATCTGCTATTACCTGTGCCATCCACCCATCTACATCTTTACAGTATGTCGGAATCGTAAACTCAGAAACAGAAGTCATTTCTTCTATAACATCGTCCACTGCTACATAGTATACTTCTTCATCACCATGCTCCATCTGATCAAGCTGCGGCATAAGCGAGAATTTAATATCATCAGCCGTAATAGCTTCCATATTCTCATACATTCCTGATGCTTCAATAAAATCTTCTGCTTTTACAAGCACATAATTATTAGGAGACTCTTCGTTTTCAAAATACAAACAATACCAATCTTCATTGAATGAATTTACATAAACATCAATGTTTGGTTTCGTATAGCCCTTTAATGCTCCCACTGATGGCATATAAATATTAACGGATTCATTCAGTGTATAAGTTGTACCATCTACATTCAAAGCATTCATATCCATTGGTGTTGCATCTGTCATATCCAACTCATCTCTCACATAAAAATACTCATGCTCCGTATAAGTTGCCTCCACATCAGCCTCCCCGTCATCAGCAACCACTTCCTCTGTCTCAGTGATCTCATCCTCTGTCTCAATGGTTACTTCCTCTGAATCCTCTTCATCCGTAACGATGATAGGCTCTTCCTCCATAACCACCTCCTGATCTGTCGCCTTTGCCCTAGTCCCACATCCTGTTAAGGTTGCAGCCAGCACAGAAGCTGTCAATGTTACTGCAATAATACCTAAAATTTTCTTTCTCATAATACGTTTCTCCTTCCAAATTTAAATTTTTCTACCCTTTTTATAGGCAAGTCGTTTTATTATATACAGTGGTCTAAAAAACATAATTAGAGCATTCAATATATGTAATTTATTGTGTATGTAATATTTTGCCCTTAGTAAATTATAGCGTATATGTCTATTTTCGTCAATGTGTTATGGAAAAAGACGGTTTTTCATACCTTTTACAAACAAATGAATGCCAAACGGAAGTTTATCTATCCAATAGTTTCTACGAAAAACGAAAAAGCTCAATTTTTTAATATTCACAAAATATATCTCAAATGTTATTAAAAAAACAATTCCATATATAATCTATTAGCATCTGTTAAGATGACTCATACATAAGGAGGTATTCGCTATGCTGAATACTATTTTTAACTGCCTTACGGCAAAAAGAAACACATCCCCTGTTCTTGCCTTTCAGGTAACTCCTAAGGACAAGGCCATTTTTGACAAGTACTTTACGTACTATGTTAATGACGGATATTCGGAGGATGAGGCAAAACTCATCTCCGATGTTTTTCAGGAGTCAGCAGATGATGCTGATGTCCATGAGAACATTGATATCCGAAACCTGCAGCCCACAAACTATTTAAGTTTGTGTTGCTTAGGTGTGGTTGGTTTATACGCTTGTCCCAAAGGGACAAACGATAACCAGCTTATCTGTAAGTTACCGCTGGAAACAGCATTAAAACTTGCAGATGCATGGGGCATATGTTGGGAGCATACTTCAAGGCATTTCCTTGAGTATTATGCTCTCGCATAGTTTCTTTCGGTGGGGATGAGGTAATTCTCTCCCCACCCGCAAACTTCTGTATGATCCAATGCCTTTAATCAGGATACGTTGTTCCAAAACGTGAAATAAGAGATGTAAACAATAGAAAGGTTCTTCAATTAGAAGATTATGGGGAAGCAATGGACTGTCCCCTGAACAGATGGTACTGTTCAAAGGCTCATTAGCAACTTGTTTTGCTTTTGGGCCTTCTTTTATGAAAAAAGCACTTATTATACTTTTGATAATAAGGGGTGTCACAGATCGTCAAACTTTCTTACCACCAAAGTATTTACTGTGTATTTAGATAAGAATACTATATATTCTGTAGGAAACTCTGAAAGAAATGAAATAGAAGCTGTGTTCCATGATGGAAAGAGATGCACTTCTTTGAAGAGCAAGCAGCTTTCAGATCAGCAGGCAACTCATTCTGCATAAGCCTTCTTATCTTAACTGGCCTTCGCATATTTTGAGAGCTGAAATAGAGGAAATTTTTCTTTTTATCCTTCTAGTACTTTAAATGCCCCTCTAAAAGGCTCTGAGATGCCCAAATTGGAGCTTTATGTGTCTAGGTGCAGATTTATAAGCAGTGAACAAAAACTATCTAAAATCATCTCCTACAGGCTTAAGGCTAATTCAGCCTATCATGTAAAATTACCCTGCATCATATTACTTCCAGACTACTTATTATACTTTTAATAATAAGGGGTGTCACAGATCGTCAAACTTTCTTACCACCAAAGTATTTACTGTGTATTTAGATAAGAATACTATATACTCTGTAGGAAACCCTGAAAGAAAAGAAATAGAAGTTGTATTCCATGTTGGGAAGTGATGCACTTCTTTGACGAGCAGACTGCTTCCAGATCAGCAGGCAGCTCACTCTGTAATAACCTTCTTATCTTAACTGGCCTTCGCATATTTTCAATGCTAAACCCAACTTTTTTAATTTCGTTCCTCCAAAGCACGATTTCATCCTTCTAGGCACTGATTTCCACCAAAAAAACTGCTATGCTAAAATAAAAAACTTAATTTGAAGGAGGAAATTTTATGGACAATTTTATCATTGACGAAACTACTAACACCCTTACGAAATATGACTTTCCCTTTACAAATGCACATTTACAATATCTGCTTGTTCCCCACTACTACTATGGAAAGCACATTGATTCTATTGCTCCCTATTGTTTTGGTCAGGTGCAAATAGAAGCACTGGTTGTTGGAGACGGCATCAAAGAACTGCAATTCAGAGCATTTGAAGGTTCACATTGCTATAATGTCGAGTTGCCAAATGGTATCAAAATGAGCGAATACTGTTTCTTCGATAGCCGTTTGCAGGAGATTACACTGCCCAGCGATCTCACTACGATAAAGGCGAGTACATTTTCAAGATGCAAGAAGTTGAGGTCTATTAAAGACTATGCTGCAATCGAAACGATTGGCTATCAGGCATTTGCTTTCTGCCATCAGCTTAAAGAATTACATTTTGAAAGCCTGACTTCCGTTGATGATGCTGCTTTCTTCGGATGCACTGGCTTACGGGCATTAACATTAGGAAATAATATAGAACACCTTGGCAGAGACATCTTCTACGGATGTGATGATTTACAGGACGTCACTTTGACAGGTTCCTTTGACAAACTGGAGGCAGACACTTTTCTCGAAGCAAGAGGTATAAAACGTCTCACGCTCTCAACAAGTGCAGACTCTCTTTACATCCCGCCACACTGTTTTGATGCTACTTCCTTAGAAGAAATTACTTTTCTTGGCGAGTATAAGCCTATTATCAAAGAAAGAAGCTGCTTGCCAGATAATGTTCTTATCAGGACTCCCTTCTGTTCTCCTGCAATGGAACTTGGCTATTACTATCCACTTAAGGCTATCTGAAAATAATAAATCTAAATTTTCACAAAAAGGCTCATTAGCAACTTGTTTTGCTTTTGGGCCTTCTTTCATGAAAAAGCACTTATTATACTTTCGATAATAAGGGGTGTCACAGATCGTCAAACTTTCTTACCACCAAAGTATTTACTGTGTATTTAGATAAGAATACTATATATTCTGTAGGAAACTCTGAAAGAAAAGAAATAGAAGCTGTATTCCATGATGGAGGAGATGCACTTCTTTGACGAGCAGACTGCTTCCAGACCAGCAAGTAACTCACCCTGCATAAGCCTTCTTATCTTAACTGGCCTTCGCAAATTTGGGGAATAAAAATAGGGAGAACCTGCTCCCTATTGCTGTGCTTTTGCTCTAATTCTCCGCACTGTACTTACTGAAACACCTAATTCTTTGCTGATCTTAGAAGCAGATTTACCTTTCGCTGTCATATCTATTACCCTCTGTTTTAACATTTCTCTTTCTGCTTCTTTTTCTGTATTTTTTCCTATCAGCCTGTCCACTTTTCTTGGATCAACATGCTTCTTCTTAGCAATCTGGTTATTACTCATACCAAGCTGCCGCATCTGTAGGAACTGTTCCTTGTCAACTTCCTCTTGCATCTCCCGTGCATATCGTTTGTCATGCTTGATTGGGGCATATGCTTTTCTTGTAGAAATGATATGGGAAACCTTGTTTCTCTCCCATGCTTCATTCTCCCCGATAAGCTGTTTCATTTCCCATTGCTCCAGTTTTCTGATCTGCAGCAGTTCTACGATCCTTTGATTCGTATATTTTATGCCAAGTTCAGGATCACTTAAATATTTCTCATAATCCTCTTTGCAGAATGTAAAAATCCTTAGAAGACACCTTTCACTGATCGGCACATACAGGCGCTTATTCCTGTCATTCATATACTGCAGCACTTCCGCAGATTCTTTTCCCAAATAGAATAAGATATTCCCCATGATCCGAAAGAAATGGAAACGCTCCCTGATCTCATCCTGCCGCAATTCAATCAGCTTATCCAGATCTTCCAGCCGCTCCCTGCCAACACGGGTAAAACGCTTTTTGTTCTCTGCCCTTTTTCGCTTATCTGTATCTTCCTGTTTTTCTTTCTTCGGAAAGCCCACCGTCTCAGCAAGTTTGGACAAACTGACAGCAGGAAACGGATAAACGTCCATTCCCACATAATAGCATCTGTAATAGCCATCTTCCCTTTTAATAAAGGTATCTCCCTCTATATTTTTGTTAGAGTACATCAATTTTGTTTTTCTGTTAATAGAAATATGCTTCCTTGCATTGATACTCCCAGGAACCATAAAAAAGTGTTCATTATCATAAACATGGTAATCCTGTAATCGGAACAATAACTGTTCTTCCACCTTTCCAAGGATGTACTTTAGGGAACTGCTTTTTAAAGTGATGCTTCTCCAAAGGTCAATGACAACCGTTAAAACTTCCCCGTTGATAAGGACATTTCTTGCATATAGCCCCATTTCTTCCAGCTTACCATAAATAAAGCTGATCCAATCTTCGTTATAATGGATTACAGGGTACAACAAGTTTTCCTGCTTTGTTCCTTCCAGCTTAAAAGACAGGATCAGATTATTGCATTGCACCATATATTTTTCATCAAAAACAGGTTCTTTGAATTCATAGGTATGTAAATACGTCTCCATTCCGACAAGATTGTTGTACATCAGAAAGCACAGATATTTATATTCAGGGAAAATTTCATCCCACTTTTTAAAGAACGTGATGACAGAGAATTCATCTTCTTCGCCCCTGTGATATACACATTTAAAGCACAGATAATGGTGTTTTGTGTTTGGCTCTGGTCTCTCTTCCATTACTCCATCGCAGGATGCTGCGTTGCAGAACTGCATGAGAAATTTATAAAAGAAAGGGTCCCTGTCATCATTCATATCAACTGTATCTGTACATACTTTCTGATAGAACTCCTGTATCCCCTCTATATTTCCGTCTTTCACTAACTGCTTCAATATGGGCAGCATTTCCGCCATATTACTCTTTATTGATCCAATACTTGACTCATTTATCTTTTCCCTCCAGTCAGGGATCAGATTATCTATTGTTCCATTCATAAAAATAAGCCTCCTTTCACAGAATGGTCATGCCAAAACTTCCATGAAATGAAGGCTTCTTCTCAATTTGCAATATTATCTATATAACTTTTTACTCATTCAACTTCTGGTAATTTTTGAAAGATAATACGTTATAATAATAAGGAAATCAGAAATGAACAATGTACTACTCAATACGTAACTTCATTTCATTATAATTTTTGGTCAGAGCAGGTATGTCATTACCTGCTTTTTTGTTGTTAAAATATATACTTTTTAGTTGAGTTTCTTTATTATATACCAGTTGAGAATAAATACAAGCGAAAAACGGAACGAGTAAATTTTTATATTGGGGAAAAGAAAAATCCTGTATGAGAATTCCCAAACAGGATCTAAAAGTGTAGTCACTATTTATATGTCACTTCGGATGTCCCACAATTTTGAAACATCCATGTCGTAGTTGCTTGTGAACTTGACCAATTACCTTCTGTCACATAGATTGTTTTAAGTTTAGAACTATCCCAGAACATATAGTTCATGTTCATTACATTGCCCGTATTAAAGTTGCCCAAATCTAAGCTGGTTAAGAGTACACATTTAGAAAACATGGATTGCATATCTGTCACCTTACTTGTATCAAAATTACTTAAATCCAAATCTGTTAGTGCCCGACAACTACTAAACATGCCACTCATATTCGTCACATTGCTTGTATCAAAATCACTTACATCCAAGCTGGTTAAAGAGGTACAATTATTAAACATTTGTGCCATATTTGTCACATTCTTCGTATTAAAATCAGTTCCAAAATCAACGCTTGTTAACTTAGTACAACTGTTAAACATGTAGCTCATATTTGTTACATTGCTCATATCAATACCACCACTAAATTGAATGGTTTCAATGTATTGGGCATAGTTAAAATTGTTATTAAACATATAAGCCGTGTTAACGGTTGCATTTACATCATTGCTCTTGATCTGTGTTTTATATGTTTTTCCATCAATCACATAGTTAGCATATACAATTACATCTTTTTTAGGATTTGCATAGTCCAAACCTATATAATAGTTCAACGTAATAATATTATTTTCTTCATCCAGTGTATAATTCCAATCATTATATGCCTCCGCAGGAGCTGTTTCTTCCTCATCCTGCACCACATTAGTCTCCAGCCTTATCTCTACTTGGAAGGTTCCTTCCCATGTACCCGCAGTCAGATCTGGCGCACTGACGCAGTTTTGGGTTTCTTCATATGCATTTGCTACATTCTCAGAACTCCAATAGGTTTTACTATGTGTTACCGTTGCTGCTACATCTGCTTTCCTGCCACTTAAGTCTTTCATATAAAAATCTAAATTTTCACTGTCAGCAATTCCATCCACAGGCGCTACATAAACCCGTTGGTTTGCATCAATATCCCCTGTTACTTTTACAGAATATGCTGCCTGTTTCTTGGAATCCAGAGCGATTGTCTTTGGAATCGTCACTGCATAACTCGATGACTGCTGGTAAGTCACTTTTATATCTTCATAACTGTTTTCTTCTGTAGTCCAGCCAGAATCACCTGTATCTGTCCCCGCTGAGTCATCCGCCAGAGTGTTAATTACATTAATTTCCGCCGAGTCATCCATTGGCGTTTCATTGATAATGACATCTGTTGCATAGGCAGCCAGCATACTGCTTAAAACTGTTGTACATGCCAAGGCTGCACACATTGTCTTTAAACTATACTTTTTTATATTCATAATTTTTTCTTTTCTCCCTTCTTCTTATTTCAGGTATTTCCTGTTTTTTCGTTATATACAAAGCTGTCAAAAATATAAATATTTGTATGCATAACATCAAAAAAGACCTCAGATTTCTCCAAGGTCCTTTCGTTACCTACTAGATAGGCAATTTATTAGCCACTATATAATTTCAAAGGAACATATCCATAAAAAAGCCCTGACTTTTCTCTAATAATACAAAAAATCACATTCAATTAATCCGAAAGATCTTCACCACGAAAACCTCTCAGCTTTTAAATATTCGTCAATAATTTAAATACTACCTATTTTCTTTAAATATGTTCCTGCTATAGCTTTTACATTCCTCCTGTCACCTTTGACAGAATAGTTGATAAACTCTTTAACTTTAGTATTTGTAAATTCATATTTATCTACCCCAAATTCGACAATAATTTCACACCAACGTCCATTACGTTCATCTCCCGCATACATCTTGCTAAGTACCTCTTCATCATAGGGCAAGCACTGCTCTATGTAATACACCCAATCACTTTCTGTTAGCTTTCTTAAAATATCTTTTGCAGGTTCTACTGCATCAAAAGATCTCCCATATGCATTGCCCATCATAATCATAAATACTGCACTTACAACCTCTTTTATTGCAGGTCTTGGAATCTTACTCCCCATCCTCTCCAATTCTCTAACTGCACTAGGTTCGTTATAAAAATTATTTATTGCATAATGCACACTTTTCACTTTTTTGGCCACATTAACAAAGCTTGAAGAACGTAACCCTTCTGGTACATAATCAAACCCACCTACCTTTTTCAAAGCATTGTAGATAGGAACAATATATTCTTTATTACCTTTATTTTTATATTTACTATATGTATGTCCAACAAAATACTTATCATCTGATGACAATTCATCCCAAACTGCAGAAAGTACCACATCAAAATTTGACATCACATTTTCAAATTCTGCCCCTTCTGTAGTAGAAATAAGATTCACAAATGTCCTTATTGTTGTCCTTTTATAAAAATAAGGACTATTTTTTATCATCTCTATTTTAGTGGAATCTCGATCAAATTTTTCCAACTTTAACGAAGTTCTAAAATCATTATATTCAAAAACTATTTCTGATTCGTCAATCCCTAACACATACTGTACACATGCTCTAATTATGCTTTCGGCTTCGCTCTTTGTCATCTCATCTTCAACATCTCGATCAAAATAATGAGTGACTGTTTCAAAAGAATGCATCAATCTCATTTTACCTGTTTTATTTATAAAGCCCAATTCCATCGCTAAATTTATAACTTCAAATTCAGGTAATTTTCTAACATATTCGAGCTTATCTATACCAACCATTTCGCAAACAAATTCCTCTCCTAATGCCAATACTCGTTTCCGCAACAAAGACATAGTTCGATTCCAAAGAGGCTCTGTCGCAAATTCATAACTTTCATTTTTATAGTTAATATATATTCCATTTAACTCTCTTTCTCTCAATTGTACATCGTTTCTCAAAACTTCCGCAACATCTGCGCTTTTAGGGATGAGAATACCTGCATTAGGCTCCCATAATTCCGTACTTTGACTGTTCACTATATTTAACTCTGTATTCACCACTGATTCCTCCGCTCCCTGCTCTATGCACCTTTCTTCATCATATAATTCATATTCATACTCCCTTTCATTTCTAGTTGCAAATTCAACATTCCCTACAATGGAACCATTCAATGTTGGTGTCTGTATATGTCCATTGCTTTTATCTTTTTCCCACTGTTGTAAATCTTCACATACTAGCAGTTTTAATGTCTCAAGAGTAATTCCTTTACCTAATTCCCATCTTTTTATTTCTTCTGATACATAATATGTAAAAACTCCTTGACATAATTTGTCATCAGAATAACTACATTCATTTTCAGAACAAGATGCCAAAGTCGCCCAGCTATTTTTTATGATTTCTCTTATAAAAACATTTTCTCGAACTCCACGAACATCTTTTCCCGAATGACATGCATCAAGAATTCTAAATGTATTTCCATCTGCTTTTTTCAAAATTTCATTTAAACGTTTTAATGATAATGCTGTTCCTTCAATATTATTCTGTTCCGTATCTGGCAAAATAAGATACTCATCCTCTCCATACGACATACCATGACCAGCAAAATAAAACAGAAAAGTGTCTTCACTTTTCATGCTATCTATGATATCACTAATTATTTTATAAATACAAACCACATCATTGTCTGAAGAGTCTTTATATAATACCAAGAGATGAACATTTTTTCTATCATAATCACAATACTCAATCAATGTGTTATCCATGAGCACCGAATCGCTGTGGCAAAACTCAATATCATCAAACTCCTTATATTCTTCACAACTGATTAGAACAGCATATCTTTTCATTCGTATCCTCCACTATATTATCTATAATTTTAAATTATACCATTTTGTTAAAATGTTTTCCACCCTCTCCTCATTATAAAAAGCAGTATCAGCACCTATTCTAAATCCTCTTTTTCTTCAAACTCCTATATTAATATAAAAATAAATATTAACTCAAAACCCAACAAAAGTTTTTCTTTCCTAATAGAAAATTTATGATGTTATCAGCTTTTTCGTTCATTTTACACATATATTATAAAATGTATCATAAATAATAAGTTGAAACACTCTTCCATTTGCATGCTGTTTCTATATGGATTATTTGTATCAAAAAGGACTACTGATATTCACCAATAGTCCTCCCAAATATACATACCAAGATACGAATAACCTGTTTATTCCTCTGTCATTGCATAGAAATAGGAATTTCTCTTTCCTACATTCTGGCTGCTTGCCGTGCTGGTCTTGCATAATTCCAGATAATCTGCTCTGTTTTCATAGTCATCCAGAAATGCATTGAGATTGTCTGCATAGGTTTTCTGCTTTTTGCTGTCTTTCAGGCAGAGCGCTTCATTCGCTATTATCATGGGAACGCTCACTTTTTTCAAGTTCTTATGCTTCTCAGGAATCGCTTCATCCAACGCATCAAGTGATGCCAGTATGATATCGCACAGCTCCTGATCATACCGCTGCTTAAAGTCATCAATGAACTGTATGATTGACTTTTTACTGAGATCAGCTACACTTTCATCGGAAATCAAAGCAAGTGCTGCCAATATAACACCCTGATCCTCTGACTTCCGAAGCTGTCCCTTTGTGAAATTCACCTTCTTCATAAAAGGCCTGCTTACTGCCTCATCCACAAACTGTCTAAGGTCTGCACCCATATGTGCCCTGTATATATTGTCATTAGACAACTGCTGTCCATTGTTCAGTCTGCAGAAAATATCCTCTGTCTCCTGCTCGTCTATCTCCTGATAAATATTGATTGTGATCTCCGCATTTTTGATGGTATTCTGGACATCTTCATTAAGCTCTGAAAATTTCATGCCTGCATAATCATCCTCATAAGATTTATCCAGTCTGAATTCATCATTCAAAAAGGAATAAAGTACTGTAAGCCTCTGCTTTCCGTCCAGTATCTCCCAAGCAGTCTCGCCTTTCTCATTTACCGTTTCCTTTGCAAATATGCCAGGAATGATGATCTCCTGTATGGCGGACAGGATCAACAACGACTTTTTCTTCCTGTCCCACTGATCCTGCTTTCTCTGGATACCTGTTTCCAGGACTATCTTCCCCTTTTTGATATCCCTTACGATAGACTGCACAGTTCTTGTTTTGATATAACTTTTCATTGACGGCCTCCTTTTTCTGAAAATGGTTTAGGCAGATCTGATAAAATATATTATAAAGTGCATTGCAGGATACCGCAAGATATTATGTTCATAAAATTATAAAAATATTAACCATCATAATATCTAACTTATATTCTTCATTAATAATTCTTTTTGTATTACACAGGAAAAATTATCTTTATAAAATATCTCATGCAATTTTTCATACGTGCTTATGACCTTTCAAAATCCTTAACATACTTTCCCATTCTTCATCATCAATGGGTCTTAAGTTTTGGCTCCGTTTCAATGGATGAATCACATGATTAACAGACATTTTTTCTGTACAGACATTTTCTTCTTGTTTACCCCAAATGTTTTTCTGGTTATTCTTATTGTCCTGTTCATCACCGTCTATTAATTTCATATATAAGCATCCCTCCTCTATCACTTAATTCATTATATAATTTTTCCCCGATTGCATTTTTAAAACAAGTTTGAGGAACTGCTTCCACCCTATCATTTCAGATCTTAATTTTTGATCCATCAACAAATTATAATCCGAATTTTTAAGAGCCTTCCGTTTTTGGGAAAGCTCTTTTTTTACATATGTTTCTCTATCCGATTAATATCATATACAGGACAACCATCGCCACCAAACCAAGTGGTATATTGCACAGCATGATTGTATAGCTGATCAATAATACTATTCTGAATTGTGGTGTCCACCCGAAAAATAAAATAGGCAGATACGGCAACAGGCAGAGTATTATTGTTTTAATACTTGGTCGCTGTGATACCCTTTTCTTCTTCTCTTTCACAGGCGTATTTCTTATGACTGCCCTCTGATATTCCTCTGCGATTTCATTATTATACAGGACATAGTTTGTAAAAACCCTCTCCATCTCCTCTATGCAGTCCATGATCCGCCACCTGCTGTTTACCTTAAAAGGCTGCGAACCTATATTTCGCGCGTTTAGCAGGCTTTCAATCTTCTCCTGCATTTCTTTGGATACTGTTGCCGAATTTTGTATGGAATTGATAAACGTATAAAATTCTGATACACGGATGACATCGCTCTTACTCTCGTTACTGATGCTGACTTTATTATTTGCAATAAATATAACAGGAATCACAGGAATATTGCAGTCTTCCCCAAATTCCTGTACCAACAGCCTCTCCACCGCAAGGCAGTGCCTTGTATTCTGTTCCACTGGCGATTTGTCAATCCGCTTTAGGATATTCCCGTTATGGATATCCTCAATCACCCACCTGCCATCATTTGTAATATGCAATCTCTGGTTCTCGTTCCCATAGTTCTTTATTTCTGCTACGACAAGTCCCTTATCAGTAATGATATAAGCGTCAACTTCTGATGTGTTCCCCTGCGAATCAGCGGATTCCAAGACAATGTTCTTTAAAACCCTGTATTTCCCTTCATAAAGCCTTAACTGTTCGTTGACATATTCCTCTCCCGCAATCCCTTTTCTCAGGATCGCTATCTCCTTTTCTATTTCATCAAGTACCTTTGTATACTGATTATGGATTCTCTGCAAGTATTCTTCTGTAGGGAAATCCATCCCATTATTTTCAATATACTTTTCCGCCTGCTTCAACAGGCTGTTAAGACCGCCCTCTCTCATAACGCCGCTCTGTCTTCCGACCCTCATACCACTCTTATCAGGAGCATACTGTCCCTCAATCGGAAGCTGCCGTATCCTGTCAAACATGGCATTCCTGCGGGAAATAATCTGTTCCCTTTCACCCTCAAGGAAAACAGCCGCATCTTCATTTTGCATCATCATTTCTTCATAATAGTAATCCGCATTTGCGATAGACATCTGCAGTTCTACCAGATTGATGCCACGTGTAATGCCATATACCGCTGCCTTTTTATTACAGAATTCCTCCATCTCCCTGTCCAAAATCTTTTTCCTGTCTGGCAGGGCTGCTTTCCGCTGTTTTTCCTTCCTGTTCTCTGCAATCGTATTCCCGATGCCCAATAAACCATATGAAAATCCCATAAGTTCCTCCTCACTCCGTATTTTGCCATTACTTTTATCGTTTAAAGCCTCTATTAAACATGTGCAATATATTGCTTATATTACCATGAATTCCCCCTTGTTACAAGCAAAATATGTGCAATATTTTACTGCTAGCAATTATTTACTTATGTTTAATATTTTACATATAACATAAAATAAGGTTATCGGAGGTATCCATATGATCAGCTACGATAACTTTTGGGAAACAATGAAAAAAAGAGGCGTCACAAAATATTCCCTGATCTACCACTATGGCATCAGCAGCAATACACTCCGCCGTATGTCTCACGGGGAATCCATTACCACGTCCACCATCAATGAACTGTGCCTGATCCTGCACTGTAAACCACAGGATATTCTTTCTTTTGGGATAACAGAGGAAGAAAAAGCCTTCACAGAGCAGCGGGAAAAAGAGGTTTTAATGAAGAAGAAAAAAAGAACCTAGAATGAAATGTTTACGGTTAGAGGGAAGTAATTTCAGATTAGGCGGTATAGCCCCAATTACAGGGGCTGTACCGTCTTTTCGAGTTCCTATGCGCCTTGCCGTTTCGGCTGCGTGGCAGAAAGAAAATTGATTTCCCCTACAAAATTGAAAACAATATCCACTTTCTGTACCCGTTTCCCGTCCACCTTTTCCGGCGCATGGACTATGATTTTCTTGATAAATTCATTGACGATTGTGGGTGTGAGTTCCTTTATCCCCACATATTTGCGGATAATCGCGGCGAAGCTGTCAAAATCGCTTTTGTTCTGTTCGTAGGTATCGACTTCCTGCTGGTCTGCCTTGACCTTTTCTTCCAGTTCCCGCTGTTCCGCTTCATATTCTGCGGACAGCTTCAAAAACCTGTCGTGGCTGATTGTGCCGCTTATGTCGTCCTCATAAATCCGCTTGAAGATACGGTCAAGTTCCGCTATCCGCTTCCTCGCCTGTCCGACCTCACGTTTCCTGCGCTTCATTTCCTTTTCTGTTTCAGCGGAGCGTTGCTGATACATCATTTCATGGAAAGCCATGATGTCATCAAAGAA
>RAYM01000042.1 GCA_003611805.1 bacterium 1xD42-87 | reverse complement strand
TTATGTCTGCATGGATAAATTTTTAGATTCATGGCACAGTTATCAGTTCAGATACTGTTCCGTGAATAATTCAGGATAAATATTGGTAAGGCTTTATTCACCAAAAAGCATAATTGTTCTCTCCATAAAATTTCTACCATATCGAGGCTAAATTGAAAAGTTGTAAAAAAGTTGTAAAACTTTTTAGGAAAGTGTATAAAGCCCGCAAAACAGGCAACAATGATACTAAGCAAAAGATAAGAAATACTTATCCTCCCCTAAGGAAGCCCCCGGAACTTTACCTGTGTTCCGGGGGCTTTCCATCCTCTTTTCACTTCCCGGTTATACCCCTTTCGCCAGACGGCTTGTTCCCAGCCTGTCCGCGCCAAGCCTGATAAACTCTTCCGCATCGTCAAAGGATGCGATGCCGCCCGCCGCCTTGATCTTCACGTGCTCTCCCACATGCTCTTTCATAAGGGCGACATCCGCAAAAGTGGCTCCTCCCGTGGAAAACCCGGTGGATGTCTTGATGTATTCCGCGCCCGCCTTCGTGACAATTTCGCACATCTTTATCTTTTCCTCCTCCGTCAGAAGGCAGGTCTCGATAATCACTTTCAGGATTTTGCCGTCACACGCCTCATGCACCTTTCTGATCTCCTCTTCTACCTCGTCATAGAGACCATCCTTGACCATTCCGATATTGATGACCATATCGATCTCCGCCGCGCCGTTTGCCACGGCGTCCTTCGTCTCAAACACCTTTACCGCTGTGGTGCTGTAGCCGTTTGGGAAACCGATCACGGTACAGATCGGCAGTTTCCCCTGCACATAGTCTGCCGCCCGCTTCACATAGGAAGCCGGGATACAGGCGGAAGCCGTCCCATACTGCATTCCGGCGTCGAGAATTGCCTTGATTTCCTCCCATGTGGCGGTCTGTGCCAACAGGGTGTGATCTACCTTCTTTAAAATTTCTTTCTTGTCCATGTGTCTGCCCCTTTCTTTCTATGATAATTGTCCTCCGATGATGCATTTTTCCTACTGCATTTCACCTCTGTCCTGCGCTGACAGGATACACGTATCTGTGCGTATACAACCGAACCACTTCTCCTACTTCAGTTCCGCAAGCACCGACTTCCCGATCGTCCCCTCCGGCATCTGCAGACCGAAATTGTCCGCGATGGTTGCGCCGATCAGCGCAAAGCAGTCCCCGTCGGGCAGCCTTCCCGCGCCCTGCATGGACGGGGAGTACGCCAGAAATGGCACTCTCTCCCTTGTGTGGTCCGTCCCCGTGTGGGTCGGGTCGTTGCCGTGGTCCGCCGTGAGGATCAGCAAATCGTCCTCTTTCAGAAGGGGAAGCAGCTCCCCTAACTTCTCGTCAAACTTTTCCAGTTCTTTCGCGTAGCCCGCCACATCCCTGCGGTGTCCCCAGAGGGCGTCAAAGTCCACAAGGTTTACATAACACAGTCCCGTGAAGTCCCTCTTTGCAATCCCGATGGTCTGCTCCATGCCATGCACGGAACTCTTGGACTTGTTGGACTCTGTTAGCCCTTCCCCGTCAAAAATATCATATATCTTGCCCACGGAGATCACCGAAAGCCCGGCATCCTTTAAGGCGTTGAGCGCCGTCCTTCCAAAGGGCTTCAACGCATAGTCATGGCGGTTGCTTGTGCGCTTAAACTCGCCGCGCTTCTTTCCCACATAAGGTCTGGCGATGACCCTGCCGACCTTCCACTCGTCCCGCATGGTGAGCTCCCTCGCGATCTCGCAGCAGCGGTACAGCTCGTCAAGCCCGAAAGTCTCCTCGTTGCCGCAGATCTGCAGCACGGAGTCCGCCGACGTGTACACGATCATATGCCCTGTGGCGATCTCCTCCTCCGCCAGCTCCTCCAGAATCTCCGTGCCGCTGGCGCTCTTGTTGCCGATGATGGTTCGCCCGGTTCTGGCGGACAGTTCGTCTATCAGTTCCTTGGGAAATCCCGTCTCCGTAAAGGTCTGGAATGGCGTGGTGACATGCAGCCCCATCATCTCCCAATGTCCCGTCATGGTGTCCTTGCCCGCGCTCGCCTCATTCAGTTTCGCAAAATAGGCGAGCGGCTTCTCCGCCGGGTCCACCCCTTTCAGGGAATGCAGGTTTGCCATGCCAAGCTTTTGCAGATTGGGGATACGGAAGGGATCCGTGTTTTCCGCAATATGTCCAAGCGTGTCCGTCCCCGCATCACCGTACGCCGCGGCGTCTGGCAGCGCGCCCACGCCGAGCGAATCAATCACAATGATAAATATTCTCTTATATCTGCTCATTTTTGCCTCCTGTTCTTATCTTCTCCCCTTCACATAGGGGATACTGCCCAGCGCGCCGAATACCCTGGGCGTGGAATACAGCAGCGTGACACCGAGTGACAGCGTATTTGTATTCTTCCTCATTTTACACCTATTTCCCCGCTTTTATCAATAGAGTAGGCGGCGGGGATTAACTATGACAATATTACCAGTCAACTCTCCAAAAAGAATACCCGGTTTCAGTATAAGGCATGTTGCCGTAGCCTGCGACTATATCTCACTTCGGCACCTGCCCGATCCTCTCCCGCCCGCTGCCATCGGTTTTCATCCGATAGAACGGATGGGGTTCCCCACCCACATACACCTCCGCCACAATCTCGCCCCCGTTTAGCTCATAGGGCATCGACACATAGGGGAGCCTGCTCTCCATGATTCCCGGCACGGTTTCCAGACAGCGGTACGCAAAGATCACTTCTTTTCCCGTCCCGTCAGGCTCCATCCTGTTCAGCCTGACGCCGACGGCATCCGCCTCTTTTGTGATCTGTTCTTTTCCGTCCTCCTCCGTCCTATATGTGACGTCCTCCACGATCTCAGTCGTATAGTAGATTTTCCCGTCATAAAACCTCGGATATTGAATTTCGGATACCTCCTGTGCCAGCACAGACAGTATCTGATCCTGCAAGTCATACATGACAAGATAATAAAAATCCCTGTCTGTCCCTGCGCCGGAATGACAGATATAAAGGACGCGGTTCTCATCATTATAATATATATACGCCTCACCGGGAAGCTCTGTCATATCCTCCGGGTCCGTCACATCCTCCGCAATTATCTTTTCCTTCACTTCCCAGTCCGTCACGCGGTCAGGCGCAAGCCACCAGCGTTTTCCCGCCTGCTCCAGCGTCATCTGCGCATCCAGCGGCACCTCGTATTCCAGGTCATATCCGACCGACTCCCAGCCACCGTTTTCCGAAAGCGCAAAGTTTTCCTCCATAGGTCCCCAGTCATCACTTCTCTCTTTTCTGATTCCTACGCCGCTCTCCCAGTCGTTCTTCTCGTAATCCGTAATATAATCGCCATACCCGTAAGCTTCCTCCGACGATGTGAGCCACCAAGTCCCCTCCCGGTACGAGTAGGTATAGTCCTCGCACCATCTCCACGCGCTGCCGCCGTAAGTGTGCGTGGTAAAAGAGGTCCCCTCCGCGGTCAACGGCTGATAGGGATCCCCGTAGACGCCCCCTTCGTCCCTTTTGCGTATGACATTCATATCTTGAAAATCCAGACGATACCCCGCTTTCCCCTCGCCCACTATGGCAAACAGAACCCGGGGATATTGCAGAAGATATGTCTGACCCCCCTCCTCATCTTCCATCACCGCCTGCAGCACGCCCACATAATCAGAAATGCCGTCCTCGTTGAAATCCAGTTCCACGCTGTCAAAAAGCTCCCAGCCGTCCGGCACGAAATCCATAAGCTGTCCGCCTGTCTCTGGTAACCGCGGCGCTTCTTTCGGCGAGCCATCCGTTTCGGGGCCGCCCTGTTCCGGTTTTTCTTCCAGCTCCGCGTCTGTATCCTGATCCCCCTGCGTGGCGTTCTCTTCCTGCCCACGGTCCACCTGCTCCGCGCCTTCTCCCGGGAAACCGGCTTCCTGCACCGCATTCTCCTCCGTCTGCTCTGTCCTTTCATCCGGCAGCGCACAATTTTCCGGCTCCGCCGCGGCGGTATTCTCTTCTGTCCCCGCCATGCCATTTTCAGTTTCGTCCGTATCAGCGACGATGGCGTTGTCCGCCTGTCTTCCCACAGAACCGCCCCCGCAGGCTGTCAAAAGCAGGGTTCCCGCTATGGCTGATAAAAATATTGTGTTTCTTTTCATTTTGGGTTCTTCCTGCCGCATCTTTTCAAGCCTTCCTCTTTCAATGTTCTAAATCTGTTCGGACAGTTTGCGTGCATATCAGCTAATGAAAAAAGTGTAAAGCCATAATAATGAAACAGACCTTACACTTTTATTCATCCAGTTATTTGTCAAGTTATTTCTTTGTTATTCGCAAGTATATTCTTCTTGCGAAGTTTTAACTTTTCTCTTTCTTTTTCATCCTGCTCTCTGTCTATCAGTTCATCTACAAAAGTTAACAAAGCATTGTAAACTTCAAATTGCTGATCACTCATACCCATATAGCCACCTACTTTCTATGGTGTGATTTATTGATTGTTACAGTGTAAGTATATCACATATGAGGTACAAAGTCCAGTTAGCAGCAAGTGCATGGTATGGATCTGGCAGCAGCTCAGCCTTGTACTATTCCGCGGGTAAAATCGCTCTGTATATGATTTTTCGAGTTGGCTGCATACACCCTCACCGTATCTGATACACCGACTTAAGCGTAAACGCCGCCGTGTCTCCCGCAACGATCTCCACCCGCTTTTCCCCGGGATTCATGTCGAAGAAATTGTCGGAGAGTTTCACATCCCCATCCACGCCCTCGATCTCCACATACTTCGCGTAAGCTGCGGCGCTGACAACGAGGGTATTTCCCTCCCTGCGCCATGACAGCTTCGGGTCATGGAAATGGAAATGCTTGGGCGCGGTAAACAGCGTAGTGTTTTCCGAAACAATCTCTCCGCCCTGTTCAAAGGAATAACTTATGTAAACCTCCAACTCGTCATAAGCAGAGAAATCCATTTTTTCAAGCCACAGCCCTGACAACGGTTCCACGCTGACTTTCTGCGCGCCTTCCAAAATTACCCCGCCGTCCGACTTTCTCAGGCTCCATCTCACCATACCGTCCACCCGCGCCATCGTCTCGTTCGCCACATGCAGTCTCGCGGACTTCTCGATGGGTTCCGGCTGTGCCACACAGAACGGTCTCTCGGAAAGTTCGCCGACCTCCTCACAGGAAATCATCACCGGCGCAAAGGCTCTCTTCTCCACATAGTGCAGCGCCTTCCATCTGCCGTAGTAGTCGATGCTCGCCCAGGAAGCCACCGGCCAGATATCGTTTAGCTGCCATACCACCGCACCCATACATCTGCCCCGATTCCTGCGGAAGTGCTCGATGCCGTAGCGGATGGCGTCCGCCTGCAGAAGCTGGGACGCGTACAAAAGCATCCCAAAATCCGTCGGATAGAGGTAGGTTGCGGAGAGATAAGTCATAATCTTGCCGTTTGCCGCCACGTTCCGCTGGTGCATCTCCATCACCCGTGAAAAAATATTGCGGTCCTCTGACGCGGTAAAACTCTCCACCGTCTTTAAGCACGGGAAAGACTGGAACCCGAACTCGGACATATAACGGAAATAGTAGTTCCGATAGTCCGTAAAGGGCTTATTCCCGTGCCACACCGCCCAGTAATGGGTATCCCCCCTGTTCTCGTCCCACGGATTGTCATAATTTCCCCCCGAAGAAGGCGAGGACGGCCAGTAGAAGGTAACCGGATCTTCCACTTCCAGAATCTTTGGGATAATATATTCAAAAATCTTAATATAATCACACTTCTGCTTGATGGAAGGCTGCCATGCGCCGTCCAAAGTCTGCGTCTCCATCTCGTTGTTGCCGCACCAGAGTCCCAGACAGGCATGGTGGCGGATTCTACGCACATTATCCTGAATCTCCGCGCTGATATTGCGCTCGAAATCATCGTCCAACTCATAGGACGCGCAGGCAAACATGAAATCCTGCCACACAATCAGCCCCAGTTCGTCGCAGATGTCAAAAAACCAGTCGTCCGGGTAATAACCGCCGCCCCACACACGGATGCAGTTGTAGTTCGCCGCCGCCGCATCCTCCAACAGGCAGCGGGTGCGCTCCGGCGTGATTCTGGAAAAAATATTGTCTTCGGGAATGTAGTCCGCGCCCATGGCAAAGATTTTTACGCCGTTCACCTCATGGGCAAAGCACGATCCCCACTCGTCCTTTTCCGTATTCACTGTCAGCGTACGCAGGCCGATCCGACGGCTCCATTTGTCAAGTACATTACCCTCCTCGTCTAAAAGCGTCACCTCCGCCCGATAAAGAGGCTGTTCCCCAAAACCGTTCGGCCACCAACGTCTCGGATTTTTCACGGTGATGGTGGCCCAGTCGTCCCCGTCCTCATATCCCGCATTTTCTACACGCTCCGCCTGCTCCTCTGGCCCGCGCAATATCCCGCTTTTGGAAGATTTCTCCGCAACCAGCGCGCCTTCCGGGTCATAAAGCGCGACTCGCAGCTCGTTTTCGTTCCCGTAATCGCCTATGCTCCCGAAGATACGACATGTAACGTCAAAATTTATATCAACCGAATCTGCCGCACCATTCTGTCTGTGTTCCGTGTCCAAATTTATGTAAACCTGTTCAATTCTGGATTTCATCCCGGATAGAACCGACACCTCCCGGAATATCCCCGCGTCGGGCAGCCTCGGGCCCCAGTCCCAGCCGAACATACAGTGCGCCTTCCGCAGATGGGGAAACCCGCGCATGGCGTCTGTGGAACCGCCCGTAAAGACCTTCTGGTTCTCCTCCTCAATGTACCGGGTCGGCGAAGCAATTTCCACCCGGAGCGTATTTCCCCCGGCACATGCCGTCCACCCGAGATCAAACTCCCAGATACGGTGCATATTGTTCGTTTCTCCTAAAACTCTGCCGTTAAGGAAGACTTTCGCAAGCGTATCAATCCCCTCAAAACGAAGCAACAGATAGTCCGCCGCAAGCTGTTCCTCGGTCAGCGTAAAATCCGTCTCAAAAACAAAATCATTGTCCATCAGCGGAAGCGCGTCCAGCTCGTTCATCCTGTCATAGGGGTCGGGCATCAGTCCCTGCTCTAACAGATTCCCATAGACAGAACCGGGAATCTTCGCAGGAAGTGTCTTCCCGTTTACGCCGTACATATCCTTTTCCCCTACGATCTGCATCCGCCAGTTGTCGCCGTTTAAAGTCATTTTGTGCATTTTTGCCTCCATTTTCCTGCTCGTTTGCATGCCGGTTTTTGAAACAGCATTCACCATTTTCTCCAGACTGGCTCTAACGCTGTACAATGGCTTTTATTCTACCATATGCACGGTGGAAATACAATCAGCGGCTATCCTTTCATTTGTCTGGCTCGTTCCATCCGTTTCTGCCCATAAATATACGTTGTAAATAAAAGTCCCATCCTTTATAATTAAGTCTATAAATTTAACAGCTAATAATGATTCAGATAAAGGCAGAAGAGATAATCATATGGATGAAAATTTTCCGATAAACCGCTATCACTTTTCAGATTTGGTGGAACATATACAGAAACTGGAGACAGTTCCCGATATCGTCACAGACAGCGAAACTGAAATAGAATTTTATGGCGGAAATACGATTCCAAAAGAAGATTTCATTCGTCTCCTTGCGCATTTTAATGAGATAGATAACCTTGCACAAAATGATACGAAACAGGACTATGAAAAACACCCGCAGTTCGGTGTTAAAAGTTACCAGTTTGAACCGTCATGGGTTGAGGTCAGCGCCGACAGCGTCTGTGTGGAATATGTCGGCAGCTACATAAATACGGATTTCCATTTAACCTTTACATATATAAATGGGGAATGGATTCTGGAAAAGTAACAGTAACCTGATTCCTATTCGTCACATGCACAAACCCAAAAGGAGAACGTCACATGTCCCGACAGACAAGACAGCCGGATAACGGCAAGCCGGAAAATCCGAAAAGAAAAACAACCCCGAAACAAATCGCGGCACTCGTCTGCGTCGTCCTTCTGGTCGGCATGTATATCGGCGCGTTCGTGGCAGCCTGCTTAGACCTCGGCGACTCCGGGCGGCTTTTTGCCGGATGTCTGGTCGCCACCATCGGGATGCCGATTCTGCTCTGGCTTCTGATCTGGTCGTTTGGTTTAATGAAAAAAAGGCGGGATGACAACCGTCTGCCGCAGGAATAATAGTGACACAGTCTTTCTCTTCACAGGTTGACATAACTTTTCCTATCTGCCTACCAGATCCTTCACCACCTCCCCAGCGATGATGAGTCCCGCCACAGAAGGGACGAAAGCGACGCTGCCGGGCGTCTGGCGGCGCACCACATTGCTTTTCCCGCCTTCCGCCGTCTGCCCCGGCGCACCATCATGCGAAAATCCCGCCTCCAACTGTGCCCCTTCACTGTTTCTGCCCGCCGCACCCTCACCCAAAACAGGTTCTGCCGTGGCCTCTCCATACCCGTCATGCCCATCCGCCCCATATTCTTCCGCCGGAACAATCGGTTTTTCCTCGGAATACACCACTTTCAGGTGCTCCACCTTCCTCTTTTTCAGTTCCCTGCGCATCACCCTTGCCAGAGGGCACACCTTTGTCTCGTAGATATCCGCCACGCGAAAAGCCGTGGCGTCCAGCTTGTTGCCCGCCCCCATGCTGCTGATAACAGGCACGCCCGCATCTTTCGCGCGCATCACCAGCTCGATCTTCGCCGTCACGGTGTCCACCGCGTCCACCACATAATCATACTCAGCAAAGGGAAATGTGTCCGCATTTTCCGGCAGAAAAAAGCAGGGGTAAACCCGCACCCGCGCCTCCGGGTTGATGGAGAGAATCCGCTCCCGCATCACTTCGGTCTTCTCTCTTCCCACCGTCTCCCGTGTGGCAATGATCTGCCGGTTGATATTCGACACCGCCACCTTGTCCTTGTCGATCAGATCAAGGGCGCCCACGCCGCTGCGCGCAAGCGCCTCGCACACATAGCCGCCCACGCCGCCCACGCCAAAGACTGCCACTCTGGAGCGGGCGAGCCTGTCCATCGCGTCTGCACCCAAAAGCATTTCTGTCCTGCCAAATTCTTCCCGCATAATGTTCCCTCTTTTCTTTCTGACTGATGGTGAAACGATCAACATCGGCGACCTGTTTCAACACCCTTTAAAATAACGCAGCTTGTCAAAACTCTACCATATTGTCAGATGTTTTCCTCTCGTTTCAGCTTCCGATAAAGTGTCACATACATTGTCACAAAGCATGCCAGCCCGCCGATGGCATTGGAAACAGGCTCTGCCAGAAACACCCCGTCCACACCCAGCCCACATTTCGGCAGAAGCACCGTCAGCGGTGCGACAATCACCGCCTTGCGAAGCAGGGAGAAAAAAATGGCGTGACGCGAATCCCCCAACGCGGTAAAGGCGGACTGCCCCGTAAACTGAAACGCCATAAAGAAGAAACCGAAAAAGTAAAGCCGCATGGCGCCAACACCAGCCTCGATCATGGCAGCGTCCTCCGTAAATATGGAGAGCAGCAGATGCGGCGTCAAGATCACCAGAAGCCACGCAAACAGCGTATACCCGATTCCCAAAGCGGCGGTGAAACGAA
Organism: bacterium 1xD42-87; assembly: GCA_003611805.1. GTDB lineage: Bacteria > Bacillota > Clostridia > Lachnospirales > Lachnospiraceae > UBA3282. Next base: position 49,898 of record RAYM01000042.1, on the reverse strand, counting down.
TCCCCTGCCTTACTCTTCCATATGCTTTCGCGCCGTAATTATATCCAAGCACCGGCTGCGCGCCGCTTGTGATGCCGCTGACCGGCAGCGCCAGAATTTCTCTGGTGGAATTGATCACCGTCATCACGCCCACATAGAGATCACCGCCGTAAACCTTGAGCGTCGCATTGCACACCACCTGCACCAGACAGTTCGTCCCCTGCATGATAAACCCGGACATGCCAAGCGCCATGATCTCCTTCGCCAGTTTCCCGTCCACCCGCAGATCCGTCTTTTTCATGGGAAGCAGCGCCTTTTTCCCTGTCAGAAACCAAAGCACCCAGATGCAGGAAACCGCCTGACTGATCACCGTGGCAAGCGCCGCGCCGCCCACGCCCATATCCAATCCGAAAATAAAAACCGGATCCAGCACCAGATTCAGCAGAGCGCCCAGAAGCGTCGTCATCATGCCCATGCGAGGGAATCCTTGCGCGTTGATAAATCCGTTTAATCCCGTTGCCAGCATGGTAAAAGGCGTCCCCCACAGATAAATTTTCAAGTACGCATCCGCGTACAGGTAGGAGGCGTCGCTTGCGCCGAACAGATAAAGCACTGGTCTGCGAAACAGATAACAGAAGAAAAACATCACCACAGACGTGCCGAGCAGCAGAGAAAAGGTATTGCCGAGGATTTTCCCCGCCCGCTCTTCCTGCCCCGCTCCCCTGGCAATCGAAAAAAGCGGCGTGCCGCCCGTCCCGAAAAGGAAGGTGAGCGCCGCGATCAGGGTCGTCAGCGGAAACACCAGACCGATACCCGTCAACGCCATGCTGTCCGCGCCCGGCAGATGCCCGATATAGATACGGTCTACCACATTATATAAAAGCTGTACAAGCTGTGCCAGAATCAGGGGAATGGACTGCGCGACAATATTCTGCCAGACCTTACCCTGCGAAAAATCAGTCGTCTTCTGCATGATATGTTCCTCTTTTTAAGTCAGTCGGCGCCGTCATACGCGATCATCCGCACATAGGCGCCGCCTCCGCCACCACCGCCCCAATCCAATATCAAGTGGTATTGCGGCTCCATATGGTCTCCTTCATATAGGTAATATGCGTCGGCCGCGCCGTGCGTGATATAACTTTCCTGATAGATAAGCCTGCCCCGTTCGTCATAATCGCCGGACTTCGTCTGACTGGCGCTGCCAAAGAATTTTGAGTAATGCTGATATTCTCTATGATACAGCGTCCCGTCATCGCGGTAGATATAATCCATGGAGAGCAGACTTACTTCCATCGGCGCCCTATCGACCAGATCCATTCCCCTCGCTTCAAAGAAAGATAAGCCGCCATCATCCGTATACTCGTAAATTTCTCTGTAGCCCGATGCAGATTTACTGACATCATCTCCAAAAACAGTCCGCTTGGAAAACCCGTCCTGAGGTTCCCATATCCCGGTCTCTACCTCCTCAAATGCAAACCCGTCACGGGTGGCTCTTTTTTCCAGTTTGTCATTAAAACCGTAATAATATCGGATACCGCAGCCCCGTCCTGCCTGCGGGTCGAAATATAACTCCATGGTCAGATTGTGAAACCTGTCATAATACTCGTAAAACGGTTCTGCCGCCGCGAAACCGTAAACTGCAAGAAACGCCTCCTTATCCTCATACTCTTCCAACTCCAGATACTCATTGTAAATCCAAATCGGACTGTCGCCATCATTCCAAAATTTTTTAAGTCCTTCCCAAAACAAATACTGATAATATTTCTCATTCTTCAACTCACCGGTATCATATCTGGTCACGTTCCCCGTGTAGATATCCTGTTCTTCCAAACAGTCGCGGATGCAAAGGCTTTCTTCTCCCGTCTCTGCATCCCCTCGCACCGTCCATCTGCGCAGCTCCACCAATTCCCGAGTCCTCTCATTGATTCTGTAAATCGCCTTGGTTTCCACGTTTTCTTCTGCACGATCCCCCTCCACGCCGCATACCAAAAACGCCTCGTCCCTGAGAGAACCTTCATGATACCACGGGATCGCCACGGCTTCCTCCACAAATCTCTGCTTCCCGCTGTCCCACTGATAACAAAGTCCATCCGCCCCCGTCTCCTGCGCGTCCGCCGGGTAGACAACCATATCCTTGTTATAATAATGGTCAAAGAACGTATCAAATCGGAAAACCACTTCTTCTGTGACAATGCCGCAGGAAAATTCCTGTAATAACTGTCCGCTCTCGTCATACATACAAAACTTCCGCTCTGCCGGGGTCCCGTCCTGCGCATCCTCTTCGCCGCTCTCCCGCAGGATTAACAACCATCCTTTCTCTTTCCTTGAAAAGGGATAGTCAACCGCCGTTTCTGTCTGCTCTACATCTGCCCGGTCCCGCCGCGCAGAAATCCCCCACAGCAAAAGCGCTCCGATAAACACACCCGCTATAAAGAAAAAGAAATATTTCATTCTTATAAAAGCATTTGTCTGCATCGTCCAAAATTCTTTCCAAATAAATTCCCGCCATCACTCCTTTTTATGATATAATTTTCTGGTAAGAAAATCAAACGAAAAGGAGATACCACCATGCAAATCACAGACGACATCAAATACATAGGCGTTAACGATCACGACATCGACCTCTTTGAGGGACAATATACCGTAGAAAACGGCATGGCATACAATTCTTATGTCATCATAGACGAGAAAATCGCCGTGATGGACACGGTTGACACCAACTTTGAGGAAGAATGGCTGAACAACCTGAAAGCCGTACTAAGCGACCGCACGCCCGACTACCTGATCGTGCAGCACATGGAGCCAGACCACTCCGCCAGCATAGATGCCTTTGTCAAGGCGTACCCGGAGACGGTGATCGTCGCTTCCGCGCCCGCATTTACCATGATGAAACAGTTTTTCGGCACGGACTACGCCGACAAGCGACAGGTCATCAAGGAGGGCGATTCTCTTTCCCTTGGCGCACACACTTTGCAGTTTATCGCCGCGCCGATGGTGCACTGGCCTGAGGTCATGGTCACCTATGACACAAAAGACAAGGTGCTTTTCTCGGCAGACGGCTTCGGCAAATTTGGCGCCCTCGACGCGGATGAGGACTGGGCATGCGAAGCGCGCCGCTACTACTTCGGTATCGTGGGCAAATACGGCATGCAGGTGCAGAACCTCCTGAAAAAGGCGGCGGCGCTTGACATCCAGATCATCTGCCCGCTGCACGGTCCTGTCCTGAAAGAGAATTTGGAATATTATGTAAACTTATACCAGACATGGTCCTCCTACGGCGTGGAGTCGGAGGGCATTATGATCGCCTACACTTCCGTCTATGGCAATACCAAAAAAGCCGCCGGACTGCTGGCGGAAAAACTGACCGAAAAAGGCTGTCCGAAAGTGGTTGTCGCAGACCTTGCAAGGGAGGATATGGCGGAATGTGTGGAGGACGCGTTCCGCTACGGCAAGCTGGTGCTCGCCACCACCACCTACAATACGGAAATGTTCCCCTTCATGCGGGAGTTTATCGATGAGCTGATCTCCCACAACTATCAGAAGCGCACCATCGCCCTGATGGAGAACGGCTCTTGGGCGCCCATGGCGGCAAAGGCGATGCGTGCCAGATTAGAGGGCTGTAAAGATATCACTTACACGGAAAACACCGTACAGATCCGCTCCGCTTTGACGGAGGAAAACATGGCGCAGATCGAGGCACTTGCAGACGAGCTGATGGCGAAATAAGAATCGCCGCTATCATCCGCTTACCACATCCTGTTCAAATGGCAGCCGGAAGTCCGCCGCAAAAGCGGCATAAAGACTCCCGGACTGCCGACTGTATTTCTGTTCTTTCTCCTTCCGCTTTCGGAAAGGCCCCCCCCTCTTTTCATAAACTCTGCCGCCATGATTTTGCATCAAGGGATCTCAAATCTACGCCTCCACCCCGAGCTTCCGAAGCTCTTCTATCGCCTGCTCCTGATTTTGAAAATGGATGGTGTGTATGCCGAACTTCTCCGCCGCGTCAAGATTCCGTTTCGTATCATCCAGAAACACGCACTCCCCCGGCGTCAGTCCGTAACGGTCAATCAGAAGCCGGTAGATCTCCGGCATGGGTTTTATGACCTTATCCTCATAAGAGAGGATTCCGCCGTCCATATAAGGCAGGAAGTCGAGAGCCGCCGCACATTGCACGTGAGAAGACTTGGAAAAGTTGGACAGGTACAGACATCGGTAACTCTTTTCCTTCAGCTTCTGTATCCACGGAATCGCATAGTCATTTCGGACAACCATAGTCCCCTTATCGCGAAGCGTCTCCCGAATCTCTTTCTCGATACCGGGGTCGTTTTCGATAAATCCCTGTATGATCTCCTCGTCGCTCATCACGCCCCTGTCGTACTCATTCCACATTGGAGATTTCACCGTAGCTTTCGCCAATCTCTCAAAAATCTCCTCGCTGTACCCGAAGCTGCGGTAATGCGCCTCCCACGTAAAATCCGCCAGCACGTTTCCGATGTCAAATATGATTGTTGTGATCATTCCTTACTCTTCCTTCCCTATCGTAAGTTTACATAACTCTTATCCCGGCAATCTCTTGCGCACATAGCATCAGTTAACATAACTCTGTTCAGGTTCTCGCCAGTCCGTCCACATGCAGCACCTCTCCGCTGATATAGGACGCCCTGTCCGATGCAAGGAACACAAAGGCGTTCGCGATATCCTCCGGCTGCCCCATACGCCTTAAGGGAATCTGCGCGATCATCGGATCAATCACCTCCTTGGGCACCTGGCGCATCATATCCGTATAAGTAATGCCCGGCGCCACCGCATTGACCCGGATTCCCTTCGGTCCCAGCTCTCTCGCCAGAGACAGGGTAAAGCCGTTCACCGCAAATTTAGAGGTGGGATAAGCGATTCCCGCAGGCTGCCCATACTGGCTCACCATGGAGGAAGTGTTCAGGATCACGCCGCTCCCCGCCGCAATCATATGGACGCTCGCCGCCTTGGAACAGTTGTACACACCCTTGATATTCAGATCCATCACCTTCTCAAAGGTTTCCGCCGTATACTCCGTAAAAGGGGTGCTCTCCGACACACCCGCATTGTTCACCAGGATGTCTATCTTCCCATACTTTTCAGCCACATTGTCAAATGCCGCCTTCACCGCCTCCCAGTCGGACAGATTCGGGAAGATTCCCTCCGCCATCGCGTCCGGATAGGCCTCTTTCAGCTTCGCCACCGCCTTGTCAGCGGTCTCCTGACGGCTCGCGCACAGCACAACTTTTGCTCCCTCCTGCAAAAACGCCTCCACCGTGGCGTAGCCGATTCCTCTGCTTCCGCCCGTCACAATCGCAACCCTATTTTCCAGTAACATAAGATTCCCTCCTTTTAATAATACATTTATAGCCTTCTTTCCATTCCAATTCTCAAATAAGTCTATTCTGTCCCACACACAAACTTATTATGCCTCTGCAGATAAAGGCAGCGAAACCACTCCCGCTGCCTTTATCCTTTCCGTACTTTGCTTCTACTTCTTCAACGGACTTTCTCTATATATGATATCATCCCTGCCGGGACCGTTTGAAACCATAGTAATAGGATGCCCGATCTGTTCCTCGATAAACTCCACATAGTGGCGGCAGTTCTCCGGCAGCTCCTCATACTTTTTGATGCCGCGGATTTCGCACTTCCAGCCGGGCAGTTTTTTGAGCACCGGCTTCGCTTTCTCAAGCTTGCAGCTCACAGGGAAGTCCGTGGTCACCTGACCGTCCACCTCGTAGCCGACGCACACCGGGATCTCGTCCAGATACCCGAGCACGTCGAGCACCGTAAACGCCACATCCGTGGTTCCCTGCAGACGGCAGCCATACTTGGAAGCCACGCAGTCAAACCAGCCCATCCTTCTCGGACGACCTGTGGTCGCGCCAAACTCTCCGCCGTCGCCGCCGCGTCTGCGGAGCTCATCCGCCTCGTCGCCGAAAATCTCCGACACGAATGCCCCCGCTCCAACCGCTGAGGAATACGCCTTACATACCGTAATAATCTGTTTAATCTCATAGGGCGGAATACCTGCGCCGATCGCGCCGTAAGCCGCCAGTGTGGAGGAGGACGTCACCATCGGGTAAATTCCGTGGTCGGGGTCTTTCAACGTGCCGAGCTGCCCTTCCAGAAGCACAGTCTTTCCATCCTTGATCGCCTGATCCAGATAAGATGACACATCGCACACATAGGGCTCGATCATCTCCCGGTACTGCCGCATCGTAGCGAGCAGCTCCTTCGGATCGAGGATGGGCTTATGGTAAAGATGCTCCAAAGTCACATTCTTCGTCTCGCACACCCGCGCCAGCTTCTCCTTAAGGACATCCTCGTCGAAGAGCTCGCTCACCTGGAAACCGATCTTCGCGTATTTATCTGAATAGAAAGGCGCAATCCCCGACTTCGTGGAGCCGAAGGACTTTCCTCCAAGTCGCTCCTCTTCGTATTGGTCAAACAAAATATGGTAGGGCATCACGATCTGGCAACGGTCGGAAACCAGAATCTTCGGCTTTGGCACATCCCTGTCCGTCAGAGACTTGATTTCCTCCACCAGAAGCGGAATGTTAAGCGCTACGCCATTGCCGATAATGCTGGTAATGTGCCCGTAAAACACGCCGGACGGCAGGGTATGCAGCGCGAACTTGCCGTAATTGTTTACAATTGTGTGTCCCGCATTCGCGCCTCCCTGAAAACGCACCACGATATCCGCTTTTTCCGCCAGCATATCCGTGATCTTACCTTTTCCCTCGTCGCCCCAGTTGGCGCCCACTACAGCTTTTACCATAATACACTCCTCCTTTATGTAGTATAAACAGATCTAGATGCTTATACGCACAAAGAGCCGGTTGTAAAAAACCGGCTCCTGTTTCTTACTTTCACATTATAAAGCAAAACCCATTTCAAATCAATGTTTTTGTGCGTGCGCCTTTTTCCACGCCTTGATTTCCGCAAGTCTCTTTTTCAGAACCTCCTCCTCACCCATGCCCGCAGGACGGTAATACTCCCGCCCCAGAAGGGCGTCCGGCAGACACTGCATGTTCGTCAGCTTCTCTTCCGTATCGTGGGCGTACTGGTACCCCTTTCCGTATTCCAGATCGCGCATAAGCCCCGTCACGCCGTTGCGGATCACAAGGGGCACCGGCTCCGCCAGATCTTTGACCGCATCCTCCTTCGCCTCGTTGTAGGACACCTCCATGGCATTGGACTTGGGCGCGAGCGCCACATAGACCACCGCCTGCGTCAGATGGACATTGCACTCCGGCATTCCCAGAAAGTGACACGCCTGATAAGCCGCCACCGCAATCTGCAGAGCCCGCGGATCAGCAAGCCCCACGTCCTCGCTGGCAAACCGCACCACGCGCCTTGCCACATAGAGCGGGTCTTCCCCCGCCTCAAGCATCCGCGCCAGCCAGTAGACCGCCGCGTCCGGGTCAGAATTTCGCATGGATTTATGTAAGGCGGAGATGAGATTGTAGTGTTCCTCCCCTTTTTTATCGTACAGAAGGGACTTTCGCATGGTGCACTGTTCCAGCGTTTCCTTCGTCACCGTAACTGCACCCTCCGCGTCCATCTCTCCGTTTAACACGACCATTTCCAACGTGGAAAGCGCATTTCTGGCGTCGCCGTTGGCAAAGACAGCGATCATTTCAAGCGTCTCATCATCGATATGCACCGTCTGATTTCCGAAACCTCTCGGATCCGTGAGTGCATGCGACAAAAGCTCTTTGATCTCCTGCGTGGTGAGCGCCTGCAGCACAAACACCTTGCAGCGGGATAAAAGAGCGCTGTTAATTTCAAATGATGGATTTTCTGTCGTTGCGCCAATCAGAATAATGCTCCCCTTCTCCACAAAAGGAAGAAAAGCGTCCTGCTGCGCCTTGTTAAAACGATGTATCTCGTCCACGAACAAAATCGTCCGAACGCCGTACTGGCGGTTCTTTTCCGCCTGCTCCATGACGGTCCTGATCTCTTTGATGCCGCTTGTCACCGCTGAGAAATCAATAAAGGAAGATTTTGTCTTATTGGCAATAATCCTTGCAAGAGTGGTTTTCCCCACGCCCGGAGGTCCCCAGAAAATCATGGAGGACACCTGATCCTGCTCAATCAGTTTCCGAAGCACCTTTCCTTTTCCCAGAAGATGCCCCTGTCCCACGTATTCCTCCAGCGTACCCGGTCGGAGCTTTGCCGCCAGAGGCTGTGGCATTTCCCTGTCAAATAAAGATATCTGATCCACGTTATTTATCTCTTATTCCACTTGCTATTATACTTATCTGAATTCTGTTCTTCCTGTCCCTGCTCTTCCGTTTCGGATACATTGGCAGAAGCTTCCGGCACCGTTGAGAGCCCTTCCGCATTCATAATACACTGTCCCTGGAATACCCCGTTTTCATCCACAACCAGACTCTTCGTGCGGATATTGCCGATCACCTTACCTGTAGAAGCCACTTCGGTTCTGCCGCCGCTGGTCAGGTCTCCTTCCAGAGAGCCGCCGATAATAATGCTGCTGCCCTTCACGTTTCCTTTCACCTTACCGCTGGAACTGATAATGAGCGCGCCTTCCGTCTCAACGTCCCCTGTCACGCTTCCCTCCACGCGAACGGCTTCCTTTGCGCGAATGTCGCCATCCACAACCATATCAGCTCCTATGATACTGCTTATTTTGGCGTTAATCTGTTCTGCCGACTTTTTCCCCAACATAGCTTCCTCCCTATCCTTTGATCTCAATCAACTCGAGCGGATCTACATAGCTGTCATCCTTGCGGATGCTGTAGCCCGTCTCTGTGTTATCTTCACCCACCAGAAAAAGTGCCACACCCTTCACAACCTGACTGCCCTCCTCCACAATAGGACTGCCAAGATTCCGATAGGTGGTGACATACCCGTTTCCATGGTCGATTATCACGTAGCTTACTTCGCCTTCCGCCTCCCGGACTTCCTTCACCGTGCCCGGCGCGGTGGCAACCACTTTCGTTCCTTCCGCCGCCACGAAAATGAGTTCCTTCCACTCCTCATTCGCCTCTACCTTCAGTGTATTCTCTTCTTCACCGGCTCCGTCTTCCTCTTCACCGGTATCCGCCGCCGCGCCTTCTTCCTTAATCTGCGCCGCGCCGCTCATAGGAAACCCTCTGGGAATATAGTTTTCCTCGTGCGCCGCCACAAGTTCGTGCTCCTGTTCTTCCTTGCGGCTCAGTGTCTCCTCCAGAGAAGATATCTTTCCTGCAAGGCTTTCCTTTTCCGCTGTCAGCGTCTCGTTCTCCGCCTTCATCTGGACAAGCTGCTCAAGCTGTTTGGCGTTCCGCTCTATGTAGCCCCCCATGGTGATGGTCGTATAAACCGCATAACAGATCACCGCCACAAATGCCACGAAAGCAACCACCGCAAGAGCGCCCGTCTTAATGTGCATTCTCCGATGGTGCGCCGCGGGAGAATCGGAAGTTAAAATTATCGTATAAGTGATCTTTCTCTTGCGCAAATCTGTGCTCATAAATAAGGTCACCTCCACTCATCCTTTTTATAATAACACATATTGCGCAAGAAAAACATAGTAATTTTTGAAACAAATATTACAATTTTTTAAGCAAATGTTACAAAACGTGAGAATCCACAGACATCCGCCCCACCGCAAGCGCCCTCGTGGCGTTGATTACCGCCAGAATCATCACACCCACGTCCGCAAAAATCGCCCACCACATGCCGACAATACCCACCGCGCCCAAAACAAGGCAGACCAGCTTCACCGCCAGCGCAAAGACGATATTTTCATGGACAATCCGCAGGGTCTTTCTGGAAATCTGCATTGCCAGCGCGATCTTTGCCGGATCGTCGTCCATCAGCACGATATCTGCCGCCTCGATCGCCGCGTCGGAACCGAGCGCGCCCATGGCAATCCCCAGATCTGCCCGGGAGAGCACCGGCGCATCGTTGATGCCGTCCCCCACAAAGGCAAGTTTCTCCTTCTTTCCCTTCGCCGCCAGCAGTTTCTCCACCTCGTTCACCTTATCCGCCGGCAGAAGTTCGCTTCTCGCCTCGTCCACGCCAAGCTCCGCCGCCACCGCTTCCGCCACCGGCTTTGCATCGCCGGTTAACATAACTATTTTTTCCACACCTGCCTTCTTAAGAGATGCAAGCGCCTCTCGCGCACCCGGCTTCACCACGTCGGAAACCAGAATACATCCGGCGTAAATGCCGTCCACCGCCACATATACCTGCGTCCCGATCCCGGAAACTTCCTCCGGCGTAATCTGCAGCCGTTCCATCAGTCTGCGGTTGCCCGCCGCCACAAGTCTCCCATCCACATAAGCGCAGACGCCGTGACCGCTTATTTCCTCCACATCTTTCACTCGTTCCCGGTCAATTTCCTTCCCGTACGCCTCCCGCAGGCTCCTGCTGATGGGATGCCCGGAATAACTTTCCGCACACGCCGCGTACTCGATCAGTTCCTCCTCGGAAAAGCCGGATGCCGCTTTCTTCCCGGTAACCTCAAACACGCCTTTCGTAAGTGTCCCCGTCTTGTCACAGACCACATATTTCGTCTCGGAGAGTGCCTCCAGGTAGTTGGAGCCTTTCACCAGGATGCCCTTGGCGGAAGCGCCACCGATTCCCCCGAAAAAGCTCAAAGGGATGGAAATGACCAGAGCGCAGGGGCAGCTTATGACTAATGTGGTCAACGCCCTTGTCACCCACATGGACCAGTGCGGCCCATACCCGAAAATCAGACTCAAAACCGGCGGCAGTAAAGCCAGCGCCAGCGCGCCGTAGCAGACTGCCGGCGTATAGTATCTGGCAAAGCGGGTGATGAAATTCTCCGAGCGGGATTTTTTCATGCTGGAGTTTTCCACCAATTCCAGAATTTTGGACACCGTCGATTCGCTAAATTCCTTCGTTGTGCGCAGTTTCAGTACACCCGACATATTTACGCTGCCGCTGATGACCTGATCGCCGATTCCCACCTGTCTCGGCAGACTTTCCCCGGTCAGCGCGCTTGTATTGAGCGACGCTTCCCCTTCTTCCACCACACCGTCAATGGGCGCCTTTTCTCCGGGCATGACCGTAATGAGCGTGCCAATCTCCACCTCTTCCGGATCCACCTGCTCTATCCTGCCATCCACCTCTATGTTGGCATAGTCCGGACGGATATCCATCAGCTTCGCGATATTCCCCCGGCTCTTTCCCACCGCGTAGCTCTGAAAGAGCTCCCCGATCTGGTAAAAGAGCATGACCGCCACGCCTTCCGTATATTCCCCGAGAAGAATGGCGCCCACGGTAGCCACCGCCATCAGGAAATTCTCGTCGAAAACCTCCCCGTGGATCACGCCCAGAAACGCCTTGCGCAGAATGTCATAACCGATCACCAGATAGGGAACCATAAAGAGCGCAAGCCTGAGCCACGGATTCTCGATGGGTATGAATAACAGCGCAAACACAAGAACTGCTGCGATTAAAATTCTGATAAAAACCTTCTTCTGTTTTCTCGTCATTGGTCTTTCCCCCTGCGTTTTCATTTATTATATGAACATTCAAACATATATTCATTCGTTTGTCAAGCGGATTGTCAGATTCCGATCAAATTTTTTCTTGCCACCAACACGTATTATGCGGATACCGTAGACGCCGCTTCCGGCTGGGTTCTCGACGAACTGGAGGCCGGAAAAGAAGCCCCTCACGCAAGTCCTCTTGAAAGCATTACTCCCGATCCCGGCGGTTTCGTGAATATACTTGTACTGGATATGGATGCATATGCAGAAAAAAATCATATCAATTCTCACAGGTGCTTCAGGATTCGCTGACTGCTATCTACCAGCAGACACAGACCTCAACTCGCCGCGCATAAGCAGACTCGAAATGCTTGCAAGCAATCACCTGGCTCGTCGCCTGTGAGAATAAAAGAAGGACAACATCAGCCGCCAAGTGTTCTCCGGGATTTTCTGTGTGTGAACCGAGACACTGGCGATACGTCGCCGCACTCCTCCCAGAACTGATGTTGTCCTCTTTTCATTATATGTTATTCTTCTTTGCCGCACAAGTTTTCTGTCCAAACAATTCTATGCGAAATTTGCAACGACACCATGCAGCTTATGCATGACGCGGATGTGAAAAGTAACTTCAGCTATGTCTACTCTTCCCCCGGATTCACATGCACCATAATATGCTTTACCTTGGGAAAATTCTTCTCAATGGAATCATGCACCCGTTCCGCCGTCTCGTGGGCGCGCCGAAGCGTCTCCTCCCCGTCCGCGCATATCTCGATATCCACATAAATTTTGTTGCCGAAAACTCTCGTGTGCAAAAGATCCACGCCGAGCACGCCCTCCTGCGTCGCCGCGCATTCTCTGAGCGCGGCTTCCGTCTCCTCGTCGCACGCCTTGTCTACCATCTTATCCACCGCATCCATAAAGATCTCGTATGCCGCTTTCTCGATGAACACGCAGATCACCACGCTCGCCACCGGGTCTAAGATAGGAAACCCGAGCCTTGCGCCGCCGATACCGATCAGCGCGCCCACGGAGGAGAGCGCGTCGGAGCGGTGATGCCATGCGTCCGCCATCAGCGCGCCGGAGTCAATCCGCCTGGCATTGATCCTCGTATACTGATACATGGCTTCCTTTACCAGAATGGAAACCGCCGCCGCCACAAGCGCAAGCCGACCCGGCACCGTCAGATTGGCGTAATCTCCGCCCGCAATCTGTCTGAGCGCCGAATACCCGATTCCCAGACCGGTAAAGGCAAGAATGGTGGCAAGCACAATCGCCGCCACGCACTCCAGCCGCTCATGCCCGTAGGGGTGGTTCTTATCCGATTCCTTCCTCGATATCCGAATGCCAATGATAACCACAATAGTGCTGAACACGTCCGACGCCGAATGAATCGCGTCGGAGATGATCGCGCCGGAGTGTGCCAGAATACCCGCTGACAGCTTAAATACGGTCAGTGCAAAATTTGCGATAATACTCACCGCCGAGACGCGCATGGCGACCCGCTCAAATTCCTCTTCCTTTTTCAATCACTGCACCTTGCTTTCCCCAAATATATTTCACTCTAATCTACCACATCTGCCCTGTCTGCGCAAGCCTTTTCGTTGTTTTTTCACAGATAAAATATCGGTGGTTCGTCTAGGCTAACTTGCACAGTCTGCCGATGTTCCTATCCTCCGTGCCCCTGCTTTTCGCAAAAAGGCAGCGTAAAAATGTTGCTTTTCAGACACGCATTTTATATACTGGATTAAGGTGTCAAAAGAAGCTTCGGCAAATCTGCTTTGGCATATTGCAAAGAGTATCTTTTGACAACTTGATCTATAATGAAAACAGCCGCGAGTTTGAAGCGTTCGGAGGTCTGGACCAGATTGTTTCCTATTTTACCGACGGGCTTTACGGGGAACTCGGGGAGGACGCAAAAGAGGATATCGAAGAGGAAATCCTTGATTTTGACGATGGGACAGAAGAAGTGTTTGAATCCCTCCTTATGAGCGACTATACGAAAAAGGTGGAGCTCCCGGATCAGGAGAGTTTTGTCCCGGCAGACTTAGAAAGCGGGGATGGGACGTTCTTCTTTTGCGCGGCAGTCCACGCCCTGTCGCAGTCTATTTTTGACGAAGCGGAGGAAGACGATATCCAGATGGAATTTGCGGCGTGCGGGCTCTTGACGGACTACTACTACCGCACATCCGACACGGACGCAGCGGACGAGCCAAAGATCAAAGAAGAAACCGCGCGCATCTTCTCGGATTATGAATTTGTAAAAGGCAACCCGGATGCCGCGAGTTTCCGAAACCGGATTGCACAATATAAAAAGATTATGCTGGTGTAGGGCGCGGGCAACCTGTCATTACAAAAGTGCTTTGGCATATTGCACAAAATACTCACGCAGTTGTCATGCGCAGGAGAATCGGATTTTCTTAATATTCCATCTAGCACCCAGCAATTTGCGGGTATGGATGCCCGTAAAAGCCCGATTCGAGCCTGGATAGCGAGTAGAGGGCGATTGCGTCCGCTCTGCGTTACCCTGCCGGAATATTTTAGAAAATCCATTCGACGAAACCGACACAAGGGAGTTTTGTGCAATATGCCCTTTTGCCCCTCTAATCCTACACACTTATCTCCGCCTTCACCCCCAGCAATTCCTTATTTTCCTCCAGAATCGGATTCACAATCTCCTTCAGGAACTTCTCCACCTGCAGCGGCGCGCGCCCCACATAGTTCGCCGGCTCCATAGTCTTTTGCAGATCTTCCAGACTCATGTTGAATGCAGGATCCGCCGCGATCAGCTCTAAGAGGTTATTCTCTTTTCCTTCTCTCTTCACGTTCGCGCCCGCGATCATGGAGAGCTCCCTGATCTTCTCGTGCAGTTCCTGTCTGTTGCCCCCGGCTTTGACGGCGTCCATCATAATATTTTCCGTCGCCATAAAAGGCAGCTCGCTCATCAGGCGTTTCGTTATCACTTTATCGTACACGACCAGACCGTCCACCACATTCAGGCACAGATCCAGAATCCCGTCCACCGCAAGGAACGCCTCGGGAACGGAAAGCCGCTTGTTTGCCGAGTCATCCAGCGTCCGTTCAAACCACTGGACAGAGGAAGTGATCGCCGGATTTAGGGCGTCCACCATCACGAACCGGGCGAGAGAGGCGATGCGTTCGCTGCGCATGGGGTTTCTCTTGTAAGCCATGGCCGAGGAACCGATCTGACTCTTCTCAAAAGGCTCCTCCACCTCCTTCAGATGCTGAAGCAGACGGATGTCGTTCGACATCTTGTGGGCGGAAGCCGCGATGCCCGCCAGGATATTGCACACTCTCGTATCCACCTTGCGGGAGTACGTCTGCCCGGACACGGGATAGCATTTCTCAAATCCCATCTTTTCAGCGATCATGGGATCGATCTGATCTATGGTCTCCTGATCGCCGTCAAAGAGTTCCTGAAAAGACGCCTGCGTGCCCGTGGTGCCCTTGGATCCCAGAAGCTTCAGACTCCCCAGCACATAATCCAGATCTTCCAGATCGAGACAGAACTCCTGCGCCCAGAGGGTCGCCCGCTTTCCGACGGTGGTGGGCTGTGCGGGCTGGAAATGGGTGAAGGCCAGCGTCGGCAGTTCCTTGTATTCTTCTGCGAATTTCGCAAGCTCCGCAATCACGTTCACCAGCTTTTTCTTCACCAGCTTTAATGCCTCGCGCATCACGATAATGTCCGTGTTGTCCCCCACATAGCAGGAGGTTGCGCCGAGATGGATGATACCCGCCGCCTTGGGGCACTGCTGCCCGTAGGCATAGACATGGCTCATCACGTCGTGCCGCACCTCTTTCTCTCTCGCCTTCGCCACGTCATAATTGATGTCCTCCACATGGCTTTTCAGCTCGTCAATCTGCTCCTGCGTGATCACCGGCTTCCCGTTCTGTGAGAGCCCCAGCTCCATCTCCGTCTCCGCCAGCGCGATCCAAAGCCGCCGCCACGTCCGAAACTTCATGTCCGGTGAAAAAATATACTGCATCTCCCTACTCGCATACCGCTCTGACAAGGGGCTTACATACTTATCTGTACTCATCTTTCTCTTTCCTTTCTATCGTAAAATTTGGCAGGTAATTGCAAAACTTATCACATTCCTATAATAATTGTGCAAATGGCATAACCATCTGTGCAATTCCAATAACCTTAAGTGAGTTTCGCAATTACCTATCTGTTATCAGGAATTAAACTTCTGCTCGTACTCCTCCACCGTCTTCATAATCTCCTTCGCGTATTTCGGGTACTTCTCCACCAGCGCTTTGATATCCCTCTGGGATGTGCCCGCCACCACTTCCCTGTTATAGTCCATGCGCCGTCTCAAAGACTGCCTGCGGATAATCAGATTATGCCGGATCTCCACCATCTCCTTGGAATCGAGAATTGCCTCCGTCTGGTGCAGCCAGATAGCCGGATCCTGCACCTGATAACATTTTAAGATCTGCAGAAGCTCCTGCTCGCTGTAATCCAGATCCAGCTCCGCCCTGCGGAATTTCTCCCGCTCTTCCTTCTCGATCTTATAACTCTCCCACATTTCCGTCAGTTCTTTGGCGCTGTTCACCCCATATTTCATATGCAGGTATTCGAGAAGATTGGTGTTGTTCACGTAGCGGATTTTCACCTTGTTCTGTAAAAGAATGATTTTGTTGATACCGGTTTCTACCCTGCGAAGTTCCTTCCTCGCATCCATATGCTTCACATAGATCAGCGTGATCGCCACTGCCGCCACGCCCGCTGTGGCAAGATACCCCAGCTTCGTATCCATCTCCAGAAAGAACTGCAGAAACAAAAGCAGCAGCGCACACAGTCCCAGAGCGGTGACACAGATAATTGTCATGCCCTTGGTGTCGGAAATCAGCCGCATCACCTCATTCTTTCGGTAAAGATAGGCGTGCTTTTCGCCTTCCAGACGGCTTAAGTCCTTGCGGATCAGTTCCTGATAATTCTCCGCGTCGGTGATCTTTGTGAAAGCCTCCTCCATCTGGTCTTCCATGCGTTCCACCGTGCGGTACTTCTCATCCGTGATCCGGTGGGGACGTCCCATGAAATCCGTCTTTCTCTCCTGCAGAAGGGACACCCGCTTCGCGCAGTCCTTGAGCTGCTCGCTCTCCTCCGGCGGCAGCGCCTCAATCTCCTCCATATCTTTCAGGTAGGAGGTGACCATGTTGTATTCGAAGTTCAGGTTCTCCAGTTCCTTCGTGGCATCCGCGATCTTCTCCAGACAATTTTTTACATAGTCGCTTCTCTGTTCCTTATTGTCAAAATCTATCTCCCGCGAGGGCTCCAGCTCTCCCCACTCTTCCTCGTCACCCTCGTCATAGTCCCTGCGGAACCTGTCAAGCAGTCTTTTAATAAAGCCCATTTTTCTCCTCCCTGCGTTCTATCTCATGCTCCTGCGGTACTTTTCCTTCAGCCCTGCAGTCAGCTTTCCAATCTCTTCATAATAAGGCGTAGAACTGCCAAGCGCGCCCGCCCCCTCCTCCTTCATCACCTGATAAGTGACAAGCATCCTGTTTTCATCCGTTCCCTCAAAAGAACCTTCCGCCCGCTTCATCATCCGCTCCACCTCCAAAGAAAGTTCATGGTATTCGGGATGTGCCGCAATATAATCAATATACGCATTCTCCTGCTGCCCCATACGCAGCGCGGCAAGATACATCTTAAGCCCCTCCTTTTTCCCGTCTGTCTGGTAGGACTTCATAAACCAGTCTGCCGCCTGACTGTAGAGAAACATACCTGCGCACGCCACGCCCATATTGTGATAGAGTCTCGCCAGAAGGAGTTTTTCATTTGCGGGCACCTCCCCCGCCAGACTCTGGTACTGCTGCAAAGCCACAAGATACCGCTTCTCACCGAGAAGATAGTCTGCTTTCGCTTTCTGCCGCTCATAGGGGCTTAAACCCTCGTTTCCCCGCACGATCTCTTCCGTCCTAGAGGTAACGTCCGCCGGGTAGATATTTACATACTCCAGAACCGCGCCCACATATGCCGCCGTAGAACCGCGTCTGTTTAACAGCGCATCCAGCGTATGCGCAAGATCGCTCAGGCTGCACTCCTCCTCAAGCCATCTGACCATGCCACGCTGCATAATCTCCGCATCCAGAAGTTCCGCCCTGTCCACAAAGAGAAAACACAGCTCCTCCACCGAATACAGATTTACATAAAACCTCTCCATATAGTAAGGGTTTTCCGCCCGCCTGCCTGTTCCCAAAATCATCTGACCATCCATCTTCTCTTTCGTCCCTCATCGCCCAGAAAAACGCTGAGCAAAATGTTTCCCACGCTGACTGCGTTTCCCTAGATAATCTGAAACGACTCCTCCCACTTCTGTCCCGACGCAGGGAAAAACTCGCCCAGACCCAGGTCCGTCACGGTTACCGCCACCGTATCCGCGGAAGCCATCGCCACATCCAGCGCGTATCTGGTAAAGGGCGCGCCCGTCTCCCTCGCCCCTGCAAGGGGAATCGTTCTTGTCTCCACATTTTTCCCGTTAAGCGGCGTGACCACGAAGGAAACCTCCTTTTCCCCAGACAAGAGAATTTCGCAGGACTTGTGCAGATCGTACCAGTTCTCCCCCGCGTCCAAAATCGCGTAATAGGATTCCTTCCCCTGCCGCAGCACCCGCATGCCGATATTTGCCTTCAGTTTATCTTCACCCAGAAAGATATGGGTCTTTCCTGCCTCGGAAGCGTCGAACTTCTCCAAAAGACTGTAGACCGCCCCCCGGCTGTACAGATTATTGCCCTGAAACACCCGCCTGTTCCGGCAGAGAAACTGCAGCGATTTTTTATGCCACTCCTCCCTGAAACCGTCGCCCAGAAGATACGCCGAAGAGACGATCCGCCCTTCGCAGAGCTTTTCCAGAATCCCGAGGAACCGCTCGTCCGCCACCCGGAAGGCGTCCTCCTTTACAGCCTCCTCCTCATTCTCCTCAGGCACCACAACCGTCTCGTAGCAAGCTTCCTCGATCAGCGCCACTATGGGCGTGGTCCTCTTGTTGCATTCCATACGATATGTCTTTAAATATCTCCCGTCATGCTCGCAGACCACCACCTGATACGCCCACAGTTCCGAGGGTTGGTACAGCATAAAGGAGTAAAAGCTCTCCGTGTGGCTCTGAAAATAAATATGTTCTGTCTTTACCTGCAGGTTTGCCGCCACCTGCAAAAGGATCTCCACCATGCGGTCGTCCATCCGGTCCACCGTGAACAGCAGGGCGCCGATGTGCTCCACCGGAACAATGAAACTCATAAGCCCCAGACTTTTTCTGATAAAGAGAGTCAGAAGCGCCACCGGGTCATATGTCTCCCCGTCCAGTTCAATCTCCATCCCTTTTCTGGCAAAATTCAGAATGTCGTCCACCGGGCACATGGTCTCATCCCCTGCGCTCCTGACCGCCTCCTTGCCGTAAAGCCACTGGTTGGTGCCTTTTCGTTTACATAACATAAAAGGGATATTGTACTGCTTCGTCCCCACCACGGGCGCAACCGTCTCCACGTCGCTCTCTTCAAAGAGACAATAGCTGATCTGGGTATACCGCTCCCCCAGATCATACCCCACAAACACACTTCCCTTATGCGGTTTGCCGTCCTCTTTCGTTCCCAGAAACATACTACTCTCCTAACCTTCGGAGAATGCCCTCTTTTGGGGCATTCTCCTGTGTGAGAAAAGTCTGCCTCGCAGACTTAGTACTTCTTCGCGAGGCAGCCTTTGCTGCGAGTGATTAGAAGTACTTCTCACACTGTTAACGCACTGTAAAAATCTGCTCCACCATATGATCCTGTCTGAAATACGCCGCCAGCAGATCATTCACCGTATCGTAATCATGCAGGGTCTTTCCTATCATAATATCGTTCAGAACACTGAATCTCCCCTCGGAGATATCCTCCCCGGCTTCCCCTTTTTGGATCACGTCGCTCACCACAAGCTGCTCCCCGTTCTCCGATTCCTCCGTAATATAATACCTAAGCTGCTCCCCGAAAAACAGAATGAACTCACTGACACAGATGCCGCCGAACATATCCCGCATCTCCTCATGGCTATATTCCTGCCCGTCCGTACTTTCCTCGCTGGCATGTTTCTGTCCGTCCGCACCCTCCTCCTGGATCAGGTAGTGGATCATCACCCGCGCACCGGAAGCTGTGCGGTACTCCACCATAGTCTTGTCCAGATAAGCGCCAAGCTGCGGCACACATCCAAAATACTTTCGATAGAACGGCATCACAATCCCCTGTGCGAGAAGCGACTCCAGAAAAATGCCGCACAGTTTCTGCACATCCGCTTCCCGTTCCCTGTCCGCAAGGTAGCGCAGATAAGCGATCCGGCAGACGAGATGCAAGGGCGCCTCCTCCTGATAAAGCTGCCGCACGCTCTCAAACACATAGGGGTCAGCCGGCTCTTCCTTCACCACATCATCATAGCAGCAAGCCGATACAAACGCCGCCCTGACCCGCTCGCTGCCGCCGCACTTCGTATAAGAACGGAAGATTTCCAGCTGCTCCTTTACCCGGACGCCCGTATATAACATCTGTATCAGCATCCGCTCACACAGCCTGTAAGTATCCACGCCGAAAGAGTCCGCCAGTTTCCATATATCCCGCATCTGCCCGATGCCCCCGGCAAACCACTTCACCAGATAGTCGAGCACGTTGTCGTCGTATTTGCCCTTCTGCACCACATAGAGAAGCGTTCCCGTGAGCAGCGGATCGTCTTCCGTCTCCGTCAGATCCAGAAGCCTGCTGCCAAGCTTCAGCAGCGTTTTTGCGTCCATGTCGTAGGGACCGAAACGTCTGACCCACTCGACAGCTTTCTCATACATCCCCCGGCTCACGAGAAAACGGACAATCTTTCCCCTGTCATGCCGGCTCACATCCTCCGGGTGTAAAGTTAGCAAATACTCGTCCAGCTCACGCATTCTGTCCTTTTCATAATAAAAGTCTACCACCATGGGATAGATTTTCTTCTTTTCCTCTTCCTCAATCCGCTCCGACGAGGAAAGCAGCACAAAGAGATCCGCGTTGTCCTCCTGCACCGCAAACGTATGCTGACGCGCATAGCAGGCATAAACCGCATATCCCAGATGATTTCTCACAAAAGGCGCGATCATCGGCGCAAGCCGGGCCGGCTTCATCAACGCATCCACGGAATACGCCATACCCTCCGTAAAAAAGTTCCCCTCGCCGTCTCCCAGAAGCACCCGGCAGTCGTTGTCGTAGACCGGCACAAAAGCCCTGCCGTCCGTTATCGGAAAACGCTTGATATCCGACCGGCAGGCATACGCGACCAGCACCTCTTTTGCATTCTCCGCCTCCGTCCTGACCTCCCGCATAAAGAGCAGGGACACAAGCGACCGTGCGGTCTGCTCGTCGATCATGGACATGGTCAGTATTTTTTCGTAGAGATAAGCGAGATCCCTGTTGATCCTGCCTCTGCTGATCTGCTCTGACACAAATCGCTCCATTGCCGCCATATAGTTTAAATAAATATCTGCCAGTTCCTCACGGCGCCTGTATACATAGGCATATAGATAAGCTGTGAGCTCATAGTGCAGATCGCTTCTGTACGCAAAATACAGAAGCACCATCCTGGGCAGCTCCCCGTCAAAATCTTTGGGAAGCGACATCATATAATACTCGTAAAGTCTGGTAATGCGCAGGTTCTCCTCCACACCCGCGCTAAACCATGGAAAGTATACCTCCCCACTGCGGTTTCCCCTGATCAGCAGACTGCAGATTTCATGCAGGACTTCCTTGTGGGGGATCAGCGCATAGCAGCCTTTCAGAATACGGAACAGCCCCTCGGAATACCCCCGCTTCTGCCCCGCGAGATACACCACCTGCAGAAGGATTTCCTCCTGCATGACGCTATTTTTGACCGCATAGGTCAGCACCTGTTCCTCAAAGAGATCCAGCTTGCGCAGCATTGCCGGATTCATACAGAGAATATTCCACGCCTCAATATAAACCATCGGAGAGGTACAGTGATGAATAAACAGCTCCTCCAAAAGCAGCCACCTGCGGGAAACGCTCTCCACATACTCCTCAGACAGGTAAAGCAACAGCCACGCGATCCGCCAGTCACCCTTTCTCCGGCTGTAAATCCGTGAAACCGTCTCCGCCACCTCATCCACGTAGGAATCATCCTCGCTGATCAGCGTGGTCAGGTAAAGGTAATAGCACCAGAGCGCCGGTTCTTCTTCCCGTACGGCATTCAGCTGCTCCTGCAGTTTCTCTAGCTGCCATTTCGCCTCGCTGCCCCGTTCCTGGGACATTAAAAGCTGCCCCCGGAACAGCTTCAACGCCACATCCTTATCGTCAAGCTGCTCCATGCGCGTCAGGAGCCTGCCTGTCTCCGCAAGCCATGTGCCCGTCCCGATCTTTTTTAAGCGGTGCGCCTGATAATATTCCATAAGCTGCACCGTGAGCTGCTTCTTTTCCCGTTTGGCGCCAAGCGCCCTGATTCCGTGCACGCGCTGCACCACGGTGACGGGAATGCGCACTGTCCCGTTCTCCCGCACAAGCAGAATCGCGCCTAAGTTTATGCCGCCGTGCAGCTTTTCCAAATCTATCTCATAATAAAGCCGGTATATATTACCCGCAAAAGAGCCCTCGTCCGCCGACTTCTCCTGCAGCTTTAAAAATTCCCCTTCCGTCTGAAACCGCAGTCTCGTATACCCCCAGCCATTCCTGTTTATGACAAGGGCATACCGCGCGTCCCCCGCCGGTTCCTCCAACCGTATCTCACTTTCCTCGGGAAAAAACTCCACCGGCTTTTTCTTGTGAATTTCCTGCAGGAACTCCTCCACATTATGCTCGTTGCCCGGCATCGCACTAAGCCCCTTGTAAGCCGCCAGATACTGTCTGTCGTGTCCCGTAAACACCTTTTTGAAACAGGGATCGTAAAAGAGCGAAACCGCCTCCGTCCAGTTACTTCTCGCCAGATTCGTAAAGTGGAAAAGGTTACGGATTTTCCCGAGGCTGGAGTCTATTTCATCCGAAAGCACCGCCACCTGAAAGGGCAGTTCATACTCCCCCCTGTTCGACACAACGCAAAACGAGCCGGAAACCTCCTGTCCCGCCTCCATCCCCGCCGCGTCAAAACGGTAAAGGATCTCGTCCTCACTGCCGCCGAACCGCTTCGTGACACAGGTCATCCGCAGGTCGGAAGCAGTCACTGTCCCTTCCGTCACCGCCCCTTCCGGTCCGTACACGAAAAAAGCCCCCTCACAGACTGTATCGGCATGAAGGGACAGCGTAATGCGCGGGCAGGAAAACTCCAGCGAACCGTCACCTGTATGAAATTTGCCTTCTAAAATCTCATCTACAACCATACCGATAGTATATCATTTTCCGGGTAGCATGTGCAACCCTCATTGCATATCATAGGGGTAAGAGAAATGCAATCATTACAATTCACACGCATGCCGGATTTCGTATGCATTTGAAATGTTACCTGGAATTGTAAGATGCGATTTAGAAACGAGGTATCCGTATGGACGTAACCAGAGAAGGACTAAACTCAGAAAATACACAGACCAGAGATAACGCGGCGGCAGAGTCTGACATGACCGGGAAACTGCAGGTCAATGTCACCGCGAATGTAGGACTGATTCCCAT
Organism: bacterium 1xD42-87; assembly: GCA_003611805.1. Lineage (GTDB taxonomy): Bacteria > Bacillota > Clostridia > Lachnospirales > Lachnospiraceae > UBA3282. The sequence goes on along the minus strand of RAYM01000042.1, from coordinate 26,799 downwards.
AGAGAACGCCTCCATCACCATCTCCTTCACCGGAGAACCGGATTCCACGTTAGAGACGCTCACAACAAACTCTTCCGGGCAGACTGACACGGTTGACTTAAAAACGCCGCCGCTGCAATACAGCCTGACCCCCAACTCTCCCATGCCCTACTCGGAGTACACCCTCTCTGTCACCGCTCCCGGTTACGAGCCCGTCATCGTCTCCGGCGTGGAAGTGCTGCCGGACGTGACCGCCGTCCAGAACATTGAAATGACGCCGACGGAGACGAGCGGGGATGCGGAGGAGATCATCGCCATCCCCGACCACACCCTCTACGGAGACTATCCGCCCAAGATTCCCGAGGACGAGATCAAACCCATGGATGAGTCCGGCGAGATCGTCTTAAGCCGGGTGGTCATTCCCGAATACGTCATCGTGCACGACGGCGTTCCTAACGACTCCACCGCCCCCAACTACTATGTTCGCTACCGGGATTATATTAAGAATGTGGTGTCATCCGAAATCTACGCCACATGGCCAGAGAACGCCATCTATGCCAACACACTGGCAATCATGTCCTTTACCTTGAACCGGGTTTATACCGAATGGTACCCGAGCCAATAGTTTCGAGTATCTTCTCATCCTCATCGGAATGTTTCTTAAAATCCTCAATTCTAATCCTGAATTTAATGCTGATATCCTCGTCTTTTACGTCAATCCTTTCTATCAGCGAAGCCAGTAACATCCTTTTTGTCGGAATGTCCGCCTCCTTAAACACCTGTCTCCAGTCAGGCGCAATATCAATAAATTTTGAAAACTCATCATATGTAATATTGGCTTGTTCTATCTGTTCCTGCAGCCTTAGTCTGTCCTGCTCTAACTCCGCTAATTCTTTTTCCTTTTCACCTATCATTCGGGACAAACGTTCAACAGTAATTCCACTTTCTCCCCGAAATGCTTCGGGCAGCGCATCTTCCAGCGTTTTAATATCCCTTGTTTTTTTGTCTGTCTCCTTTGCTATTCTTTTTTGCTCTTTTTCCACATGTAGCATTTTCTGTTTTTTCATTTCGTTTAACTCATCCGAAATGTTTACCTCTTTCAGCCTTTCCAGATAGTTCTCCACAACCTCAAACACGACACTCTCCAAAAAATCCTGTGAATAATAACTTCTTTCGGCGCATTTTTCCTGACATCCGTATCTGCCTATGCAGGACACTTTCTCTGTTCCGTCCTTTGTGACCCAGCGGTTGTTATATCCGGCGCTTTTTAAACGCTTACCGCAATAACCGCAATACGCAATTCCCAATAATGAAAGTTTTCCTCTTGGATTAAAAGGTGCCGAATACTGTTCTTCATATAAGGCCAGCGTTTTCCTTTTCTTTTCCTCTAAATGCGATTTCCTTGACTCCCTGATTTCCTGCGCTTTCTCCCAGTCAGACTGCGGGACAATCACGATATCCTTGACCTGTTCCTTTGACAATATCCATTCCTTCCGGTCAAGCCTTTTAAAGTTTTTCCCCCGTTCCCTGCGGTGTATCGAATAAAATCCCATGTATATGGGATTTTTTAATATGCTGCATATTGTTCCGTTTTTCCACTTATCGGCTGAAACAGCCGGTATTCCTTCCCGGTTTAGTTCTTTTGCTATTTTTTCGTATCCATATCCCTGATGTATGTACAGGTCATATATCTTCCGCACGACTTCAGCCTGTTTTTCCACAATCTCCATTTTATGCCGGTTCCGTTTATGTGAATCTTTTTCCGACGTTTCCACAAGCCGGTATCCGTAGGGGGCCTTTCCCCCTACAAATTTCCCTTTTTCTACCTGATCAATCAGGGCATCCCTTACCCGCTTGCCTAGCTTCCGGCTTTCTTCCTCATTCTGCCAAAAGCGTATATATGTAATCAGGCTGTCTGTATGTTCATCATTTTTAATCTTACCGTCCTTTACGGTCCAGACCTCTATGCCGGCTTTATATAATTCACTAATGTAAAAGCTGTATTCCTCCCTCCGTCCTATCCTGTCGGTCATGTATGTAAGAAGAATGTCAAATTCCTTATTTTCGGCATCTTCCTTAATCTGCATGAGGACTTCCCTGTCCTCAACTCCGTTTTTATATGCCGATACTGCTTTCTCTATATATTCCATGTCAAATATCCAGTCTTGGTGTTTCGCTATATAACTTTTTGTTTCCTCTCTTTGCAGTGGGATATCATCCTCATGCAGCTGTTGTTTTGAAGATACCCTTAATAATGTCCTTACCTTTTTGACTTCCATTGTCTTGTCCTCCTGAAACATTGTGCCCATGGTTTCTGTTCCATGGGCACCCCTTAGTTCTATATAGTTTCTGTATATTCATTTTAACGCCGGCAAATCCCGATTCACAGCCCCGATTTCATTTTTTCTATATAATTTTTTTTTAAAATGTCATAGAGATTTTGCGCGTTTTTATCGCTTGTTTCTTCTGAAAATCTTAAATGGACTTTCACCTTTTTCTTTTTGTAGGCAGTTTCAATATGTATGACCGATTCGTTTTCCATATATGTTTCTACCTCTTTTTCCTTATTTTAGCTTATGACATTATCCATGAATTAAGAATTGTATAAAGTCATTTTGCTAAGATTCTAAATATATTTTCAAATGCTGACTTTGAGCCACCTTTCCCGCACATCCTACATCTGATTTTCTGATTGATGCCCTCTAGTCTTACGAAAGAGGGTGGTGCCCATGAGCGTGATGAAAGTTTTGACATTATTGCTTATTATTTTTGCAGCTCTGTCTTACACAGACAAAGAGCCGCTTGTTTTTCAAGTGGCTCTTTCTTACATTTTTACTGTGTTTTACGTCATATTCAGAAATATATAGCTGTTTCATGGCTTATTCAGCATTTGTTACAAGCCACTCACCAGAATTTTGTACGTCAATTTTTACTTGGAATGTATTTTCTATATTCTCAATATCCAAATGAATGTCTGCACTAAAATCGGTATGTTTATTTTCCCAATCATTCCAAATAGAATGAAATTCTTCCTCACTGATTTCTCGTGTTGCCCCACTTTCAGTCAGTGTATATTTATATCCCTCTGCATATCCATCGCCATTAAATGCTTCACTTTCTTTCAGTTCGCTTATTAAAGAAAATGTTGTTCCGTCATAAACATATAAATCAGCAACTGCGAAAACAGAGCCTCCTGTACAAAGGTATGTACCATCTGACAAATTTACTCCGTCAATGCTGTATAAACTATCTTCATCAGATAAGCCTAAAAATAAATTTGTAATATTCCAACTCCTGTCTGCATCTTTATAAGAAACCTTAAGTTCCTGATTACCGTCATTGTTTATATCTGTTAAAGCAAAATAAAAGTTTTTTGACCCTTCCCATTGCTCGCCCAATTCGTTTGCATACATTATTGAATCGCCATCATTAACGCCTCCAATACCCATCTTTCCAGTCATGTATTGCCTTAATATTTCAAGGCTGTTAACTTTCTCCTGTGACACTTCTCCTTTCGTTGTAATGCCTGTCCCGTCATGCCTGACAATATCCACTTTCCTTATTTCTACTGGTACAGACTGTCCATCACTCATAACTGATGCATAGGCATTAAGATAATTGACCATTTCTTCTAAGGTGCATGGATTCATATCATAAAAACAGGTGTCGGATAATGTATGCTGATGTGTTTCTTTTTCTATATATGCTTCATATTCTTCCTCTGCAACTTCTCCTGTTTGCTCTCCGTTTTCCACAATGTAGAACATTCCACTACTATCAAGTGGAGCAGGTTTTGCCAATGCACGTTCATATATCTGTTTTAAACTTCCTTCAGTGAAATCATACTCTTTCCACAATGCAGCCGCCCACCAATATTCATCGCCGCATTGTACTTCTGTATTAAAGTATTCTTTTACAACTTTTATTGTACCGTCATTTTGCTTTGATAAACTGCTATTTCCCCGCAGATACTTCTCTTCCGAACAAACTAACGCCGTTTTATTATTGTTCCACCCATAGACCTCAAAAGATGAGGGTTCTGTACTACTGAATATGTAAAGATAAGGAATTCCCTCTCCAGAAAAATCACCTACTATTACATTACTTCTATTTGTCTCATATTCATTAATATATGCATCAACTTGATTTATATGGAATGGTTCATTCCAAGATATAATATCCGATATTATATCTTCGTCATATCCGCCACGGAAACTGAAATCACCTGCCAAACCATCTGCTATCAGCTGTGCAAATGCTGTTGCCTGTTCTGCTGTCATTTTACAGTTGGCAGTATCGCCATAGTAAGGCATCCCACCTAATGCAGACTGCAATTTCTCCATTTCTCTTTTGGCAATATCTTCTTCCGTTTCTTCCGGCATGCTTTCTTCTTCGGTTTCCTCTGCTTCTTCTGTTGTTGCTACTGTTTCCCTTGCACTTGTTGTATCAGGAATTTCAGCTTGTGAGGCTGTTTTATCCCCACAAGCTGATATACTGAATACAAGTGTCAAGGCTGTCATAAGCGCTACTGTTTTCCTTTTCATTGGTTTTCTCCTTTTATTGACTGCCTATTACCTCTTATTTTAATGTTCAAATTCCTCTTTTGTAAGCATACCATTTTCATAAAGCTTAGACAACTCCGACAAAGAAGTTACTTTATTTGTAGAAACATTGGTACTCTGTCTTACCGCATTAGCTGTATGCTCTACGGGAATCGGATTTACGACATTAACATATAATTCCTGCACATCGCTTACAGCTTTTTAGAAATCCTTTATTTCCTGCCTGCCTAATTCTGACGCCAAGAAAGCTACTGTTAAAGAAGTAAACTCTTTGCAGAACTTTTCTAATTCTACTCAAAACTATATACCGAATGGTACAGGAACAAAGGATATAACTTTACGATCACCTCCTCCACTGCCTACGACCAGAAATGGATCCGCGGACGCAACATCTACAAAAACATTGACAGACTGGTGGACTCCATTTTCGCAAACTTCCTCTCCCGACCCGGCGTGCGCCAGCCCATCTTCACCTCCTACTGCGACGGCAGGAACGTGACCTGCAACGGCTTAAGCCAGTGGGGCTCCAAATATCTGGGCGACGAGGGTTACTCCCCGATCCAGATCATCCGCTACTACTATGGCAGCGACATGTATATCAACACCGCTGTCGCCGTCTCCGGCGTCCCCTCCTCGTGGCCCGGTTATAACCTGAGCATCGGAGCCTCCGGGGATAAGGTGCTGCAGATCCAGCAACAGTTGAACCGCATCGCCCAGAATTATCCCGCCATCCCGAGGGTCACCGCCGACGGCGTCTACGGTCCCCGCACCGCCGAGGCGGTCAGGGTCTTCCAGAGCGTCTTTAATCTGCCTCCTAACGGGATCGTGGACTACCCGACCTGGTATAAGATTTCGGAAATCTATGTGGGCGTGAGCAGGATAGCGGAGCCGGGGTGAGACCTTCTGACTCCGCATAAAAGGGGCGCTGCCATTTCGAGGCGAGTGTCCCTTTGTTCCTTCCTTTGTCCACCTGACTCAGATTATTGTCTTATCATCTTCCCTATGATACAATGGCAATATCTGAAGTTTCGGAAGAGCCATACTGCACCTGCAGGGCTAAAACGGATCAAAAGAACACCCGGCTCATGTGATACCATATGCCGGATATTGCCAGGGCAAAGGAGCTGACATGACCAGAGGAACTTACTCTTTATTGGAAAATTATATGCTTTCCTGCATGGATGACAGTGCTCACGACAGGGAACACGTCTACCGTGTTCTGTATTATGCGTTGGAAATCGCAGGGACACTGGAAGATGTGGATTACAACGTCCTGATCGCCGCCTGCCTGCTGCACGATATCGGACGGAAGGAGCAGTTTGAAAATCCGGCGCTCTGCCATGCGGCTGTGGGAAGCGAAAAGGCGTTCACTTTTTTGACGGAGCACGGCTTTGACCAGGAATACGCCGAGCAGGTCAGACAATGTATCCGAACCCACCGCTACCGTAAAAACAACCAGCCCCAAAGTCCTGAGGCTAAAATTTTGTTTGACGCGGACAAGCTGGACGTGACCGGAGCCATGGGGATTGCACGCACATTGATCTACAAAGGCATCGTCTCGGAGCCGCTTTACTCCCTCCTGCCGGACGGTATAGTGTCGGACGGAACAAATGACGACGCGCCCTCCTTCTTTCAGGAGTACAAGTATAAACTGGAACATCTCTATGACCGTTTTTATACGGAAAAAGCCGCCTCTCTTGCCGAGGAGAGACGGCAGGCTGCTGTTACCTTTTATCATAGTCTTTACCGTGAAGCGGCATCAGCCTATCGGGATGGACGGGATGCGCTTGCAGGGCTTCTCTCAGATTCATAGCCGGTTAACATTAACTCCTTTTATTTCCATACTTCCGCGATACATCCCGTCACTCTGCGCATTCAGATAACCGTTGGGCAGAAAGACGGATCTGCGGAGCGCCGTCCTCATCCACCGTGGCAAAGTTCAACCCGCCCATGGCGGTTTAATGAACCGAAAAAAGATTTGGAGGGAATCCCTGCGCCCGGTTCTGGATGCCATGATGGATTGGGGAAACACCTACAAAGGGGCTGTATAAGCCCCTTTGCACCCTGACCACCACGTCACAGCTCTGCTATGCCTCAGATCGGAATGAGAAATACCGCTTTTCACACCCCAAACACTCTGCGGGGGACGCAGACGAAAACGGCTCAGTCTTTCAATGACACAAGCCGTATCACCGTCAGCGAATTAGCCGGCGCCTGATACTCGAAATTCTCCGATACCGCCAGCTTGCCCTCCTGCGGCATCACCGCCATATCTTTAAGGCTGTTCGCCGCTTTCGGGTCATCCCCCGCCAACACCGTCACATCCGCCTCCGGCAGGAAACACGACATCTCCCTGCCCGTAAGCAGTACATGCACGGTCTGCTCTTCCTGCGACACATTCACAAGTTTGAGGATCACATCTCCGTCCGCATCCACCGCCGACTCATAGAGGGTCTGTTCCGGCGCACCGATTAGTGTTGTCTCCAGACTGTACTGCCCCGCATTGTTCCCATACATCTGCTGCACATAGTAATTGACCGACCCGAAGATGCTGTCATTGGAATAGAAAATCAGGTCCGGCACCCACTGGTTCAATTTTTCGTGGGAGAAAAGCGGCGCGTAACACGCCATCTCCACCACATCCCCGTTCTTCTCAAGCCCTGTCATGTACGCAGCCTCCGCAAGCGCCGCATCCAGCGTATTTGCCTTCGCCGCGTACTCGCCGAGGAACACCTTCGCCTGCAAGTCCCTGTTGTAACTGTCATACCGGTCCGTATTGGCAAGGAACCACTCCGGCGTCTGGTAATAGTGCTCGTCCACCAGCGTGGTGATCTGGTCCGGGTTCTGCGCCAGATAAGCCCAGCCCTCCGTACTGTCAGACGCCGTGCCGTTCGCCACGATCAGCTCCACATCCCCATAAAGCGCGGGGTCAGCCGCCTTCGCTTCCTCAAATGCCTTCACAAACTGCCTGTAGTGCTGGTGGTACTCGCTCTGCCACTGTTCGTTGCCGATTCCGATATATTTCAGGTCAAAGGGCTCTTCATGTCCCATGGCAATGCGCACCGCACCCCATCTGGTACTGCCGTCCCCCTTGCAGAACTCCACCAGATCAAGGGCATCCTGCACGTACTGCTTAAACGCCTCGTCCGTGATGCTGTATACTTGATAGAAAGGGCTCTGTATCTCACAAGTCATGCCCGCATTCAAAACAGGCACAGGCATACAGCCGAGAGCTTCGCAAAACTCAAAATACTCATAAAAGCCCAGCCCGTAAGTCGTATAATAGGGATGCGCCTTGGATCCCTGCCAGATGCTCTTGCCCTGCGGGCGCACCGCCACGTCTCCCACCGTCTCTTTCCCGTTAATTTCAAAGGCGAGCCCGTCACCGATGGAATCCTTCCAGCTGTAAATACTCTCCTCGTCCCGTCCCTCAATCACACAGCCGCCGGGAAAACGTAAAAACGTCGGATTTAAAGCCTCCAGATATTCCCCGAAATCCTTGCGGACGGGCAGTCCCTTATAAGTGTCCTGCGGCATCAGGGAAACCATATCAAAGCATGCCGCCCCCGCGGGAATCTCCACCGCGAGACAGACATGCCTCTTTTCTGTCACATCCGGCGTGATCGTCGCCTCAAACTTCTGCCATTCCCCGGTGACGCCCTCTATTGTCTGCTCCGCGTAAACCGTCCCGTCCTCATTGCAAAGACTCACCGTCACCGCGTCCACCGAGCCGTCCTCGGACTTACAGTAAAAAGACAGATCGTAGGAAGCTCCCTGCACAATCGACATACCTTCCACAAAGCCGCCATTTCGGATACCCTCGTGCGGTTTCGCCGAAGAAGTCCCCGTATTATGTACCACCGCATACTGCGGATTGTTCCCGTTGAGCGCCGTGCCGTCCGCACTCCCGTCCTTCACCGAAAACGCCACCGCCTCGTTTGTCACTTCCCAACCGTGAAGCTGCGCGTCCCTCGCCTCCATGCCGTACTCAAAAGAGCGGTTCTTCACCATCTCTGCATACATGCCGCCATCCACGGCATAGTTGATATCCTCCAGAAAAAGCCCGAAAAGGGTGTCGGAAATCCGATGGCTGTCGTCCAGACCGCTGATATCCGTATTGACCTGATACGCGATCCCGTCAACTGCCGCCAGCCCGTTTTCGTCCGCTGCCTTGTCCGTGCCAGCGCCTGCCTGTCCACCCTGCGCGCCGTCCGTCGAGCCGGTCTGGCCGATTGTCTCCGCCGTGCCTTCCACGCCCGACTGCCCGGCTCCATCCATCGTGCCATCCTGTCCCGCACCCTGCCCGCAAGCCGCCGCGCTCACCATAACCACCGCACATAGACTGCACGCCGCTGCTCTTTTCCATCCACTCATCCTTCTTTTCATATGATTTGCCCCGCCTTCTCTTTTTACTTCCAGTATTGCAAAAGCTTTTCTTCCGCCTGCTCAATCACTGCCTGATATTCCTGCGCCAGATAAATCAGAAACCGTACCGGCAGATTCGGGCTGTATTTCTCTGTACCTTTCCTCTGTGTCCAAACCTCAGAATTTTCCATAGTTTCCATGCATGCCTTCTCCGTGTCATGTTTTCTCCTTCCCGTACTCTGGCAGGAAAGAAACACAACCCTACACGTCTGACATGACGCCCGGCTTTAACCGCCCATACGCCAAACATGTTCAAAGGTACACACCTCCGTTCCTACCGCATCTTCTGTGTTATAGTAAAAGAAAAATCCGACAGAAACTGTCCTGAACGTGCGGAACGCACCTCTGTTAGAATTTCTCTGATGGGTTTATTGTATAGAAATGGCTGAAAAAAGTCAAGTTTATTTTTAAGCGAAATAACATTTATCCCTTCGTGGGATCCTGTATTGCCAAATAGGCGGCTCCTGTTACAAAATATAATTCAAAACAGGACAGAGAACCGTCTCTTTAAAAAAGCGATTCTCTGTCCTGTTTCTACTGCCATGCTGTCTATTTTTCTTTACTTCGTCAGCATCATCATAATCTCATTGCTTCTCGCCACAAACTTGGTCATAGCCTCCGGCTCAAGGGGCGCCTGCTGCAGCAGCGCCAGATCGTAGAGCTGCTCACAGATCATCTTCACGTTCTCGCCATCCTGATGCTCCAACACATACTCCACAAGAGGATGGTTGGCATTGAGGATCAGCGTCTCCCCTTCCTTGCCGAAATTCCCCATATCCATACCCGGCATGGAGTACATCTTCATCATGTCCTGCATCCTGCGGGACTCCTCGGAGAGCGTGATCATGGAAGAAATCTTCTTGTTCTTCAGCTTCTCAATCTTCACTTTGATCTGATCCTTCTTGAGAACTTTCTTCATCAGCTTGGCGATCTCTTCCGCCTGCTCCTCCATCTCCTTCTCCGCCTTCTTGGACGTCTTTGCCTTGAAGGTGTCCGTCAGGTCGGCGTCGATACGCTGGAACTTAATGCCCTCGTTCTTCGCCTCAAGCTGGGATACGAAGGGCTGGTCGATATTGTGGGTCAATATCACCGCGTCCATCTTCGCCGCCTTAAACATATTGATATACTGACTCTGCTGCTTCTCGTCGGTCACGTAGTAGATGACCTTCTCCTTCTTCTCCTCCTCGACGGGCTCGCCGTCCTCGTCAAGTACCTCGCCGTCCACTTTCTCAGCCTCGTCAACGACCTCGGCTTCCACCTTCTCGCCGTTTTCGTCCACCGCTCCGGCTTCCACATTTTCGCCTGCCGCCGCGCTGTCCGGCTCGTCCTGTCCACCGCTCTCTCCTGCGGTTTCCGCATTTCCGTCACCGGCCGCAGCCGTCTCACCCGCAGCATTCTCAGCGTCATCCGCCTCGTCGGGATCGATCTTGTTGACCTCCAGACACTCGGGCAGCGTCATGTACTCGCCGTCCAGATTCTTGAAAAGGATGTAGTCGGTCATCTTCTCGCAGAACTTGTCGTCCTTCAGGCAGCCGAACTTGATGAAGGGACTGATATCATCCCAGTATTTCTCGTACTCTTCCTTCTCGGTCTTGCACATGCCGGACAGCTTATCCGCCACCTTCTTTGTGATGTACTCGCTGATCTTCTTGACAAAACCGTCGTTCTGCAGCGCGCTTCTGGACACGTTGAGCGGCAGGTCAGGGCAGTCGATCACACCTTTGAGCAGCATCAGGAACTCGGGAATCACTTCCTTGATATTGTCCGCGATAAACACCTGATTGTTATATAATTTAATGGTTCCCTCAATGGACTCGTACTCCATATTTATCTTCGGGAAGTAGAGGATGCCCTTCATGTTAAACGGATAATCCATGTTCAGATGGATCCAGAACAGCGGCTCCTTGTAATCCTGAAAGACCTTGCGGTAAAACTCCAGATACTCTTCCTTCGTACACTCGTTGGGATGCTTTGCCCAGAGCGGCTGCGTCTCGTTGAGAAGCTCGGGACGCTTCTTGATTTTTAATTTCTGCTCGTCCTCCTCCTTCTCCTTCTTGATCTCCTCCACGACCTCGTCGGTAGAAAGCTTTTCATCCTCTTTGATGATCTGGGTCTCCGTAGTGTTTGCCTTGGAAAGCCAGATTTCCGTAGGCATAAAGGAACAGTATTTCTTGATGACCTCTTTCGCCTTATATTCGTTGCAGAACTCCAGACAGTCCTCATTGATGTGGAGGGTGATCGTTGTACCTACTTCCGTCCTGGTTCCATCCTCCATATCAAATTCCGTGCCGCCGTCGCATGTCCAATGCACCGCCTGCGCGCCGTCCTGCCATGACAGGGTGTCAATCTCCACCTCGTCCGCCACCATGAACGCCGAATAAAAGCCCAGTCCGAAATGCCCGATGATCTGGTCTTCATTCGCCTTATCCTTATATTTTTCAATAAAATCTGTCGCGCCGGAGAAAGCAATCTGATTGATGTACTCCTCCACCTCGTCCGCCGTCATGCCGATACCGTTGTCAATAAATTGTAACGTCTTTTCCTCCGGATTGACAATGACCTGAATCTTCGCCTTGTAATCATCCGCCAGCGCGTACTCGCCCATCATATCCAACTTTTTAAGCTTTGTGATCGCGTCGCATCCGTTGGAGATCAGCTCTCTGAAAAAGATGTCGTGATCGGAATACAGCCACTTCTTGATAATCGGGAAAATATTGTCGCTGTTGATCGATAAACTGCCATGTTTCGCTGCCATAATTGCTCACGTTCCTTTCTCTCATAAACCTTGCCATGCGGTATGTCTTCCACCCGCACCTTACACCGAACAAATCCTGTTTTCCGGGGATTTGATTACCTAGAGCATAGTTTAATACGCCTAAATTAAGAAGTCAAGAAGAAATTAGCACTCGATAGCAACGAGTGCTAGTAATTCTGGGATTCGTCCCATTTTATGCGGGTTTCGGGAATTATAAATTTTTTCTAAAATCCCGTGAGATGCGTCATTGTGGTAAAGTCGGTTGTATGTTATAATTTTAGTGTCTTTGACAATGAAAACTTGGGCTTTGTGGTTTGATTCACATTCCTCGGTACAAAACGCTTCAGAATGGGGGAAACAATGATTAAAGAATGCCTAAAAACATATTTGGACAAGTATTTTGCGTGCTATAAAAACTACAGGGGGACTTATCCTGCTGTCCCATATGATGAAGAAGAGAAGTCTTCCTTATGGTATGGCGAACCGGATGAGGAGGAATATATTCAGTGGATGTACAAGGAAAAGGATAAGCAGACAGATTTTTCGGATTTAGAAAACGAGCCGGAATTGGCATTGCCCGACGCCGCAAAAGAATTTTATAATTCATACTATTTTCTGCAGCTGCAGGGCTTTTATCATGGAGAAAGCGTAAATTTTGATCCCATAAGCGACAGCCGGGATATCTTGCGGGATTTAAGGACTTGTATCTTTGAGATCAACGGAAAAAAGTATCTTCATATGGGTATCTATAGCAATATGGATTTGGCTTTATGCATGGAAACTGGCACAGGGGCAATCGTCCAGGCAGATTACGATTCCAAAAATGTAGAGAAGCTTGCGGATTCGCTGGAAGAATTTCTGAATCAAATGACACCTGTGAGATAAAGAAATACCATTTAATTATGATAACATTATTTTTTCTGCAACAAATATAGAAGATTCCTTTATTACATTTATGGAAAATATTGCGTACGGCAAATACACAGATTTGGAAAAATTTATAACATAATTAGTTGTAAGAAACGCACTCCCGACAATCAAAAACCCAGAACACAGAGGAACATACAAATGGATATCATTCAGTTGAAAATTGAGAAAGACAGTTCCGTCGCCAGCTATATAAAAATCATCAGAAAATTTGACGATTCCCTGTCCATCGGCACGATTAAACAGCGGATTGACCAGGGTGATTTTGTGGTAGGATTTGATCTGGAATACTATGATGCTTTGGAGGATATAAACGAAATTGACAGAAAAAAGCTTTTTCGTCAAATGATTGCGGACCTTTATCATGCCGGGGCAAAGATTTCCATATATCAGGATGCTGAGGAAATACCCATCGATATTTTGGATAACTGGCTGGAATCTCTGGATATCATCAGCCGGCAGGTGGAAAATGACATAGACAGGGAAACCAACTAGCGTATTCCGGGAGTGTTCAGCTCCCGAAATACTGTGAATACACCTCAAAGAAATTCTGTGTCGTCACTTCCCCGTCATGGATAAAGTTCACGCTGTCCCACAGCTCCTCGTTCAGATTTCTGGTCAGCGTCGCCACATAAGCATCGTACTCCTGCCCGAACGCCTCCTCACGTCTCTGCTCCACGATCTTGATCTTGTTTGCATCCGTCTCCTCCCTGTCAAAGGTGTTGATGCACTTGATGATGTGATAGCCAAACTCCGTCTCCACCACGTCGCTGATCTCGCCCGTTCCCAGATTGAAAGCCGCCGTCTCAAAGGACTCCTCCATCTCCCCTTTTCCGAAAGAATAGGTTGACTTATCGTCCTCGCTGTACTTGCGGATGAGCGCGTCGAAATCCTCGCTCTCCCTCGCCTGCCCGAGTGCCTCGATCGCCCGCCTGTAGGCGTCCCGCTTTGCCTCCTCCGTATACTCGATCTTTTTTCCTGTCCCATCCAACGCGTAAGTCTTGATCAGAATGTGCTGCACAGTGATGGTTCGCGCCTCGTCGTCGCTGATCTCCGGGTTGATGTCCTTGATCGTGTACTGGTACATCTTCTCCGCCCGCGCCAGCTCCGTGTAGAGTGACTTGATGGTCTTCTCGTTGACGCCCATCAGCTCGATCTCCCGCTCTCCCAGCGTGTCATAATACGCCTTCGCCGCATTCTCCGCCCGCGCGCGCTCCTCCTCGTCCAGCTCCACCTCGTACTTCTCCGCCATCAGGTTCATGGTCTTGATCTGGGCAATCTGCGCCAGCGCGATATTTTTCACATTCTCCTCAAGCGTCACGCCGTCCGCAATCGTCTCCCAGATTTCCTGCCCGTACACGCTCTCATAACGGTTCTGAATCGTGGTCAGATACACCATCAGCTCCGGCAGCTTACAAGAACTCGACTCAATTCGGAATATCTCATCCTTCTCAAATCCCGTAGTCAGTACCACCTTCGTGCCAAACCCGTCCCCGTTACCGCAGCCTGCAGGCGTTATGGTTAACATAACTATACACAATATATATACTGCTGCCCGTTTCCATCTCCTATTTATCATATTTGACCCTCAAATCAAGGTTGAAAGTTTTTCTTTCAACCTTCTCCCATTTCTCCATTACTGCTATGGATATTCATAAAATTTCATAATTTTATTATCTATTTTATGACTTTTCCCGTCTTATCATACCACACTTTCCCATCCGTCATCACATAATCCTCGCCGCCCGTCACCGCCCGCACATAATCCGCCGCCGAGAGCAGCCTCCTGCGAAACGCCATGCCGCCCCCGAACAGATTCGTGGAATGAATATCCGAACCGGCACTCATGGGAAACCCATGCGCCCGCCCATAAGCGACAGCACGTTTATCATAGACCGTCTTGTCGCGCAAAGCCGTGGAATGCCAAAGATGCGCGGCATTGATTCCCTCCACGCCATCCACAAAATCCGGGAAAAGCCGCACCTCGGGAATATAAGCTTCCTCTCGATAAGGATGGGCGTGCATCACCAGCCCGCCCGCCTCATGTACAAGTCCGTACTGCTCCTCCACGGATACAGACTGAAGTTCCGGGTGCGCCTTCATCCACTCCTTATCGATGCCATACAGCAGAAATTCCGTACCGTCATAACCTGCTTCATAGCCGAAGAACACATCCAGTCCGATTTGATCCCCCTCTGCCTTCGCGTGCTCATATCCGAGGCAGAATTGATCCACCCAAGCCTCCCACGGCAGCCCCTGATCCACACAGGTGTTTCCACCCCAGTTATGGTCTGTCACAAAAATACCGGTATACCCGTACTCCTTACAGGCACGCGCCATCTCCGCCCCGGTGCTTCTCGCGCAGGCGCTGGACTCCGACGTATGCAGATGGGTCTCATACAAATAGGGATACCGCTCCCTGATTTCCGTATCGTTCAATTTTATCTCCAATCCGAAACGTTTACCCAACGGTCAGTGCGTTTCCGCATCCTTCTGCCACATGGTCTGAAAAAAGGATTAAATCGTATGCCTATTATGCATCCCAACCTAATCCCTTTCCCTTTTATCCCATTCGTTTCCTAAAATCATTTCCTATCGGCAGCGGCTTGGTCATATGCTGCAGCCATGCCGTATCTTGCAAATACCTCCCTGTGTCCGACAGCCTATTTAATCACGTGAATCCATCCCTCGGGCGCTTCGATCCTGCCCATCTGAATCCCCGTCAGCGTATCGTACAGCTTTTTCGTGACAGGTCCCATCTCGGCCATACCGCTAGGAAAAGCAATCTCTTTTCCGTGATCCACAATCTTTCCTACCGGAGAAATAACGGCTGCCGTGCCGCACAGACCGCACTCCGCAAAGTCCTTTACCTCCTCAAAGGCAATTGGACGCTCCTCCACCTCGAGCCCCAGATAGTCCTTCGCCACCGTCATCAGCGAACGTCTGGTGATAGAGGGCAGAATGCTGTCGGACTTCGGCGTCACCACCTTATTGTCCCTCGTCACGAACAGGAAGTTCGCGCCGCCGGTCTCCTCCACATGCGTCCTGCTGCCCGCATCCAGATACATATTCTCATCATACCCTTCCGCGTGTGCCGTCACAATGGCATGAAGGCTCATCGCGTAATTCAAACCAGCTTTGATATGTCCCGTTCCATGCGGCGCGGCACGGTCAAAATCACTCACCTTGATCGTGATCGGCTTCACGCCGCCCTTAAAGTAAGGACCTACCGGTGTGGTAAACACTCTGAACTGGTACTCATCCGCGGGCTTCACACCGATCACCGGAGAGATACCGAACATATAAGGTCTGATGTAGAGGGTTGCGCCGGAACCGTAGGGCGGCACATAAGCCTCGTTCGCAGCCACCACATCCGTCACAGCCTGAATAAAACGCTCCTGCGGAAATACCGGCATTTCCAGCCGTTTACAGGAATCTTCCATGCGCTGCGCGTTTAAGTCGGGACGGAAAGTCACGATACGCCCATCCTCGGTTGTGTAAGCTTTCATTCCCTCGAAACAGGTCTGTGCATACTGCAGGACGCCCGCACACTCGTTCATCACAATATTGGCGTCATCCACAAGCGCGCCCTCATCCCACGCACCGTTTTTGTAATTCGCCACGAAGCGTTTGTCTGTCTCATGGTAGCCGAAACCGATATTCGCCCAATCCAGATTCTTTTTTTCCATAATAGCCAACTCCTCTCCCTCAGTCATTCCTCTGTCGTTTCGTAACCATTCAGCATACAAAATCCTGTACTGAACAATTCCTATACATAATTTTATATAATATACTTTTGTCCCTAAAAGTCAAGCCCGTTCATAGCACTGCGTTGACCACCTCAAGGGCAATATCGTAAGCGTAATCTTTAATCGCTTTCTCACAGAGCCGCAGCATTTTTTTGTCCGACTCGGGTCGGTCATAGCGTTTCAGTTCGCGCAGCTTTGCCGCCGCGCTCTCCCCGTCGAAATCGTCCAGTCTCGCTGCCAGCTCATGCAGCGCCCTGACCCAGTCATCCTCTGTAATGCTCCCTGCACTCTCCTCCGACACTGGCTGCTCCGCCTTCTCTCCTGCATCCTCCGTCTCAAGATACACCCGCAGACTGTTTCTCATGGTGTTCATCATACTGAACAGAATCGGGGATCGCACCGTCACATCCTCAAGCTGTCCCGCCTTCGCCATCTTCTCCAGCTCAAAGGCTTCATCCGCCAGATCGTCCGCACCTACATTTCTTGCATTTCCCTTGAGAGAATGCACGATAATCGTATAGCCGGGCATATCTCCCTTCTGCAGAAAGTCTTTGAGGGCTGTCTCCTTCTCCTGCAGAATGGAGTGGAAATCGCGCAAAACTTTGCCATAAAGCGCCTTGTCGCCGCCCATATATCTGAGACCGTTTCTCAGGTTAAAGCCCATCAGATAAAGCTGACTTTCCCTGATATCAAACTCTCCGTCTCCCTCTTCCTGCGTCTGTTCATACTCGTCGTTGATATCCCTGTTGTTGGTCAGGTAAACCACGTTGCTTGGCAGATACTCGATCAGCATATTTTCAAACTTATCCGCGTCTATGGGCTTTGTCAGATAATCCTGAAAGCCCTCTTTCAGATAAAGTTCTCTCGCCCCCGCCACCGCATTTGCCGTCAAGGCGATTACCGGAATATCTCTGGACGGATTTCCTTCCAGCGCACGGATGGCATGAAGCGTCTGCACGCCGTCCATCACCGGCATCATATGATCCATACAGATCAGATGATACGTCTTTCTCTTAATCAGTTCCAGACATTCCTCGCCGCTCGCCGCCACATCGATCTGCAGTCTCGTGCCTTTCAAAAGCCCCTGCGCCACCGCCAGATTCATGGCGTTATCGTCCACAATCAGGATTCTTCCCATGGGTGCAATGAATTTTTCATGGTAATCCTCAATGCTTCGCAGACTGTCCTTATACTGCTTTTCAAAATCGCCGAGCGGTTCCCTGTCCACTATCTTCTGTATGATTCTAAAGGAAAATGCAGAGCCTTTTCCATATACGCTCTGTACCTCCAGCCTGCCGCCCATCATCTCAATCAGGCGCTGCGTGATGGCGAGCCCCAGCCCCGTCCTGTCTTCTTTGCTGCGGGTTGCGGAATCCATCCTCTGAAACGCACGAAAGAGCTTCGGAATATCTTCATCCTTGATACCGATTCCCGTATCCTTTACGATCACATACATTTCCACAGAGTCTTTTGGCAGCTCCTTCCAGCTCACATGCAGCGTAATCCTGCCCTTCTCCGTATAACAGACCGCATTTGACAAAAGATTCCCGATAATCTGTCTGATATGTATCTCATCCCCAAACAGCTTATAGGGAATATCCTGTGCAATATCCAGAACCAGATCCAGCTTTTTGCGGCGCAGCTGCACCGAAATACTGTTAATCAGATCGTTCAGAAGGGAACTGACGTCATAGATACCTTCCGTCAGATCCATCTTATCCGCCTCAAGCTTGGAAAAGTCCAGAATATCGCTGACCAGCGCAAGCAGAATATTGCCCGCCTGCCTGATGTCTCTCGCGTATTCCTTGACCGCTTCCTCCTGACTTTCCCTCAGAATCAGCTCGTTCAGCCCCAGAATCGTGTTGATCGGCGTCCTCAGTTCGTGTGACATATTCGCCAGAAAAATATCTCTCGCTTTCTCCGCCTTCTCCACAGCGCTCTTTGCCGTCTCCAGTTCTACGTTCTTCTGCTGCAGCGCCGCCTCCGCCTGAGAAAGCTCCGTCCCTTTCTTCGCCGTCGTTTTCTTTGTCTCCTGCCCCATACCTGTGTACCCTTCCTTTATATCAATTCCTGCTGCCTTCTCGTCTGCCCTTAACAGACTCCCCCACTGATTATTTCTTTCTTCTCTCGTATTTTACAAAGTAATACGGCAGATCAAAATAAGTCTGCTCCTCACTCTCCGCAGTAATCTCCCACTCGTCATCTTTATCCAGATTCGGAAAATACGCATCCGCCTCATAGTCGTGATCGATCTTCGTCACATGTACCACGTCGCACGCCGGAAGCATCATCCGATAAACGCTCTCCCCGCCGATAATATACACATCCTCCGTGGGATATTTTTTCAGCTCCGTATCAAGCTCCTCTTTGCTGTGTACCACCACGGCGTCCTTCACCTTATAATCCGGATTCGTGGACAGGATAATATTTATCCTGTTCGGCAGAGGCATCCCCTGCGGAAACGTCTCCAGCGTCTTTCTCCCAAGCACTACCACCTTGCCCGTCGTCTCCTGCCTGAAATTCTTGTGATCCGCCGGAATCCTGACAAGCAGATTGTTTTTGCTGCCGATCGCCCAGTTGTTGTCCACCGCTACGATTGCGTTCATATATTGTGTCTCCTTTTAGATCGCCACAGGTATATCCGCCACCTGCGGACCCGTCATATAATTCTCAACCTTTACATCGTCCCGCGTAAACTGATAGAAGTCCGTAATCTCAGGATTCAGCCAGAATGTCGGCGCGTCGTAAACGGGTCTCTCAATCATTTCCTTTATAATAGGTATATGTCTGTCGTAAATATGCGCGTCCGCGATCACATGGACAAGCTCTCCTGCCTCCATGCCGCACACCTGCGCCAGCATATGCACCAGCACCGCATACTGCACTACATTCCAGTTGTTCGCCGTCAGCACATCCTGCGAACGCTGGTTTAATACCGCGTTGAGCGTCAGCTTCTCATGCCCTTTCTTCTGTGTCACATTGAAGGTCATGCTGTAAGCGCATGGGTACAGATTCATCTCATGCAAATCCTGATGCACATACAGATTGGTCATAATACGGCGGCTGAACGGGTTGTTTTTCAGATCGTAAATCACCCGGTCCACCTGATCCATCATGCCTTCTTTATACTGATGTTTCACGCCCATCTGATAGCCGTATGCCTTGCCGATACTGCCGTCCGCATCCGCCCACTCGTCCCAGATATGGCTGTGCAAATCGTTGATATTGTTGGACTTCTGCTGCCAGATCCAGAGCATTTCGTCCGTGGCGCTCTTAATCGCCGTCCTGCGAAGCGTCATAATCGGGAACTCCTCCGACAGATCGTAACGGTTCACCACCCCGAATTTCTTCACAGTGTAAGCGCTCTCCCCGTCCGGCCAGTGAGGCCTCACCTTCTCCCCCTCCGTGCTCGTTCCGTTTTCCAATATATCCCTGCACATATCTATAAAAATGTGATCTGCAAGACTCACTCCCCGTTCTCCATTCATTTTATATTATGTAAACCAATCTTTCTCTAATTCGCAAACCTGCGGCATTTCATTGATTCATAATGTAAACCCTTCAGGAAGAATGCGTTCTTTGCATTCTTCCGAACATAATATAGTTGTACTTGGGCATCGTCCTCTGATGCCCTAGTGCAGCTTTATGTCCGCTCCCACTTGTCGCAAAGCGAATTGATCTGATCCGCGAACCGCGCCAGATCCTTGTTTGCGGCTCCCTCGTTCTTGTGTATAACAGCGATAAGCCTCTGCCCGCTTGCCAAAAGCCTTGCAAAGACGTCGGAAATACCGCGTGCCTTCTTCCTGATCGCCACAGGCTCCGCCTCATGGATAAACTCACCGCTTATCAGATCATAGCGGGTGCCGCTGTAAGGCGCATAGGCATCCATTCCATGCTCCACTTTCAGACACTCCGTAAAGAGCTTGCAGACACTGTCCTCACCATGTACCACGAAAACTTTGTCCGGCTTCTTTTCAAAGCCATCCACCCACTGTAAAAGCCCGTTCTTATCTGCATGACCGCTCATGCCGACCAGCTTCGCGATATCAGCGCGGATCTCGATTGGCTCCCCGAACAGTTTGACCTCCTTCGCGCCCTCCACAAGCATTCTGCCGAGTGTCCCCACAGCCTGATAGCCCACGAACAGAATCGTGCACTCAGGACGCCACAGATTATGCTTCAGATGGTGTCTGATACGCCCCGCCTCACACATGCCGGAAGCGGATATGATAACCTTCGGCGTATGCTCAAAGTTGATTGCCTTGGATTCGTCGCTTGTAATGGCTAGCCGAAGTCCCGGGAATGTAATCGGATTGATCCCTTTTCTGACTAAAACCATCGCCTCTTCGTCAAAACATCTCGTCTCGTTTTTATGGAAAATCCCGGTGGCCTCCACCGCCAGCGGGCTGTCCACATAGACCGGGAAGTTCTCGTGGCCTTTTACCCGCCGTTCATCCTTAATCTGGCGCAGAAAATAGAGCATTTCCTGCGTTCTGCCCACCGCAAAGGAAGGAATCACCACATTGCCGCCCCTGTCAAAAGTGGTCTGTAAAATCTTCGTCAGTTCTCCCACATAGTCCACTTTTTCCGTGGAATGCAGCCTGTCGCCATAGGTGGACTCCATCACCACATAATCCGCTTTGGTCGTGTTTTTCGGATCTTTGATCAGCGGCTGGTCACTGTTTCCGATATCGCCGGAAAATACCACCTTCTTCGTCACACCGTCTTCCGTCGCCCAGACCTCAATGCTGGCAGAACCGAGCAGATGTCCGATATCCGTAAAGCGGATCTTTATATTTTCACATACCGTCACTTCACTGTCATAATCGCAGGGGATGAGGCGCCTGATCGCCCCGTCTGCATCCTCCATGGTATAGAGCGGCTCCACCACAGCATTTTCCGCGCTTCTCTTCGCCTTGCGGTTCTTCCATTCCGCCTCCTGCATCTGAATATGCGCGCAGTCCCGAAGCATAATGCTGCACAGGTCGCAGGTGGGCGCCGTCGCAAAAATCTGACCGCGGAACCCCCTTGCATACAAAAGAGGCAGAAGCCCCGAATGATCGACATGCGCATGGGTGAGGAACACATAGTCTATCAGCGCTTCCTCCACAGGCAGTTCGCAGTTTTCAAACACGTTCGCCCCCTGCTCCATACCGTAGTCCACCAGAATATTCTTATCGCCTACACGAAGATAATGGCAGCTCCCTGTCACCTCATGGTCTGCCCCGATAAACATAAGTTCCATACCGTTTTCCCCCCTGCTCATTGCTATCACGTATACTATAACATTTTTTCCAGAAAGCGTAAATCATTTCGGGGATATCTTTTTCAGATTATTGACCCTCAACATCCGATTCCGTTCCCATACAATATAATAAGTCCGTAATGAGGTGACTCCCATGTCCTTCTCCCTTTCCTCCCTGCTGCTCTTTCTGCTTGCCGTTTCTCTGGATTCCCTGACAGCAGGATTTTCCTATGGCACCGGGCGGGTGCACATCAAAGCCCTCTCCTTTCTTATATTGGCATGTGTTCCTGCTCTTTTTATCACCGCCGCCGGAAGAATCGGCGAGATCGTCGGCTCCCTGCTGCCATCCGGCATCCTTCCCATTCTCTCCTTTTTTATGCTTGCCGCCATCGGCATCGCGAAACTCTTTGAAAGCCTGGTCCGCATCATCGCAAAAAAGCACCCCAGTCTCATAGGAAACTGGGGCTGTCAGATTAAACAGATCAACATTATTTTTACAGTCTACTTTTCGCCCGAAGAGGCAAACCGCACCGATGTTCAGGTTTTAAGCGCCAGGGAAGCGCTGCTTTTAAGCCTGGCGCTCTCCCTTGACAGCGTTCTTGTTGGAATGGCTTTCCCTGCTGCTGACATTTCCCAGATTGCCCTGTTCCTTTCCGCCAGCCTTTTCAACCTTCTCCTCTTTATCGTTGGGTGCCTTTCCGGCCGTCTTCTCTCCCGGGCTCTGCGCATCGATCTGTCATGGCTCTCCGGGCTCTGCCTGCTGCTTCTCGCTTTCCGCACACTGGTTTAACCTGCCGCCGCTCTCCGGGCTTACGCCTGCTGCTTCTCATCTTCCGCACGCCGGCTTAAACCTGCCGCCGCTCTCCGGGCTTACGCCTGCTGCTTCTCACCTTCCGCACGTCGGTCTAAACCTATTCCGTCGTTTCGGTCTATGCCCGTTACTCCCTGCCCTCCACGCACTGGCATGACGTACGCCTGACCGAAGTCCCTGCCATTCCTACGACCGCCAGCAGTTCATGCACCAGAAGGGGTGTGACAGAAAGCGCCATCAGCCGAATCCACTCCTCCATGCTCAGCCGCACAGTGCCAAAGAGCGTAACCAAAAAGGGGACTTCCGTCACCGCCGCCTGCAGCGCAATGCCTACCGCAAGCGCAAGCAGCATCTGTGGATTGCTTCTGTGATCCATCCGGAATACAGAGCGGTTCACATCCCGCATACCGATCGCATGGAAAAGCTGGCTGATGCCGAGCACCGTGAAAGCATGGGTCTGCGCTTTTGCCAGCACGGCTGAAATTTTCAGCCCTTCAAGTATATTATGTAAACTTACTGGCAGACCTTCCGTCACAATGCGGTCGTAGGGAACTTTCAAAAACGCCGCCAGACTGATGCCGCCGATCACCAGCCCATAGCAGACCACACACATAAGTCCCCCTCGGGCAAACAGCGACTCGTCACCTTTCCGCGGCGCTTCCCGCATGAGACTTTCCGTGTCGTTGTCGTCCACCCCCAGCGCCAATGCCGGCAGGGAGTCCGTGATCAGATTGATCCAAAGGATAAATCCGGCAGTAAGCGGCACCGGCAGCCCTGCCACAATCGTCAGGAGCATGGTCAGTATTTCTCCCAGATTGGAAGAAAGGAGAAACAACACCGATTTCCGTATGTTCTCATAGATACCCCGTCCTTCCCGGATCGCCGTGTGTATGGTGGCAACGTTGTCATCCATCAGTACAAAGTCCGCCGCTCCTCTCGCCACGTCAGTCCCCCCCTGCCCCATGGCGATTCCGATATCCGCCGCCTGTAAAGAAGGCGCGTCGTTGACCCCGTCCCCGGTCATTGCCACTGTTTTATGTAAACTTCTATAGCCTTCCACAATCCGAACTTTATGCTCCGGCGTCACCCGCGCAAACACCCTAAGCTGCGGCAGTCTCTGCAAAAAAGCCTGATCTTTCAAATGATCCAGTTCCCTGCCCGTGATACACTCCTCCGCGCGGCTTGCAATCCCAAGCTGTTTTGCAATGGAAAACGCCGTGTCCGGGTGATCTCCCGTGATCATCACCGTGGAAACCCCCGCCTGCGCAAACCCCCGGACAGCCGCCAATGCCTCCGGTCTGACCGGATCCTGCATACTGACAAAGCCGAGGAACACCATACCCCGCTCTTTCATACCGCCTTCCGGCTCCATCGCCAGTGCCAACACACGCCGTCCCTCTCCCATCAGACGCTTCTGGATGCCAAGCAGCCTATCCCTCTCCGTCACCGTAAGTTCCGCCATGCTGCCGCTCCTGAAACAGCGCCCGCAGTTTTCCAGAATCCGCTCCGCCGCGCCCTTGGTATAAGCCGTCTGCCCGCTTCCCATCCGGTGCAATGTAGTCATCATTTTGCGCCCGGAATCAAATCCGACCTCATTTATGCGCGGATATCTTTCCCTCAGCCGTTCCACCCTGACATCACAGTCCTGCACCATATGGAGAAGCGCCAGTTCAGTAGGATCACCCATACCCTCCTCCCCTGTCTCCGCGTCGTTACAGAGTACACAGCCCAGAAGGAAGTGCGCCGCACAGGAAAGCGCCGCCCCGTTCGTATCTGCCTCCTCAAACAGTTCTTTCAGCCCTGCTTTCTCCGTAAGTTTCCCGTCCAGATAGCACTCCGTTACCGTCATTTTGTTCTGGGTCAGCGTCCCTGTCTTGTCCGAGCACACTACCTCCACCGCGCCCAGCGTCTCCACCGCCGAAAGTCTGCGCACAATCGTCTTCGCCTTTACCATTCTGGACACACTGAGTGCAAGCACAATCGTCACAATTGCCGGCAGCCCTTCCGGCACGGCAGCCACCGCCAGCGACACGGAGGTTAAAAGCATATCCCCCACATCACGCTTTTGCAGAATCGCCACAACAAAGAGCAGCACACAGATGCCTACCGCCAGCGCGCTCAATACCTTTCCCAGTTCGCCAAGCCTTACCTGTAAAGGCGTCAGCTTTTCCTTATGCCCGTGCAGCATGTCCGCAATATGACCGACCCGCGTGTCCATGCCCGTCGCCGTCACCACACCAAGCCCCCGCCCTTTCGTCACATAAGTGGACATATATACCATGTTTCTGCTGCTGGTGTCCGCCGTCCCATCCTCTGTATATCCCGCATCCTTTTCCACCGGCACAGACTCTCCTGTAAGAGTAGACTCTTCTGCAAAAAGCCCGATACTCTCTATTAATCGCAAATCAGCCGGAACCCTGTTTCCCGCTTCCAAAACCACTATATCCCCGGGCACCAGTTCCTGCGCCGGTATATTGTGATGTGCGCCGTCCCGCAGGACCGTCGTTCTCGGCTCCGAAATCTGCTTCAAAGCCTCCACCGCGCGTCCCGCTTTGCCCTCCTGGATGATCCCCACCACCGCATTCAGCGCAACCACTGCCACAATAATGATGGCATCTCCAAATTCATTTAACATCATGGAAATCGCCATTGCCACCATCAGAATCAATATCAGCGGATCGTTCAGCTGTGCCGCAATCCTGCCGGCAAGGCTCTTCTTTTCCTGATCCTTTAACCGGTTCGGTCCGTACTTTGTTCTGCGTTCCGCAACGTCTGCCGCATTCAGCCCCCTCTCCGCGTCTGTCTGCAATCCCCGGATTGTCTCCGATACGCTTCTGTTCTCATACATACGCCTGTCCTCCCGCCATCTCCTGAAACCTGTCCGTTACCCGCCCTTACACTACCAGCAGGGCTTGTCACTTCTTTTTAAAGATATGCGCGCATAAGCGGAGTTAGAAGCAAATGGATGCAAAACGAATGCTTGCATACGGTTTTGCATACAAAAAGGAGCCCCTGTTTCAGAAGCTCCTCAACTTATCCGTTCCGTCATCAATTGTATTTTCGATGGATTTTACCACCACGTAGTAGCCGCCTCCACCGGGCAGTTCCACATAAACACGGTCGCCCACCTTATGCCCTAGCAGCGCCTTCCCAAGCGGCGATTCCGTGCTGATCAGTCCCTCCAGGGAATTACCACGCACCGTCGTCACCAGCTTGTAAGTCTCTGTGAGATTATCCTCCTCGATAAAGACCTCCACCGTGTTATTCATGCCGACCTCGTCCTCCGCGGATTCATCGGACACAATCACGGCAGTTTTTATCATCCGTTCCAGATAGCGGATGCGGCTCTCATTCTGATTCTTCACTTTCTTCGCCGCATGATACTCGAAGTTCTCGCTCAGGTCGCCGTGTGCTCTCGCCGTCTTCACATCCTCCAGAGCCGCCGGACGCACCACCAGCTTACGGTACTCGATCTCTTCCTCCATCTTACGGATATCCTGTTTTGTCAGTTCATTGTGCATGATATTCCTCGTCCCAAAGCGTAAACTGCTGCGCGGAAGTTCCACACAGCAGCATAGTTCTTACTCTTATTTATTTCGCATTTACCATGTAATCAAGCAGACGGTTCACATCCTCAGGATCATGCGCAACAAGCTCCATCTCCGGAATCGCATTGTCGGCAAAAAGCTTTGTGAGCGCCACATACTTGGTCAGCTGAGACTTTAAGTTCAGTCTGTCTCCCTCTTTGGTTACCAGCTCAACCGTTCCTTTGCACTGGTTTACTACATCAAAAAACTTTTCAGGGTTGTCGATGTTCATTACTTTCATTTTCTTTTCCTCCCTTTTCTCTTCTACTTTCTACTCTTCGTTTACACCAACATAATACACCATTTTTCATATTTGTCAAATCTTTTTTAAAAAATTTAATTTTCTTGTTGACAAATCCAAACCTCTATAGTATATTAATAAATGTCCGAGCGATACAAACGGACAACAAGCGCGAGTGGCTCAGTTGGTGGAGCGCGACCTTGCCAAGGTCGAGGCCGCGGGTTCGAGTCCCGTCTCGCGCTCTGACCTAAACGATACCCGGAATTGTTCCGGGTATTTTTTGTTTGCAGTTACATATCAGTTGTTATTTAATCTTCCATAATGGTATTCGTAGATTTTTTCGAGCCTCTTCTGTGCAAATTCATACATCTTCACAAGCTCCGCCACCTCATCCGTGAGAAACATCCTGTTCACGTTCCCCTTCAGCATATCGTACTCATTATGTGTCTCCTGCAGATTCATCCGTTTCACCTCCCCTCAGTCTGAAATCCAATCCCTTGTGCATATACCCCAGCAGC
>RAYM01000041.1 GCA_003611805.1 bacterium 1xD42-87 | reverse complement strand
CGTTGAGCATGGGCGTTGTCAATTCGGAGAAATCAGTATAGCGTTTCACAAGCTGGATAAACTGGTCTGTTTTCAGCCTGTCGGCGTTCCAGTTCTCAATCTGCCTTTGCCATTCGGCTATGGACGCTTCCAGCCCGGTCTGTTCCTCGTCATATTCAGCAAGAAGCCGGGTAAAATGCTTGTCGGGTATCTTGCCCGTGACGTTGCCCTCATACAGCTTTTTCACAAGCCCGTCAAGCTCTTTATGCCGCTTCTGTGCCTTGTTGATTTTCTGTTTGCACTCCTTGACGGTTTTCTCTTGGTTCTGGTCGGACGCTTCCCGGACACGCTCGGTAAATTCTTTTTCGTTGTGCCGCACATACCAGCTTACACGCTGGATAACGGCAAGGATAGCGGCTTCAATCTTCGCCGTAGGGATATGGTGCATAGTGCAGTCATGGATTAAATGGCGGTAGCCGGAGCAGATGAAAGCGTCCTCAATCCATTTCCCTTGCACAAGGTTGTAGCGGTGTGTGAGTTTTGAACCGCAGTCGGCGCAGTAGAGAAGCCCGGTCAAGCGGTTAGGGGCGTTCTGCCGTTTTGGTGCGCGGCGCACGGTTTCCCGTATCTTCTGTACGGTCTGCCATGTTTCCCCGTCCACAATGGCGGGGATTGCGCCCTCAAAAATATACTGTTCTTCCGGCGCGGTCTTGCGGCTGCTCTTGGTCTTGTAGTTTTCACATACGGTTTTCCCTAATACCTTGCGCCCTGTGTATTCCGGGCGTTTCAGTATGTAGCCGATAGTGGTCGCTGACCATGCGTAGGGGTCGGTGTATTTTGCCGCACGGACTGGCTCGCCTGTCCGCTTCCAATGCTCGGACGGGATAGGGATTTTTTCGGCGCGGAGTGCCTTTGCTATGCTGGCTATGGTTTCCCCGGCAAGGACGCTCTGGAAGATACGGCGCACAACGGCGGCGGCTTCCTCGTCAATCACCCACTCGCCTTTTTCCTCCTTGGAAGCGCGGTAGCCGTAGCAGACGCTCCCAGAACAGCGCAACCCCTTTTCCATTCTTGACTTGAAAACGGTCTTGATTTTACGGCTGGTATCGGCAACATACCACTCGTTTATCACGTCACGGAAAATCGACATAATATCAAAGCCGTTGGCGGTGTCAAGGTTGTCATTGGCGGCGATAAAACGCACATGGTACTCGTCAAAAGTGCGCTTCAAAAGCCCCACTTCAACCACGTCACGCCCGATTCGGCTCTGGTCTTTGATGATAACCGTTGCCACGTTCCCCGCCCGGATTTCCTCTAACATAGCGTCAAGCCCCGGACGCTTGAACGTAGTTCCCCGGATTCCGTCATCTGTAAAGTGCCGGATATTCGTAAACCCGTTTTTCCTTGCGTAGTCCTCTAAAATCCGCTTCTGGTTTTCGATAGATACGCTTTCCCCGGCTCGCTCGTCGTCATGGGATAATCTTTCGTAAAGGGCTGTGAGCTTGTCTTTCTCTGTCTGTTTCTTCATAGTGTGTAACCTCCTTTTTTGAGAATGCCTACTTCTCTCAACCCTTATTGTAGTTATCCGTTCGAATCCGTTTCGACAGAGGAACAGGAGGCAGATGTGAGTACAAAAACATTGGTTGTATATTTTTCGTGTACAGGGACTACGGAACTTGTAGCGGAGTATATTACGGAGATTTTAGGAGCTGATAGTTACCAGATTGTACCTGAAGATCCATACACAGAGGCAGACCTGGCATATTATACAGATGGTCGCGCAGATCAGGAGCAAAATGACCCGGATGTGCGCCCGGCAATTTCCGGCGGTGTGGAGAATATGGACGAATATGATACGATCATTCTTGGTTATCCGATTTGGCACGGTCAGGCTCCCCGTATTATCAGTACATTTTTAGAGAGCTATGATTTTTCCGGGAAAACAATAGTACCGTTCTGTACTTCCCATAGCAGTGGGATTGGTTCCAGTGCGGATAATCTACATGTTTTATGTGCTGATTCCACATTGTGGATGGAGGGAAGGCGATTTGAAGCCGGTACTTCAAAAAAAACAATAGAGGAATGGCTTTATGGATATGAATAAATTCAGTAAGGATATGGGAGAGGACATTTTAATGTCGTAATTTGTCGAAGGAAAGACAAACCATCTATTTTTTACATATATCATATAGATATTTGAGGTATACAATATACAGGGCAAAAATCTGTGTTCGGGAAATTGCAACAACGGACAGGCAGTTGGAAATGTTTCCCAATGAAGGTTACTGTTTACAGAAGTTGCGGAACTGGAACAGACAATCTTTGGCAGTAAAGAGGAATTATCCGGTATTCTTCATCAGCAGATAGCGACAGGACAGGAGACGGAGCAGATACGGAAAGAAGGCGAAGCGATTCGACAGGAAATAACGAAACTTTCCTCTACAAATCTTTTGCTGAAAGAGCAGACGGAAACACTGGCAGAGGACAAAGAAAAGCTGTTATCCAAAAATGAAAAGTTGGAGAAACAACAGAAAAAATTACAACAGGAACTTAACAAAATGGTGCAGTCAAAGGAAGTCATGGAGCGCAATAATCTGTATGAAAAGCAGAACGATTTGAAAGGGCAGAAACAGAAGATTGAGAAGTCGTTAGAGCGATAAGAAATGTGGGGCGTGGCGGTTGCTATGCCCTGTATTTTATAGTGGCAGGTACAGAGAGAAAGTGCTATAATCGGAAGCATGATTAAAGATATGGGAGATGAAACGGCGTGGAAATAAATGTAGTGGATAATTTTAGGCTGTTATTTGATAAAAATAATAATACGGCATACAAGGCATTACAGACGCTACAGAAAGAATGTGAGGAATCGGACAAGGTATATTGTTATATGGATAAGTTGGCTGATATGATTGACAGTGATAATTCCTATATTCGGACAAGAGGGCTTACACTGATTGCCTATAACGCTAAGTGGGATAAGGATAATAAAATTGATGAAATTATAGACGAATATCTGAAGCATATAGAAGATGTTAAGCCGATAACGGCAAGACAGTGTATAAAACTTCTGCCTATGATTGCAAAGAATAAGCCGGAATTAAAGTGTGATATTGTTGCCGCAATGCAAAAAGCAGATACATCTATTTATGCAGACAGTATGCAACCATTGGTTTATAAGGATATTCAAAATTCTTTGGCAGAGATAGAGAAGCTATAAATTTATTGAGATTTTAAGGAGTATAGAGTAATGGATAACTGGTTTACAACAGATAAGATTGATGAAAATACATATATTATCAGTGAATACCGCCATTGGGAGGAAACGCATTGCTATCTGTTGAATGGAAATATCCGAAGTCTGCTTATTGATACGGGGCTTGGCATTTCCAATATCTATGAGGAAGTGCTGAAACTTACCGATAAGCCAATTACGGCAGTAGCCACGCATATTCACTGGGATCATATTGGAGGGCATAAGTATTTCCCGGATTTTTATGCCCATGCTGATGAATTGGATTGGCTGAATGGTAAATTCCCTTTATCAATCGAAACGATAAGGGAGATGGTCATAGACCGCTGTGATTTGCCCGAAGGGTTTTGCGTGAGCGATTATGAATTGTTTCAGGGTATGCCAACAAAAGTGCTGAGAGACTATGACATCATTGATATTGGCGGCAGGGAAATTGAAGTGTTGCATACTCCCGGACATTCTCCGGGGCACATGTGCTTTTTGGAAAAAAGCAGGGGATATTTATTTACTGGCGATTTGGTTTATAAAGATATTCTGTTTGCTTATTATCCGTCTACTGACCCGGAGGCATACCTTGATTCTTTGGAAAAAGTTGCGGCATTGCCTGTAAAGAGAGTATTTCCTGCACACCATTCACTGGATATAGAGCCGGAAATCTTAATTCGTATGCGGGAAGCATTTAGAAATCTTAAAGCGGATGGGAAACTTCATCATGGCAGTGGAACATTTCGCTATGGGGATTGGGGAGTATGGTTATAAATTAGAGAGGTGCTATTTTGAATGGGGAGCTTAATAATTATGTTATAGTTGTAGGGCGTTCGAGTAACGGATAAAATTTCGGAAATGCTGATAAATGGGCGTTTCCGGGATTGTTTTATGCCTGTTGACTCTAAAATGGCTCTATTTATAAAAAGAGTGGCAATTGTTTAGGGGGAATATATGAAACGTGATGAGATAATTGAGAGTAATAAAACATATTGGAATGACCATGCTGATTTGTGGTTTGGAACAACGGCACTTCCGGTGTATGGGGTACGATTTCCAACAGAAGATGATTTACATTTATTCAGTGATGTTGCGGGAAAGAAAATGCTGGAGATATGCTGTGGCAGTGGACATTCATTGAAGTATAATGCTGAAAAAGGCGCAGGGGAGTTATGGGGAGTTGATCTGTCCCAAAAGCAGCTTGATAATGCAGCAAAACTTTTAAGTGACAGTGGATATTCGGCAAGGTTATTGTGTTCAAAGATGGAGGATGAACTTGAAGTGCCTAAAGGGTATTTTGATTATGTATATTCCATTTACGGCATTGGTTGGACAACCGATTTACAGGGAACATTTGATAAGATTGCTTCTTACTTGAAAAAGGATGGCATTTTTATATTTAGTTGGCATCATACATTGAATTACTGTATAGCATGGTCATGTGATGAACGTAAAGATGTTTTTGAAGATGAGAAGTTGGTAATGATGAAGAGTTACTATGACGAATCATACTTCAAAATGCCTGTGCATGATAGTGAAATTATTTTATGTAACAGAAAGATGTCAACATATATTAATGCATTGGCAAAAGCAGGATTTGTAGTAGAGCAGTTAGTGGAAGCGTCAGATAATAAATCATTAAATGCTACAGGAGATGTTGATCCTAAAACAAAGAAAGCTAAAATGCTGCCTATTTCGTTTTGTATCAAGGCAAGAAAACTTTAAATTAGCTTAGAATAAGCGATGGGTGGAGTGATTCGGTGTTGCATGTGACGTGTCTTATATGTTAAATACCGACTAGTGCTCCATTTTCCAATTGCATACACTTTTTGCGAAGTCCAGAATTTCCTTATACAAGGCGTTTGAGGGAGGCGATGCGGTGGCATCGTTGACCGAAAACAACGCAGTAGAAGGGAATGCTGGCAAGCAAAAAAGGATAGTTAATTGGTAAATGGAGCACTAGGGAAAGTACCCATGACAGGGTGGTAGCCTCCCGAGTTTATGAAAACCGGCGTGCCGGTAATACAAAACGTACATAGTACGTTGGAAGGGAGGTGGCGCCGATGACAGCTTTTGAAATCATTTCGATTTTCATTGGAATATTAGCATTGCTGATATCCTTTGGTAGCTTAATTGTTGCGTTGCCTGCCTTTCTTGATAAGAGAAACAACAAGCGAAAATAAAAATGCCTATCCTGTCTGCCAACAGGATAGGCGGTGTCCGTAAGGACATTCTTTGATCTAAACTCGGAGCATCCACTTTGGAGTGGGTGCTTTCCTTTTGTATTGTTATAATACCATTGAATGTGAAATGTTTCGAGATATTTCCGCTAAAATCTGTAGATGATTGTTTAGTAAATTTCGATTTCGCCCTCATAATTGTCGGCTCTTTCCAATAGAGGATCGGTTGCACCCATTGTAAAAGCGATATTACTGCTTCGGATAGACAATAATTCCATTCCAAGTGTGAATGGTTAATTTTCGGGATATATTTTTTATAGAGAGTGCTTGTTGCCTCTAATTGTTTTCGTAAGCGTTATTCTCCAAGTAATAACGGAATGCTTTTACAATATAATCAGAAGCTCCCGATGCCGGCGTGGTATCCGGTGTTATAGGCGCGGATGTAATGCTCATGTACGATAAAGTAACATAATAATTTAGTGGACAGCCACCGCATTATTCCGTAGATTTCAGAGAAAATTTATGGCAATATGTATACTTTAGTAAAATAGTAATAATTTTGAAAAAATTGCGTTTTGTTGTAACAAACACCGTTATTATGTGATATAAGAGATAAGTTATAGCAAATATCCTGTATAACTTAAAAATTTACTTACGAGGAGGTGAAAAAGTGGAGAATTCTAGTGAAAATATAGACATGGATTCGGTTTATCAAGAGTATGCGAGTTTAGTTTACCGTTTTATATATTCCTATACGAAGGATGTAGAATGGTCTCAAGAACTAATGCAGGAAACATTTTTACGGGCGGTAGGCTCCATTTCACGTTATAACGGCTCTTGTAAATTATCTGTATGGCTCTGCCAGATAGCGAAACATGTTTTATACCAGGAGCTTCGAAAAAAGAAGCGTACGGAAATGGTAGAATTGGCAGATTATTTACCGGATGATTCTTCACCGAACGGAGAGAGCAGCGTACTGAATCAGGAAAATAAAATAGAGCTTTATCAGGCAATCCATCATTTGCCAGAGTTGGAACGGGAAGTTATTTTATATCGAATTACGGGCGAACTTTCTTTTCGTGAAATAGGAGCAATTTTAGGAAAGAGTGAAAATTGGAGTAGGACGGTTTTTTATCGAGCAAAGCAGAAAATCAAAAAGGAGTTGAAGGCACATGAATAAAAATTATTCCTGCGATATAATCAAGGATCTGCTTCCAGGATATATTGACGGAGTTTTAAGTGAAGCAAGTGAAAATGTAGTAAAAGGGCATTTAGAAGAATGTGAAAAATGTAATAGAGGCTATCTGGAAATGAAAGAAGAATTGAATACCGGAATGGAAACAAAAGAACAAATTGCACTTGACGGATTTAAAAAATTGCGGCAACATACCAGAAAGTTGAAAATTGCCGTTGGAATCACTACAGGGCTGCTGGTATTTCTTTTACTATCCGTTTTTGTAAGAGTCTTTGTAATCGGCGTTCCTGTATCTACTCACGCGATGAGTGTAGATGATCTTTCATACAATGAAGAAACAAATTGTCTTGAAATAAGTGGGACAGTCAATTTTGCTTCCTGCCGGGTCAGCCGCGTGGTTTGGAAACAGAGTGAAGAAAACAGCAACGCTGTAAATGTGTTTGTATATGGAGCCGAAACATTGCCTTTTCAATCGGAGAAAAAAGAGTTTAACATATCAGTTCCCAATATGAAAGGTAAAACAGCGTATCTTGCCTGTCCGGATTTTGACCAGCGAGAGGTATATAATTGGAAGCATTACCACAACGAAAAACTGATAGAATTGGAGAATGAAATTTACAATCATCTTACAGAACTGGACAGAACCAAGGACGCATTAAGTTATAACGGTGGGATTGAAACCGTAAATGGGGTAGAGGGGATCTGTTATTCTGTTCAATCCGTAATTGGTGAAAACGCAACATTTTGGACATTTAATGACCAATTGATTACCGACGGCGACTTTGAAAGCAGAGATTTTGAAATCTGGATTTCTTTAGACAAGCCATATCAGATTTTCATTAATGATTATCGGACAGGGGAATATACAGATGACTATTCCGTTATCAGCAGGCACTAGAACAATGTGGCGTGAGATACCTTGCAATCAATGACGGAGTAGACAGCACAAAAGGCGACAATGATTTCACTCCGTTCCGCAACCTGTTTAATGCCACCCTCTCATAAAGAACGACACTACACGCAGGACATAGCCTCCCTGTTACCTCCGATAAAGCTGCTCCATGCTGCAAACCATATTATTGGAAATGGCTGCCGAAAAGTATGCTGTATGTGGAACTGTTCAAAAGTTTCAGATAAGAACATAGAATTTCATACTCTCTCCACATTGCCATGTTATACTAGATGTAGACGCAATATCAGGCGCGACAAATTCAAGCACTGTCATAAAAAAGCGGTTGAGAACGCTCTCAAAAGCAGGAAATTGACCACTTTTTGACTTGTTTGCAGTATCATATTCTGGGAGAGGAGGTTACTATGGCATACAAAATACTCATTGTTGATGATGAAAAAATGCTGACAGAGTTATTGTCAAGTCACTTACAGAAGTGTGGATATGAGGCTTTTGTAGCGGAAAATGCACAGCAGACAATATCCATGCTGAATGTCTATCCGGATTTGATTCTGCTTGACATCAATATGCCGGAAATAGACGGATTGGAGTTATGTAAAATGATCCGCCAGAATGTCGTCTGCCCCATTTTGTTTCTGACAGCCCGGATTACGGAACAGGACAAAATAATCGGCTTGCAGGCCGGCGGTGATGATTACATAACCAAGCCGTTCAGCCTGAAAGAGTTGACGGCAAGAGTGGCGGCTCACCTGCGAAGGGATGAACGAAGCAAGTGTGCTCCTAAAATCGTATCTTCCCAAGGCTTGATCGTAAATCTTGCGGAACGTACTTGTTTTTATGGGGAAAAGCCGCTGAACCTGTCAAACCGTGAGTTTGACATTGTGGAGTTCCTGATGCGTAACGCCAATCAGATATTCGACAGGGAGCGGATCTATGAAGCCGTGTGGGGGCTGAATGCCGAAGGAGATAGTGGAGTCATAAAAGAGCATATCCGAAAGATCAGGAATAAACTGAAGGAAGCTACGGGCAGGGAATACATCGAAACAGTTTGGGGGATGGGTTACAGATGGAAAAAATGAGGAAACCCGGATCAATGAAAAGAGCTTTTATCTGTGCGGTAGCTGCTACAATGTTTCTTGTTTTTGCGGCATCTGTCCTGACGATTTATGGATGCTACCGTATACAGAAAGTGATACTTCCCGATTCTCAGGAAGTCTGGTTGAATACCCGGACGGTCACAGCGGACGGGAGCGTATTAGAGGGAGGGCAGAGGGTTATCCTTGACGAGCCTGCCCAGGTGGGTATGCTCGTTCCTACCGGAGTGGATGTAGCTCTGGAGAATACGGAATTCATAATAGAGAAAATCGAGTCCGGCTTCGCGGCGCTTCGTTCAAAGCAAAAGTTTGTATACAGAATGGCAGGCATTTCTATGGTGCTGTTTCCTTTTTTCTATTCCATTGCAGGCATCATGCTGTGCGCATGGTGGTTTTACAGGAAAGAACTGTCACCGCCCATTCAGGTTCTTGCCGATGCGACAAAACATATTCGGGAGCAGGACCTTGATTTTGTGGTTGATTATAGCAGGAATGATGAATTAGGAAGGCTCTGCACCGCTTTTGAAGAAATGCGGCAGGCGCTCTATGATAACAACCGTCAGTTATGGAATATGATTGAGCAGCGCAGAATCCTGCAGGCATCAGTGGCACATGACCTCAGAAATCCCATTGCGATTGTCGAGGGATATGTGGAATATATGCAGCAATGCCTGGCAGATGGAAATCTGAATGACGAAGAATTGCGGCATACACTGTCTAACCTTGCGGTAACGGCAAAACGACTTGAACATTATACAGATTATATCCGTGACCTGAATGCGATTGAAGAAACGGAAACAAAGTATTCCGTAGTTCAATTACCGGACTTTTTAAGAAGAGCTACGGAAAGTCTTTCGGTTTTTACCAAACAACATAGCCTGGAGATTGCATACCATTCCACCATATCCGAATGTCAGGTGAAATTAGACGAGCAGATCTTTTACCGTATTGTCGAGAATATCTTTTCTAATGCCATTCGATATGCCAAAAGCAAGGTGAATTTTGCGTACTCCCTTACCGATGGTATGCTTATGATAACCATATCAGACGATGGCAGTGGCTTTTCAAGGACAATGCTTCGTAAAAAGAACACCTTTCTTTATTCTGAGGATAAAACGGGAGAGCATATGGGCCTGGGATTGGCTACAAGCCGTGTCCTTAGCCAGAAACACGGCGGAAGTTTAGAACTTTCAAATATTGCTCCCGGTGGAGCTTGTGTAACAATTAAACTTGCAGTCCGCAAAATGAATTGATATTTTTATTTATTAAAAGGTTTGGAGCAAAAAAGTGATTGACAAAGAGGCAAGCCAAGGTTTATTTTGGAGAAATTAAAATGGATAAGAAAAAAATAATGAATTGGGTAATAGCAATCATAATAGCTATCGGATATTTAACAATAAGTATTGTGTTTGATGCGTGGACATATTCTTGGATTGTATGGGTAATTTATGCGGTTTATAGATTTGTTGCAAAATAAGAAAATTTGAAAGTGAGTTGAAGTAATGTTTTATAATGCAAAAAACAATAATATAAAAATAGAGCAAAGTAGTATGGATTATGTAAGTTTTGGCGTAGGAAATAAAAATTTAATTATAATAC
The DNA here is from genome assembly GCA_003611805.1 of bacterium 1xD42-87. GTDB lineage: Bacteria > Bacillota > Clostridia > Lachnospirales > Lachnospiraceae > UBA3282. Next base: position 55,288 of record RAYM01000041.1, on the reverse strand, counting down.
CAGGACTAGGAGATGGATTAAGAACTGTTAAAGGTATGGCTGTTTCACTTGCATTTATGTATAGACAATTTGCAAAAGAATATACAGTGTATGTGTTTAGCAGAAGAAATAATCTGGCAAAAGGATTTACAACAAGAAATATGGCACAAGATATAGTTGAAGCAATGAATTTATTAAATATATCAAATGCTGATATAATGGGAGTTTCTCAAGGTGGAATGATAGCACAATGTATGGCAATTAACAATCCAGAAAAAGTAAATAAATTAGTTTTAGCAGTAACATCTTCAAAGTCTAATGAAATCATAAATAATGTTGTTGGAAACTGGATTCAGTTAGCAAAGAAGGAAGATTTTAAAAATATATTCCTAGATACAGCCGAAAAATCATATAGCGAAAAGCATTTAAAGAAATATAGAAAATATTATAATATTCTATGGAGAGTTAGCAAACCAAAAGATTATAAAAGATTTATTATTCAAGCTAATTCGTGTTTAACACATAATGTATATGATGATTTAGATAAAATTAAATGTCATACTTTAATAATTGGAGGAAAACAAGATAGTATTGTAGGAGTAAATTCTTCAAAAGAAATAGCAGATAGAATTAGTAATAGTGAATTATTTTTATATGAAGATTATGGACACGCAGTTTATGAAGAAGCAAAAGACTTTAATGAAAGAGTTTTAAAGTATTTATAGAGATAAATCGAATAGGTGATTGCGAAACAAGTTCGCAATACTGATTCCAGACAAGAGAGAAATCCCGCGAAGCAGAATTTTCTTCATAAAATTTATGGTGAATTTAGATTATCTCTTTAGAAGTTCTTATATGTCGGTATAGCCCGTATTTTCGGGCTTTCCCGGCATTTTAGATATGGGGAGAAGTTCACATATACCTTTATAACTTCTTAGGTTTTCCCTCTCAATGGTAGTAAAAGAAGTAGTAAATCCGTCTGCGGCTATGCTGCGATCAGCCTTTCCATTTCAGCCCTTGCGGAAGCGAATGTTGCGTGTGCGTAATAATTCAGCGTCATGGTGATGTTGGAATGTCCCATGATATACTGTAACGCTTTCGGGTTCATGCCCGCATTGGCTAAGTTGGTGCAGAACGTATGGCGCAGGGTGTGGGGTGTCATTACTTTGGGTAAGGCTTCCTCATGGCACTTGTTGTACTTCTTCGTAAGCCCCCGGAACATGGTAGCATAGTTCACATTCGTTTTCGGGCAGCCGTCCCGGTTGAGGAAAAGGAAATTGCTGTACCCGTCAACGGTGATCTGCTTCGTTCCCTTGCGGTTCTCCAACACGCGCCCCAACGCTTCATACACTTTTTCACTCATTGGGATTTGTCTGATACCGCTCTGCGTTTTGGGCTTCTCTATGTAGTAGCCTGTTTCCGCGCTCCGTAAAAGCTGGTGGTCTACATTGATTACCCGGTTTTCAAAGTCAAGGTCGGTTTCAGTCAGCCCGCAGAGTTCGGAAATCCTAAGCCCCGTCCCCAGCAGTATGATAACCTCGTCACGGTATTTCTGATAGACGCTATCACTTTGCATAAAGGATAAAAGGCTTTCTTCCTGTTCTCCTGTGAGGGGTACTTTCGGCTCTGTGTCGTCCTCGATCACGGTGTTTAGCTGGAAGTCAAAGGGATTTTTCCTTATGCAGTCGTCCTGTATCGCTGTGTAAAAAGCAGCTTTCAGAGAACGCTTGTCATTGCTTATGGTCTTGTAGGATATTCCCTTTTCTTTCATGCGCAACGCCCATTCTTTCGCGTCGGACAGCTTCACACTGTCAATGGGGCAGGAACCAAGTTTATCCGCTTCCAGCAGCTTCATCAGCCGTTCGCGCCCCTTTGTGGTGTTGTGCCTTACGTTCCCCCGGTGGCGGTTCTGCTTCGCGTAAAGCTCGCAGACGGTCATTTTCTTTCCGATTGTGTTTATCCCGTCGTCAAGGTCTTTCTGTATCTCTTTTTCCTTTTCTCTAAGGGATATGTCGTCACGCTTCCCGGCTGGGGTCTTGTCCGTAGGCACTAACTTCCACGCATAGACAAATTGCACTTTACCAAAAGTATCGGTATATTTGTAAGCATATCTCCCGTCTTTTCTCTGGCTCTCTCCCGAACGCAAAATGCGGTTTTTATTATCACGTCTTTTCTCCGACATTGTTTTTGCTCCTTTCCGTGTCGGAAAGAGCCTTGATATGCCTAAACTTATTATAGCATATTCAAGGCTCCTTTTCACTATCTTTTTTGCTAAATTGCGTCCAGTGTGTCAATGATCTTTTCAAACTGTTTCCTCTTGATCTGAATACGGTTGCCGTTCAAGAAAATCCAGCCCGCCGTAGGGTTTTCCTCTGCAAGTTTCCGCAGCTTGTTTTCCCCAATGCGGAAATATTTTGACGCTTCCTCAATGGTAAGCGTGTACTTTTCCCAAATAGGCACATCAGCATTGTTCATTCTATAAATCCCCCTTTCAAAAATGGGTAAATGGTTAATGGTGAAAAAGGGGCTGTGATCGGACGGTTAATAGCGTAACCTCACGGGAGTTTCACCCCTGCATGGTTCTCATGCAGCCCTACCCATTGCCTGCGACGCTTTGAACGCTCGGACTGTGGCGGTAAGGGAGTATCATTATATATCCTGCGCTGTCGTCGCCCGCAAGCTGCTAAACTTGCTCCCCGGCGCGGTGCTGGTCGCTCGGCTGTCCCGGCTGGGGAAAGAACCCCGCCGGGATAGCGTCATGGCGCACCCGCCGTATAGCTCGGCGCAAAAGGGACGTATCCGATCTGCCCTATGCTGCGCCGCCGTTATCTTGCGCCGCTTTCTTTGTCAAGGTGCTGGAAAGGTTCTGCCGGGGCGGGCAGCGGAAAGGGGGACGCTGCCTGTCCTAAATCAGCTTAAACCTCGAATGAAAGGACAGCCCGCATAAGCCGTGACCGTAAACGGTCGCGTATGTCCTCGTCTATGCCCCAATATACATTTCCCCGCTCGTCGTAGAGCTTGCGCATAGACAGGGACGTTATGTAGCTCTCGTAGTGCTTGACGACAATCGCCATAGCTTCCGGGTCGCCCTTTGTTGCGGCTATGATTACCGGGTAGGGTAACAAGCCGCGTTCGGCATTTTCATTGTTACCAGTCTGTGCAGTCATAGGCGCGTTCCTCCAAATAGCGTTTTAGTAGCTCAAAAGAGCTGTTGCGGCGATACTTCACTGTTGTCCTCGGAATGTTGCAGAGCCTTGAAATCTCGGTTTCGCTCATATCGAAGAAATAATACAGCAGGATAGTTTCGCGCTTTTCTTCCGGCAAGCTCCGCAGGGCTTCGGCAAGCAGCTTTGCGGTTATCTCTTTTCCCGCAATAATGAAAGACTGTTCAGCTTCATCATCTGCAAAATATCTGTCGTAGGTAACAAGCTGGCTTTCTTCCAGTGGTGACAGGTCGGAGAATGTTACTTCCCTTGACTGCTGCCGCTTTGTGTCCCTGTGGGCGTTCATTGCTTCGCGCTTCAATGCCTGTTTGCAAAAGCCATTAAAAGCACAACGGATTTGCCATTGGGTACGGTTCGGTTCATTCATGTTCTCACCTCCTTTCGCAGCCGCGAAAGCGGGTGATTTTTTCTGATGTCCCCTTTCATAAACCCTCAAAACCGCGCACCCCCGAATAGGCGGTGATTTTGCAAACTTTTTGAAAAAATTTTGCCGGGGGAACACAAAACGCCCGTCTACAAAGTTGCAGACGGGCGCAGAGGAATTGTAAGCAGTATTCAGTTGATTAGACAGTTCATATTCATGGGTAGAATTTCCCCCGGCGGTGGACGGGCTTTTTTTGATATGTCAATGACCGTCGGATTTTGTCGATAGGGTATGTGCTTCATGGCGGCTACCTCCTTTAGCCGCCGCTTTTAACAGTGAAACCGCGTCATTCCTTGAGAAGATAAAAAAGAAACGGCGGCTTTGATCTCTCAAAAGCCGCCGTGTATGAATAGGCGTGTGAAAATACCTCTGCTGTACGACGGCTTTTTTTCTTTTGCCGTCGTGCGGCAGATCACTTTATCATTCAGTTTTCTATAAGCTGTTCTTACAAGCCTGTGTTAAGAAGTTCAATTACAATGACTTCCGGGCGGTTATTAAAGCGGATAGGAATAATGCTGTTACCCAATCCCCGGCTAACAATCATATTTGTACTGCCGTTTGTAAACAGCCCTGCGTCATACTTTGGAAATATCCCTTGATCGGGGGCAATCAGCCCGCCGATAAATGGCAGACGGAATTGACCGCCGTGTGCGTGTCCGCTTAGAACCAAATCAATATTGCAATGTGCATAGCTCTCAAATAGTTCTGGTCGGTGTGAAAGTAGAATAGTGTAGCTGCTTTCATCATCAACAAGGCTATTCAGCTTTGCGCTAACCATAGCCGGGGCTTCCCCGAACATATCACCTTTCAACGTGAAATTAGGGTCAGAAAGCCCGATAAGCGTTATCATTCCTTTTTCGTGGTTTAATTGTATCGCTTCATCTTCAAGAACAATTACGCCAATCGCTTCAAGCCCCGTTTTGAGTTCGTCATACTGTGACAGGCTTGCTTCGTGGTTCCCTGTCACATAGTAGACAGGCGCAATATTAACCGCCACTTTTGTGAAATCAAGAGCCACGTCAATATCTGTATGTCCTGCGTCCACGAAATCCCCGGTTATTACAATAATGTCCGGCTTGCTTTCTGATAGCAATTCCAGCAGCTTTTTATTGCCATTCCCAAATTCTGCGTTGTGCAAATCTGATACCTGCACTATCCGAAACCCGGAAAATGCAGGGGGAATACGGCTGCTTGAAATTTTTATGTTACTCACTGTCAACGCCGTATTTCCCCATATCGTCCAAATGAGCAGGGCGAAAATTATAGCACTTAGCATACAGAGTATTATCTTTGTTTTTTTAGTGAGCCATTTTTTCATTTTCCCGCTCCATTTATTCGTTGAGGGATTGCCTTGTCAAATTTCATTATTTTTTTCGTTTTCTGAAAATGTGAATGACAATGACCGCAACTACAATTAACGCAATCCCTCCAAATAAGGGAAGCCATGTGTCAGTAACACTTTGCCAAACAGCACTCCAATTTACATTTTCCGGCATAACCTAAACCTCCAATTCTTCAATTTGTTTTTCCATAACCATATGTTTACATGACAGGTAAGTGGCAATGAAATATCCACCATACACAATCAAGAACATCAAAACAGTAACACCAATATTTGTAGATATGTGCATATTTAGAAATTCTTCTACAATCGCTGTGATTTTTCCAATTCCAAAGGCTGAAAACATTCCTGCAAGCAAAAGCGGCACAACAAAGAATATCGCTATCTGCCTGAATAAAGCTCCGAAAAGTAACCGGCTATCCGTCCCCAGCTTTTGTAATAACCCGTATCGGTAAACATTATCTGCGGTTTCTGTCAACTGTTTTAGGGACAGCAGCGCGGCGCATATCAGCAGAAACACCAGTCCAATATAGCAGCATAAGAATACCAGCAACGCGCAGGAGCCGTAATACATACTGCTCAACATGATTTTTTCAGTATACCGATACCCCTCTGTTTCCCATTCCAGACCAATCGGTATCATTTTCTGCAATATTTCATCTGTATTTATACTGGGTTTATACTGTACTAACAAAATATTTATGTCTTTTGCTAAAGACGCAGCGACATGATCGGGAACAATAAAGGTTCCCCTGTCGTTATTACCTACCGAAGTCATCAAAACAGTTTCACCCAGCGGCTTTTTCCCACCCGGCTGTAAAATCGTCCCATTCAAGTCAATTTCCGTACAGGACTGCAAAAATGAATCAATATATTGCAAAGTGCCTTTGTAATTACAGTTCAAGAGAAATTCATTATCAGCAAGACTTATGGGGGCTTTACCTTGTGCCGCTAATGCACGGTTAAAATCTGAAATGGAAACTACCGAAACACCCACTTCGGGAATGTCACTGTCAATGTGCCATAAGTTTAAGTCCTGTCCCTCAAACAAATCCCCATAGGTTATTTCTGCTTCATAAAGGCTGATCTGCGCTATGCTGTCTGCATAGATACCCATATCCACGTCCCTTGATTTCAGATATGCCGCAATGTCCGTTTCTCCCGCCACATCAATATCCGCAACAACATTCAAATCATAAGGAAGCGAAGCCTTAGACGTTTCATTCATGGTTAAAGCAGAACTTATCCCCACGGATATACCACAAATAGATATGGTGAGCAAAGCGCATACTACGCTCATAGTCATAAAATCCGTCTGCACTTTACTTCCGATCTGTCGGCTTAAAAAGGTATTCAGCCCTTTCAGATAAATTTTCCTGTTTGCCTGTATCGCTGTAAGCAATACTGCCGATACAGAAAAGAAGAAAAGTGCTGTCCCTGCTGCTAATAAAACTACTGCAATCTGAAACCATGAATTTTCGCGGCTGGGAAGTATACCATAGTGCTGAATAATCACGCCGGAAGAAACAATACAAAGGATAGAAAGCGCAGCTAAAGAAATTTGCGCGGCTTTGTTCCTTAGTGCCATGACTTCATTCTTCCTGCTGGCGGTCAACAGGTCGATCAACTTGACCGAAGAAACCGTGCGCACATTAAAAATCATGACAATCAGAAAAATCAATACAAAACAGCCGATTGTCTTTTTCAGCGCACTCATGGAAAAAACAATCTGAAACTTACTCATATCTATTGCAAACAGGCGTAAAGAAAATATGGAAAGTCCCTGTGACAAAAGCAGCCCTAATATAAGCCCAAACACAAGTGACAGAATACCCACGCATAAGGTTTCCCCGGCAAAAATCCTTGATATTTTCCCTTTTTCCATTCCTAACAATGTATAAATCCCCAATTCCTTTTTCCTGCGTTTTAAGAGGAACTGATTTGCATACAGGATAAGAAATGCAAGCACAACAGCCACTACAACAGATAATGCAGAAAGCAATATCCCTAATTGGTCAGAAAGTAATTGCTTTGTTGCGTCAAGATCATTTAATGCTGGCTGGGTCTGAATGGAATTGAAAGCGTAAAACATACTTACCGAAACCGTAAGCGTCAAGAAATAAATCATATAGTCTTGTATGTTTTTACGCACATTGCGAATAATCAATTTACCCTCTGTCATTGGTTTCACCTCCCAATACAGAAACTACCTCCATGATTTCCTCAAAAAACTCTTTCCGTGATTTTGCCCCACGGTGAATTTCGTTGAAAATTTTCCCGTCCTTAATAAAAAGAATACGGCGGCAATAACTGGCTGTGAAAGAATCGTGCGTTACCATGAGGATTGTTGCAGAAAGGTTTTGGTTCAATTCTTCCAGCATATCCAAAAGCATATGGGAAGAACGGGAATCCAACGCGCCCGTAGGTTCATCAGCCAAAACAAGAGCCGGATTTGTTACCATTGCACGGGCGGCGGCTACACGCTGCTGCTGTCCGCCGGACATTTGATAGGGGTATTTTTCTAAGACTTCCGTGATATTCAATGCCCTTGCAATTTCCTGTACCCTTTTATCAATCTCTTTTGCCTTTATGCCGGAAATGGACAGGGCAAGGGAGATATTCTCATACGCAGTCAATGTATCAAGCAGATTAAAGTCTTGAAAGATAAAGCCCAACTTTTCGCGCCGAAAAGCCGACAACTGTTTTCCGCGTAAAGTAGTAATGTCTTTCCCCTCGACTAAAATTTTCCCGCTGGTTACTGTGTCGATTGTGGAAATGCAGTTAAGCAATGTTGTCTTACCAGAGCCGGACGCGCCCATGATACCGACAAATTCCCCTTTTCCAACAGACAGGGAAATACGATTAACAGCTTTGGTAATGTTTCCTTTGTTTCCATAATATTTTTGAATGTCAGAAACCTCTAAAATCGGGGTATTCATAATTTTGCTCCTTTCGCTTTCCTTTTTTGATATTGTACATTCAGAAATTAAAATGCGCCATTAAATAAGATTACATTTACATTACCGAAATGTAAGGTTTCGGGGAGAAAAGAAGCAGACATTTTTCATGCCTGCTCGTACAATCCTGCTTTGTGGGATATTCCTATGTCAAATAAAGATTTTCTTTGGGGAACATGATCTTTACGGTTGTACCATTTTCAAGGCTGCTTGCCACCGATATTTCCATATTCATTTTACGGCATAATTTCCAGCATAAGTATAATCCAATACCTGTTGATTTTCCAAATTTACGCCCATTTTCCCCGGTAAACCCTTTATCAAAAATCCTCGGAATATCTGCTTCGGTTATACCAATTCCATTATCAGAGATAGAAAGGCTGCACCCGTTATCAAAAGAACTCCCCTCAAAAGTAAGAATCAGATTTTCTTTTGCATATTTAACAGAATTAGCTATGATCTGCCCTATAATAAATACACACCATTTCCGATCGGCAAATACTGGAATGTCCAAATTCTCAAATACAGGTCTGCCGTGGGCTTCAATGATCTGTTTGGAATAGCTTTTCAACGCTTCCTGTACCAATGTTTTCAAGGTTGTCTTTTCTATCTTAAAATCTTTTTCCAATGTTGTGCTTCTTGCATAGAAAAGGGCTTGTTCTACAAAATGGTCTATTTTATTCAATTCATCATCTATGCGGATTGTAGAAATATTTTTGTCATTCTCAATGATTAAATGGGCAGAGGTTATCGGCGTTTTTATTTCATGTACCCACATTTCGATATATTCCCGGTATTCTTGATTAGTAGCCCCCGCTTCCGCTAACTTATCATTCATGTACTTATTAGACAGGCGTAGAATTTGATATAACAGTTTCCCGTCAAGAAATCCCGGCTTTTCTGCAAGCTCTGCTAATAAAGTCTTGTCGTCAAGTCCGTCAAATAAAGCCATAAATCCGCAGTAATATTTCTTTTTTCTTGTGTAGTCCCAAGCAAACGCTGCAAAAAAGGAAAACCCGAATATTATTTCGATATAAATAATAAATTCATAACGCAATCCCATTAACCAAAGAAGCCCCATAGAAAAAATAACAGCTACCAAAAACATTACAACAGAAAAAAGGCGGTCAATTATATAATCGGTCAGTTTCATACTTTGTACCCCAATCCACGTTTTGTTTCCAGATAATCGGGCGCACCAATCTCCGATAACTTCTTACGCAATCGCACAATATTAACATTGAGTGTGTTTTCGTCTATAAATTCGTCGCTCTGCCATAATTCATCTATGATCGCGTCACGCGGTATCACATTGCCTTTGTTCACAACCAGCAAACGCAGTATGCCAAGTTCATTTTTTGTTAAATCTACCTCTTTATCCCCATAAGAAGCAGTAGCCTTTAGCAGATTGATTGTCAGCCCTTTATGGATAAGGACAGAATTAACCTGTGCTTCATAAGTCCTTTTTAATATTTTTTGAATACGCGCTATCAATACCTGTGCGTTATAAGGCTTTGATATAAAATCGTCTGCACCGATATTTAAGCTCATCAATTCATCAAAGTCTGTATTTCTGCTTGTCAGAACGATAATCGGAATATCCGACTGTTTCCGAATCTCGCGGCATATCGTATAACCGTCTTGATATGGCAAGTTTATATCCAGCAGTACAAGGTCTGCTTCCGCTTTCAAAATATGGTCTGTGATATGTGCGAAATCAGTGCTGCTTTCATAAGCATACCCATATTTCTGTAACAGAACGGACAACTCTTTACAAATCTCTGTTTCATCTTCAACAACAAATATTTTCACTTTCTGTTTTCCTCCCGTTTCCTTTTATCTACTGGCTTTTCAGCGTCCTTTGGTATCAGCCACAAGCGGCTGAATTTTGCCACGCCCGGTATGCGGTTTTCCTCACATAGCTTTTGCACCCGTCTTTCTGAAATGCCCCATTTTTTCGCCGCTTCCGGGGCAGAAATATACTCTAACATCTTCATTCACCCTTTCTCTAATCTCTATCAGTATAATTATATGCGTCCAGCCGAATAACTTCAAGATACTTTTTGATAAGTTTGGGAATTATTTTGGCTAACTGATAGAACAGTGTAGACATATCCAAAAAGAAAGGTGAACAGTAAAATGTAATAGGGTGAATGAATATGGCAAAAAGACCAGTACCACGATACGACTTTAAGGCTTTTGGGGAAGCAATCAAGACAGCCCGGAAAGGGCGCAAGGAGAGCCGGAAAAAGGTATGCGACGAAATGTATATATCCCCGCGCTACCTTGCGAATATAGAAAATAAGGGGCAGCACCCCAGCTTACAGATATTCTTTGAGCTTATGCTGCGCTATAACATATCCGTAGATCAATTCCTTATGGAGCAGCCCGCCGGGAAAAATACCCAGCGGCGGCAGCTTGACGCGCTGCTGGACGATATGAGCGATAAAGGAATACGGATAGTCACCGCCACGGCGCGGGAGATCGCAGAGATTGAGGGTGAGAGAGAATAACCGCTGTCCGGCTAAAATTGAATAGGGACTAAGAAGCGTTGCAATTTTGTTCAGTTGCAGCGTTTTTCTTTTGCGGAAATCCGCCAAATCGGATATTCCCGGTGTTGTAGGTAGTAGGAAGAACTTTCGTAGCAAGCATAGGAAAAGAGTACCCTTTTCCGTATTTCTGCCCGCCCGGTCGGTCAGAAATGGCTTGTTGGGAAGTGTCCCAAACCCTCTAAGAGAACGGAAAGGAGCGAAAAACCATGAACGGACGCAAAAGGACAATACAGGTCAAATTCTATGTGACAGAGGAAGAAAGGAAACTGATTGAGGAAAAAATGAAGCTCGTCCCCACAAGCAACATGGCGGCGTATCTGCGCAAGATCGCCATTGACGGGTACATTATCCAAGTAGACCACACGGACATAAAAGCAATGACAGCGGAGATACAGAAGATCGGGGTCAATGTCAATCAGATCGCACGTCGCGTAAACGCGACGGGAAACGCCTACAAAGAGGATATAGAGGAAATCAAGGGGGTGCTTGCGGAAATATGGCGGTTACAAAGATTAAGCCTGTTAAAAGCACTCTAAGCAAAGCCCTTGACTATATCGAAAACCCGGACAAGACGGACGAAAAAATGCTCATATCCTCTTTCGGGTGCAGCTATGAAACGGCAGATATTGAGTTTGGCTATACCCTCTCGCAAGCGCGGGATAAGGGCAACAACTTAGCCTTTCACTTGATACAGTCCTTTGCTCCGGGAGAAGTGGACTATCAGAAAGCCCATGAGATCGGGCGGCAGCTTGCCGACGCGGTAACAAAGGGGCAGCATGAATATGTACTCACGACACACATTGACAAGGGGCATATACACAATCACATTATTTTCTGCGCGGTCAACTTCGTAGATCATCACAAGTATGTTTCCAACAAACGGACATATTACGGCATACGGAACATGAGTGACAAGCTGTGCCGGGACAACGGGCTTTCCGTGGTCGTCCCCGGCAAGGGAAGCAAGGGAAAGAGCTATGCGGAGTACCAAGCAGAGAAAACCGGGACAAGCTGGAAAGGCAAGCTGAAAATCGCCGTGGACGCGCTCATTCCCCAAGTTTCCAGTTTTGAGGAACTATTGCAGCGGTTACAGGCGGCGGGCTATGAGATCAAGCCCGGAAAATATGTGTCATGCCGCGCACCGGGGCAGGAACGCTTTACCCGCCTTAAAACCCTCGGCGCAGACTATACAGAGGAAGCCATAAGGGAACGGATAGCGGGCAAGCGCACCCGTGCCGCCAAAGCTCCAAAGGCAGAGCGCAGGGGCGTTAATCTTCTCATTGACATTGAAAACAGTATCAAGGCGCAGCAGAGCCGGGGCTATGAACAGTGGGCGAAAATCCACAATCTGAAACAGGCAGCAAAGACTATGAACTTCCTTACCGAAAATAAAATCGAACAGTACGCCGATCTGCTCACACGGATAGAGGAAATCACGGCAGCAAGCGAACAGGCAGGGGACAGCCTAAAGGAAGTGGAAAAGCGGCTTTCCGATATGGCGGTGCTGATTAAGAACGTCACTACCTACCAAAAGACAAAACCCCTCTATGAAGCCTACCGCAAAGCCCGGAACAAGGAGAAGTACCGGGCAGAGCATGAACGGGGTATTATCCTCCATGAAGCGGCGGTAAAAGCACTAAAGGCGGCGCAGATCGGCGGCAAGCTCCCCAGCGTCCCCGCCCTGTAAGCAGAGTATGAAAAGCTCCAAGCGCAGAAAGAAAGCCTTTATGCCGACTATGGCAAGCTGAAAAAACAGGTACAGGAATATGATATTATCAAGCGGAACATAGACAGCATTTTACAGGCAGAGAAGCAGCCGGAACGGGAGAAAGGAAAGGAACGGGAATAATTATGAAAATTACAAACATTCAGACTTGTTACAGGATAACATTAGAAAATGGCAGCTATGGCATGGAAACCTATATTGATGTAGGCAATAAACTTAAAATTACTTTTGATAACGGAGCAATACTTATAGGCTATATGGTGCGCGTGGAATATGGAGATTACCCCAAAGAAAATGATTTTTTCATCATAAACGCAGGGAATGGTGAGTTTTACGGCGCAATGGTAGACAGAATAACGGATATAGAAGAACTGTCCGAATAAAAAGAAAACCGGGACGCGGCAGCTATCAGATAGCCACCGCGCCCCGGTTTTCTTATGGGTGCAGAGATCGGTTTGTGACGCAATAGAACGGCATTTCCGGGGGTAAAGGTATAAATCCCTTGCCGCCTTATTTTCCCGCCCGGAAAGCCGCATAAATCAAGGCTTATTTCGCCCCTATCGCGTCACATTCGCCCGTAGCTTCCTCATGCGCTCGGCGGTCTGTCTGCGGGTGATACGTTTCCGGCAGTCCGGGCAGTAAATAGCCCGGTTAGAGCAGGACGCAAAGGGTGAGCCGCACACGCTACACCGCCGCATATCCTCCGCATGGTAAAGCTCTGCGTACAGCTCCTTATCTGCGGGCAGTACCGCAATGCGGAACCATTTACAGAGCAGGGAATAGGAAATAAGCTGCGGACATACGCACTCGTCCCCGTCGTCCAGTAATATACAGTTTCCGCTATCATAATTGCAGCACGTCCGGCGCACAAGGGCGTTGACTTTCCGGCTTTGGGGCGGCGTTAGCCGCTTAATGTCGCTCATACCTCGTCAGCGGGGTAAAGGGCAAGCCCCGCAAATTCCGCTTCGGTCATGCGCCCTACTTTGGCAAGGGTACGGGCGGCAAAGTCCCGCATTTCCCCCTCCATAAAGGGCAGCGCGGCGTTCATAGCCACCAAAAGCCCCTCCTTGCTGCCTGTCATGTAGATACTCAAAAGGTTGGTTTCCTCAACCGTAAAATTATTATATGTGTTCATGCTCATACCTCCAATCCGTGATTTTTTGTTTTCGCCGCCGTTTTCTTCGGGGCGGTTCTCTTTTTATCCTGTGCAAGCTGCGCCCGGACAGAGGGGCGGGGCTTCCTTATCTGTCTGTCCCGGTTCTCGTCCTTGCCGATCAGCGCGTATGTGCCGTAGCTGTTCTTGATTTGTGAGAAAGCAAGGGTCTTATAGGGCAGCATGGAGAAAAGGCGTTCTGTGTCCTTTGTAGAAGCAAGCCGCATAAAGGACGGGGACAGCTCCACCATGAAATGAGATTTATCCGGGCTGTTGGGGGCAGACAGCTTTTTCATGTCTGCCACAATGCGCCGCGCTTCCCGTTCGATCATGCCCTCATGCAATGCGGCGATATGCTCCTTAAAATCCCCCGGTTTCAGTTTATCCCGGCTTTCCTTTTCCTCCCGTAACAGGAATTGCAGGGCTTCCGGGTTTTGGGGCTGTACCTCGAAGCGTTCAAACTTCCCAAGCTGGGGGTCGGGATAACCGTCAAAGCGTCGGTCTGCGGGCTGCTCCCGCGTCCCATGCTCATACACAAGCGTCACCGTCCCGGCTGCAAGGGTATCATTCTTGACGCGCTCATAGTGCTTTTCATAGTCCAGCTCATACAGGTTGCCCTTGATCTTCCCGCCCTCTGTCCCGGTCAGCTCCACGGCATACGCAAGAATAGGGTCGCGGCTCTGCTCCTTGTAGTAACGCCATGTATTGTGCGGGGCGGTATCGCTGATGAAAACGTCACGCTCCCGGAAACAGTACGTCCCGGACGGGCGGGAAAGCCACAAGAGGGTTTTATCCTCCTTGCTGGGGCTTGCCGCCTTTTCCGCAATGATCTGTTTGTCAATGTCAAAATCGCTCTGATAAAATCCCGTGTTCTGTTTCAGAATGGCTTCAAGGGAAGCCAGCACGTCCACATTTTCAAATTTATTCCGTTTCCCCATAGGGTCAGCTCCTTTCCAAGTCCTGCGACTTACTTCTTGCCTGTTTCTTCTGCGCCGCCCGTTCCTTGTCGGCTTTAAGCTGCGCCCGGATAGAGGGCTTCTTTTCCGACTTTTTCCCCGGCTCCGCTTTCTTGCCCTGTTCCTTATCCGCTTTCAGTGCAGCGGCATACTCGGCAAGGGAGATCTGTTCGCCGCTTCTCGCCTTTGCATCCAGCTCGTCGGCGGTAGGGGTGGGCGTGTTGTTGATAATACCGTCAAAATTATTGTCGTTCTGCTCGATAGCGTCCTCGACGTGCTTTAAGGGGTTTACCTTTTCCGGCTGTTCTGCGGCAATCGCAAACGCCTGTGTCCCGTTCCCCATAATGAGATACTTCCCGTCCTCCGACGTGTGGTGAAATCCATACCCGGCTTCTTTCATCTGCTCGGCGGTCATATCGGTTACAGAAAAGCTCCCCCGTGGCGTTCTGATCTGCTCCCCGGTCATGCGGGTGTCGGGGGTAAGCTGCGGTGTCTGCTCCTGTAAAAACTCCGGCACTTCCCGATAACCGTAACTGTCTGCATAGTGGGCGGTGTCCTGTCCGTTCTGATGAAGCACTACCACGTCAGAGGTTGAAAGGCTGTGTCCCTTAAAATCTTTCGGGTGGTCGATATTGAAACGGACGGAAATATCTTCAAGCGTCATATCCGGCGCAAGTGGCGCGGTATAGATAAGGTCATAATTCGCCGCTTCCACGGAAAGCCCCGCCGCCTGTAAGCGGTCGTAAGGTTCAAAGCGGTAGTCCCTTGTTTCGTCGCCGCGCTTTAGCTGGTAAATAGAAAAGGTGTCCTTGTCCGGCTCTTGCTCTGCGGCGGGCGGCTCCGGCGTTTCCTGTCCCGGCTCGGCTGCGGGCTGTGCTTCCTGTGCCTTTGCATAAAGTTCTTTCACGTCGCCCTGTGTCAGCTCCCCGGCTTCCAGCTTCCCCAAAAGCTCCCGGCATTTCTCCGGCGTTCCTGTGTAGAGAATGTCCCCCAGCTTTGCCATGCCGTTTTCCTGTGTCACATACTCCTGCAAGATAGAGCTGTTTTCCGGGCTGTCGCTGTATGGGTTCTGCCGCACCTTATAAATGCTTTCCGGCTCAAAAGGTTTCTCCGGCGTGTCCGTGGTTCCCGGCTCTGCGCCCTGTGTTTCCTCCTGCGGCTGCTCCTGTGCGGCTTCTTTCTGTGCGGCGGCTTCCTGCCTTGCCCGCTTCTGTAACTCGGTGGGGCGTTCCCCGGTAAGGGGCTGTATGCACTTAATACGGTCGGCGGCGTAGATTGCATTGTCGTTTAGCTGCCGCTGCCATGCTTCCGCGCTGGGCGCATAGCGGAAGCCGTTCCCTTTGAGTTCCTCCCGTATGTCCTTATCCGGCTTTTCATCAAAGAAAATCTGCAAGCGGTTATCTGCTGTATTGGCTTCCACACGTCCCCCGTCAAACTCCCAGCCCACATATCCAAGCTCTTTCCTGCGGGTAAGGGCGGTAATGCGGTTTTTCAGCCTGTGGATTTCCGCGTTGTTGTTGGATAGCTGGTAGCTCTCAAAAGGTTTCGGGTTCGCCCGGTAGCTGCCGGACATGGACGCTTTCAGCTTTTCGATCTGCTCCGGGGATAAATGGGGGCAGCCGTCAAGGGTCTTATGCTTGCGGTAGTAGGCGTTGACCGCTTTCATGGTTTCCTGCAAGGCTTCCAGCTTTGCAAGTTTGCTTTCCAGCTTAGAAACGGCGTTGGGGTCGTCGGCACTGATACCGCCCATGCCCGTACTGCGGATTTTGTCAAGCAAGCCCTGTATCTCCGTAAACTCCTGCATATTTTTATCTGCGGCGGCGTTCTGCTTCTCCTTTTTACGGACAGGGAAATTGCTTCCCCCGGCAATCATAATGGACGGGACGCGGGCGGTGATCTCGTAGCCCTTATTCATGTTCGCCGCCAGCTTCCGGGCGTAAGCGTCAAGCAGCCCGTCGATCTTCTCATGGAAAGAGGGGTCAACGCGCTTTTTCTGCCTTGCGGCAATCTCGGCGGCTTCGTCTACATAGTGGCGGTATTCTGCCGTTGCGCTTCCGGGCTTGTAATCGGAAAAGCTGATTGCTTCCTTTGCGCGGCGGGCGGCGTTCTCGTTGATCGGGTAGTATGTAACCGTTGTTTCCGTCGGCTCCGGGGTGGAAGTCTGCGCCGCTTCGCTGGTGGTTGGCTCTGCCTGTTCCGGCATATCTGCTTTTTCAGAAATGGGGCTTTCCGGCTTCTGCGGCTTTTCCTGTGCTTCGGGTTCTCCCGGCTCCTGCGGTTCGGCGGTCTGCGCTGCTTCCGGCTCCGGCGCGGTGTAAGGCTCATACCCGTTGGCGGCGTATTCCTCCACGGTCATTCCCGCGTCTGCCGCTTCCTGTGCGATTTCTGCCTTGACGTGTTCCTTGTAGGCGGCAAGCTCCACGTCAAAATCTTTAAGCTGTGGGACGGGCGGCAAATGGTATTCGCCTTGATTGATAAGCCCCCGGCACTCGGCAACATAGGCTTGCATGGCGGTATGGTAGGCGGTTTCCGTTGGGGTAAGGCTCTCCCCGGATTGCAGGGCTTCTCCGGCGATACGCTCCATTTCGGATAAGTTACAATGCAGTTTCAGATATGGGATAAACTCATTCAGCAGCATTGCCCGGTGTTCCTTGTCGGCTTCCAGTGCTTCCTTTCCCTCATGCTGTAAAAGGTAGTTTTCCCAATTCGGATCATTGGCATAATAGGTATGGTACTTTTCGATATGTTCTATCAATGCGCCCTCCCCGTCGCCTAAATCCTGCCGCCCCTCGTAGTGGTCGGGTGTGCCGTTCATCACATAATCAATGCGGAACTCCGTTTTATCATATCCGGGGCTTGCAAGGTTCGCTTCGTCAATGGCTTCGATAAGGGCATTGGCACGGGACAGGGGGAATGTGTCGCCCTCCCGTAGCTGGGGGCTTTCGCTCCAAAGGATTGTGACGGTTGGCTCTGCGGCAAGGTCGGGTGTCGGCTCTTTTTCTGCTTCCTGTGCTTTTGCGGCTTCCCGTTCCTTTTGCAGCTCCGCAAAATGCCCGTCAATGGTGTTGATGATCTCGGCGGCGGTGGCGCGGATTGTTTCAAGGGAAATTTTCAGCTCCGCAAGCTCCCGCCCGCTGCTCCACCCGGCGACGTACCCAAAGGAATAGTCGGACGTGTCAAGCCCGTAATGCTGGCACACGGTATAGGCGATACTTTCCGCCTGTACCTCCCTTGTCCTGCGGTCGGGTCTGTCCGGCTGTTCCGGGGCGTTAAGGTCAATGTCGTGCAGCTTCGCGTGAGCGATCTCATGGATAGCAGTCTTTAGGTTCTGAAGCTGGCTCATGCCCTCGTCAATGGCAATACGCTTTTCCTCTAAATGATAGTAGCCGTGGGCTGTCCCCTCGATCTTTTCAAAGCCCATAGGCACGGGAGAGGTCTTTTCCAGCGCGGCGAAAAAATCCTCGTACTGTTCCACGTCCCCGGTCAGCTCGTTTGCGGAAATGCTGGGAAGC
Source organism: bacterium 1xD42-87 (assembly GCA_003611805.1). Classification (GTDB taxonomy): domain Bacteria; phylum Bacillota; class Clostridia; order Lachnospirales; family Lachnospiraceae; genus UBA3282. The sequence continues at coordinate 37,463 of RAYM01000041.1, read as the reverse complement.
TCCCGCCCCTCGGTCTGCGATACGTCAAAAACGGCGACAACTTTATAAGCGGGGATTTGGATTTCTTTTGTTTCCGTGACGGGCTTCCCGTTGCTGTCTGTCACCGTCTTTCCCGTCTGCGGGTCTTTTTTCTCTACCTCCTGCCGGATTTTGTACGGCGACGGGGCAAGTATGCGTATGCCCTTTTCCCCGCGCATTACGTTCCGTCCAAAGTTATTTTTCCATGCGTTAAATCCGGCGATAAGGGAAGCGTCGGGCTTCTGCATGGCGATCAGCAGCGTATTGTTGAAGCTGTAATTGTGGAACTTTGACATGACTTGCAGATATTCCTTGTAGCGTTCACTGTCAAATAATTCTGTAATTCCCTGCTCCAAGCGGTCTGTGATTTCTTTCAGCTTTTCAGCAGGTTTGTCGGCGGTAAGAATAATCGGGTTCACCGGGCGCGGCTGGGCTTCCGGCTGCGGCTCCTGCGGGGCGGCTTCCTGTTCCGGCGCGGCTTCGTCCTTTTCCAGTTTATCCGGGGTAGGGCGTTCCGGCTCCGGGAAGCTCATAACCTTGTATTCTTTCGGTATGTCATTGTCCCGCCCGTTGTACCACTGTGAAAAGGTGTTGCCGTTGTTGTAGATATAGCCTTGATCGGTAAACTGTCCCCGGTCTTTCTGAACCGCGTCCCGCCCGTATTCCTCGTACTTGAAATACTTCTTTGCTTCTTCGGGCAGCTCCAATTCGTCCAGCTCGTCAATGAGGTAATAGCCGTAGTCGGCTTCGGTTCGGACAGCAGGGTATATCCAGTAGCAGTCAAGGTTCTGCGCAAGGTTGATAAGGTCTTTCACGCTCCCGGCGTGTTCCCCCAGCATTACCGCCGCCGTGAATTTGTCCCTGTCCTCGTCGCTTTGCATTTCTAAGAGCTTGCCTAAATAATTCAGCTCGTCAATGGTGCTGCCCTGTATCACGGAAAGCGGCACGTCAAAGGGGTATTGCTCGGTGTTGGAAAATCCATTGATGAAAAAATCCTGCGGGTTCTCTGCGGTAATGCCGACGCTTCTCATAGCGGCGTGAAGCTGCTCCGTAGTGGTCGGCATGGAAAGCCACTCGCCGCCCGGTTTCCCGGTTTCAAAGCGGGTGCGGCTGTCGATTAGGATTGAAAATGTTTCGCTCATTTGCTTGCTCCTTTCTTCGTTCATCATGCGGTGCATAAGCTCGAAATCCTCTATGCTCATGCTCCCGTCAAATACATAGGGGTTAAAATCCTCCCCGTCCCGGTAGGGCTTTTCCGAAAAGGGAAGCCCTGCGTCGTGGGCGGCGGCTCTTGCTTCCTCCAACAGCTCCGGGGGTAAGGTGTCGTCGTGGGCTTCGATAAAGTCAGCCACGTTGTTATAGCCGTTCTCATAGTGGCGGCGTACCCCGGCGGTCAGCTCCGCAAGGTTCATGTCCTCGCCCAAGTAACCGCAATAGTAGCCGTTTAGGACAACGGCGGCGGGGTCTTTTTCCTGTATCTCCCGCAAGCGTCCCCTGTCCTCCGGGGTGAGGGTGTCGTCCGTTTCAAGGTAGATATAATCGCTGTGCCATGAACGCCCCTCCCGCCAAAACGCTACCCATGCAATCCCCGCTTGCAGTTCGTCTTGATAGTCCTTTACGGCTTCCCGTAAACCTGCCATAGCTTCATTCCTCCTTTCCGTTGGGGCAGAAAAAGGGCGCGGCGTTCCGGCTCCCTTGTCCGTCCTACACCGCGCCCGCGCTTTCTGCCAAAGTTTTTTATTTTTTCAAAGAGGGTAAAACCCTCTAAAGATACAGAGGGTTTGGGACACTTCCCAACAAGCAAAATCCCCGTCCGGCGCGTCAGCGTCGAAAGGGGATTTACGGAAAAGGGTACTCTTTTCCTATGCTTGCTACGAAACTTATTTTTTCTTCGGTATCTCAATCTTGTAGTTGACGTACTTCCCACCCGTATCAGCTAAAACAACGGTTCCGTCATAGGTTTTGCCTGTTTTCGGGGAATATAAGCCCTTGACATTCGCCTTGCCGGATTTTAAGAGGGCGGCGGCAATCTTCGGGGTAAAGGTGACTTTCCTTTCCTCAAAGAAACGGTCGTTTTTCCACATGGTAAAGGCGCAATCCCGGTTAGAGCAGTAGAAATTTTTCTTTCCCTCATGGACGGGACAGCCGCACCGGGGGCATTTCCCGATAGAGGGCTTTTCCTCCCCGCCCGTGAAAGCTGCCTTGCCTTTGTCGGCGGCGGTGTTTTCCTTTACCAGCTCCCGCGCCATAGCTTCAATGCGCTGCATAAACTCCCCAGCGTCGGTGGCTCCCTTTGCGATCTGCGTCAGATTGTTTTCCCATTCGGCGGTAAGCTGCGGGGAAGTCAGCATATCCGGCAGGACAGACACAAGGGCGGCTCCGTTGTGCGTGGGGATAAGCTGTTTTCCCTTGCGCTCTGCAAAGCCGGACTTCACCAGCTTTTCAATGACAGCGGCGCGGGTGGCGGGTGTGCCAAGCCCCCGGCGTTCCGCGTCCGGGTCGGTGTCCCCGTTCCCGGCGCGTTCCATTGCCGAAAGCAAAGTTGCTTCGCTGTGGGGCTTCGGCGGCGTTGTGAAATGCTCCGTTACCTTTGCCGTAGGGCTTGTAAAGGTCTGTCCCTCGGAAAGCTCCGGCAGGGTGTTTTCTTCCTCCATATCCTCCGGGTCGGGCTTGCCCTTTAATGTCGCCCGGTAGCGGCGTTCAAGGTCTTTCCAGCCGCCCGCAAGCACTGTCTTTCCCCGTGCCGTAAACTCCGTACCGGCGCATGAGAAAACCGCCGTGACCGCTTCAAAGATATGCGGCTCGGCGGCAGCGAAAATAAGACGCGCCCCGGCAAGGGTGAGGATATTCCTTTCACTTTCCGGCAGGGCGGCAGGGTCGGTCTTTGCAAGCTCCATAGTGGGGATAATGGCGTGGTGGTCTGAAACTTTGCTGCTGTCAAGCGTCCGGGAAACGTCCGGGGTAAACTCCGCGCCCTCCATAAAAGGCAGCTTGCCGGATAACATGGCGACGGTCTTTGCCACCGTGTCCCCCATGTCGTCGGTCAGAAATGCGCTGTCTGTCCGGGGGTAGGTAAGCAGCCGTTTTTCATATAAGGTCTGTGCAAGGTCAAGGGTCTGCTTCGCCGTGTAGCCGTAGATTTTATTGGCTTCCCTCTGTAAAGAAGTGAGGTCAAAGAGCTTCGGCGGGGCGGTTGTCTTTTTCTCTTTGGTGAGGGAAACGCAAACCGCCGTTTCCGCTTCGCAAGCCGCTTTCAGTGTGGCGGCTCCCGGTTTATCTGAAATCCTTTCGCTGGCGGCTTCCGCGCCGGATAAGTCAAGGCGTACATGGTAATATTTTTCTTTCTTGAAATGGGAGATCGCTTCGCCCCGGTCAACCAGCATTTTCAGTGTGGGGGTCTGTACCCGCCCCACGTTCAAGGTCTTGTGATACAGGCAGGAGAAAAGGCGTGTCGCGTTGATACCAATGATCCAGTCGGCTTTTGCGCGGCACAATGCGGAAGCATAGAGCGCGTCATAGTCCCGCCCGTCCCCTAAGTCTGCAAAGCCCGCCTTAATCGCCGCGTCCTCCATTGAGGAAATCCACAAGCGGCGCATAGGCTTGTTACACTGTGCCACGCCGTACACAAAGCGGAAAATCAATTCCCCCTCGCGCCCAGCGTCGCAGGCGTTCACCACTTCGGAAACGTCGGCGCGGTGCATAAGCTCCTTTAAGGTTTTGAACTGTTTCCCCTTATCGGCGTCGACGGTGTACTGCCATTCCTCCGGCAGAATGGGTAAGCTCTCATAGCTCCACTTTTTATACTGCTCCCCATAGGCGGCAGCTTCCGCAAGCTCCACCAAATGACCGACGCACCAAGAAATGAGGTAGCCCCCGCCCTCAATATATCCGTCTTTCTTTTCCTTAACGCCAAGCGCGGCGGCGATACTTGCCGCGACGCTGGGCTTTTCTGCAATGACTAACTGCACTTAAAAATCCTCCTTTCATTTTCCCGTGGTTTTCTTCTCTGTCAGCTTCTTGATACAATACCCCACGCAGGGCGGCTCCCGGTTGTAGGGACAGCCCTTGCAGCGCGGGGGAATGGAAGCGGGCGGCGATTTTCCACGCCGCCCGTCGCCCGGTTTCTGTATCATCATTCTTTCTAAGGGGTTGTCGGTGAACAGGGTCATGCTTCCTCGTCCTCCGTTTCCCCGTCGTCCCCGGCTTCGTCGTCGGGTTCCGGCTCGTCCTCGTCGTAATCGTCAAAATCGAAATCGTCAAGGTCTGTGCCGCCCTTTACGTCCTGTTTGGGCTTCATAATCTTAAAGTAGTAGAACGCGCCCCCGCCGCCAAGAAGTGCCACAATGAGGAATACCAAAAGCCCGCCCGTGCTGTTTTTCTTTTCCGGCTGCTCTGTGGGTTCCTCCGTTTCCGGCTCCGCTGCCTTGCCGCTGCAAGCGGTCATGTTGTCTTTACAGACGGGGCAGCTTATATTTACTTTCCCGGCTTCGCATTTCTCCGTACAGTTGCAGACTGCGGGCGGCTCCGTGGTGGTGTTCCCGTCCTCGATCAGTGCCATAAGGTCGGCTTCGTCCACTTGATTGAGGAAATGCACGGTGTTTTCTCCCTCGTCGTCCCGGTCAATGAGGATATAAAAGTAATTGCCGTTTTTGGTCGTCACGGTGATAAGCTGCTTGTTGCCGCCGAAATCGTCAACCAGCGTCGCGTTCCCGTCCGGGGTGAGGGGTTCTTCCTTTTCGGGTTCCTCGTAGACAACGCCGCTGTCGTCGGTCGCGTCGTCCTGCCCCTCCGGGGTCTGCGCGTAGGCGGTGACGGAAAAGCCGCCCATGAGGATAAGGGCGGCGCAAAGGGTCAAAAGCATTTTAAGGGTTTTCTTATTCTTCATCTTCGTTTTCCTCCTGTTCGTCATTATCTGCGCCGTAAGAAGCGGGCGCGGGGGTCATGCCGGGGATTGCCCCGTTTTGCAGCATGGCGGTAAGCTCCTGCGGGGAAAGCCGCATAGAGCGCACAAGCTGGACGATCTGCAAATTCTCCGCTTCGGTTTTCTGCGCTTCCAGCCCTTTGAGCTTGTTCTGATACTCGGTGATCTTCTCGCGGGTCTTTTCAATCTCCCGGTTGATACGGTCAATCTTGTTTGCTGCCATAGTGTAAAACTCCTTTCATAGTCAAAAATGTGTTCAGTTCCAATTCATCAAGCCGTACCCTTTGATACAGCCATAGTCAAGGGGGTAGCTTTTTATCTTGCAAGCGTCGCCGGAATTGCCCTCGACGGTGTAAACGCGCTGCCCGTCCGTGCCGATTACAAGCCCCACATGGTCTGCGCTCCCGTCCCCGTCCCAGTCAAAAAAGATCGCGTCGCCGGGGGCGATATTCTCATAGCCCCTCGCGCCCCATTGCCCCCGTGACTGGAACCACGGTACGCCCTGTGACTGGCACGCGGCAAAGCGCGGCTCGCTTTTCCCGGCTTGATTGTAGCACCATGAAACGAAACAGGCGCACCATTCCACGCGGCTGTTGAAGCCGTACCAGCTCCAATAGGGCTGTCCCCCTACATTGCCTACCTGTGACTTTGCCCGGTCTACCACGGCGGTATTTCCGGGGCGTGTGCCGTTTACAAGCTGCACCCCGCTTAAATCCTCCGACGGGTTCCCGTCCGGGGAACCGCCGCCGAAAATAAGGGGCTTGTTTCCGCTGGTTTCCAGATAGACACGGAACATTTCAAGCTGCTCCGGGGTAAGCAGTCCCGGCGCAAGCTCGGATATGGGTTTGTTCTCCAGCTTGATATTGAGGATAAAATACTCATAGGGGACTTCCTCGGTGGTGGTTTCCCCGGTGTCCGGGTCTGTGCTTGTTTCTGTGCGGTAACGTATTTCCACTTCCTCCGTCAGAGTGAGGGTATATTGAAGTTCAAAGATACGCTGTATTTCTGCCTGTGCGGTCGCCGGGGTGTAGGTCTGTAAAAGCGCGGTCAGATAAGACGCTAATTCATGGGGGTTATGCCCGATACTGTCAAGGTCATAGCGGTACTCGTCATAGCCGGGGTTGTCGCGCTCGATATTGTCAATCCTGCGCTGCAAGTCCGTTTCCAGTGCCGCATAGTTGTTTTCCACGGCGACTAAATCCGCGTCCTCCGACGTGTAGGAAGTCCCGACAATGCCGTTAATCATGCCGGAAAACATAGCCCCGCAAGAGGACAGCGCGGAAGAAATCATAATGAAAAGCAGCAGCGCGCCTATGGCGATACATACGCCCGCCGGGTGTCGCCCGACAAATGCGATTGCCTTTTTGGTTCCCTCGGCGGTCTTTTTTGCGGCTTTTTTTGTGTTCTCCGCTGCGTTCTTGACAGACTTTGCGCCCTGTGCCTTGACAGTCTTTGCATACTGCTTTTTAATACGCTGCTTCTGCATATACCGGGAGAATGGATTTGACGCTGCGATCTGCGGGTTGTCATGGAGTGCCTTTTGGTAGAGATAGTTGGCGTTTGCTTTCTGCGCCGCCTTTTCAGCCTTTGCCGCCGCCCGGTAGGGTTTGAGCTTATGGCTGCGGTAGCCCTCCTTGACTTTCCGTGCCCCGTACTTCGCGGCTTTTTCGGCGGTTTCCTCGGATTTGTGCGCACCCTCCACGCCGGAATTGTCCTTTTCCACGGAATGTACCTTGTTATGGACGAAAATACCCGCTTCCTGCGCGGGGCGGGATAACGGGTTTTTATGTGCCTTGCCGCCGTTCATTGGCTTTTCCCGTTCCTCGAAACGTAGGCGGGTCTTGCCTTTCCCGGTGGCTTCGTCAAAGGTGCGTTCCCTTACAAGTTTCTTTTCCTTTGGGATTTTCGCCCTTGCTTCGTCCAGCCTGTCAGCGGCTTTGTCGGATTTTTTGATATACTTTTCAAGCTCCGGCGTTGCCCGTTCTTCCTCGGTGAATTGCAGCCGGGAGGTGCGGGCGCGGCTTTCCGCTTCTGCCTGTGCTTTCCGTGCCGCCTTTTTGCTGGCTGCGCGGGTATGCGCCCCGTCGATATGCTCTAAGACGCGCTCGGCGGTTCCCGTGTCCTGTGCGGCTTCCGTCCCCGGCGCATGGGGCAGGGGCGGCGCATTGGGGGATATGTCCGGCGCGGGATTGCCCGGTATGGGCTGCGCTGCCTGTGCGTCCTGTGCCGCCTGTTGCTCCGGCGTTTTCAGTAAGGCAGCTTCCCGCGCCCGTTTGCTGATACGCTTTTGTTTCCCGGTCGCCGCGTTTACCTCGATAGCCCCGTCACGGGTCATTTTCTGCGTGATCTTGTCGCGGGCTTTGTACTGCTTCATGGTGGTTCACCTCCAAACTGCGCCCCAAGAGGGCGCAAGGTTGATAAAATAATCTGCGGGTTACGCGCCGCCCACTTCCTCCGGCTTTGTCGTCATAACACGGTACAGCTCGGTATCTTTCGGGAAACGGTCTACAAAGGGCAGAATGACATTTCCATAAAACAAAAGCCCCTCGCCCGCTTCGGAATGGGTGACGTAGCTCATTTGCTGCGGGGAGATATTGAGCTGCTTCGCAAGGATAGCCCGGTCGCCCGCCGCTTGATTGAGCATGAGGACAAAATCGCTGTTCTCAAAGATATTTTCCACTTCCCGGCTTGCCAAAAGGTCTTTGACGTTCTGCGTGATCGCGGTGGGTATGCCGCCCCATTTTCTGAAACGCTTCCAGATTTCGACGCTGTAAGCGGCGGTCTGCTCGTCTTTGAGTAACAGGTGAAATTCGTCCATGAAATACCGCGTGGATTTCTTCGCCGCCCGGTTCACGGTGACGCGGTTCCACACCTGATCTTGAACAATCAGCATACCCAGCTTTTTGAGCTGCTTCCCAAGCTGTTTAATGTCAAAGCAGACAAGGCGGTTGTTAAGCTCTACATTTGTCCTGTGGTTAAAGACGTTAAGGCTCCCGGAAACGTAAAGCTCCAATGCCGCCGCGATACGCGCCGCTTCCGGCTCCGGCTGCTTCAAAAGCTCGTCGTAAAGGTCGCCCAAAATCGGCATTTTTGCCGGGTCGGGGGCTGCAAGGAAAGGACGGTACACGTTCCTAACAGCGCGGTCAATGACGGTCTTATCCACGGGCTGCAAGCCCTCCTTGCCGCCGACGATCAGCTCACAAAGGGAGAGGATAAAATCGCTTTTCAGCGCAAGCGGGTTGTCGTCCTCGGAATAGTTGAGGTTTATATCCATAGGGTTGACGTAGTGCGGGCTGGTGGGGGAAAGCCTTATCACCTGTCCCTGTAATCTTTGCACAAGGGGGTAATACTCGGCTTCGGGATCGCAGATAATAATGTCGTCGTCCGTAATGAGGAAAGCGTTTGTCATTTCCCGCTTTGCCGCAAAGGATTTTCCGCTTCCCGGCGTTCCCAAGATTAAGCCATTGGGATTTTTAAGCTGCTTGCGGTCGCAAAGTATCATGTTGTTACTAAGGGCATTTAAGCCATAGTAAAGGCTTGCGCCCCTCTGAAAAAGCTCCTGTGTGATAAAGGGGATAAAGATTGCCGTGCTGGAAGTCGTCAAGCCCCGCTGTATGGGGATAAGGTTCTCACCGATAGGGACGCTTGACATCAGCCCCGCTTCCTGCTGGTAGTCAAGCCGGGTGAGGGCGCAGTTATATTTCTGTGCAATCCCCGCCGCCGCGAAAATGTCATTTTCCAGCTTTCTTTTTGTGTCTGCCATGTTCACCACAAGGAAAGTCAAGAGGAACATTCTTTCATTGCGGCTCTGTAAGTCCTGCAAGAGATTTTTCGCTTCGCCGCCAAACGTGGCAAGGTCGGACGGGATTATATCCATGTCGTACCCTGCGCGGACGGCTTTCTTCTGTTCTTCGATCTTCATTTTGTCAAGGTCGGTGATTTTGCGCTTGACGGTCTTAATGGCTTCCGTCTGGTCGATACTGTGGATATGTAAGTTTACAATCACACCCGTTTCAAGGTCTAACATATCCGCTAAAATGCGGTCGTTTAACTCCGGCGCAAGTATCTGTAAGAACGATACCGCGCCGATCTTGCGCCCCATGCGGAAATACCGCCCCTCGCCAAAACGGAATGAGGGCGGGGCGATAAAGTCCTTTGTGGTAAGCCCGGACGGGGCAAGCCATGAAAAATCAAAATGAAACGGCTCCCCCTCCGGGTGGAATACCCCGTGCATGGTCTGTAACCGTTCATAGCCTGTCTGCGGGCGGGCAGATACCCCCAGCACCTTGAAATTGTTCAGTATGTCCGTTTCAATACGGGAAAGCCGGGATTTTGCCGCGCTCATGTTGTCCGCTTCAATACTGAACGTGATATATTTGTGCTTCACAAGCCCGTTGTTCCCTTTGGAAAGCTGGCTTTTTAACATATCCCCGTATTCGGTGCGGATAGAGTTGAAAGCGTCGTCCTGCGCCGGAATGTTGATTGCTTTTTCCGCTTCCTCCCGCTGCGTCCCTTGATTGATGAAAGAGAGCTGCACCGATACGGAAGCGTCAAAATAGTTGAGGAAGTCGCACCAGTTTTCAAAAATGGCGGTCTTGTCGTCTGCCTGTGCAAGCTGGTAGTTTATATCCTCGTAGACAATGCTCTTGCTGTATTTCTTTTCCGTTATCCGGCATATCCCGTCCGGGTACAGGTTGATGTAGGGGATTGTCTGCTGGGCGGTGTGCGCCTTTCCGTCCCCCTTTGCCTGTCTGATCGCGGCGGCGATCTGCTTTTTCTCGCTGCGGGTCAGTTTCCGCTTCGCCTTAGTTCCGGGGCTTTTTCCCGGTGCGCCGCCTTTGGTTGGTTCCTTTGACAATCGCTGATACCTCCTTTTCCAGTTTCCGCTGCCTTTCCAAGACAGCGTATAAATTCTGCGTCTGATAGGGTCGCTCCTTTGGTCGGACAAATTTTGTCTGTATGATGTTTTTCACCACGGTTTCAAGGGGCTGTCCGTGTTTCTCGTACATTGCCATGAGGAAGCAGGGCAGCATGACGACAATCATCACAAATGCCGCCGCGCTGGTTCCCGCGCTGTCCTTTAGCAAGAAAAAAAGCGGCAAGCCTGTAATGAGTGCTGCCGCGAAACAAACGATCTGCCGCTTCGTGAGGTTGAAAGCGACTTTTGTTTTTATCTTTGATAAATCCTTTGGTACGGGTACATACGCCATACCGAAAACCTCCTTTCCGTCAAAGCTCTATGCTGTTTTTTGTTTCATTCCCCCATGTGTCCCAGCCCGCCGTTTCCTGCCTTGCGAAAAGCTCTATCCGGGGAATGTCGCCTATAAGGGCAATGATTTTTTCCCGCGTTATGTCCGGCTTTTTGCTGTGCTGCTCTATGGGGGAGATAATGAACTGATGAATACCCGCCGATTTTCTCTTTGGGTGTCCCCGTGTGGCAAACAGGCAGAGTTCCGCGTTTCCCCGCGTCCAAAATCCCAAGCCGTAAAACCATGTGTAGGACTTTTTATTGAGTTTCAGCCATACAAAGGCGGCGGTCTTATAGGTAAAGCCCCAAGCCTTGATAAGCCGCAGGGCTTCGGGAAGCTGGGGGAATGTCGCCCACAAGAAAAGTGCGCTGTCCTCCGCCGCAAGGTCAGCCACGGGGAGCGCGCAAAGTTCTTCTATGCTCATGGTCGGGTAGTGGTGTTCTGCCGCGCCGGAAAGCCGCTTCTGTGCGTACTTCCACGGGGGATCGGCGTAGATTATGCCATATTTCTTTTCAATGGTGTTTCGTCCCTCCTTTCCGTGTGCTTCCTTTTAAGCCCCATAAAGGGTAATCAAGGCAAAGGTCAATCTTTGCCCTTTGCCTGTCCCTATTCTATAGGGTTTTCCCGCGTCAAGGTCGGGTCGTATTTTCGCCGCTTCGCTCTGAAAATCTCCACCCTGCCCTTGACACGCCTTTAGTGCGCCGCGAAAATGGACTTAGCAAGTGCGCCGGACTTGAACAGGGAAAAGCAGAGGATCACCGTATAGGCAGCAAGGGAGAATATCGCGCTGTGTAGGTTGTCTGCCACTGTTATGTTGTTCACCAGCACCGCGTAAATGCCGACGCACACCATAATGAGAAAGCCTTGAAAGCCGATAGCGAACAGGGCTTTTAAGTAGTTGTTGCCGATCTGCCCCCACTCTTTATTTGTCATTGTTGCAAATGGGATAGGCGACACGGAACAGTAAAGGTAAATTTCTATCATTCTGCCATAGAGGACAACGGTTATCAGTACGGACATGATTTTCATGCAAAGGCTCACAAGGCTTGTTTCCATAACCAGCAATAAAAGTTCGGGGATTTCCATTGCGTCAAGCCCCTCCTGCATGGAAGCAAGGGCGGCGGCAACGTCAATTTCTGTGCTGCCGCTTATCACCCCCGCCGCGCCGGAAACGACGTGCTGCGCAACGTCAAAGACTGCCATAGTAATATCAAAGGTGTGGGTGACAAGGTACACCGCCACCCACGCCTTGAAAAACCACTTGAAAAACATAAATGTGTCAACGTCGTGCATATTGTTCTTTTCCGTTACCATGCTGATTAGCTCCACGCATAGGACGTAAGTAATGACAAGCCCCGCTATGGGGACAATGACATTTTCCGATAATGAGCGTATCATGCTGAAAATGCCCGCGTTCCACCCCTGCGGGGTCTGCCCTACCTCGGCGGCGATTGTGCCGACTTTCTCGTTTACGTCCCCGAACATAGTTGACAGGTTCCCGTTAATGGCTCCTATGAGGATTTCCTTTATCCATTCCGTGATCGCGTCAAGTATGCTCTGCATAGGCTCTTACCCGCGCTTTTTTAGCCGAACAGCCCGGAAAGCAGGGGTACAAGGGTCATACCAATAAGGGCAACGCCGCCGCCCGCCATAAGCTGTTTCATGCCCTGTGATTTTGCTGATGTGTGATAAAGAAGTAGTAGAAGTGTAAAAAATTTTGCCGTTCCTATCCGGCGTTTGCGCATTGCGCCGGATAGGTCGGGCGGTCATTCGGGCAGGTCTACCTTGCCAACGAAAGAGTAATAAATATCAATGTCCTGTCTGCGTGTGCCGTTCTCGTCATAGCTGCACTCATGCACAACGATTTTCTCCACAAACTCACGCAAAAGGGTAGGGGTAAGTTCTTCAAAGCTGGTGTACTTGCGGACAACATTCATAAACTTTTCTGCGTTTACCGTGGCTTCCTGCGCTTTGGAAAGCTCTGCCCGGATAGCGGCGGCTCTCTCTTTCAGTTCTTTCTGCTCGGCTTCATAGTCTGCCGACAGCTCCGTGAAACGCTCGTCTGAAATGCGCCCGGTCACGCTGTCCTCATACAGCCGCTTGAAGATAGCGGATAACTCGCTGATACGCTTCTCGGCGGCTTCCAGCTCCTTTTTCCTTGCGGCGTTCCTGCGCTTGCCCCCGTCCTCGTTCTGCTCGATCAGCAGCTTCATAAACCGGGCTTCGTGCTTCGCTGCATAGCTGGTGACTTTCCGCAGATTGTCGGTCACTCCGGCGGTCAACAGGTCGGTGCGGATAAAGTGCGCCGTACAGTCACGGGTACGCTTCTTGTAGCTCCCGCAGATATAACAATCCTGCTTGCGGGTGGCGTTCTGGTAACGCTGCTGGTAAAGGACGCTGCCGCAGTCGGCACAAAAGAGTATGCCGGAGAATAAGCCCACTTCATCATAGCGGTTCGGGCGTTTGCGCTGCTTGCGTAACTCCTGCACACGCTCCCACATCTGGGTGTCAATGATAGGCTCATGGTGGTTCTCGAAAATCGCCTGTTTCTCAATGGGGTTCTCTACGCTGTGCTTGGTCTTGTAGGACGGCTTCTCCGTCTTGAAGTTTACCAGACAGCCCGTGTACTCCCTGTTTTCAAGGATATGTACCACGGTATTGGTCGCCCACTTGCACTCATAGCCGGGGTGGTAGCGGCGGGTGCTTCCCGTCCGACGGTATTCCAGCGTTCCCGGCGTGGGGATCTCCTGCTCTGTGAGCATACGGGCTATCTTGGTCGGCCCGTTCCCGGCAAGGCACAAGCTGTAAATCTGCCGCACAACAGGGGCGGCTTCCCCGTCAATGATAAAATTTTCGTCCTCGTCCATAAAGTAGCCGTATACGGGTTTGCTCGTGACGGGCTTCCCGCTCATACCCTTAGACCGTTTTACTGCTTTGATTTTCTTGCTCGTATCTCTCACCAGCCATTCGTTAAAAATGTTCCGCAGAGGGGCAAAATCATTGTCGCCCTGTGCGCTGTCCACTCCGTCATTGATAGCGATAAAGCGGACGCCTTTCTGTGGGAAAATCATTTCCGTATACATTCCCACTTGCAGATAGTTTCGCCCTAACCGTGACATATCCTTGACGATAACGGTGCCGACTTTTCCGGCTTCAATGTCCGCAAGCATGGCTTGAAAACCGGGTCTTTGGAAGTTCGCCCCAGAATAACCGTCATCTGTGTACCATTGCAGATTGGAAAAGCCGTTCTGCTTCGCATAGGTTTCAAGAATACGCTTCTGGTTTGAAATAGAATTGCTCTCACCTTGCAGCTCGTCCTCGTGGGATAATCTCGGATAAAGGGCGGTAATAAGGTTTCGGGTGGTCTGTCTTAACATAGTGTCCTCCATTTCCGACAGCCAGCCCCACTATTCCGTATGACTATCATACCACACGCCGGGGCTGGCTGTACAGTCCTTTCTGCTTCTTTACGTCCCGTCAAATTGCCGATTTTTGTGTAGCAGCTTCCGCTTCCAGCACTTTCAGCATTTTATCGGCGGCGGTGGCGGTGGTGTCCTGCTTGAAATAGCCGGAAACGACAAGGACAGAATTACCTATGCGGATTTCCGTCACGCAATCCGGGCGGCGGGTGCTGCGGTCATTCTTTGGGGTGTTGGTCATAGGCGGCTCTCCTTTCTGTTCATCAGCTTTTTCAGTTGTCCCATTTTCTCCTGCGCCGTGGCTTTTCGGAAGTTGCTCCCGGTAAAGCGGACAGGAGAACACATTTCAATCAGACGGTCATAAATGCGGGCGTGGGCGGTGTCCTCCGGGTGCTGCAAGTCCTCCAGCGTGAGATTAGTCGTGACGATCAGCGGCCTGCCGCTGCGGTAACGGCTGTCAATCACGTTGTAGACCTGCTCTAAGCCGTATTCCGTTCCCCGTTCCATTCCAAAATCGTCAAGGATAAGCAGCGGGAAGCTGCAAAGTCGGGAGATATATTCATTCCTGCCCTCAAAGCTGGCGGCAAGGTCACCCAATATCAATGCAAAGTTTGTCATGCACACGGGGATTTCACGCTCCATAAGGGCATTTGCGATACAGCCCGCAAAATAGCTCTTGCCTGTGCCAACGCCGCCCCATAGCAGATAGCCAATGTTGCGCTCTTTCATGGTTTCCCAGTTCTCCACATAGAAATGGGCGTGTTCCATTTGCGGGCACTTGCCGTTGTCGTTCTCAAACGTCCAGCCCTGCATAGCCGGGTCTGTAAAGCCCCGCCGCTTCAACCGCTCGACAGTTTCAAGGTGACTGCGCTGTTTCTCTGCGGCTTCCCGTTCCTCACGCTCTGCCCGCTGGCAGTCACATTCTGCCGGGTGGCGGTCACGCCCCAGCCATGCGGCGGTTTCTTTGGGGAAATAGCCCTCTTTGGGCTTGTGGCACTTCCCGCAGTATAAAAGCCCGTCCTCGCCGGTGTAGTCCTCCGGCTCCGGCGTGGTGTCGGTCATATTCAAAATCATTTCATCAAATCCATTCGTCATAAGCTCTCGCCCTCCTTACAGGTATAATCGGGTATGCCCTTTTTCGGGGCTTTCTTGGCTGCGTCCTCCTGCGCCCACTTGAAAATCGTGGCTGCATGGCTCTTGTATTTCCTCCCGCTGGAAGCGATATGGCAGGATAGGCGGTCAATGTAATACTCCCACTTGCCGGGAAGCTCTGTTTTCAGCCCGTCAAGCTCCGTATCGGAAAGAATGACATTGTGGTATCTGCCATAGGCGGCGGGGGCGGGGTGTCCCGTTTCTAACTCTCTCTCTTTTTCTATTTCTATATCTATCTCTTTCTCTATCTCTATCTCTGGTGGACAAATGTCCGCTCGATATGGTGGACATTTGTCCGCCCCTGTCTGCGGCAGGGCTTTTTGTTCCTGCAAAGCCAGCCGCGCCCTGCGCTTGCGCTCCCCCTCGGTAGAGGACTGGCCGATTAAAAGCTCAATGTTGCTCATGTAGAGTGCGCCGCTTGGCAAAGGCTCCACAAGCCCCAGCTTCATAAAGATTTTCAAAGCTCTCTCTACGGTACCTACCTGCTGGCGGGTAATGGTCGCAATCATCTGGGCGGTGTAGGGGATATTCTCGTCAAGCTGCAATTTCCCGCCGTTTTTCAGCGATTTCAAGTACAGCTTCAAGAGAATGTTGGAATAGATAACGCCGTCCTGCATACTTTCCAGCAGAACGATTGCATCATCGTCAAAATAGCTCTCTTTCAGCTTGAGGTAGTAATATTTGCGGTTATCTGCCATAGGCTGCGTCCTCCTTTTTCCAGCGTTTGGAATAATAGCGAGGGCATAGTATGATAACCGCCCGGAAGCTCTGTTTGCAGTCACGGGTGCAGCCCCGGCATAGGTCGTTGTAAGTGATACGGTTGCGGTGGTTGAGGAAGAAAGACCATTCCAGCCGCCGCTTCTTGCTCATTCTCGGCAATGGTAAGCTCCTTTCTGCCGTTCCTATCGGTGTAGCGGGATAGGGGGCATTTTCTGTATGTTCTCGGTATCATTTTCGGGCTTTTTCTGCCCTGTAAGCCCCGTTTGGAAGTCGGGGAGTATTGCGGTAAGGGTTCATATCATACCTGTATTTTTGTAGGGTTTCGGTATCATTTCGGGGCGGTCTTTAACGCTCCTGTTCACGCTTTTTCTGCTGGCTCGGTGCGCCCCTTAAAATCTGGTCGATATTGCGTCTGACTGTCTGAAGCTCCTGCGCCCGCTGGCGTTTCTCCCGGTAGTCGTTATATCCGGCGTTCTTCTGGACGGTAAGCTGCTCAATCTCCCTTTGCAGGGCTTTGCTGGCTGGCAGCTTGGTTATTCCATGCTCCCGGAAATAACGGGCGGCTGTGTCCGCTATGATAAAATCGCTTTCGTGCTGTTCCCGGTAGGCTCTCCGGGCTTTCTCCGATTTCTGCGCTTTCAGACCGTCACGGGCGGGCTTCGTGCCGATATAGCCCAAAAGGTTGCGCTGCAATTCCTTTTTCTCCCGGATAGCGGCTTCCAGCCCTTTCAGTCCGGCAAGGCTCTCCTGCGTGGCGGTGTTGGCTGCGGAAATGGCAGCGTCCAGCTCGTCCGGGGAAGAAAAGCCATACTGCTGGTAGAGCATGAGGGTAGCCGACATCTGTTTGAGGTTGTGCATGGTCGCCCACTTCTCATAGCCCCGTCCTTTCCCCTCGGCTCGCTTGGCGGCTATGTCTACCATGCGCTGTACAGCGTCATTGTTCGGGGCGTTTTTCGCTTCTTTTTTCGTCCGTAAGCGGTCTTTGATACTGCCGGGGTATTCCGCTATGGCTGCGGGTTTTTCGGCGGCTCTGGCGGCGTTCTGCTCCAAAACGGAGAGGACAGCAGCCCGGTCAAAATCGTCCCCCAGCTTCCGGGCGGTAATTGGCTTCGTCCTGTCCGGCGTGAGGTAACTTAGCCGCCCCCGGCTCTCCTTGACGGTCACACCATGCCGGAGAAGCAGGGCGGCAAACTCATCAAAGCCGGAAGCAGCGGCAAGGGCTTCCCGGATAGTCCGGCGCAGCTTCGCCTTATCCGTTTCAAACTTGGTCTGCCGGGGCGCGATACCGTCCGCAGCAATAGGGGCGTTGGCTCTGTCAAGGGCAGCCTGTCCTTTCTTCTGCGCCCAATACTCACGCTCGGTAATGCGTTCTTTGCTGCCGTTCAAAAGGTCTATCTGGTAAAGCCCCTCGCTGTGGCACATCTCCATGACTTCGGCTTTCAGATAGTTCATAGCTGCGTCCGTACAGCGGTGCTTGCAGCCTGCTTTCCTGTCCGCTGGCCTGTCCATGTGGGGCAGCATGGGAACCTCCGCAATCCGCAGACTGTTAATGACGATATGCACATGGATATTTTCGGTGTGGCTGTGTCCGTCCGGGTGGGTGCAGACAAGGGCCTGGTGTCCGGGGAAATGCTCGGCGCAGAACTTCTCGCCCAGCTCCTGCGCCCGATCAACGGTCAAGCCGTTGTCCGGGCCGTCCCGTGGGTCAAAGCTGATGATGTAGTGGTGGCTCTTTACGTCCTCCCGTTTCTGGTTCTTGCCGTAGCGGAGATTGGAGCGCATACAGGCAACGGCAAAATCCTCCCCGCCACAATTCAGAGAGGATATGCGGTAGTCTACCCTCGGTATGAGCCGCCCGTCTGCGTCAAGGGTGGGCTTCATGGTAAACTCGTCATGCTCGAATGTGAGGTATTTTTCAGCGTCCCCGTAGTTGGCATTTTTAGAGCTGATATGTTTGAGTATCGCCAACGGCTTCACCTACTTTCTGCAAGACTTCAAACTTCAAGGCGGCAAGGTCGGCGGCGGCTCCCCGCACTTCCTTTTCCAGCCCCCGGTAGGGGCTTCCGTATTCGTTCAGGCTCCGGGCAATCTGGTTTAAGTTGCCGCCGATTTTCCCGTACTCTGCCGTGAGCTTGGAGAGGGCGGCAAGCAGCCCGTCATTGACCGGGGAAACGGTGACAATGGGGCGTATGGTCGCTTTCCGTATGGCTTGCCGGATAAACTCGGACTGGCTGATTTCATAAGCCGCCAGCCGCCCGGTGAAGTCGGCGTATTCTTCATCGGTCATGCGGGTCTTTACCACATGACGGCGGTGGGGCGTATTGTATTTCTTTCGCATGGTCTGTGACCTCCTTTCTCGCCCGACAGGGCGCATAGCAGGGTTTGGGGAAGGCACTCCCCAACAAGATTCCCGCAGGGGCAAAAATAAGCGGAGAGCGAATTTTGGCACCTCGGTAGAATCTTGCTCTGAAAAACTCCGGCGTTCCCCGGCTCCCGTCCTTTCCGCTAACAAAACGTTTCAAAAGGGCTTTGCTACCCGCTATTCCGGCTTATCTTGAAAATTTTCCTTTCACTACCTACAACACCACGCAAAGCAAAATGGACGGAGATTTTTAGAATTTCCCCTCTATTCCCTACAACACCACGCAAGCCGGAATAGGCGGACAATGGCAGTATTTTTTTCTTTGATACCCTCTACGGATAAGTAAGGGATTTTGCCAACTGCGGCGGCTATTTTCCCTTTTGTTTTTTCATACTGGGGATTTTCAAAAATGCCAAACAGGAACGAAAAAAAGCAGCAAATCTGTTGAATAGATTTACTGCTTTCTGGTTGCCGGCGAAGCGGCGGTTATTCAGTTGTAGGCGGTAGGGCTATCTCCCAAAGCGGAACTTGAAAATAGCTGTGAGAAGCGTCTGGGTGATGTAGTCCTCTGTATCTTGGTCTACCCGTCCATTCACACGGGCGGCACATTGTATGCGGCGGCGGTAATACTGCAATACAGTTCCCACCGCTTCCGGCTCCCCGCTGGCGGCTTGGACGATTGTTTCATAGGGGAGAAGCCTATTATTTCTCATATGCCATTCCCTCCATTTCCGCTTGGAGCTGCCGTAGGGCTTTTCGGATATGGTAGCCCGCTGTGCTGCGGCTGCGCCCGTACTGTCTGCCAATTTCGTGCTGTGGAATACGCTTGAAAAAGGACAGGTAAATCATTTCCCGCTCCCGTTCGTCCAGCCGTGACAGGGCTTCCGCAAGTAAACCGCTGCTGAAAATGACCGTATCGCCGCAAAGGGTAAGTATGTATTCCTCGTCCGGCTCCGGGGCTTGGAAATATTCATCTGTCGTGCCTAAAGGGTAGTGCTTTTCGTCTGTGAGGTATTCAAGGGATATTTCTCTTTTGTGCTTCCTGCTCCGTGTCCTCGCTGCGTTGATCGTTGCATTTCGGATAACGACTTTGCAAAAGGCATGGAAAGTGTACTCGATATGTTCCCGATATTCTTCTGTACAGGTCATGGAAAATCCCCCTTTCCTCCCAAAAGGGCTGTGGCTGGTTAGTAGTTGCTTTTTATGATAGTAAGGGGCGGCAGCACTTTAGGCTGTCGCTCCTTGACTGCCTAACTGCAAAACCGGGCGGGGCTGTCAACGGCGGGCGAAGCCCGTTCATCTTGACCGTTGACTGGCTCGGCCGGGTTTGCTATTTATCCGGCAAACTTGAATTTATTTTAAGCTATCACGTTTTACCTTTTTAAGCCTTACTATCATTACCATAGGAATTTCTTTATTGTTTTTGAAACATTCTTCATAAAATCCATCAATGACAAATCCAGCTCTGAAACAAAGGTTAAAAATATCTTGTATGGAACGATGATAATAAATCTGCTCCTCCGGCTGCCCTTCGATCGCTATATCATAGTAACTGTGCGGTGTCATATATTTTTCAGTCAATGTGATAAAACAAGGGTGCTGCGTTGCAAAGACAAAAATCCCGTTTTCCTCCAATAGTTCATAAACAGCCATAAAAAGCGGTTCAATATCCGTAATATCCATAATTGCCATATTAGAAACTGCTTTCGTAAAGGCTCGATTTCTTTTTAATCCTAATAAGCTTTCTCTATTGGTCGCATCCGCTACGCAAAACTCAATTTGTTTTGCATATTGTGATCGCCGTCTTTTAGCCAATTCTATCATTTTTTTGCTGTAATCAAAAGCGACGACCGAAGCGCCTCTCTGTGCAAGATACGAAGAATAATTTCCATTGCCGCACGCAATATCCAAAATGTAATCCGAAGGATCAGGAGAGAGAAGTTCCGTTACTTTGGGACGTACTACCTCTCTGTGAAATTCATTGGATTCGTCACCCATTGCATCATCCCAAAATTGTGCGTTTTTCTCCCAGATCTTTTTGCTTTCCTCTGTTCCCATGTTCTCTCCCACTCCCAAAATTTGCCTTTTTGCTTCCATTAAATCTTCCTTACTATATTCCATTGTTACCCTCCATAACTTCTGATTGTTGCCGTCTTGACTATTATGTATCTTTTCTTTCCAAAATGGTATAGGCTTTTATTTTTATAATGCTGCAAAACTTTTCTTCTGTAAGGTATTCAAAGGATATTTCCCTTTGCCGCCGCTATTGGAAAGCCAAAAGCAGCGGCTTTTTTACGCGATATGACCGAAAAGACTAGAAAGCAGGATATGTCATCATTTGTCATTTCTTCTCAATGTAATAACTGCATGGCATATCAAGCCAAATACAAGAGAAAAACAGCCACCGCCAAATAGTGATGCTCCCCACCCTGCACCCGACATTGTCATAAAACCGCCAACAAAGAAAATACCAATGCCAAGAAATATCCCGACACCATAAAAAAGTCCAATTGCCATATCATACTTATTAAATTGTCGTTTCTCTTTTTTTCACATGTTTCCATTTTTGTTATTACCTCCTTCGCAAAATCGTCCATGTGGACTCCAAAAAGAAAACAAATTTTTTTCAACGTATTTAAATCGGGTTCATTAACATCTCTCTCCCAATTCGATAGCGCCTGCCGGGTAACATTCAATTTCCCAGCCAGTTCTTCCTGTGTCATTCCCGATTGTGTTCGCAGATGACGTATTTGCTTTCCTGTTGTAATATCCGTCTGTTTCTGGTTCAAAATGGTTCCTCCTCTCTGATGCTGATTTTATCAATGATATTTCGCAATAGCCAGCAATGAACGTTTGCATTGCGCAAGATGTTACATTATCTTCTGAAACATATGCCGGATCTTGTCTAAACGGCTGTTCGGGCGGCGTGGCTGAAACACAGGCTCGCCGGAAGTTTCCTGATACCCTTTTAATTCTGTAATGCAGACACTTCTTCCATTTGTATAAAAATTCAAATCATTTCTATATTCACCAATACAACGGGCAGGGATTTCCCCCTTAAAAATAACTTCATCTTTTTCAAGTCTGGTTGATTCAATGATTGCGCAATACTTTGGTGCGTCATTATAAGCCCGTGAAAGATATTCCTGCGGTGCAAAAAGGGTAAAGGAAAGGTATGGTTCCAACAGTTGTGTTCCTGCTTTTTTCAATGCCTGCTCCAACACGACAGGCGCAAGAAAACGAAAATCAGCGGGGGTGCTGACCGGGCTGTAATAAACTCCATAATCAAAACAAATTTGGCAGTCTGTCACTCCCCAGCCATATAAGCCCTGCTCCATTCCATAACGCACACCCTCCATGACGGCATTTTGAAAACTTTGGTTTAAATAGCCGAGAGATACCTCGCTTTTATATTGTGTTCCGCTTCCAACAGGAAGCGGTGTTACAGTCAAACCAATAGATGCCCAAAACGGATTCGGCGGCACTTCAATATGAATCGTGTAGCTCGCTTTTTTTTGCGGTCTTTCCAGATAAATAACCGAAGGCTCTTTCATAGCCACGCCCACATGATATTTTTCTTCTAATAGCGAACAAATAACTTCTAACTGTACTTTTCCCAAAAAAGATAATATAATCTCATGTGTAACAGTATCAATGTCAAAATGCAAAAGAGGGTCTGTATCAGCAATCTCTGTGAGGGCATTTAACAGGGCTTCCCTTTGCTCCGGCTTTTGCGGCTCTACCGTTGTCCGAAGTAATGGCATGGGATTATCAATCCGTGTTTTGTGAGGCAGGAGTTTTTCATTTCCCAGAATGTCGTTCAGTTTCAAAGTATCATCAGCTAAAATAACAATTTCTCCCGGACAGGCATGGTCAACCGGGACGATTTCACCATTTGACGGAATACACATTTCTGTAATCTTTATTTTTTCCTTTTTTGACAGCAGCAGGGTATCCCGTAAATGGAGCGTCCCATGATACAGGCGTAAATAAGAAAGCCGTTTTTTCCGCTCTGTATACTCAACCTTAAAAACATATCCACATAATTCAGACTGAATATCGTCTGTTTCTGTAATGAAAGTTTCTGTAATCGCTTCAATCAGTTTTTCTGTTCCTAAATTGTCTTTTGCACTCCCATGATAAACAGGAAACAAAGAGCAGCATCTGGTTCTTTTGCACTTTTCATATTGTAATTCCTGTATATCCAAAGAATCCTCTGCAACATATCGTTCTAATAGTTCATCGCTTCCGGAAATAATCATATCCCATTTGTCCAAATCAGAAATATCGGTCATGGTTATCTTTGGCGACAGGGAAACCTCCTGCATGACAATCATATCACTGGTAAGTTTATCTTTAATGCTTTGGTAAACACGCCGCAGGTCGATCCCATTTTGGTCTATCTTATTTATAAAGATAATTGTCGGAATGTCCATTTTCTGAAGCGCATGGAATAATATACGGGTTTGTGCCTGTACGCCGTCTTTTGCCGAAATGACTAAAACAGCTCCGTCAAGGACAGATAAAGAGCGGTATGCTTCGGTTAAAAAATCCATATGACCGGGAGTGTCCACGATATTGATTTTATAATCATTCCAGCAAAAAGAAGTAACCGCTGTCTGAATGGTAATTCCGCGCTGCCGTTCCAAAATCATAGTGTCTGTTCTTGTAGTTCCTTTATCCACGTTTCCTTGTTCCGCAATCGCTCCACTGGTGTACAGCAGGCTTTCCGTCAATGTTGTTTTTCCTGCGTCTACATGGGCGAGAATTCCAATATTGATTATTTTCATGTGATTGTCCTCCTTTTACAGCCCCAAAAGGGCATAAAAATCCCCAGCAGTAAAATACTTTTACCACTGGGGATTATAATTTGCGGACATACACATATACAGCATACACCTGTTTGTGATTGCTGTTTTTCGGATATGTCAAAATTGATAAGGCAAAAGTATTCTTAAATTGGGTACAAAAAACCAAGCCCCCACAAAAGGGACTATCATAATCCTTTGTTCCCACTATTTGATTATAGTTTTATTTAAGAATACCTTGCCGCATATTTTTTACTCCTTTTTTGGAATGATGCTATTATATCACATTAGTTTTAGGAAAGAAAGTACCTAAAAGAAATTTTTCTTCCCCTTATATGTAACAATCATACCGACTTTCTGGCGTTCAGAATGGTTTCTGCTGTCTGCTGTGGTGTTTGGTTGGAATTGTCCAGCCAAAAGCCGATCCGTGGTGTTGTCTGCATAAATGTATCGTATAAGGTTTCAACCGTAAAGCCGGAATAGCCTGTTTTCTCCCTGTATCGTTCCCTTCCTTTTATTGTTTCCACATCTGGACAAAGAACGACAACCTCAACAGGGTATTTATGCGGCACAAAAAATATGTACATGTAACTAATTCAACACATTTATAATTTGAATAGGGACATTATAGCATTTACTAAATACAAATTCAATGTATACGGAAATAAAGATATAAGGAGTGGGAAGGATTCCGCCGTAGTCGGCATTGTAGGAAAATCCAAAAGTTTAGATTTTCCCACAATGCTTATCTTTTGGTCTTTGGTTCGGAATAGTGTAGTGCTGGCGGTCTATCTCTTGTTTTCGGTTGCTTGCTTCCTTACCGTACATGAGCATTCGCGCCCGGATTGTCATTGCCATAGCCCTCCATGAGATTGATCACGCCCCAAATGCCAAGCCCTGCTCCAAGAGCGATAACAAGTGTCTGCAAAACGTCTACTGCGCTATTGAAAAATGCCATGAATATATCCTTTCTGCCGCGTCTGCGGCTGTCCGTCAAGCGGACAAAAGGCGGTCAGCGAATGGTCGCCGCCGCATAAAAAAACCGCCCTGTATGAAAGGCGGTGTCCCCACGCTGCGTAAGTTCTGCGGCGCGGCGGTATTCAGTTGTAAGGGGTTGGGCGGTACGTCCCACGGTAGGGGCGCGTACCATGTAGCCCGTGTTTACGTTCTTGATTTCCGATCAGCTCCTTAAAAATCTTTTTATGAATGACAGGTAGGAAAGGGTCTTTTTCCGTAGCAGTCGGCGGTGTGGGAATGTGGGTAACTGGCTGCTCTTTTGGGGCTGTGGGAAACGCTGTTTGCAGGACGTGGGAAAGCCGCACTTTGGCTTTTCCATGTGCTGTGAATGGCGTTTTCCATAGCCCCATAGCCTGTTATCCACATTTCCACAATGCGCCCTTGCTTTTCTGGCTCTAAGAAAACAGCGTAAATTTCCCCCTCTATCAGCACGTTTTTTGGCGCAAAAAAACAGGAAACCTTTTCTTGATTTCCTGTTTTCTGACTGCCTTTTTTGATAATACCGCTAAGAGATACTTCTACATTTGCTTCAATTTGATGCAATTTCTATATATGATAAAATGTATTTTGCGATCTCCTCTGACACTTGATAATGTGTTATAGAATCTCCCCGATCACTATATTCACCCGGAATTATTTCCTCAATATAGTAATTACCATCGCTTTTATAAAGTATCTGGGTATCCATTTCTTTTAACTCTTTTTTATTATCCCTTGATAACATAAATCTAACAATTTGACATTCAATTTCTCCGGGTTTTGGCGCGTTATCTGCATATTCCCACTGATCCAGAGCCAACCCGTTTAGATATTGCGCTATTTCAGAAATATCGTCTATTTCGTTCAGTAACGTATTTTGATCTGCTCCATAAAACTGTATCTTCTGCTCTTTAGAAGTCCTGCGTAGTTCCTTTTCTGTAAATGATGTTTTTCCTTGATAATATCGGGCATTCTCTATAAATGATGTGTCTCCTTCATAATATCGGGCAGCCTCTATATCATCTGTTTTTTCAATATTACTATTTGGCACATAAAAATCAAGTCCCCACCCATCCAGTATGTCCTTCGCTGTTATATTCTTATTTAGTTCTAAGTCCTCCGGCGCATTGAGAAACCGTCCCGCCTTTTCTGATATTCTGGCTATTGTTTCTATTTCTTGATCATAATCTCGTATAATATATTCACCTTTATCGGAAATATATAATTCTAAGGTACTCATATGAACTAACGGTATTCCATCCGGTAAAAATATAGGTTCATCAATTACCTCATATGATATATAACTATATACCAAGTCTATATCTTCGGGCAGCTGTTCCATATCATTCCAGGATTCAATATCCAGTTGTTTTACGAGTCTTTCTATTTCTTTATTATTGTCAATGATACCAATCATCTCACCAGAAGCTGAAATAATTTCAGTAAATTGTTTTTTTTCTTCATCGTTTCCGAAAATATCTGCGGCAGCTTCCATGAATGATTTCTTTTCATTAGCAGTAGAAGGGGCGGCATATGCACCAGTTACAAAAAAGCAGATACAAACGGCAATCGTGAAAATAGCAGTAATGGCAATAATGACTTTTGATTTTTTCCTAAATTTCATAATCGCACCTAACCTTTCTTTTAACTGTTCTGCTCCCTCAGTCAAAGTGACGGAAGCTAAAGAACTTTTGTAGAGATTGTTCGACTTCAAAAAGGAAATTAGTATATCTCCATACTCACGTCTTGCGGTATCGTCAAGTACAGATATGACTTTTTCATCACATGACAATTCACAAGATTTATTCACTTCCTTTTCCAGCAGATATACAAAAGGATTGAACCAATGGACGCACACAACAATCTGTATCAGCCATTTATAAAACATATCCCTCTGCTTGTAGTGAACCAGCTCATGCACAAAGATATAAGACAACTCTTTATCTTCCCATTCGCCAACGGGCAAAATGATTCTTGGTCGAAAGAAACCAATCAGCATAGGGGAAGCAAGCAGCGGATTACAGGATAATTCTACCCTTGTCTTAATTTTCAGTTTTTCTTCACAATCAGATAGCAGATTCAAGATTTTTATATCTGATACTTCTTTATTTCCTGCTTTGATGTATTGAATAAAGCCTTGATAAACCGTTACTTTGCGGACAAATAAAACCAGTGTCAATGCTGACCAGATAAAAAACAGGCAGACATATTTGTCAACTGGCTCACGCATGGCAGCGGTGGTTATTTCCCGGTTTGGCTGTATCGGCTCTGCTTTGTTGTTACCCGTATCTGCGGGAACGGGTACATTGGGGTTTGTAGGGATTTCATTTGTTATTGCTGTTGTGTCGAATTTTTCAAACAGATTTCCAATAATCGTAGTGTCGGGAGTAAAGGGAAGCAAAAAACGCAAAGCAACAACTATCCAGATATAATACTGCCAACGCTTGCTGAATTTGTTTTTATACAGCGGCTTCAATCCCAAAATGAGAAGCAGTAACAGTGCGCCGGAAGCAGACAGCGACAATAATATTTTTATAAATTCACTCATTTTCTTCTCTCCAAAATCTTTCAATCTCTTTCAATTCGTCTGCCGAAAGAATATCCTGCCGCAACAAGGTTGATACTAAGTTTTTCACATTCCCGCCATAGACTTTATCAAGAAAGCTGTGGGTCTGCATGGTCTGGTATTCAGCTTCTGTTACCGTAGCCACATACTCATTTTTCCTGCCGATTTTTTTGACTTTCAAGAACTTTTTTTCTCCTAAACGGGAAAGCAGCGTGAGTACGGTGTTGTTCTTCCATTCGTTTTTATCTTTTTCCAATTCCTCCATGATGAGGGAATATAAAGCTGCCCCTCCATTTTTCCAGATGATTTTCATTAGTACCAGTTCGGATTCAGAAATCTGCTGTGCCATGTTGTCCTCCTTTTATCTCAACGCTTTGTGGGTGTATAAACATCTTAACACTTTGTAGGTGATAATGCAATACCCTAATGAAAATTTGGACTGTGAATGGCATTTCCCATAGCCTGTTATCCACATTTCCACGGCGCAAGGGGCGCGTATCTCACGCCCGGTTTTTCTGTTCTTAACTGCAATCCCTCCTTTCTCCCTGCTGGTGGGTCAGCTCCATGTGCCGGATATAGCTTTCTGTCCCCTTAATAGCAGCGTCAACCGCCCCGGCTATAAGTAGCTGCCACTTCATAACCTCCCGTATCTCCATTTCTTTACTGATACCTTTATTCATGGTCTGCGTCCTCCTGTAAATGCGCCCGGTTCTTCTCGTAGAGCCGTTCACAATCCTTGATAAATTTCCGCAGGGCAGCTTCCCGCCGCTGTTCCTCCCGGATTTTCGGGTTGACAAGCACCGTAAACCGCCGCCTGTCAGTTCCGGGGTGTTCACTCATGGTCTGTGTCCTCCTGTAAGCCCTCCCCGTCAATCTCGTAGTAGTCAAATTCTTCCTCCGGCTTCACAATGGCGGGGCGGCGTTTGATGTGCTTTTCCATGTCAAAGGCGTTTTTCGGGTCTGCGTCGGACAGGTACTTGTATTTCGGGTGTTTTGTGATGTCAAATTTATCCGAAAAGAACGGGCGCACCCCGCGCACCTGTAAAATGCACTTGCCCCCGTCCATAACGGCGATCTCGTCCTGTGTCATAAGCTCTTTTCCCAGCTTTTGATAGTTCAGCCCGTGGGAAAGCTCCCGTCCCCGCGTTTCGGACGTGTTAAAGCTGTCTATGGTTTCCTTGCCTAAAAGTTCCGACATTTCTTTAAGGGTTGTTTTTTCCTTGCCGCCCAAGAAAAGGGTCGTGTCGCAATTCCCCGTGATTGTGTCGGCGTTGTCCTTGTAAATGGCTTTTAGCTGGCTCTGTGACTGCAAGATAATTGACGCGGATATTTCCCGGCTCCGTATGGTGGCTATGAGCTTTTCAAACTTCGGTATCTGCCCGATATTGGCAAATTCATCAAGCAAGCACCTTACATGGACGGGAAGCCGCCCGCCGTATTCATCATCTGCCTTGTCGCATAAGAGGTTGAATAGCTGTGTGTAGAGAATACTCACGACAAAGTTAAAGGTGTCGTCGGTGTCGCTGATAATGACGAAAAGGGCGGTCTTTCTGTCCCCCAATGTGTCAAGCTCCATTTCGTCCGTTTCCATTAGCTCCCGCAGCTCCCGTATGTCAAATGGCGCAAGCCGCGCACCGCAGGAAATGAGGATAGAGCTTCGCGTCTTGCCCGCCGATAACAGGAATTTCTTGTACTGCCGGACAGCGAAATGCTCCGGGTCTTTTTCTTCCAGCCGTTCAAACATGAGGTCAACCGGGCTTTGAAATTCCGGGTCGTCCTCGCGGGCTTCGCTGGCATTTATCATTTCAAGCAGCGTCGTGAAATTCTTTTCTTCCTCCGGGGCTTCATAGTGGATATAGCCGATAAGGGCGCAGTAAAAAAGCCGTTCCGACTTCACCCAAAAATCCTCCCCGGATTTCTCCCCGTCGCCTTTGGTGTTGGCGATTATGGTATTTACCAGCTTCAAAATGTCTTTCTCGCTCCGCAGATAGGCAAAGGGATTGTAGCGCATGGACTTTTTGAAATTGATTGTGTTCAGCACTTTTATCCGATAGCCGCCCCGCTGTAAGAGCTTCCCGCACTCGATTAAGACAGTGCCTTTCGGGTCTGTGACAACATAGCTGCTGTGCATTTGCATAAGCGACGGTTTGACGAAAAACCTTGTCTTGCCGCTGCCGGAACCGCCGATCACAAGGATATTTTTGTTTCTTGCATATTTCGGCTGCTTCGGGCGGCAGTTCATGGTGAGCCGTTCCGTCTGTGTTAAGGGGATATTGTTCTCAAATACCGGGTCTGTGTACGGCTTTATATCGTCGGCGGTTCCCCATGAAGCATTTTGTCAAGTGCTTTTTTGAGTTATTGACGCAAAACTTTTCAGCGCGGCGGGAAACGGGCAGGAAGAACGGGCGCAAAACGCGCCTGTGGACGGTTAGAAGCCCTTTTCGTGGGTAGGTAGTATAAAACCCTTACCCTGTGGATTTCCGCGTCTGCAATGCCTTAAAAATCAAGCCTTTTCAAGCCCTATTGCGTAACATTCCATTCTGTTCTTTGGGAGAGGTCGGGGGCGCGGGGGCAGAGCCACCGCAAAACCTACCGACAGCCGCCGCAGTAGTGCAGACGGTTTTGCCGTTAGAATGAAGCGGGCGGAAGCGGGGGCAGGATTGTGTAAAATCCTGTTCCCCGTTTTCGGCAGCGAAATGGCAACGGCAAAAATCCAGACGGTCAAGGGTTTAAGAGTGGAGATTTTTTCGCGCACTTTGCGAAAAAATACTACTCGTCCCTTGACTGTCTGGATAGTCGGAACGGGGTAAAGTGCAGATTGCTTTTCAAAATTGGATATGATATAATTTTCCCCAGTGCAAACCGACAAATCAGGATTGGAGAGAAAAAACGTGCAAAAAAAAGAAAGACAACTTACTCCTATTGAGCAGAAACGAAAAGAGGATTTTGAGAAAACCTGTGAAGAAATGGCGCAAAAGGGATATTTGAAAAGGGATTTAACGGTTGGTGTTTTGCAGGCAAATATCATGGCTGTTATCATCATGTTACCCTTTGCAATACTTGCCCTAATCATGTATCTTTTTGCTAATTCAAGTAGTAGCAGAAATTTTCCTTTTTCTCTCTCTACGTGTATTGTATTTTTGATTGCGCTACTTTTGTTGACTGTACTTCATGAAGCTATTCATGGATTGACTTGGGGATTTTTTGCCAAAGGACACTGGAATGCGATTGCCTTTGGTGTCATTTGGAAAATGCTCACCCCCTATTGTGCTTGTACCGAACCGCTGACCAAACAGCAGTATATTGTTGGTGCGGCTATGCCCACCTTAATTTTGGGCTTTGGACTGGCAGGTATCGCCGCAAGTATCGGAAGTTATGGACTTTTTGCACTGTCTGAGATTATGATTTTTGGCGGTGGCGGAGATTTTTTGATTATTTTGAAATTGCTCCTATATAGATGCCGCAATAGAGAGGTTCTATATTATGACCACCCCTATGAATGCGGTGTTGTGGCATTTGAAAAGAAATAAACGAAAATCTTCGGTTTATTGGTGTAATGAAACTACCATAGGGCATAGGGCGGCGGTGACAGGTATTGACTATCCCGCCGCCCTGTCCGTTATCGCTCCATATCCTGCTTTCTTTGGGGTTGCTGTTCCCGATGTTCCTGCCGCAAGATACTGTAAACGCTCTTTCTGATTTTCTCTGCTTCTTTCACTTCCTCTTTCAATGCAAGATACCGCTGATTGAGTGTTTTCCTCTCGGCGGTCAGCTTGGTGTATTCTTCTTTCCATGTCTTTGTCGGGATTGTGGTCTTGCCGTTCATCACGCCTTTGAGATAATCTTTCGCCGTTGTGAATAGGATTTGCTCGGCTTCGGTCAGCGGCTTCTTTCCCTTGTATTTGAAATAAATGTCGGCTTGCTCTAAGTGCTTTTTCAGAGTGCCTAACCGCCGTTCAACGGGTTTCAGTTTCCCTTGAATATCCAGTTGTTCCCCTATCATAGACTTGAATTTTTCATCAAGCCCCGTCATATCCATGATGTTGTTGGCTTGCAGGAAATTCAGCATATTTGCCGCGTCTTTGAGGTTATACAGCGATTGTGAATATCCCGATTTTCCCGTCTGTGCCTTGCGTGACAAAATGCCTTGAATGTAGTCGGCAAGGGTGGGCGGCTCGGTGTTCTCGGCTTCTTCCTTTAACCAGTTTTGCAGTTTGGAGATACGCGCCTTTAACTGCCGTAACTTCTGGTTAGTCACTTCGATTTCGCGGTTAAGGTCGCCGCGCTCGGTGCGTATTCCCCGCTTCTCCATAGCGGAAGCGGCAACGCCTAAATGGACGGTGGGTATCTGGTCTATCCCTTGCCGTTCATAACTGCGGTGGTCTACGCGCTCCGCGTGTCCGTTCTGCTCCAACGCCTGATTGCAAAGCCTCGCCCATGCCGCCCTCCATTCCTCCGCTTTGGTCTGCTCGTTCCAGTCGGTAGCGGGAATGGATTTACATTTGTACTGCCGCTTTTTCGGGTCATAGATTTTGTTCCCGTCCCTGTCAAGAATGTACTCCTTTTTCTGCTTCGCTCCCCACTCGCCGCCCTCGTCAAAAGGGCGCATTGTCAGCATGATGTGGGCGTGGGGGTTGCCGCCGCCTGTGTCGTGCAGGCATACATCGGCGCACATTCCCGCCGCCACAAAATGCCGTTTCACATACTCGCGGACAAGGGAAATGCCTTGCTCCCTCGTCAGTTCGCGGGGCAAGGCAATTTCAATCTCCCGCGCAAGTTGGGCGTTCTTCGCTTTCTCAACTTTCTCCACTTCGTTCCATAAAACCGCCCTGTCCGCATACTCGGCGGGGGCGTGGTCGGGGAGTAAAATCTCGGTGTGGACTACGCCGCCCTTATGGGTGTAGTCGTGGGTCATTCCGTCAAACTCATTTGTGATTTTTTCTCCCGCCCGATAAGCGGCGGCGGCAACAGCGGACTTGCCCTTGCCGCGGGATATGACTTTGATACTGCAATGATAGATTGCCACGCGCCGCGCTCCTTTCTGCGGGTAACTCCCGCCGTTTTCTTTTGTGCCGACAGGCACAAAACGCCGTCTGCAAGACCGCACATACCACATCTCATGTGGTATATAAGTGCGCCCTTGCTTTTAAGCAAGGGTAGGGGCATAAGCTGTTACCCTTGCGCCGCGCCCCCGTCCGCGTCCCCGCCTGCGCCGCCCTCGCGGGCTGTATGGGTGGTTTTGGCGGTGAGTGGCGTGTTACCCTGTACCGCCGTTTCTGCGCCCTGTGCGGGGGCTGTGGGGGCGTTCTGGGCGGTCAATTCGTCCAGTATGCGGCGGGCGTGGTCGGTCATTACAGTTTTTTCAAGGAAGGTCTTGAATTGTTCCTCTGTCAGCGGTATTGTGTCGGGGACAAGGCTTTCAAAAAGCCCCATGCGGCGGCATAGGCGTTTTGTCCTGTCCTTGCGTTCCTGCGCCTTTTGCTCCTGCACAAGCTGTCTGCGCCTGTTTTCAAGCTGTCGGATTTCTTCTTCAATGCTCGTGATTTTTTCGGCTTTGGTCTTTGCCACGGGTCAATCGCTCCTTTCATGTTTGGTATGGATTGGATGGGATAGGATGGGATGGGAATGGAATGGATTTTTACAGATAACCGTTTTCCCGTTTTATTCCTGCTTGTCGGCAAGTATCATTTTCAAAATCTTGTCGCGGAATGTTTCTGTGCCGCTGTGGTTGAAAAACAACTCCGCAACAATGGTCTGCCCGTTCCTCTGCGTTGTGATGATACCGTCCGGCTTTCGGGGCGGGGTGGGGGTTTTGTTCTTTTCTGTCAATAGGTCGCTCCTTTCTTTGGGCGTGAAAAAGGGATTTCCCGTAATTGGAAAATCCCTCTTAGCTGTTGGCTGTTTGGTTTTACTGTGCGGTTGCGGCGGCTTGCGCCTTTTTTCTCGCTCTGTATTCCCGCGCTTTGATACGGTCATACTCCCGTTGCTTTTCAATATTTTTAGCGCGGTAGGCTCTGGAATATTCACGGTGGTAGGCGCGGCTCTTTTCCTTTTTCGCTTCTTCGATTTCCTCCCGCATTTGTCTGATTTCCTGCTCTGTCGGCTCTGCAAGCTGTGTCAGTTCGTTCTCAAATTTTCCGATATGGTTGAAGTATATCCCGATATGCTGAATGGCGTATCTCGCCCGTTTCTGGTCGCGCTCATGCACTTCGATTTTGCTGATAAACTCGTTGAGAATAGCGGGGGTGAGTTCGGCAAAGTCGGCATACCGTTCTGTCAGCTTCACAAACCTCTGCGCCCGTCCTCCCGCGTTCTCAAAAGCGGACAACTGGTCTTTGATTTCCGCAAGCTCCGCTTTCAGTGTATAGTATTCTTCTGAATACTTCTGCGACATCTGCTCATAACGGTCTTGCGGGATAGCGCCCAGTGCGTTGTCCTCGTACAGCTTATCCAGAACCTTTTCGATTTGTTCAAGCCGCGCCCGGATTTGCGGTACGCGCTTCTGCTGTTTCTTCGTCCTGTCGGTCTGCTGTACGTCAAGGCTCTTTTTCACTAAAGCTTCAAAATCCGCCCTGTTGCTGATGGAGTATTCCGCGATTTTTTTCAGCACTTCCGCAACGGTCTGCATGAGTAAATCCGCGTCCATGATATGTGGGGAATGGCACTTCGGGTTTCTGGCTTTCCCCTTGTGGTATTCACTGCAAAAGGCAACGTGCCGTTTGCCGCCGTTCCTGTAATCTATCCGTATGTGCATTTTTGCGCCGCAGTCCTTACAGAAAAGCAAGCCCGACAAAGGGTGGATTTCCCCGTCCCCGTTTGGTCGCTTGACAGGGGCGTTTTCCAGAATCCGCTGTACGTTTTCAAAATCGGTGCGGTCGATAACCGGCGCATGGACATTTTCGGTAATCTGCCACTGGCTTCGGTCTACATAGTGGTTTCGTTTGTCGCGGAAATGCTTTGTGGTCTTGAAGTTGACTACATCTCCGCAATACTCCTGCCTTGTGAGGATACGGGTCAAGGTCGCCTTATTCCATTTGTAGCGGTTTTCCTCGTTCAGCGTCCTGCTTTTTGCCGTTCCCCGCCCACGGTCTTTCATGTAGAATGTGGGTGTTGGGATTTGCTCATTTTTCAGATATACGGCGATTTGGTTTCGGTTTTTCCCGTCCAGAAACAGGCTGAAAATAAGACGGACAACTTCGGCGGCTTCTTCGTCAATCAACCAAAAATCCTTGTTGTCGGGGTCTTTCACATAACCATAGGGGGCTTCGGTTGCGATTGGCTTGCCACTCATGCCTTTGGTCTTAATGCCCGTTTTCACTTTCTTGCTGATGTCCTTTGCGTACCACTCTGACATGATATTGATGAACGGCGCAAACTCCAATGTGTCGGGCTTTTCGCTGTCTATTCCGTTGTTTACCGCGATAAAGCGCACGTTGTTCCGTCTGAAAATCTCCATAGCGTTTCCCACTTGGAGATAGTCGCGCCCCCAACGGGTCATGTCTTTCATAATGCACACGCCGACTTTGCCGTTTTCCACGTCCTCTATCATGCGGGAGTAGGCAGAACGGTCAAAAAATCTGCCGCTTTCGTCATCGTCAATGTAGTGCCGGATATTGGTTAATTTTAACTGTCTGGCATAGCTTTCCAGAAATTTCTTCTGGTTCTGTATGCTGTTGCTCTCGCCGCCGTCCCTGTCCTCGTCCCCCACGGATAGGCGGGAGTAAAGGGCTGTGATTTTGCTGTAATCATTCATGTGCATATCCTCCTGCGTCAATATAGGTGTTGCTTACAGTTAAGATTATGCACTCCAACGCGCGGAACCGTACTCAATGCCTTTGCGGTACTTCTTCGCGTTCTTGCCTTTTAGGTAAACGGCAAGCCGGATAATCACCGCCCCGGCAACGCCGATCAGCAGGTCGGCGGGGTGGAAGCTGGGCGCGGCACTGGCAAAGGCGGCGGTGAAGCCCTCCCCAAGATGTAAAATCTTTTGGCTTGCGTCCATGCCGGGGGAAAGCCGGACAGCCGCGCCTACCTTGTCAAACAGGTACACAAAGAGCAGATACGGGAGATTGAGGATAAGCAGCTTCTTGATTTCCGGCTTCATAGTGATACCTCCCTGTCCTTGTTTTTGGTCTGCTGGCGGCTGGCGTTCAGCTCCTTTGCCTTTTCCCGGAAAGCGGCTAATGCCTTTCGGATTGAGGGCTTCTTATCCTGCGTCAGCTTCTTTGCGGAAAACTCCTTGAAAGCGGCAGTCAGCGCGTCCGCGTCCCTGCCCTTGAAGAATACAAGGTAGCGGGGCGGGGTTTCCGCCGCGTCCTTTTTCAGCGCAAAGTCGATACCATATTTTTTTGCTGTACTCTCAAAGGCTTTGATGTTGTCCTTTGTGATCTCAATGTTGGAAACGCCCGTGTTCTGCTTCATAAGCTGCTTTAAGGTCTGCTTCCCGTGGGGGATTGCCTGTCTGTCAAGCTCTTTCTTTGCCTGTGAGAGCAGCTTTTTGATTGCCTTTTGCAGCACTTCGGCGGTCAGCTTCCCGGTCTTGATATACAGGGCAACGGTTTTTTCGTTGATCTCGTCCTGCATGGGGTCTGTCCCTCCTTTCGGGGTAGTCTATGGGGCGGCGGTCAGATACGCACCCGCAGCCCGTTTAAGTCGTCGGCTCTGATACCCACCAAGTACCATTCCTGCGCCATGTTCATTTCAATACGGGTCGGCTTCCACTTGCCGCGTGTGAACACGTCGAAACATTCCCCGCAATGCAGCCCGCCGTAATAACTGGCAAGGTCAAAGCGAATGTCGTAGCGGTCTGTGCGCTCGTCAAATACCAATGCTCCCGTCATTTTCTGTGCCATAATAAAATCCTCCTTTTGTGGTTGTGGGTGGTTACAGGCTTTCGCCCGGTTTGAATGAATAGGGGTCGTGCGGCTCCTGTGGCGCAAGTGCGCCGCTTGCCATGTCGTGAGCCACAAGGGACGTGTAATAATTGCCGATTGTGGACGGGGCATTGAAAAGCACCGCCCGTAAATACTGCTTGATATTGCGGATTTTGGTTGTGTTCTCTTTCATACAGTCCAGCACAAAGCGGATATGTTCAGCGTCCAGCTTCATAAACTTTGCCTTTACCAGCTCGGCGGGGTAGTCGTCCCCGGCAATGCGGATCGTCTTTCTCCGGGTACAGACGGTTTCCAGCATGAGGTCTACAATTTCATTCAGCCTGTCCCCGTCAAACTTCATATCCTGTATGAGAATGTCATAGTCGATATTTTCCTTGATGATCTCCCGGTAAATCTCAAAAGCGGTCTGTACTTCCGCTTCCTTTCGTTTCCGTTCCGGCGGCGCAGCCGCTTCCTGCTCCAAAGGAGAGGGGTTAGGGGAAAGGATAGGAATGGAATAGGTACTTTGTAAATCCGTATTTATTTTTTCTTTTGTTGGTAAGTCAGTTCTTTGTATATCTTTATTTAATTGCATTGGATTTTCCGTCGTCAGTTTACCCGGTGTCGGATTTTCCAATATCGGATTGCCCGGTGTTGGATTTTCCAATGTCGGGTTATCCAATCCCGGCGGGGTGTCGTCTGGCGGCTGGGGCTGTTCGTAAATGGTGTATTCAATGGCGGTCATTTTGCCTTTCTCGTCCCGCCCTTGCCGCCGCTTGATATATCCGGCTTTTTCCAGCTCCCATACGGCGGTACGGATAGCGTCGATACTTTCCCGGTTGATCTGTGACAGCCCCGCAAGGGTGTAGTCCCAATCTTCGGGAAGTGACAGCATTTGCGATAAAAGCCCTTTTGCCTTTAAGGTCAGCTCCTTGTTGCGTAAATGGTGGTTGCTCATAACGGTATAGCCCTTGTTGCGCTCCACTCGGAAAACTGCCATAGCTTCATCACTCCTTTGGTTGTGGATTTGTTACGCGATAGAACGCCATTTTGCCGGGTTTAGGTATAAATCCCTGTCCCCGGCAAAAGTGCGCCCGCAAAGCCGCATATAGCAAGGCTCTTTTTGCCCCTACTGCGTAACATGAGGGCATAAAAAAAGCGGCGTTCCTGTTCTCCCATGTTGGGATAGAGAAACGCCGCGTATGCGTCGTATTCAGTTTTCATTTATTCTTTCTCAATGCTGTGTGCTGGTGGCTGGGCTTGCAGGGTTCCGGGCGGCATATCAAGGCTCTTTCCCTCAAAAGTAGTAAATTGGTAGTAAATTCAGCTTGAAATCCTGCTTGTATGCCCGTAAATCAAGGCTTTTTTGAGATAATCAACCATTTTAAGGATAAAAATAAAATATGGTTGATGTCGGCGCACTTTAATAAGCCTTAGGACTTATTGAGTTAGTAGGTTCTATGCTGTCAGAGGCTTTAAACTGCGGATATATTCATGATGATGTATTTTGTCTGCAAGCACTACGGTTATCAGTTGCGTGATGCCTGAAAGAATCAGGTCTGCATGCTTAATCTGAAACTGACAGGTCATTATAGGTACTATGGAATCAGTTTTAATGGCAGAATGATTTCAAACTACAAACAAGAAGTGAGGGAACTTCTGTTTAAAGTGCTGAACGGACGAAGTGACAGAAAGAGCTATACGAGAGAAGGATTTATTGAAATGCTGAAATATTATCCGTTGGCAATGCCAAAGATTTATGTCAGCTTGTTTTGAGACTGTAAATATTATTATGAAGAGCCGTATGCGGGAAAGCCGCACGTACGGTTCTGTGAGGGGCTTACATTGTGAGGTGTAAGTCTGCTCGACTGCAGATGAATTTCATGAACTTTCCCTACTTTTCAAGGCTGTCCAAGCCTCATACAGTGAATTGTTATGTATTTTCCCTTGTTTTGTAAACGTCAAATTCTCCGCCCCTTGATAAACTAAGCGCCGCTTACTTGCGGCGCTTGCTGTAACAGTCAGCCGGGAGAGTTTCCGACCACGGCATGAACGGCTCCAGCATAGATTGTTCTATACTTCCATTCTCATCGATAAGCCGCGGCAATTCTGTCAGCAAATGTTTGATGTAATAATAGACATTCAGATTGTTCGCACGGGCAGTCTCAGTAAGGCTGTAATTAACGGCGCTCGCCTGGGCACCGCAGACCGTATTGATCGTCACCCAGTTCTTCCTGCCGATCGTAAAATTCCTCAGCGCCCGCTCCGAGGCTGAATCGTCAATCGGAACCTCGCCGTCTGCCAGGAATACTTTGAGATATTCCTCCTGATTGATACTGTATGCAAGACCCTTTGCCGTTTCACTTTTCGGAAGGACCA
>RAYM01000040.1 GCA_003611805.1 bacterium 1xD42-87 | reverse complement strand
GTCATAAGACATCCTGCGCATGTGCTCATGCAAGCATGGCACATTCTCCGAATATCTTCTGACTCTGCTTATGCGCGCAAAAAAGGCAGGGTAGATTGCTCCGCCCTGCCTCCAGTATAGACCCTTTTTAGAACTCAGGCTCGATCAGACCATAGGTGTTTCCCTTTCTCTTGTAAACCACGTTCACCTGATCCGTCTCCGCATTGCAGAACACGAAAAAGTTGTGACCGAGAAGTTCCATCTGTACACAGGCATCTTCCGGATACATGGGCTTGATGTCGAACTTCTTCGTACGGATGATCTGCACTTCCTCCTCATCCATATAATCTTTCTCAATAAATTCCTGCCGGAAAAAGCCCGCCCCCTGCTTCTTGTCCACCAGCTTATTCTTATACTTTTTCAGCTGCCTCTCGATAATCTCCTCCACCAGGTCAATCGATACATACATGTCGCTGCTGACCTGCTCGGAACGGATGATATTACCCTTCACAGGAATCGTCACTTCAATTTTCTGGCGGTCCTTTTCTACGCTGAGCGTAACATGCACTTCCGTATCCTCGGTAAAAAACTTCTCCAGTTTACCGATCTTATCCTCCACTGCTGCCCGTAATCCTTCCGTTACCTCGATATTTTTTCCGACAATGTTAAATTTCATCTGATCATCCCCTTCCAATTGGAGTCCTAAGCAATGCTTATGAAAACAGTATACCATATTTTACTATTATATTGCAACAATTTGCTCCCATTTAGACAAAATATACAAAACGTACGTTCCTGCAGTTTCCATAAATAAAATGATCGACCCGGTCAAAAAACTGTGGATACGGTGGATAAATCCGTGTATAAAACCATTTTATGCTGAACTCCCGCTTTTTTTATGTGTATAAGTCGTTTTTGCATTACATCCGTTATTTCATATTTTCCCAAAACTTTGTGCACTGTAGACAAATTGATTTATATTGCAATGACTCTGCTTATGCATAAACAAACAGGAGATGCCCCGCTGGAACATCTCCCGCTTATAATCGCATTCTGTCTGTACCACAACACCTTCTTAGAGGATTCTTCTGATGGAAAGAATCGAACGATAGGTGGCGCTGGATACGATAATACCTGTTTTGGATGTAGATGCATGCACGATCTGACCGTTGCCTGCGTAAATTCCCACATGACCGGAATAACAGATGATATCACCGGGCTGTGCGTTTTCCAGACCATTCACAGACGCACCCACACTTCTGTCTGCCGCCGAAGAATGGGGCAGGTTTACGCCAAAGTTCTTGTACACGCTCATAACAAACCCGGAACAGTCTGCACCATTTGTCAGGCTGGTGCCGCCGTACACATAGGGATTGCCCACAAACTGCTTCGCAAACTGTACCACATCGGCGCCAGAACTTCCGGTCGGGTTCGCGTAAGTCTTGCCTCCCTCCTCGCTCTTGCTGCCGGATGCCGCGTTTTCGGAAGTTTTCTTTCTAGCCGCCGCCTGCGCTGCCTTTCTCGCTTCTTCCTCCTTGGCAAGTCTCGCCTTCTCCTCTGCCACGGACTCCGCCTTTACAAACTCTGTGGAAAGGGTAACGTAATCCATGGAAACGTAGCCGTCACCTTCCTCGATATTTACCTTAACCCAGCCGTCCATCTCCTCTGTGACAATCAGTTCGTCCTCGATCGGAACCAGACCGAGAACCGTCTCTTCCAGACCGGGTTTCTCGCGCACCTTCAGGGTCGTGGTCGTTACAGTGGCGATGCGGGTTCCCACTTCCTTCGCGTAATCAACGGCGTCATCGCCGGTCACGCAGTACTCACCCTTCACATATCCTTCGACGGAACCGGAGCTGATCTTGTACCAGCCGTCCTCCTCCTCAATAAAACTGCCGACGGATTTATTGTAAAGCTTGCCGACAATCTCGCCTTCTTCACTCGGAATGCTGCGCACATTCACATAATCATTCACTCTGGCAATAACCAGATTCTTAAAGCTCTTTTCCTCCTCAGACAGCCCGCCTCCCGCTGCCGCCTTCAGATCTTTGGTGTAGCCCTCGCTGACTACGATCGTATCCTGAATCTTTTTTTCGGGAACTTTACTTACTTTGTCAGACGTGCTGGCAAGATCGGAAAAGCCGCCTACCTGGACGCTGCCAACGCTGATGCCTTCATTTTCAAATTCAGATGAAGCATTCTCCTCACTGTTTTCTTCCTGCTCCGCCGCTTCCTTATCGGATTCTTCCTTTAAAGTTGATAACGCGGTGGACTTTTCTTCATCCTGAAGTGAAAACTCTATGCCTGCCGAGGGAAGAACGCTGCCTACATTTCCTGTAGCCTCCGCCTCTATTCCTGTGCCGGCAAATCCAATGACTGCAGCCAACGCACATGCCGTCCATTTAAGTCCATTTTTGTTCATAAAAAGCACCTCATTTGTTACAGAATTGTTACATCTGGCTATAATATAGCATTGAATAAACGTTTTGTCAACCACAGCATCTACCATCAAAACGCAAACTCATACGCAAGTTATTGTGCTTTTCCCACAAAAAGCCCGATTTTTCGGTATCAGAGGTGAAAAATTTATATCAAACCATGGCATATTTTACCTATTACAGGCCCGTAATACTTTTGTAATTATTACATTTGGGAGAGCAGATACCCCTCCACCGACGCCACCGCGCAGGCACCGTCGGATACCGCCGTCACAATCTGGCGGAGAACCTTTGTACGGATATCTCCCGCCGCAAAAATACCCGGAACATTGGTGGCGCAGTCCTCTCCCGCGATGAGATAACCGCCCTCGTCACATGCCAGCGTCTCACGGAAGATCTCCGTTCTGGGGCGCATCCCAACCGCAATAAAGACACCGTCCACCGCAAGTTCGCGCTCCGTCTCCTCCCCTTTTGTGCGGATACATATCCCTTCCACCAGATCAGTTCCCGTTATTTTCTGTAAGGTACTGTTCCAGATCACTTCCACATTTTCGCAGGCAAACAGCTTTTCCTGCAGACTCTTTGCCGCCCGCAGGCTGTCGCGCCTGTGGATCAGATACACCTTTCGGCAGAATCTGGAAAGGTAGACAGCATCCTCCACTGCCA
The DNA here is from genome assembly GCA_003611805.1 of bacterium 1xD42-87. Taxonomy (GTDB): domain Bacteria; phylum Bacillota; class Clostridia; order Lachnospirales; family Lachnospiraceae; genus UBA3282. The sequence goes on along the minus strand of RAYM01000040.1, from coordinate 65,046 downwards.
CATCGCCGCCACCCACGACCGCCACGTCTCTCTTCTTAAAGAAAGCGCCGTCACAGGTAGCGCAGTAGGACACGCCCTGTCCCCTGTGCTCCTCCTCCCCCGGCACGCCCAGCTTCGCGTGCTCTGCACCGCCCGCTAAGATAAGCGCCCTCGCTTCATAGGAACTGCCATCCGCGGTTTCCACAACTTTATACGCGCCCTCATCCCGGACCGCCGTAACCCGTCCACTTTGAAACACCGCGCCGAGCCCGTCCGCATGACCGCGGAATTTCTGCGCCAGGTCAAAACCGTTTATGCCGGGCATCCCCAAATAATTATCCACTTCATAGGTGTCCACCACCTGACCGCCGCCCATGGGCGTCTGTTCTACCACAAGAAGCTCAAACCCAGCACGCCTGCCGTAAACTGCCGCCGACAGCCCCGCCGGACCTGCGCCGATAATAATAAGATCATACATCACTGCCGCACCCCTTTCCTAAAAGTTCAATCCCAGTAACAGAGAAGACAAAGGCTGAACTGTTGCCAATCTCAGGACACTCGGTTCCCGTTCGGGTGACATTCCCCGCCATCTATAGTATACTCTTAAATAATGCATTAACTTTAGTATCATTTTTTTGCCCGGAAATATCTAAATAAGTATCAAAATTTTAAAAGATTGGATCACAATATATGAAAAAAAAGGATAATAACACAATCGCAGACCAATATGGGACCGCATCGCCAGAAGGTCACACTTCCATCTCACGGTCCGCCCTCGTAACCGGCGCTTCCCGCGGTATCGGGCGAGCCATAGCGCAGACTCTCGCTCGTGAGGGCTACCGCCTGTACCTCACCTGCCGGCGCTCAGAAAAGGAACTGACAGAACTGTCATACTGTCTGTCAGAAACCTATCATGTCGCATGTACGCCCATTGTAGCGGATATGGGTGACATACGGGCTGTAGATGAAGTATTTGCGCAGATTGATGATTTAACTCTACTGGTCAACAATGCCGGAGTCTCCCATATCGGGCTGCTTCACGAAATGACAGCGGAAGAATGGCAGTCGCTTATGAACGTCAACCTGAACGCGCTGTTCTATACGTGCCGCCTTGCCATCCCCATGATGTTAAAACACCACGCCGGGCATATCATCAATATTTCCTCCGTCTGGGGTAACGCAGGCGCCTCCATGGAAGTGGCATACTCCGCCTCCAAAGGCGGCGTAAACGCCTTCACGAAAGCGCTGGCAAAGGAACTGGCTCCCAGCGGCATCCGGGTCAACGCCATCGCCTGCGGCGTCATCGACACAGACATGAACCACTGTTTTTCGGAAGAGGAAATGTCCGCTTTACGGGCAGAAATACCAGCCGACCGAATTGGTCAGCCCTCCGAAGTTGCCGAACTTCTGCTCTCCATCATCAACGCGCCGTCCTATCTGACCGGACAGGTCATTACTTTAGACGGCGCCTGGCAAGCGTAAGAAGAACTTCTAATCGCTCACAGCAATGGCTGTTTCGCGAAGAAGTTCTAAATTTTACGCAGGAGAATGCCAAAAAACAGGCATTCTCCGTAATCTCATCCCTGCAGTTTCTTCATCTGCGAAAAATAGCTAATTACCAGCACCACATCCGCGCCGAGCCAGGCGGCGATCTCCGCGAAGAAGATGCCGACCTCACCCAAAAGCACGGGGAGAAAAATGACCGACAGGGTGCGCATCACAAACTCCGCCACGCCGGACAGCATCGGCAGAATCGTATTTCCCATTCCCTGCAGCGCGGAACGTGTCACATGCAGCACATAGAGAACCGGCAGGCAGACGCTCATGACCGCCAGATAGAAATAGGCAATCCGCATGGTCTGCTCCACCACTTCCGGCGTCCCGGAAATAAACAGTCCCAGAAGATATTTCCCGAAAACAAGCATACACACCGCAATAAAAGCGGACGTCGCCATGGCGATCCCCATCGCCGCGCGCATCCCGCTTTTGATGCGGTCATGCCTGCCCGCTCCCAGATTCTGCCCCACATAAGTCACCATCGCGTAGCCGTATGAAGTGCCCGCGATTTCCAACAGCCCGTAGAGCTTGTTCGTCGCCGTAAATCCCGCAATGAAGATTACGCCGTACCCGTTCACCACAAACTGTACAATCATGCCGCCAATCGCAATAATCCCGTTCTGGAACGCCATAGGCAGCCCCAGCATGAACAGCCTGGCAGAAAGTTCCCTCTCTAAGTGAAAATCTGTCCGCGTAAGCTTCAGGAACGCGATCTTCTTAATATGGTAGAAACAGAATACACTCGAAACTGCCTGCGCAATCAGCGTGGCTGCCGCCGCGCCCGCAATTCCCCACCCAAACCCCAGTACAAAGAGATAATCCAGCACAATGTTCGTCACCGACGCGACAATCATGGCGTTTAACGGCGTCCTGCTGTCCCCCAGCGAACGCAGAATACATGCCAGCAGATTATACAGCATCACAATCGGCACACCCGCAAACATAATCCGCAGATAGAGAAGCGAATATCCTATGATCTCCTGCGGCGTCTGCAAAAGCGTCAGCACGGGTCTGGCAAAAGCCTGCCCTGCCGCCACCAATATCACAGCAGAAAGCATGGACAGCACCGCCGCGCTTCCCACGCTCTTCTTTAATTCATCTGTCCTGTTCGCGCCAAACTCCTGTGCCATCCGAATACCGAAGCCCTGCGTCAGTCCCTGTATCACGCCAAGCATCAGCCAGTTCAGCCAGTCAGAGGCTCCTAACGCCGCCAACGCACTTACACCGAGATATTTTCCCACCACCATGGTATCGACCACAGTGTACAACTGCTGAAAGACATTGCCTGCCACCAGAGAAAGAGAAAAACCCAGAATCAGCTTTCCGGGCTTTCCCGTGGTCATATTCTTTACATGTACCGCCATCGTCAAATATACCTCTTAAATCCTTTGCCCATAATCTCACTGCTCTTCGTCACCATGAGAAAAGCTTCCGGGTCTACCGCCTGAATATGCCGCTCTAAGAGCACTGCCTGTTTCGGATCCATAACCGTGAGGATGACCACCCTGTCTTTGTGCGTGTAGGCGCCCTCCGCCTTGTAAACCGTAGCGCTCCGGTGCAGGTCCTTCATAATAAAATCGCAGATCGGCTCCGGCTTGCTGCATATGATCGTAAAATATTTGCTCAGCTTCATGCGCTCAATCGCCTTATCGATCACCAGCGACTTCGCCATCAGTCCGCAGATCGAAAAAAGACCTGTCCGCGTGTCAAAGGCAAAACATGCCACCACTACGATAATGGCATCCACCGCCATAAGCGCCGCCGATATATCCATGGTCGAATATTTCTTCAACACCATCGCTATGATGTCCGTGCCGCCGCCGGAGGCATTCTCATAAAACAGAAGCGCCGAAGCCAGAGCCGGAAGCGCTATGGCATAAATAAGTTCCAGCGTCGTCTCATTGGTAAGCGGCGCATTCATGGGGAACAGCACTTCCATCAGATTCAGCAGCAAAGATGACACCACTGTCACATACGCGGTCTTTACCCCGAAATTTCTTCCCAGAAACAAAAAACCAAACACCAGCAGAATCATGTTGATAATAAGGTTGATCTGAGATGCCGTAAAAGGTGTGTAGTGCGTCACCACAACCGCCAGACCCGATACCCCGCCGAAGGAAAAGTTATTCGGGAACTTAAACACGTAGACGCCGATGTCCATAATAATCACTGCTATCGTAATCAGGATATATTCCTTTATTATTTTTTTTCGCTTTGTCATTATGTCCCCCATTGATACAAAGAAGCCGGAATGGCACCGTCATTCCGACTTCTCTTCTTAAAATAATGGAAGCAATGGGGCTCGAACCCATGACCTCTCGCGTGTGAGGCGAACGCTCATCCCGGCTGAGCTATGCTTCCAAAATGGAGATAGGGGGACTCGAACCCCTGACCTATACGTTGCGAACGTATCGCTCTCCCAACTGAGCTATATCCCCATAACAAGAATTATAGCACGGAATGAAAAAAAAGCAATAAAAATCTCTTTACTTTACAAAAAATGCTTTGCAAAAAAGAAGAGTTGCGTGTCAGTTACCGATAAAATTTTGTTCCTGTTACTCATATGATCCGGTACGGACAGGCAAAAGAAAAAAACAGCCCCGAAATCGGCTCTCGTTTTGCTAAATTGGGTCAAACTATATCAGCCCGTTTAGATATAGTTTGACCCCGGAAAACCTTGATTTTCCGGGGTTCTTGAACCATTTTGATACGATTTGAACAGCAAATTATCTCTTGCTGAACTGAGGCGCGCGACGAGCTGCCTTGAGACCGTACTTCTTTCTCTCCTTCATACGAGGGTCTCTGGTCAGATAGCCTGCTTTCTTCAAGGTAGGTCTGTAGTCCGGATCTGCCTGAAGCAGCGCTCTTGCGATACCATGTCTCACCGCACCTGCCTGTCCTGTATAACCGCCACCCCTTACGGTAACCTTCACATCGAACTTATCTACCGTATCGGTTGCTGCCAAGGGCTGGCGAACGATCACCTTCAAGGTCTCAAGCCCGAAGTAATCGTCAATATTTCTCTTATTAATCGTGATCTCACCCTTGCCGGGCATTAAATATACTCTGGCGATGGATTTCTTTCTCCTGCCAGTTCCGTAATATTTTGCTGATTTATCTGCTTTAGCCATGATTCCTTATCCCTTTCTTAAAATGTTAATACCTCAGGTTTCTGTGCCGCATGCTTGTGCTCGGGTCCGACATATACAAAAAGCTTTCTGTACATATCTCTGCCAAGCGGTCCCTTGGGAAGCATACCCTTAACCGCGTGCTCCACTACTCTCTCGGGATGCTTCTGTAACATTTCTTTCAGGGTGGTTTCCTTCATGCCGCCCACGTAATCGGAGTGATGATAGTAAATCTTCTGATCCAGCTTTTTACCTGTTACCTTCACCTTTTCCGCATTGACAACGATCACATAGTCTCCCGTGTCGATATGGGGTGTAAAGATCGGCTTGTTTTTACCTCTCAGCACCTTGGCAATCTCGGATGCCAGGCGTCCCAGTGTCATATCTGTCGCATCAACTACGTACCATTTTCTCTCGATCGTAGCCGGACTCGCCATAAAAGTTTTCATGAATATTACCTCCATAGTAACTGTCTGTACCGCTTCCGAAGATCCTCATGCAGATGTCCGGCTACACTTGGTATCCCTCCGCGGCAGTTTGTAGTGCGCACATAAAATGTCTCACCGGGGCTTTGGTCAGACATTTATAAACAATTCGTCACAGTTAAATATTATATTATACGGATCCGCGCGTGTCAACCGGTTTTTCCCTAATTTTCCTGTTTTCCTGTTTCGTTCTTGTTTTTCTGACATTCAGCCCTTAATCTGCCACATCTGCCGTGCAAGCCGACGGATGCCGCCCTGGCTGAACTGCTACAACAGGAACTCATACCCCACAAGGGTCAGTCCGCACGCCGGCGCTGTAGGTCCGGCCTCCTGTCTGTCACATGCCGCGAGAATATCTTTTACACGCTCGGGCGGCAATTTTCCCCGTCCGACCTCCATCAGCGTCCCCGCCATAATTCTTACCATATTATACAGGAAGCCTCTGCCCGTCACGCGGATCACAATCTCCTTACCAGTCTGTGTCACGCGCTGCTTTTCCCTGTCTGCGGATCCCTGTAGGATGCACCCCGCAGTGACGACGTCTGTCAGCGGCTCAGCCCACACCCGGATATCGTCCACCTGCCGCACTGTGGTCTGCGCCTGCGTGTCCGCGCTGCAGAAACTCTTAAAATCATGTTCCCCCACCAGATATGCCGCCGCCCGGCTCATCAGGCTGACATCCAGCGGCACATACGTAAAATGTGCATAAAGCCGCTTCGTCGGAATGGGAAACGCTGCGTTACAGATTCGATACTCGTATGTTTTTACGCTCCCGCAATGTCTGGGATGAAAATCCGCCGCCACTTCTTTTGAAGCGCGGATCTTAATATCCTCCGGCAGTCTCCTGTTAAGCGCATAGGAAAATTTCTCCGCCGGGATGGAACTTTCCGTGTCAAACACCGCGATATTGCCGAGTGCATGTACGCCGGAATCCGTGCGGCTTGCGCCGATCACCTGTATCGTCTCGCCCGTAAGTTCAAAAAGACATCTGTTTAAAACGCTCTCTATGGTCTCTTTGCCCGGCTGTAACTGCCATCCGCAGTATGCCGTCCCATCATACGCAACAGTTAACATAACTCGTCTCATTTTCTCGCATCCTACCGGCTTAAATTTGTTCGTCGCTGATCTGCCATCCAGCCCGATCGTCTGTCCTCACTGCCAGCGTTTCTGCCTCTCCCATTTCCGGCACACGCCAAATCGCCGCAAAAGCTCTACAGCCACACCCGTATCGCCACGCATCCCACAAAATACAAGAGCAGTATGCCGTATGCCGCCCTGTCCGCGCCGCAGTAACGCAGGGGCTTCATCTTCGTTCTATGCTCCCCGCCCCGGTAACATCTCGCCTCCATCGCCATTGCCAGATCGTTGGCACGGCGGAAGGCGGAAATAAACAGGGGAACCAGAAGCGGCACCATCGCTTTCGCCTTCTTAATCAGATTTCCACTCTCGAAATCCGCCCCTCTCGCTATCTGCGCCTTCATAATCTTATCCGTCTCCTCCAGCAGAATCGGGATAAAGCGCAGGGCAATGGACATCATCATCGCCACCTCATGCACCGGCACCTTTACATATTTCAGAGGACCCATCAGCTTTTCCATGCCGTCAGTCAGGCTATTGGGCGTAGTCGTCAATGTCATCAGCGAAGAACCGACGATCAGGAAAGAAAGCCGAACCGCCATCATTACAGCGATCCGCAGCCCCTCCTTTGTAATCGTCAGCTTCCAGAATGTGACGAGCGGTTCCCCCGGCGTCAGAAACAGGTTGAACACAACCGTAATAAGCAGAATAAAGACGATCGCCCTCATTCCTTTCACCATATAGCCAAAGGGAACCTTGGACAATTTTATCATACATGCCAGAAACAGAGCTGCCACCACGTACCCTACCCAGCTGTCCACCACAAAAAGGGAAATAATAAAGCCTATCGTCGCTACCAGTTTTACCCGCGGATCCAGTTTATGAATGACGGAATCCGCCTGATAATACTGGCCCAGTGTAATATCTCGAATCATTGTTTCTCCATTCCGAAACGTCCGCAGCAGCCTCTTAGCAACCCAAAGCCGTACGAAAATGCCGCCTTTTACGTTTCATTTAGAGAGCCAGCGCCCTCAAAATCTCCTGCTCCGCTTCCTTAATTGTAGTGGCGGAAGTATCCACCGGCATCCCTTTCTTCGCCAGCGCCTGCATAATATATGTCACCTGGGGCGCCGCCAGCCCCACCTGTTCCAATTCCTTATAATGCCCGAAAACTTCCCTCGGCGTATCGTCATAGAGAACGCTTCCCCGGCTCATAACGATAATCCGCTCCACGTACTTCGCCACGTCCTCCATACTGTGAGAAACCAGAATCACGGTAATTCCCGTCTCCTCTTTCAGTTTCGCAATCTGGTCAAGTATCTCGTCCCTGCCTTTTGGGTCAAGCCCCGCCGTGGGCTCGTCCAGAATCAGTATATCGGGTTTCATTGCCAGTACGCCTGCAATCGCAACCCGTCGTTTCTGCCCGCCGGAAAGGTCAAACGGTGACTGGTAAAAGTATTCGTCCGCCAGCCCCACCTGCTTCAACGCCGCATAGGCGCGCAGCTCTGTTTCCTTCTGGGAAAGCCCCAGATTCTTCGGTCCGAAGCACACGTCCTTAAATACGTCGATCTCAAAAAGCTGGTGCTCGGGATACTGAAACACAAGCCCGACTTTACTGCGCAGCTTTTTCTTATCGTAATCCTTGTCGTGAATATCCTCGCCGTTATAATAAATCGCCCCGCCTGTCGGTCTGATCAGCCCGTTTAAATGCTGCACGAGCGTAGACTTTCCTGAACCGGTATGCCCGATCAGCCCGATAAACTGCCCATCGGGAATCACAAGATTGATATCCTTTAAGGCATGCACCGCAAGCTCTGTATCTTCCCCGTATATATAATTCACATGGTTCAAAATCAACGACATGACTTTCTTTTCCTCTTTATACCTGAATCCGCCGCTCGGTTTTAACGGCGTCCCGTGAAGGCAAAAACCGCCTCCGTAAACTCCTCTATGGTCAGTATCCCTTCTGGCAGATTGACTCCCTTTTTTCTCAGTTCATGCGCAAGGAGCGTCACCTGCGGCACGTCAAGCCGCAGCTCCTGCAATTCCTCCACTCTGGAAAAGATCTCCCGCGGTGTCCCTTCCATGGCGATATGCCCCTGGTCCATGACAAAAACCATATCCGCATGAATAATCTCTTCCATATAGTGGGTAATCAATACAACTGTAATGCCTTCCACATCGTTCAGCGCCCTAACCGCGCGTATTACCTCTTTTCGACCGTTCGGATCAAGCATCGCCGTAGGCTCGTCCAGAATAATGCACTTGGGATGCATGGCAATCACGCCCGCAATCGATACCCGCTGTTTCTGTCCGCCGGAAAGCTTGTTGGGCGAATATTTGCGGTACTCGTACATACCCACCGCCTTCAGGCTCTCCTCCACGCGCTCCCAGATTTCTTTTGTGGGTACACCCATATTCTCCGGACCGAATCCCACATCCTCTTCCACAACCTGGCCGATGATCTGGTTATCCGGGTTCTGAAAAACCATCCCCGCCTCCTGACGGATGTCCCAGAGATGACTTTCATCCTGCGTGTCCATGCCGTCCACCCAGACACTTCCTTCCGTCGGATAGAGAATCGCATTGATGTGCTTGGCAAGCGTGGACTTCCCGGAGCCGTTATGCCCCAGAATCGCAATGAAATCGCCCTGCCTGATATCCAGATCCACCTCATCCACGGCTCTGGTAATTCCTTCGACATTGCCCTCTTCGTCCCGGCGTATATATTCAAATGTCAGCTTATCGGTCTTAATGATTCCCATAGCATTTCCTTCTTCATTTTCCATGCCGTCCCCTTTTACGGATGCGGCGCTTTACCTCCGCCTATTGTACTGGATTGTCGGAAAAAAAGCAAGTACAGACCCTCATAACTCCCACATGGCAGAAAAATATGTTATAATGTCCGGGATGGCAATGCGCAGTGCGCAGACAGCCCGCGAACAGAGAAAACCACAGATTTTTCAAACATGCACTGCAGTATATGGAGGAATGAAACAGACATGTCTGATATAAAAACATTATTGCGGCAGGCTGCAAAACCCTTTTTGTTCCTGCTGACCTTTATCTTTATATGCGCATTTCTGGCACACTACCTGACAGGAGAGGAAACCCTTCTGGAATATGCAAAAAACAATCCGGAATTGGCATATGGCACGCAGACTGAAGCGGATAGTATACAGAATCCGGATTCCTCTTCCGTTTCAGAATCCGACGTTTCTGTCACCCAGGACAGCCCTGGCGCATATACTGAAACAAATGGGCGTACACCGGGCAACCCCGGCAGCGATTTCGTGGAAAATGCCGGAGATGCCGCCAAAACAGCAAAGGAGTCCGACACGATGGAGCAGCATCCGGATCGCATCACCTACGAGGAAGGATTCTACTACGAACCTTTGACTAAATCAGTAAAAGAACGGATTACCGGCATTTCCTACCCGGAAAGCGGCTGTACCGTTCCCTATGAGGATTTAAATTATGTGGGGCTTAAGTATATTGACTTTGACGGACAGGAACAGACTGGAGAACTGATCTGCAACAAAGCCATCGCGCAGGATATGGTAGAAATCTTCTATGAGCTTTACCGAAATGATTACCAGCTTGAGAGCGTAAGGCTGATCGACGAATATAACGGCGACGATACGGCATCCATGGCAGAAAACAACACTTCCTGCTTTAACTACCGGGTTGTTGACGGCACGTCCAGCCTGTCCAACCACGCCTACGGGCTTGCCATCGACGTCAATCCCTACTACAATCCCTATGTGGTTTTTCACAGAAACGAGGACGGCAGCGATTACATCTCCCCGCCCGGCAGCGAAATCTATGCCGACCGCAGCCAGAACTTCGCCTACAAGATTGACGAGAACGATCTGTGTTACCGTCTCTTTACCGAACACGGCTTCACTTGGGGCGGCAACTGGAATTCCACCAAAGACTATCAGCATTTCCAAAAAAAATTAAAATAGAGTAAAAAGGCTTCGCCGCTTCTATCCGAGTCAATTGTTTTTAAGAAAAATCGCAAAAATTATAAACGAAATCTCGCTCATCTGGTCAATGAGAAATATGTACCTATTTGTAACCGAAAAAACAGCCGCACCCTTTTGGATGCGGCTGTTTCCAACACAACATTACATATGGCAATTGTTCTTACGTCAGGCGGTATTAGCCAAGTAAGGACAGTGCCAGCTGGTTGCTCTGGTTCGCCTGGGACAGCATGGACGTGCCAGCCTGCTGCAGGATATTGTTGTTGGAGTACTGAACCATCTCCGTCGCAATATCGGTATCGCGGATCGCAGCCTCTGCGGACTGGGTGTTCTCTGTGATGTTGTTCAAGTTAGCAATCGTATGCTCCAGACGGTTCTGGATCGCACCAAGGTCAGACCTCTGGGAAGATACGATCTGCAGGGCTCCCTTGATGAATGCATTCAGGGAGTTGAAATCCTGAGTCGTTGCAACAGTCTTCGCATTTCCGCCTACCAGATTCTGGAAACTGGAAACAAGCTTTCTAGCCATTGTACTATTCATAGCAACCATCTTATACTCGCCAGTCTTGCTATCAACAGTAGAGTAGGATTTAACATCCACCGATGTCGTGTAACCCTGCACAGTTTTGGCATCTGTCTTGTCAGTTCCCTTCGTTCCCGTAAGTATACCATTGCTCTCCTTTACAGTATACTTATAAGAACTATAAGAAGTAACCATAACCTTAGATGTGCCTGATGCCAACGCGTTGTAGGTGATAGCGCCGTACAGCTTACTGTTTGTGCTCGTCATCTTACCGTCCTTACCCGGTTCCCAAGTACCAATGTAGGAAGCCAGTGCTGACATACTCATATTCTTGATAGAGATGTCGATGTGCTGACCTGCCTCTGCGCCTACCTGCAGACCTTTGATAAACTTACCGTCTAACAGATTCATCTCGTTGAAGGTTGTGGTACTCTGTACTCGGTCAACCTCACTCATCAGCTGACCAATCTCGGCCTGGATGGATGCACGGTCGGAAGTGGTCAGGGTACCGTTCTCGCCCTTGACTGCCAGCTCGTTCATTCTCTGGAGCATATCCTCAACTTCATTCAGGGCACCCTCAGCGGTCTGTACTACGCTGATACCATCCTGTGCGTTAGCGGAAGCCTGGGTAAGACCTCTTACCTGTCTTCGCATCTTCTCGGAAATGGAGAGTCCTGCCGCATCATCAGCCGCGCGGTTGATCTTATAGCCGGAAGATAACTTCTCTGTGGACTTAGCCTGAGAAGAAGTGGTCAGACCTAACATTCTGTTAGAGTTCATCGCTGTGATATTGTGTTTAACGATCATAGTGTTACCTCCTTGTGGTTGCCGGCGGAAAATCCTTTTACCGCCGTTTGTTTATTGTTGTGTAATCCCGAAGCCCCTAGGTTAGCCCCGGGTTATTACCGTTTACCTTGACGCTGATTTGGCACCGCCATTTACAATAATCTTCTTTTTGCGATACTTTTCCTCCAACTCTGGCACCGCATGATAGTGGGAAATCTTTTCCCGCTCCTCCGCTGTCTTCGCATGATTTTCCAGTGCACGGCTTCTCACCACGTTGATCTCCTTCGGGACGTCCAGCATCACACGCGTATGATTTCTGCTGCCTCCCAGAAAAACAATTCGGATATCATCACCGATCTGGATGTATTCTTCTGTATTTACCGTCATTCTAAGCATTTCAGACCTCCTTGCCTCCTCCTCTTTACGAGGGCGCCGCCTTGCGTTTTCATATGCAACTTTTTATATTAAAATGTTGCATGCAGGAATACTCCGCTCAACTAAACATCAAATACCAATTAAAAGGAGGACATTTTATGAGTGAGACATATCCGATCAAAGACAGAGAAACGCTGCATTTTTTCCGGGATTACTACAAGGATATACAACCGAATCCACGCAACTATTCGTTAATTGTCACGGGATTAAATACTGCATTCCGCATTGGGGACCTGTTAAAGCTGCAGTGGCAGGATGTCTGCAGCGTGGATGGTATTCTTCAAAAATATATCAGCATAGCGGAGCAGAAAACAGGTAAAAAACGCACAGTTCCAATTAATGCGGTTCTGCGCCAGACACTGGACACCTACAGAGCTTTATGTTCCGAGACTGCGCCGCAGGATTATCTTTTTCCCAGTACACGCTGTAAAACTCATCCGCTTTCCCGTTCCCAGGCTTACCGCATTGTTCGAAAAGCTGCGGAAAGCTGTGGTATATCCGAACACGTTGGCTGCCATTCGCTGCGAAAGACATTCGGCTACTATGCTTGGAAACAGGGCACGCCGCCTGCCATGCTGATGGACCTCTACAACCACTCTTCGTATCAGATTACCAAACGATATTTAGGTATCGGGCAGGATGAGAGAGACCAGGTGTATCTCCAAATAAATTTATAATTTTTTCTAGGAAGGGGGTTAAGTATTTGGAAAGAGCTCCGATATATATTGTGAGTGAAGATAGATGCAACATTTTAATATAAAATGTTGTGTCTTTTTATTTACCGCCTGTTTCTATTATGGCATAATTACAGAAATTTAAGTCCTTCTGACTCTGCTTATGCGCATAAGCAGACTCGAATTGCTTCGCATTTCTCGTTCGCGTTGCTCGTCATAAGGCTTTCAAAATATGCCCTCATGCAAGCATGGCGCATATTTCGTAATCCTTCTGACTCTGCTTATGCGCGCAAAAAGACCGGGCATTCATGCACCCGGCCTTTCTTCTTCCGATTATATCCGTTTATACCAGCTCCAGAACTACTTCCATCGCCGCGTCACCTTTGCGGGGACCGATTTTGATAATTCTGGTATAACCGCCCTTGCGGTTCGCATACTTGGGACCATACTCTTCAAAGAGCTTATCCGCAAGATTGATCTCCTTCGTATTTTTCTTACGTCCTGCAGGTGCACTCGGTACTTCCTTCACAGGATAAAGCACCTTCAGAATCTGTCTTCTCGCATGAATTCTGGAAGGCAGATCTTTCTTGATTTCCTTCTCCACTTCATCATATACCGTAACGGTCATACCATTCTCGATCTTAAGGATCTTGCCATCCTTGTCACGGTGTGTTTCGGAGAGTACCGCCTTCGTATTCCTGTCTACGATCTGCTTCACTCTCTTGCCGTCCTTATCCTTGCGGGCAACTTTAGCGGTCACCTTAACGGTCTCAAAATTGTCCTTTTCCTTGACAGCGAGCGTAATCAGATGCTCTGCAATCTTACGTACTTCCTTCGCTCTCGCCTCTGTGGTCACGATCTTTCCGTTATATAAAAGAGCGGTAACCTGGTTTCTGAGTAATGCTTTTCTCTGGTCAGATTTTCTGCCAAGTTTTCTGTATTTTGCCATGATTGGCTCCTTTCCGAGTGCTCTTCGGTCTTACCTCTATATTACGCCTCATCGCTGGGATTCAGCTGTAATCCTAATTCTTTTAATTTTGCCAATACTTCCTCCAAAGACTTACGACCGAGATTTCTAACCTTCATCATATCCTCGGAAGTCTTGTTGGTCAGCTCTTCCACTGTATTAATTCCCGCTCTCTTCAAGCAGTTATAGGAACGAACCGAAAGTTCCAGTTCGTCGATGCTCATCTCAAGCACCTTCTCCTTCTCGTCATCCTCTTTTTCTACCATAACCTCTGCGGTCTTGGCATTCTCGGACAGATCGATAAAGAGACTCAGATGTTCGCTGAGCACCTTTGCTGCCAGACTGACAGCCTCGTCAGGCACGAGAGTGCCGTTCGTGTACACGTCCAGCGTCAGCTTATCGTAGTCCGTAATCTGACCTACACGGGTATTCTCCACGGTAACATTGACTCTCTCCACAGGTGTATAGATGGAATCAATCGCGATCACCCCAATCGGCAGATCATCAGTCTTATTCTTATCAGCGCCCACATAGCCCCGACCTCTTGTAATAGTCAGCTCCATGTAAAGCTTTGTATCCTTACCGCTCAAGGTAGCAATCACCAGATCGGGATTCAGAATCTCGATATCCTGATCTACCTGGATATCGGAAGCCCGCACAATACCCTCGCCCTCGTACTCAATGTAAGCGGTTTTCACCTCGTTCGCATCGCTGTTATTCTTGATGGCAAGGCTCTTAACGTTCATAATGATCTCCGTCACGTCTTCCTTCACGCCGGGAATCGAACTAAACTCATGGAGGACACCCTCGATCTTAACCTGACTTACCGCCACTCCTGGCAGGGAAGACAGCATAATCCTTCTAAGTGAATTGCCGAGGGTAATGCCGTAACCTCTCTCTAAAGGTTCCACTACGAATCTGCCATATTTCTTATCTTCGGAGATCTCTACTACTTCTATATTCGGTCTCTCAAACTCAAACACCCAAGCACCCTCCTTCTGAGAATACATACATTTAAGCAGCACCGAGAATTATGAAATAATTCCCATTTCTTTTCGCCTTGTTATTTGGAATACAACTCGACGATAAGCATCTCGTTTACCGGAACGTCAATCATCTCTCTGGTGGGAAGATATTTCACGGTCGCCTTCATAGCCTCCTGATCCACTTCAAGCCACTCGGGAACAAGTCTGCCGCCGGTCACCTCAAGAATATCTTTATATCTCTGGAGAGTTCTCGCTTTCTCTCTTACCTCGATCACATCACCGGCTTTCACAAGATAGGAAGGAATCTGCACCGGCTTACCGTTCACCAGGAAATGCTTGTGACCTACTACCTGTCTTGCCTCTCTCCTTGTCCTCGCAAAGCCCATCCTGAATACGACGCTGTCCAGTCTGCTCTCGAGCATAATCATCAGGTTCTCACCGGTCTGCCCCTTCATTCTGTCAGCCTTCTCATAATAGTTTCTGAACGGCTTCTCCAGTACGCCGTAGATAAATTTCGCTTTCTGCTTCTCGCGCAGCTGAAGACCATACTCACTGATCTTCTTACCCGCTCTTGCGGATGTTCTGTTAGATTTCTTGTCATATCCTAAGAAGGTAGGATCAAGATCAAGGGATCTGCATCTCTTTAATACCGGGACTCTGTTTACTGCCATGATTCTGGCTCCTTTCTGTTTTTGTTTACAGTGCGCCTGTCTCAAGCGGCACCTTCTTCCAAACGGTTATCACACTTTACTCGGAGAACCGCAGACGGTTCTCCAGATCAAAACTTAGAAAATCTTCGCGAAGCAGCCTCTGCTGTGAGCGATTAGATTTTCTAAATCGAAACATAGAAATTCTTGGCGGCGTCTTCTGACGCCTTGGAATTTCTTTCGGAGAATCGCCTGCGATTCTCCAGATCAAAACTTAGAAAACCTTCGCGAAACAGCCTCTGCTGTGAGCGATTAGATTTTCTTTTTGATCGGTTATACGCGGCGTCTCTTCGGCGGACGGCATCCATTATGAGGAACGGGCGTCACATCGCGGATGCTGGTCACTTCCAGACCGCATGCCTGCAGCGCGCGGATTGCCGCCTCACGTCCCGAACCGGGTCCCTTCACCATAACGTCCACAGTCTTTAAACCGTGGATCAGAGCAGCCTTCGTCGCTGTCTCAGCAGCCATCTGTGCCGCATAGGGAGTAGATTTCCTTGAACCTCTAAAACCAAGACCGCCGGCACTCGCCCAGCTTAACGCATTACCCTCGTTATCTGTCAGTGTAACGATGGTATTGTTAAAGGAAGACTGAATATGTGCCTGTCCATGTTCAACGTTTTTCTTGACACGCTTTTTTGTCACTTTTTTGGTAACTTTCTTTGCCATAATAAACTAACCTACTTTCTCAACTATTTACCTATGTTTTCTCTAATTCTGATCTTACTTCTTCTTGTTTGCAACAGTTCTCTTAGGACCTTTTCTTGTCCTTGCATTGGTCTTTGTCTTCTGGCCACGAACCGGAAGACCTTTCCTGTGACGGATTCCTCTATAGCAGCCGATCTCCTGAAGTCTCTTGATATTGAGAGCGATCTCTCTTCTCAGGTCACCTTCCACCATATAATCCTTTTCGATTACCTCTGCCAGTCTCTTCACCTCATCATCGGTCAATTCTCTGACACGAGTATCAGGATTTACGTTTGCCGCCTCCAGAATCTTGTTGGAGCTTGCTCTGCCTATCCCATAAATATAGGTTAAGCCGATCTCCACACGCTTCTCTCTCGGTAAGTCAACACCTGCAATACGAGCCATTTACATTTCCTCCATTTCCTTTGCATTTTCATGCGCTTCGCGTGCACAAAACACGCGTGACACTAATTGATTGAGGCAGATTGCTCCGCCCAACCGGATCAGACATCCGATCTTTCCAAACATATAAGTTGGTATCAAAAAGTGGGCTCTCTATCTATTAACCCTGTACCTGCTTATGTTTCGGATTTTCACAAATAACTCTGATCTTTCCTTTTCTCTTGATGATCTTGCACTTTTCGCAAATCGGTTTTACTGATGATCTAACCTTCATCTCAAACCCTCCTTTCAAAAAAGACCGTTTTACATTATAACACCAAATCCTGCCATTGGCAAGACTTTTTATCATTTATCTCTCCAGATTATTCTCCCTTTAGATAAATCATAGGGCGAAAGCTCCAGCGTCACCTTGTCACCGGGCAGGATGCGGATGAAGTTCTGACGCAGCTTACCACTGATATGCGCCAACACCACATGACCGTTTTCCAGTTCCACCTGAAACATGGTATTAGGTAACTTCTCAATTACAGTTCCTTCAATCTCAATTACATCAGCCTTTGACATTTCTTTCCTCTCTTTCTCTCAGATATTCTTTGATTGTCCTTTTTATTGCCAAATCGCTGAAACCGTTCTCCGGTTCCGGCATTCTCTTCTTTTTAATGAGCTGTATGTGTTTTTTATTTTTCCGCTTCGGGCGTTCCACGGTTCTGCTTTTGCCGTCAGCTACATATATATATTCGCCGTCCTCCCGTATGATGACATACACGGAGTCCTTGTCATGCCCCGCCTTCGAGCTGGCGAGCATTCCCACGATACTTTCTTCCATATTCAAATCCATCTCTACCTATTTATAGTGTTAATATCTCTGGCTCCCCGTCCGTGACAAGCACGGTGTTCTCATAATGCGCGGAAGGCAAACCATCCGCCGATACCACCGTCCACCCATCATCCAGCCAGTCTACCTCACCGGTACCGATATTAATCATCGGCTCAATTGCCAGCGTCATCCCGGCTTTTAATCGCACTCCCCTTCTCCTCTGAGGAAAATTCGGTATATTCGGCGGTTCATGGAGTTTCGTACCGATACCGTGTCCCACCAGATCATGTACGATCCCGTAACCGAAAGGAATCACATAATCCGCAATGGCATTGGAGATATCGTGCAGATGCTTCCCGGCACGTGCCATCCTGATTCCCCGAAAAAAGCTTTCCCGCGTTACCTCAATCAGCCTTTCTGCCTCCGGGCTGATCTGCCCGACGCCATAAGTCCTCGCCGCATCCGAATGATAGCCCTGATAAACCAGTCCCGTGTCCAGACTTACGATATCTCCTTCCCGCAGGATCCGATCATCACGGGGAATACCATGCACAACCTCCTCATTCACGGAAACGCAGACACTTGCCGGATATCCTTCATAGTTCAGGAAGTTAGGAGTGCAGCCATATCCCCGGATCAGCTCCTCGCATACTGTGTCAATCTCCTTCGTGGAAACGCCGGGGCGTATTGCTTTTGCCAGTTCTTCGTGTACGCGGGCGAGCAGTCTGCCCGCCTCACGCATTTTTTTGATTTCTTCCGCCGATTTGATCGTGACTGTCATAGTACTGCCTCTATTTCAGTATTTCAGTAATATCTTTAAATACGTCCTGCATATCCTGTGTGCCGTCCACGCTCCTCAGTACGCCCTTTGCCTTATAAAACTCAAGCAGCGGCGCCGTCTGTTCCTGATATACCCGCAGGCGCTTCTCCACTGTCTCAGGCTTATCATCGTCACGCAGCACAAGTTCCTGTCCACACGCGTCACAGATTCCTTCTTCCTTCGGTGGAACATGCTCGATATGGTAGGTTGCACCGCACGACGTACACGCGCGCCTGCCTCCCATTCTGCGGATGATATTCTCATCCGGCACCTCCACGTCTATCGCGTAATCAATTTTATCTCCCAGCTTATCAAGCGCCTCCTCCAGCACCTGTGCCTGTGGAATCGTCCTGGGGAATCCGTCCAGCACATAGCCGTCCTTACAGTCATCCTGTGCTACCCGGTCAAGGAAAATACGCACCGTCAGTTCATCAGGCACCAAAAGCCCCTGATCCATGTACTTCTTCGCTTCCATGCCAAGCTCTGTCCCGTTCTTGATGTTCAAACGGAACATGTCGCCCGTGGAAATATGCGGAATCTTATAGTTCTCGGCAATCATCTTCGCCTGTGTTCCTTTTCCGGCGCCGGGTGCGCCCAGCATTACAATCTTCATTTCGTTTTTATTCCTTTCCCTAAACATACAGACGCAAGGTAAGGGACGTGCCAATGTTCCGCCGTCCCTACCAGTCTTATCTTTGATTAGTCGTTTAAAAAACCTTTATAGTTACGGACAAGCATCTGTGACTCAACCTGCTTAACCGTCTCCAGTACAACGCTGACAATAATGATCAGGCTGGTCCCGCCGAAGGATACCTGAGCGCCGAATACCCCGTTAAAGAAGTACGGCACCACACATACGATAGTAAGACCAATCGCTCCGATAAACACGATATAGTTCAGAATCTTTGTCAGATAGTCGCTGGTAGGCTTACCGGGTCTGATACCCGGAATAAATCCGCCCTGTCTTTTCATGTTATCCGCAATCTCCATCGGGTTAAAGGTAATGGATGTATAAAAGTATGCAAAGAATATTACCAGTACAATATACACCACCAGACCAATTGAATAAACGAGATGCTCCGGATTACACCAGTAATTGGAGTTAAGTCCCTTGAGGATCTCTCCCCAGAAACCGGTTCCGTTCACATTAAACAGGGAACAGATCACCACTGGAAGCTGCATCAGGGACGACGCAAAGATAACGGGGATAACGCCCGAGGTATTAACCTTAAGCGGAATATTTGTTGTCTGTCCGCCCACCATCTTTCTGCCCTGTACCTTTTTCGCATACTGTACCGGAATCTTGCGCACACCATCATTTAAGACGATAACGAGCACTACCATCAGTACAATGATCGCGATAATAATGATCGCGGCAACCACGCCCTTGGCGATAGACCTTCCGATCACAAACTGCTCAAAGAGCTGTGCGATATCCTGCGGCATACGGGAGAGAATATTGATTGTCAGCACGATGGAAATACCGTTGCCGACGCCGTTCTCCGTAATCCGCTCTCCAATCCACATCAGAAACGCACTGCCTGCCGTAAGCGCCGCTATTACTGTAATGACATTCATCACATTATAGGTTTCAAGCAGACCCTGCCGCCCAAAACCGATCGCCATAACGCCGGACTCAATCAGTGCAAGCGCAACTGTCACATATCTCGTGATGGATGCGATCTTCTTCCGTCCGTCCGCACCGTCCCTCTGCATCTCCTCCAGCTTCGGAATCGCTATCGTCATCAGCTGCATGATGATGGAAGATGTGATGTACGGCGTAATGTTCAGCGCCAGCACGGACATATTCAGGAAAGATCCACCCGTAAAAGCATCAAAGAAATTAAATGCGTCGCCGGTCTGGCTCTCGAACCATCTCGCAAAATAGGTCCTGTCCACACCCGGCACGGGCAGCTGTGACCCGAGACGGATCACAACCAGCATGAGAAACGTGAAGAAAACTTTTCTTCTGATCTCCTTGATCTTAAATGCATTTTTTAAGGTTGTAAACATTAGATCACCTCTGCTGTTCCACCAAGTGCCTCGATTTTCTCCTTTGCGGACGCACTGAAGGCATTTACCTTCACGTCGAGCTTCTTAGTGAGTTCTCCGTTTCCAAGGATCTTCACACCATCACGGGGATTCTTTACGATTCCTTTTTCGATCAACGCATCTACATCAACCGTCGCACCGTTGTCAAATACCTCAAGAACGCTCAGGTTAAGAGCAACGATCTCTTTGGTATTTCTGTTGGTAAAGCCTCTCTTGGGGAGACGTCTGTACAGGGGCATCTGACCACCCTCGAAGCCCGGTCTGGGCGCACCGGAACGAGCCTTCTGACCCTTATGGCCCTTACCGGCCGTCTTGCCGTTTCCGGATCCGTGTCCACGACCCCTTCTAAAATTATCGCTGTGCACGGAACCCTTCGCAGGTCTTAAATTCGATAATTCCATCTATCACACCTCCTTTATGCCTCTTCCACTTTGACCATATGTCTTACTCTCTGAATCTGGCCTCTGGTCGCCGCATTGTCAGGCAGTTCCACTGTCTGATTGAGCTTGCGAAGTCCCATAGCCGCTACTGTCGCGCGAGCCTTGGGCACCTGGCCGATTACAGATCTGACTAATGTGATCTTCAACTTTTTATCTGCCATTTTAATACCTCCTGATCTTAGTAAAACTTTGAATCCATGCGGAGAATGCCTTCTTTTCGGCATTCTCCAGTGCGAAACACGCTTTTATGTTTCGCACGGTTATGCGCGGATCTCTTCTACGGATTTTCCACGGTTTTTAGCCACTTCCTCAGGAGTCTTTAACTGGCTTAAGCCCATAATCGTAGCTAAGACTACGTTCTGCTTATTGTTGGACCCCAGGGACTTTGTTCGGATATTCTTGATGCCCGCGAGCTCGCAAACTATACGCGCAGGACCTCCCGCAATGATACCGGTACCTTCCGGAGCCCGTTTCAGCAAAACGGATGCAGAGCCGAATTTTCCGACAAAATCATGTGTGATACTGTTCTTTTCATCCAGCGCAACGCAAACCAGATTCTTGATCGCATCTTCCTTGCCTTTGCGAATCGCTTCAGGGATTTCAGTCGCTTTACCGAGGCCTGCGCCAACATGGCCGTTACCGTCGCCGACTACCACAAGCGCCGTGAAACGCATGTTACGACCACCCTTGACAACCTTGGTTACACGCTTGATTGTCACAACTTTCTCAGTGAGTTCTAACTGACTTACGTCAATGATTGTACGTCTCATGTGATCTTCTTTCTCCCTTCCTAGAATTCTAAGCCAGCTTCTCTGGCTGCGTCCGCTAATGCTGCAATCTTACCCTGGTATATGAAACCGCCTCTGTCAAATACAACGGTCTTAATGCCTTTCTCAATTGCTCTCTTAGCGATCACTGTTCCTACATATGCTGCCGCCTCAATGTCATTGGTCTTCTTAAGCTCACCGCCCACGCTCTTCTCCAGAGTAGATGCAGCGACTAAAGTATTTCCCACCGTATCGTCAATAATTTGAGCATACATATGATTATTGCTTCTGAACACAGCCAGACGCGGTCTCTCAGCGGTGCCGCTGAAACGGTTACGCATTCTGTTATGTTTCTTTACGCGAACTTTTTGTCTCGATTCTTTCTTAACCATTTCCATACTCTCCTTATCTGTTATTTCTTACCGGTCTTACCAACTTTACGTCTGATCGTTTCATCAGCATACTTGATGCCCTTGCCCTTATAAGGCTCAGGACGTCTCTTGTCTCTGATTTCAGCCGCAAACTGACCTACTTTTTCTTTATCGATGCCCTTGACGATGATCAGATTCTGTCCATCCACAACTGTCTCGATGCCCTCAGGGTCTGTCATCTCTACGGGGTGGGAGTATCCTAAGTTGAGCGTCAGCTTCTTGCCGGATTTAGCTGCCCTGTAACCAACGCCGTTTACCTCCAGCTTCTTCTCGAAGCCGTCTGTCACACCGACTACCATGTTATGAATCAGTGTTCTTGTCAAGCCATGGAAGGATTTCATCTTTTTCAGATCGTTAGGTCTGGAAACCAGAACCTGATCACCTTCCACCTTAATTTCCATCTCTACGGGAAGCATTCTCTCAAGCGTTCCCTTGGGACCTTTTACAGTCACTTTATTATTTTCTGCAACCTCCACAGTCACACCTGCGGGGATCGCGATTGGCATTCTTCCTATACGTGACATGCCCGTACCTCCTGTTTTATTTGTTAAACTTCTTTTCGCTCTACCGAGGCTGCTTGCACCCTCGCAAACCAAACATAAATTTTCTTAGGCGGCGTTTTTGACGCCTTAGAAATTCTATATGGTTCTCTCACCTGCGAAGAATGACATAGTCATTCTTCAGACCGAGCTTGCTCGGTCAGTTACCAGACGAAAGCTAATACCTCGCCGCCCACCTGAAGCTCTCTTGCCTTTTTATCGGTCACAACACCCTGGTTTGTGGAAATAATCGCCACACCAAGACCCCCGAGCACTCTGGGCAGATTTTCCTTACCCGCATACACGCGCAGACCAGGCTTGGAAATTCTCTTAATGCCGGAAATGATCTTATCGTTCTTGTCCTCTCCATACTTTAAGGTAATATGGATGTTCTTGAAGCTGCCGTTCTCGATCACATCAAATTTTCTGATATACCCTTCCTCTAAGAGAATCTGCGCGATAGCCAGCTTCATCTTGGATGAGGGCACATCTACTGTATCATGCTTTGCAGTGTTTGCGTTACGGATTCTTGTAAGCATATCTGCAATCGGATCGCTCATTGTCATGATTTTTCCTCCTAATCCTAATTTTCCAAAAATTCTTTTCGCCACCCGAGTTTGCTTTGCAAACTCGCAAGCCAAACATAGTATTTCTTAGGCGGCGTTTTCCAGTCGCCTTAGAAATTCTTTTGGCTTTTACCAGCTGGCTTTCTTAACGCCGGGAATCTGTCCCTTATATGCTAACTCACGGAAGCAGATTCTGCAGATTCCGTACTTTCTCAAATAAGCATGTGGACGACCACAGATTTTGCAGCGGTTATACGCTCTCACAGCGAATTTCGGTTTGCGCTGCTGTTTGATCTTCATTGCTGTCTTAGCCATGAAATTACCTCCTTCTATTTGGCGAATGGCATATTAAATAATCTCAACAACTCACGGGCTTCTTCATCCGTCTTGGCTGTGGTAACGACGATAACATCCATACCTCTCACCTTATCAACCTTATCGTACTCGATTTCAGGGAAAATGATCTGCTCCTTGATACCGAGCGCGTAGTTGCCTCTGCCATCGAAGGAATTAGCGCTCACGCCTCTGAAGTCACGCACGCGGGGAAGAGCCAGATTTACAAGTCTGTCCAAAAACTCATACATCTTGTCGCCGCGAAGCGTAGTCTTACAGCCAATTGACTGTCCCTCTCTGATCTTGAAGTTTGCGATGGAGTGCTTTGCCTTTGTGATAATCGCCTTCTGACCGGTAATGGTCTCCATATCACTCACAGCCGACTCCAGCACCTTCGCGTTCTCCTTCGCTTCACCGACGCCCATGTTGATCACGATCTTGTCAAGCTTCGGAACTTCCATGACATTTTTATATCCAAACTTTTTGATCATAGCATCTACGATCTCGTTCTTATACATTTCCTTAAGTCTGCTACTCACGCTTATGGATCTCCTTTCAAAAATATTTTTTCTCCTTTAAATCAGGACTGCGCCTTCACAGGGCGTTTAGTCTACGATATCGCCTGTGGACTTGGCGAAACGTACTTTCTTGCCATTCTCGATCTTAAAACCGATTCTGGTCGCCTTGCCCTTGTGCACATACATCACATTGGAAGCGTCAATGGGAGCTTCCTTCTGAACGATACCGCCGTTCTGATTCGCTACTGAAGGCTTCTCATGCTTGGTAATCTTGTTAATGCCTTCCACAAGAACTTTGTTGTTCTTTCTGTCTACGGAAATAACCTTGCCTTCTTTGTCTTTATCCTTGCCGGCGATCACCTTAACGGTATCACCCTTCTTAATCTTAAACGTTGACATACCGGCACCTCCTATAATACTTCCGGAGCCAGTGAAACAATTTTCATAAACTGTTTATCACGAAGCTCTCTTGCTACTGGTCCAAAAATACGGGTTCCTCTGGGAGTCTTATCATCTTTGATGATAACAGCAGCATTTTCGTCAAATCTGATGTAAGATCCATCCTTACGTCTTGCACCCTTCACGGTGCGCACAACGACAGCCTTCACGACATCGCCTTTTTTTACAACGCCGCCTGGTGTTGCATCTTTAACCGTAGCAACGATCGTATCACCAATGCGCGCATATCTTCTTGTAGATCCGCCCATAACCCTGATGCACAACAGTTCTTTCGCACCGGTGTTATCAGCAACCTTCAATCTGCTTTCCTGTTGAATCATGCTATCTTCTCCTTCCGAAAAAAATCACTTAACTTTCTCAACGATTTCTACAAGTCTCCATCTCTTATCCTTGGACAGAGGTCTGGTCTCCATTACCTTTACGGTATCGCCGATGCTGCACTCATTGTTCTCGTCGTGCGCCTTTAACTTGTAAGTCTTCTTTACAATCTTTTTGTAAAGCGGATGCTTTACGTGATCTTCTATCGCAACTACAATGGTCTTATCCATCTTATTGCTTGTAACCTTGCCGGTACGAGTTTTTCTCAGATTTCTTTCCACGATTGATATCTCTCCTTCCTCTGATTTCGCTATTGCGAAATCGATAAGAATCGCTTCGCAATTCTTACGCTCTCGCCATATTATACTGTCTTAGCCTTCTGCGTGATCACCGTTTGGATTCTGGCGATATTCCTTCTCACTTCTTTGATCCGCGCCGTATTGTCCAACTGGTTCGTTGCGTTCTGGAATCTCAAATTGAAAAGTTCTTTCTTGGCATCTACAAGCTCCTGTGCTAATTCAGCATCTGATTTTTTATTTAAATCTTCCACATATTTATTAGTTTTCATTTGCTACACCGCCTTCCAAGTCTGCTTTAGAAACGATTTTACATTTGCAGGGAAGTTTATGGGTTGCAAGACGCAGCGCTTCTTTTGCCACATCCTCAGTCACTCCGGCGATCTCGAACATCACGCGGCCGGGCTTAACAACTGCTACCCAGTACTCCAAAGTTCCCTTACCGGAACCCATACGCGTCTCTGCCGGCTTCGCAGTAACGGGCTTATCCGGGAAAATCTTGATCCACACCTTACCGCCACGCTTGATATATCTTGTCATAGCGATACGTGCCGCCTCTATCTGATTGGACTTAATCCAACAGGGCTCCAAAGCCACGATACCATACTCACCGTAGGTAATCGTGTTGCCGCGGGTCGCTTTACCCGCCATGGAACCACGGAACTGTTTACGACGTTTTACTCTTTTTGGCATTAACATTATTTATCGCTCCCTTCCTTGTCAGATTTAGTCGGAAGTACCTCGCCTTTGTAAATCCATACCTTTACGCCGAGCTTACCGTAAGTGGTATCTGCCTCGGCAAAACCATAGTCAATATCTGCTCTCAATGTCTGCAGCGGAATAGTGCCCTCGCTGTAGAACTCACTGCGCGCAATATCCGCGCCACCGAGACGTCCGGAAACGGCTGCCTTGATACCTTCCGCGCCCGCCTTCATGGTGCGACCCATACATGACTTCATTGCGCGTCTGAAAGACACACGGTTCTCAAGCTGCTGTGCGATGTTCTCCGCAACAAGCTGCGCATCCTTGTCTGGTCTCTTGATCTCCTTGATGTCCACAAGAACCTTCTTGCCTGTCATCTTGGAAAGTTCTTTCTTGGTCACCTCGATCTCTGCACCGCCCTTACCGATTACAACGCCGGGCTTTGCCGTGTAGATGATAACCTTCACTCTGTCGGACGCTCTCTCGATCTCAATCTTAGAGATGCCTGCACTGTATAACTTCTTCTTTAAATATTCTCTGATATTGTAATCTTCTACTAAAAAGTCAGCAAACTCTCCGTCAGCGTACCACTTGGAATCCCAATCCTTGATGATACCGACTCTCAATCCGTGCGGATTAACTTTCTGTCCCATGTTGTTCTCCTTCCTAATCTGATCCTATCTTGCATCGAGAACGATCGTGATATGACTCATTCTCTTCTCAATCCTGTAAGCCCTGCCCTGTGCTCTGGGCTGAATCCGCTTCATGGTAGGTCCTTTATTTGCATAGCACTCCGCTATATAAAGATTTTCCGGATTCGGATACTTTGTAGGGTCCTGACTGTATTTGTACTCGGCGTTTGCGATCGCCGACTCCAGCAGCTTTTTGATGATGCTGGATGCATATCTAGGATTATATGCAAGGATTCCGAGCGCTGTCTCGACATCCTTCCCCCTGATCGCATCTAACACGAAACAAGCTTTCTGTACAGACACACGCGCGTAAGACAGCTTCGCTGAAGGTCTGACATCCTTGTTCGCGTTTCTCTCTCTCTTTATCTGGGATCTATGTCCTTTAGCCATAGATTGAAGCCTCCTTTCAAATTAGCGAACTTTGGACTTTCTCTCGTCCTTATCATGTCCTCTATAAGTTCTGGTCGCTACGAACTCACCGAGTTTGTGTCCAACCATATCCTCTGTAACATATACCGGCACGTGCTTTCTTCCGTCATGCACCGCGAAGGTGTGTCCTACGAAAGAAGGGAAAATCGTAGACCGGCGGGACCAGGTCTTGATAACCTGCTTCTGTCCCGACGCATTCATAGCATCTACTTTTTTCAGTAAGCTCGCATCCGCAAACGGTCCTTTTTTCAATGATCTTGCCATGATCTATCCTCCTATATTATTTCTATTTTATCTCAATCCCGGAAGAATTGCTGTCCTTTGCAATTCTTCCAACCGAAGCTATAGAATTTCTTAGGCGGCGTCTTCTGGCTCCTTAGAAATTCTCTTCGGTTTGCTATTTGATGGCTCTGCCGTCTCTTCTTCTCACAATCAGCTTATTGGAAGCTTTCTTTTTCTTACGGGTCTTAAGACCGAGCGCCGGTTTACCCCAAGGTGTACACGGACCCGGGCGTCCAATCGGAGCGCGTCCCTCACCGCCGCCATGCGGGTGATCGTTCGGGTTCATAACGGAACCACGGACTGTAGGGCGAACGCCCATGTGCCGCTTACGACCCGCCTTACCGATCTTAATCAGGTTGTGGTCGGTGTTGCCAACCGTGCCGATGGATGCTCTGCATACCAGCGGAACCATTCTCATTTCGCCGGAGGGAAGTCTCAATGTCGCATACTTGCCTTCCTTAGCCATCAGCTGCGCACTGTTGCCCGCGGAGCGGACCAGCTGACCGCCCTTGCCGGGATACAGCTCAATGTTGTGTACCAGTGTACCTACCGGAATCTCAGACAGGGGTAAGCAGTTGCCCACTCTGATTTCTGCCTCAGGTCCGTTCATAACTTTCATGCCGTCCTTCAATCCATCCGGTGCGAGGATGTATGCCTTCTCACCATCCTCATAGCAGATCAGCGCGATGTTTGCCGTTCTGTTGGGATCGTACTCGATACCGATCACCTTTGCGCTGATGCCGTCCTTATTCCTCTTAAAATCAACGTTTCTGTATAATCTTCTGTTTCCGCCGCCATGGTGTCTCACCGTGATCTTACCCTGGTTATTGCGGCCTGCATTCTTCTTAAGGGATGTGCAGAGCGCTTTCTCAGGAGTTTTCTTCGTGATCTCGCTGAAATCAGAACCGGTCATGTTACGTCTCGACGGTGTATATGGGTTATATGTCTTGATTGCCATGATCTCTTATCTCCTTTTCTTAATACTTTCATATACCAAACCAAAGCTGTAGAATTTCTTAGGCGGCGTTTCCCAGACGCCTTAGAAATTCTCTTCGGTTTTTTAGAGTCCTGCAAAAATCTCGATATCCTTGCTGTCCTCGGTAAGCTGTACGATCGCTTTCTTGGTCTTGGCGGTCTTGCCGTAAACCATGCCGCGTCTCTTTGTCTTGCCCACCTGATTCATGGTGTTAACCTTAGCCACCTTCGCGCCTTCGAACATCTTCTCCACAGCTTCTTTGATCTGTGTCTTGTTTGCCTCCGGATGAACTAAGAAGGTGTACTTCTTATCTCCCATGCCCGCCATACTCTTCTCGGTAATCACAGGTTTGAGGATCACATCATAATACTGAATCGCTGCCATTATGCAAACACCTCCTCGATCTTAGCTACTGCATCCTTGGTGAGCACCAGTGTATCGCCCTTAAGGATGTCATACACGTTGATATTCTCAGCCACCGCCGTGTTGACTGTGGGAAGGTTTCTCGCGGAAAGAATCACGGTCTCATCCTGCCCGCCGATCACTACCATCGCCTTCTCCACTTTTAAGTTATCCATAACTTTCTTGAAATCTTTTGTCTTGATCGCGTCAAACTTCAACTCATCAAGTACGATCAGTTTGTTGTCCTGCACTCTGCTTGTCAGAACCGATTTGAGCGCTGCCCTCTTCTCCTTCTTGTTCAATTTGAAGGAATAATCTCTGGGCGTGGGAGCAAACACAACGCCGCCGCCTTTCCACTGGGGCGCTCTGGTCGAACCCTGTCTCGCATGACCCGTGCCCTTCTGTCTCCAGGGCTTTCTGCCGCCGCCGGAAACCTCCGAACGGGTCTTTGCCTTCTGCGTGCCCTGACGCTTATTCGCAAGATTCTGAACGACTGCCATGTGCACAAGATGTTCATTGATCTCGACACCAAACACCGCATCGTTTAAGTCCATCTTGCCGACTTCTTTGCCTTCCATATTGTAAACAGATACGTTTGCCATCTGAATGGTCCTCCTTTCATCTGTGGCTTAGCCACTATTTCGCATCGACCTTAGTTGTCTCTTTGATGGTTACTAAGGCTTTTCTGGGACCGGGCACCGCGCCCTTTACCAGAATGAGGTTCTTGTCCGCGTCAACTCTCACTACCGTGAGGTTCTGTACCGTAACTTTAACGCAGCCCATGTGCCCCGGCATCCCTTTGCCCTTAAATACTCTGCTGGGTGAGGAGCAGGCACCGTTTGAACCCTGATGGCGATGGAATTTAGAACCGTGTGTCATAGGTCCTCTGTGCTGGCCGTGTCTCTTGATCGCGCCCTGGAATCCCTTACCTTTGGAGATTGCCGTCGCATCCACTCTGTCGCCAGCTTCAAAAATATCCGCCTTGATCTCGCTGCCGAGCGTGTACTCGTCCGCGTTCTCAAACTTAAACTCTCTGATAAATCTCTTGCAGGAAACGCCTGCCTTATCAAAATGACCCTTCTGTGCCTTGTTTACGCCGTGGCGGTGAATCACTTCCTTATTGCCGCCCTTGTCCTTGTTGACAATCTTTTCCTTCTTGTCCACAAAGCCTACCTGCACCGCGCTGTAACCGTCGTTCTCCACGGTTTTGATCTGCGTCACCGCACAGGGACCTGCCTGAAGTACGGTAACCGGCGTCAGTGTGCCGTCTTCGTTGAAGATCTGAGTCATTCCGACTTTAGTTGCCAAAATCGCTTTTTTCATTTTTCTTTTACCTCCTGTTGTTCTACAGCGGACCCGATGTGGGTCATCCTAGTAGGGGTCTTATTTGTTCTTCATCTTGATGTCGATATAAACACCCGCAGGCATCTCCAGTCTCTGGAGCGCATCCACCGTCTTGGGGGTGGGGGTGATGATATCAATGAGCCTCTTGTGGGTTCTCTGCTCGAACTGTTCTCTGGAATCCTTGTACTTGTGAACCGCACGCAGGATCGTGATGACTTCCTTCTTAGTAGGAAGGGGCACGGGACCGCTCACCTGCGATCCGTTTTTCTTAACAGTTTCGATGATTTTCTTCGCCGATGCATCAACCAGCTGATGATCATAGGCTTTCAGGGTGATTCTCATTACTTGACTTGCCATAAAAAAAGTCGCCTCCTTTTCGCACTTTTAATGAATAAGTACGACAAGCGGTGACTGTACACTCTCCCGTGTGTGTCCTGATTATTTTCACATCGAACTACTACACGTCGTTTCCGGCTGACCGGACATTTTGTCTGTACAGTGACTTGTCGTCAGTTTCCTAACTTGACATTCGCTCCACGGAAAACCTGCCACGTGGGCAGCAACCTCACGCTTCATAGCTATCATGCCACAGCACTGACTAGTATATAGGATGTTTTCGGGAAATGCAAGAAAAAAGTGGGAAAGATAATTGTTTTTTTTTCCATACAATGGCGTTGGAAGCTGCTTTAGCAAATATGCCTGCGTTTCCCTGCACAAACTCGCACCCACCCCGCACAGCTAATTTCGATGATTCCAAAAGAATTTGTTGCGCGGGCTCGGCGCGCAGACAGTACCCCGGGTCTGGCAGGCATACTTGCAAAATCTGCTCCACTATCATATCATAATTCTTAGAAGTCATAAGCAATGTCATATCAAGATCAAACATACAATAATCTTGCGACGCCAGCTGATGAGTTTGCGCTTATTATATCACAAGGAGAAAAAATAATCATGTGGATTGCAGACAACTGGAAAGACTATGAAGTGATAGACTGTTCAAAGGGAGAAAAACTGGAACGCTGGGGAAAATATATTCTGGTGCGTCCCGATCCGCAGGTGATCTGGGACACTCCAAAAGCAGAAACGGGCTGGAAAAAGAAAAACGGTCATTACCACCGAAGCGCTAAGGGCGGCGGGGAGTGGGAATTCTTTGACCTGCCGCAGGAGTGGAGCATCCGCTACAGAGAGCTGACCTTCCGCTTAAAGCCGTTCAGTTTCAAGCATACGGGGCTTTTCCCCGAACAGGCGGTGAACTGGGATTGGTTTTCTTCTATAATAAAGGGGGCAAAAGCGCAGGATCCCGACCGACAGCTCAAAATCCTGAACCTTTTCGCCTACACCGGCGGCGCAACCCTTGCCGCCGCGGCAGCCGGCGCGGCCGTCACCCATGTGGACGCCTCCAAGGGCATGGTCACCTGGGCGAAAGAAAACGCCGCCGCTTCGGGACTTTCCGATGCGCCCATCCGCTGGCTGGTGGACGACTGTGTGAAGTTCGTGGAACGGGAAATCCGCCGCGGGAATGCCTACGACGGCATCATCATGGATCCGCCCTCCTACGGACGCGGCCCCAAGGGCGAGATCTGGAAGATTGAAGACAACGTGTTTCCCCTGATCGAACTGGCCGCAAAGCTGTTGTCCGAGAATGCCCTGTTTTTCCTCGTCAACTCCTACACCACCGGACTCCAGCCCGCGGTTCTCACCTACATGATGCACACCGCTCTCGTTCCGCAATTCGGCGGCAGGGTAGAATCCTCGGAAATCGGCCTGCCAGTCTCAGCAAACGGTCTCGTGCTTCCCTGCGGCGCTTCCTGCAGATGGTTTACATAAATCATTTTCATATCCCGGGACAGAATATCTCACCCGGGATTTTTGTCGCCGTCATTTAAGTTTACATAACTCCTGTTACTCGCGCAATTCCATACAGAATTAACAAGTGTACCGGATAAAACCCATAATAGAAGAGCTTCGAAAACTGCCGCCCCTTTTCCCCGTTATACAAAAAGAGCAACGCAAAAGCCAGCAGACCGTACATCTCCCGCAGGGAAAAGCGGAACAGATAATCCGCCGAATAGACCCCCGCATAACGGATCAGGTTGGAGCCCCATGTGCCGAGCAGCATAACCAGCCCCGCCGCCATAAATCGGACGCCCCCGTCCTTTTCCCTCGTCTGATACATGGCAAAAATCAGGAGAATCCCCATGAACCGATAATCCGTAGCGCAAAAGAACGCGGTCATACAGCCCGCCGCCAATACTGCGGCCTGCCCCGCCCTCGCTAAAACATTCCTATAGTGGGAGAGATAATCCCACAGTGTCAATACCAGTACACCCAGAAACAACGTCCAATATACATTCTGCCCGCTCCAGTCAAACGTCTCACCCGAAAGGGCCAGATCAAAAGGCATTTCCGAGAGCAGCGCAAACAAAAAGAGCCGCGTCAGAAACCACACCCTGCTCCTCGTATAAAAAAAGCCTTCCACAATCAAAAAGGTAAAAAGTACGAAGGAAATCCGTCCCACAGCCCTGCCCGCACGGTAAATCCGTTCAAGCTGCGGATCCCATCTGCCATCCACAGGATGCAGCCTCATATAATTGAGAAAGAGAACGGCAAAAAAGTGATCGATCAACATAGTGATATAGGCCGTGTTTTTCAGCGCCGCACTTGTGAGCCCATATTTTCTTTCGCTTTTCTGCGAACCTGTCATTTCTTTCCCCTTATATCTTCACGTTCTGCCCATAAGTAAAGAGCCTCCACTATTTCCTGTAGCAAAGACTCTTACTGCCTCTATCTTTCTTTACGCCATCGCGTCCATATTAGCGCCTTCCACCAGCTCGGCTCCCGACTGTCCGGCATCCGGAGACACCGGAATATCCACACCCTGAAGCTCCAGCGATACCGCCGGATTCGTTTCCTGCTGAAACGCCTGCTGACCCACCGCCTGCTTCTCCCGTGCCAGCTTGTTAAACATCGCCTTCAGATATTTCATATCTGCCTCCACGATGTCTTTCATCTCATCCGCGCGATGTTTTTTACGAAGTTTATCCACATCCTCAGGCGACATCTCCTGTTCCGAAGCGCCCATGTATTCCTTCATAATATCATTGGCGCCGCCAGTCTCCTCCAGCTCCTGCATAAGCCGCTCGTACTCCTCCATCAGCTCCTGCATCCGTTCCAGTTCCTCGTCCTTCAGATTTTCCATGGACTCCTCAAGCTTCTTCATCTGTTCGTCCTCGTCCGAGGCCGCCCCCTGCTCGACAAGCCCTTTCCCCGTAGCTTTCGCCTTTTCCTCTTCCTCCAGATGCTTTTTCTTTCTGCGGGCAACCCGTTCCATCTTTCTGGCATGGATAATCGCGTGGCGAAGATCAGTCTCGTCGTACTTTCCACTCATCTGCTTTCGGAGAAGGGAAACCACTTCCTCGCGCGCCTTCGTGATCACCCTGCGCGCACCTGTAGAAGTATTGTTCATGGTAATCTGTCTCGAAATCTTCTTATAATTATAATTGAGTTTTTTCTTCTTTTGACTCGCTTTCTGTTTTTGAATCCGAATGGCATTCGCCGTCCGCTTTGCCGCAATGCCGGCACACTCGTTCTTAATATCCTGCGCCGTTCTCTGCTTATACGGATCAGCCGACGCTGAGCCGGACGGGCTCGGATTCGTCCCTATTTTTATGCCCATATCCCTATCCTCCATGACGCTGCCTGTACGGCAAATCCTTTTGCCGCAATTCGCTACAGCCCCGCCTGTCTTATACGGCCGGTACCCTGTTATCATATATATCGGACAGAAGGGCATAAATGTTTAGAACTACAGCCGACGCATCCAACTCTTTTTCCGAAAAACAGCCAGAGAAATTAAAAATCTGACGACCTCCTCCAGAGAGAGGATAAAATACACCTGATGAATCGGCAGCTTCCACGCAAAAGCCGCCAAAAAGCCAAGCGGTACACCAAACACCCATGTACCGATCATATCAATCCACATCACATAGCGCGTCATGCCGCCGCTTCTGATTATGCCGCCGCCAAGGATCATATTCTGTACCTTAATGGGAGAGATTATAGCAAAAGCCACTAAAATCAAATACGCTGTCCACTGTACCTGCGTCCCCACATTGTATAGCGATACATAGGTCCTGCCCAGCCCCACCAACAGAAGAGACAGAACCGCAGATCCCGCAAGCCCGCATCCCATCAGCTTCTTCGAATCACTGTAAGCCGTCTCATACGCTTCCTTACCCAGATGCCGGCCGATCATAATGCCCGCCGCCTGGGAAACACCGCTCAAAAGCCCGATCGCAAGCCCCTGCACCGGCCCCGTCATTGTCATGGCCGCACAAGGATCTGTTCCAAGACGCCCGTAAATCACCGCATACATGTTTTCCCCCAGGCTCCATACAAACTCGCAGACAAGGATCGGCATAAGAATACCCAGATACTGTTTTCTCTCCTCTCCCGTCAGCCGAAGCGCGACACGCACCTGTTCTCCCCTTCCGTAAGATCGAAAGGCCCTATCTCTGCAAAAATAGACTACCGTCACACCAAAGGCCGCCGCCTGCGCGATCACACTGGCCAGGGCAGCTCCTTGCACGCCCATGGCCGGAAACCCGCCCCTGCCAAAAATCAGCAGATAATTCAAGCCGGTATTCAGCAGCACGGAAAAGAAACTCGCCACAAGAGGAAATACCGCTTTTCCTGTACAGCGCAAAAACACTGTCATAATAGTAGACATTGCCACCACAGGAAAGGAAGCCGCATAAATTCGCAGATAAACCGCGGCCTGCGTCTTCACCGCCTCGTCTCGCGTATAGAGGGACATGATTCCTTTCGGAAAGAAGCCGCATACTGCCAGAAAACCGCCTGCAAGCAGGAGTCCCACAAGCAGATTCAAATAAAAGCTTCTCTCCATTCCCCTCTCATCCTTTGCCCCCACATACTGCGCCGCCATAATGCCTGCTGCCGCCGCGACAGCTCCCAACACCACTGAATAGATGGAGACAAATTTACCGCCCAGCCCGATTCCCGCAATGCGCTCGCTTCCGAGCTGCCCGATCATGATCTGATCCACCATGCTGAAAGAAGACTGCAGCAGGGACTGCAGGGTGATCGGCAGCGCAATACTGATTAAATTGGCACGAAAATCATTCTTTTTCATCTTTACCTCCATGCGGATCCGCAAATTCCCGGTTGCATAAATTGCTCTTCAGAGAATTTATGCAACCTTTCCTCCCCACTATGGTGAGAGTGCTACGTTTTTTACGCTATCCCGCATCACCAATTTCACCGAGAGCACCTCCTCTGCCGGTTCACCGCTGCCATCCCGAAGCCTCCTCAGCGCACGCACCGCCATACGAGCACGTTCCCCCGCATCCTGCCCCACCGTAGTGAGCCGCGGAAAACAGCTTTCACACAGAGCGTTATCGTCAAATCCTACCACCGACATTTCCCCCGGTACAGAAATCCCACACTCCAGCAGAAAATGTATAAACTCCGCCGCATACACATCCGAAACAGCAAACGCCGCCGTACAAGCCCGAATCCGCTCCATATTGTCTTGATACAGGCAGCGGCGCCCTTCCCTGTTCATCGGCACTTCCAGGAAATCTGTCTCCCCGTCTGAAAATCCGGCCCGAAAGCCCGCCATTCGCTCCGCGTCCACACATATATCGTTATCCGAGAGAAGAAGCGCACGCCGATGCCCCATCTCTTTCAAGTACGCGCCCACCTGACAGCCTCCGTCAAAGTTATCAATCGTCAAATTGCAAATGCCCTTGCTGCTCTCAAAATAACCGTCATAGACCACAAAAGGAATACGCATTTTTGCACGAAGCTTTTCATAATCGCTGTCACAAAATCCCATCAGCACCATCCCGTCCATATTCCACATAGAGGCAAACCGCTCCACCTCACTCCAGTCCTGCGCTGCTTTAATCATCATAAAGTACCCGGCCTTCTCCAGCTCAAACAGCAAAGCATTCATGGAAGCGGACACAAAACCATCCTCCAGCACTTTCCCTTCATACTTTTCATGGTTGTTCACCACCACACCGATGATACGGGAATTGTTTCGCGCAAGCAGAATTCCCGCCATACTTGGAATATACTGTCTCTCCTCCAAAAGCGCCTGCACCCTTTTTACCGTCTCATCCGATATCTTTTTCGTTTTTCCGTGAATCACATTGGAGACTGTTGCCGTGCTAAGCCCCAGCTCTTCCGCAATGTCCGCAATTCTTACCCGTTCTGCCATATTTCTCCCGTCAAACCTACCGTCCCTCTTCTCTGGAACCAGTGTAATCCCACAACGCAATAAACACAACAGGTTAATCGCGTAACCTCAAACAAAAAAGAGAGTGCATTTTTGGCACTATTGCCTCAAATGCACTCCCGTCTCCCGCCGATTCTATTTTTCTGCCGGCTTCACCTTTCTCATTTTCTCTACACTCTGCTCCCAAGTGTCCGGCTCTCTTCTCCTCTGCTTCGGAATCCACTTTTTGAGCGCCTCGTTGAGCGTCCTTTTGTCTAACGGCTTGGTGATAAAATCCTGAAAACCGTTAGATAAAAACATATCTCTGACACCCTCCATAGCATTTGCCGTCAGCGCGATAATAACCGGCTGTGTCCCATTCTCCCCGCATTCACTGCGGATGATCTGTACCGCCTCTATACCGTCCATCTCCGGCATCATATGATCCATAAAAATAATATCATATTTCGTCTGCCTGACACATTCAATGGATTTCGGGCCGCTGTCCGCCTCATCAATCATAAATCCATAAGGGCGCAGGAACCCTCTCGCCACTTTCCGATTGACGAGATTGTCATCCACCACCAGCACTCGACAATCCTCCGCCGAAAAGGGCTCAATTTCATCCTCTTTGCGCACGCTCTCCCTCGGCACTTCCGTCAGACTCCTGCGGTCCACGATCTTTTGCGGGATGTCCAGTATAAAGACCGTGCCTTCCCCGTACACGCTCTCCACCCAAATTGTTCCCTTCATCAGCTCTACCAGATGCCGCGTTATGGAAAGCCCGAGTCCCGTTCCCTCCACACTGCGGTTGCGCTTCGCATCCACCTGACTGAAATTCTCAAATATTTTTGCAAGATCGGCTTCCCTGATGCCGCAGCCGGTATCCCTCACCTCAATATGTAAAAGCTCCGTATCTGCATCCTCTCCCGGGCTGCCGCCGACAGACAGCTTCACATACCCTTCCTTCGTAAATTTCAACCCGTTGTTGAGCAGATTAATTAAAATCTGACGGATCCTGCCCTCGTCTCCGTAATACTTGCACGGTATGGACATGTCATACTCGCATTTGAGCAGAATCCCCCGCTTTGACGCCGCGCCATCCATCATATTAATGACTTCATCCGTCACATTCTTAATATGATAGTCAGCATTTACCAGCTCCATCTTCCCCGCCTCTACTTTGGACAGATCGAGAATATCGTTGATCAGCGCCAGCAGGTTTCTGGACGCCGACTTGATATCACAGGCGTAGCTGTACACCTTGCGCCCCTTGCTCTCCTCCATAATAATGTCGCTCAATCCCACAATCGCATTCATGGGCGTTCGGATTTCGTGGGACATGTTTGCCAGGAATTCGCTTTTTGCCTCGTTTGCCTGCTCTGCCTGTATTCTGACGCGCTTGATCTCCTCAATATTATTCCGTATCTCCGTCATGTCCAGAATCACGACCACATAACCTTTGACCGCTCCGAACCGATCCGCAATCTGCTCCACACGGCTCTGGTAATAGCGGTCTTTCATGAAAAATTCGTTCTGCTCCGCTTCCCCCAATGCCATTTCCGGGAAATCCTCTATGTCCGCAACGTTCCTTCCGATCGCATGACTGCTAAGCCCCGTAAAAATGTCTGCCGCCGCCGGATTATAGTTGACCACCCTTCCCTTTTCATCCAGTGCAATCACACCGTCACTCATACTGTTTAGCAGCGTCCCTGACGCAAGGCTTCCGAAATCGTAAACTTTCCTGCTCCACACGAGAATCACCACACACGAAAGCACCAGCCCCAGCACCACCGGCGTAAAAT
Organism: bacterium 1xD42-87; assembly: GCA_003611805.1. Lineage (GTDB taxonomy): Bacteria > Bacillota > Clostridia > Lachnospirales > Lachnospiraceae > UBA3282. The sequence goes on along the minus strand of RAYM01000040.1, from coordinate 27,438 downwards.
CATAGGGTTGTGTCAGCTTCGTGACATATGTGTAGAGTGCAATGATCGGCAGCAGCGAAAGCCCCAGAATCAGCCCATACTTCCGATCCACCGAGTCCTCGCCCTTTCTGGCGCAGGCGCGGATCAGCACGCGCAGGGACATGGCGTAGGGAATGAGGGTGGCGCAGACTATAAAAACCGCAAATCCCGGTCCATACTCCAGATACAGGTAGGAATTTCCCCCCGCCGTGGTCTGCCATCCAACCTGCCTGTAAAAAATACCATGATAGTCACAGGTCAGAATCAGCAGGAGAATGCCCCCGTCAATGATTCCCAAAAGCTTCAGCCGCCTAAGCGGCGCCTCCTCGAAGCAGTAAATATAAATAAAATAGCAATAGCAGATAGGTATCGTCATAGTCCCCAGATGCTGCATCTTTACCGCTACCATTGCCGCCTCCATCGTCGGCGACATCAGTTCCAGCAGATACCCGATATTCAGGATCAGGGCGCCCACCAGAAAATACTCCATCATTTTCTGCTCCCTGCTGCCGTCCCCGTTTAGCAGAAGCGCCAGCGCGAAGAAAATCGACCCTATCCCTATGACCTGCAGTCCTATAAAGGCAATACCCATAACCGTCTCTCCTATCTTGCACCTTTGTCATAAATAACGCCGAGCGCCCTCGGAGAATGATTCTTCCTGCCGAAGAACACAAGCATCAGAAGCGTCAGCACATAGGGCAGCACCATAACCAGATCCTGATAGCTGCTGGGCATTTCCAAAAGCTTCACCAGCTCATATCCGCCCGATCTCGCAAAACCGAAAAGAAGGCATGCCCCCAGCGTAGGAAGAATCTTCCAGTTGCCAAAAATCAATGCCGCAATTGCCAGATATCCGTATCCCGAGTAGATATTCGAAGAGAAATTCGCGGAGATGGAGTAGGCAAAGCAGATGCCCCCAAGTCCCGAGAGCGCCCCGGAAACCATGACCGCAGCCAAACGTACCTTCCCCACTTCAATGCCCGCCGCATCCACTGCGTGAGGATTATCCCCGCAGGCTCTCAGATGCAGACCAAAAGGTGTCTTATAGAGAACATACCAGGCGATAAAGGCAATCAGCGCAATCACAGGCTCAAAGGGGTAGAGATTGGTAAAGACCGCCCCCAGCACGGGAACCGACGAGATTCCCGGCACAGTCACGCGTGCCGACACACCAAGCACAAACTTGTTGGAAGCCGCCTGAAAAATACTGGCGTTGATCTGCTTTGTCATAAACTCTGTCAAAGACATAGCCAGAATATTGATGACCACGCCGCTGATGACCTGATTCGCCTTAAAACGGATACACAGCATCGCATGAAGCAGTGAAAAAAGCATACCGCCGAGAAAAGCAAACACCATCGCCAGATAAAAGGGTACCGGCGAATCACCCGCAAAGCGGGGCGCTATGCAGACCGCAAAAAGCGCGCCGCAGAAAGCGCCGAAACCCTGCAGCCCTTCTATCGCAAGATTCGTCACACCGCTGCGCTCACAGTATATACCGCCGATCGCCATGATAAACAGCGGAAGTGCAAAGGATAAACCGTCAATTATGATCGTATTCATATCATCTCTTCTCCTTCCGTCTGTCTAATCGTTCCCTCACATAGGCGCCGCAGGCACTGATTAACAGAATGATTCCCGTGAGTGCCGACGCCATCTCCGCCTGCACGCCCGCCGTGGAACTCATGTAGGTACTCCCCTTGGAAATCACGGTGATGAGGAAGGAAGAAAAAATAATGCCTATCGGAGAGCTGTTCCCAAGCAAAGCCACCGCAATCGCGTCATATCCCGTGCTCGCAAGCACTCTCGGCTGCATAGAGGAAAAATATCCCAGATAATAGGTCACTCCCGCAAGACCTGCCGCACCGCCCGACAGCATCATCGCAAGCACTCTCGTCCGTCCCACGCGGATGCCGGCGTACTCCGCCGCCCGGCTGCCACTCCCCACTGCCTTGATCTCAAATCCCAGTGTCGTCTTCCCAAGCAGAAAGACCGTGGCAGCAACTGCTATAGCCGCCACAACAATCCCCAGCGGAATATCCATCTTGTAATCGCCCACCGTCACGTCCACAAGCGTCAGCCTTGCAGCCGCGCCGATATTTTTGGACTGCCTCGACACCGGATCTACAAAAAATACATTGATAAAGAAACTGACCACATACTGCACTATGTAATTGCACATAATGGTGGACACCACCTCATTGATATTGAACCGATGCCGCAGAAAACCGACCAGTCCGCCCACAAGAGCCCCCACCGTCAGTCCGATCAGAATGACAAGCGGCTTCGCCAGCACAGCGGGCAGCTCGGAATAGCCTACCAGAACCGTAGCCACAAATGCTGCCGCCAGCATCTGTCCCGAGACACCGATATTGAACAGCCCGGCTTTCAATGCAATCAGAACCGAGAGCGATGCCAGAAGCATCGGCGTGAGCGCATTCAAAAAACTGGTAAAATCCGTAATCATCCCCTTGTGCCCTGCGTAGGATGCCTTCGGCGCAAGTCCCGATCCCTGCAGCAGATTATAATATGCCAGAAACGGATTCTTCCCGAGCATCGCTATCACCACAATTCCCAGAATCAGACTTAAGAAAACCGTAAAAAACGGTATCCAATCATGCTTTTTCATGGCGACCTCCCACTCCCATCATAAACTCCCCGACCTCTCCGGGTGTCAGCGTTTTTGCATCGGCGATCTTCTCTATCTTCCCATTGTAAATAACGCCGATTGTATCAGCAAGATTCATCACCTCATCCAGTTCCAGTGAAATCAGCAGGACAGCCTTGCCCCTACTTCGCTGCTCCACAATCTGCCGGTGAATTTTCTCGATAGCCCCGATATCCAGTCCTCTGGTAGGCTGAACGAAAATCAGAAGAGAGGAATCCAGCTCGATCTCTCTGGCAATGATTGCCTTCTGCTGGTTGCCTCCGCTCATGGAACGCACAATCGTCCCGCTCCCCTGCCCGCTTCTGATGTCATATTTTTTAATCAGCTCGTCGCTGTATCTGACAAACTCGTCTCCCGCTATCATAGAACCGTTTGAAAAGGGCGGCTGGAAATAATTCTTCAGCGCCAGATTGTCCGACAGGGACAGATCCATCACCAGACCCACATTCTGCCTGTCCTCCGGGATATAGGAAATGCCTTCCAGATTCCGGCTCCGAATGGAAGCCTGCGTAATATCTTTGCCATTTAAAAGTATCCTTCCATGGGAGGGTTTTAAAAGCCCTGCCACCGCATCAGCCAGCTCCACCTGCCCATTCCCGGAGACGCCTGCCACTGCGAAAATCTCCCCGCCGCGCACAGAAAAGCTGACATCCTTCACCACCTCAAATTTATCCTCATTCTGCACCGTCAGATGCTCTACCTTCAGAATTTCCCTGCCAAACTCCGGCGCAGGCTTGTCCACTGAAAAATTCACTTCCCTGCCAACCATCAGGTTTGCCATCGTCTTCGTGTCCGTCTTTTTCACATCCAGCACATCGATCAGCTTTCCCCTGCAGAGGATCGCACAGCGGTCAGCAATTTTCTTGATTTCCTCCAGCTTGTGTGTAATCAGGATAATCGTCTTTCCATCCCTGCGCAGACTCTCTATGATCTCCAGAAGGAACTCGATTTCCTGCGGTGTCAGCACTGCCGTCGGCTCATCAAAAATCAAAATCTCCGCCTCCCGGTACAGCATCTTTAATATTTCCACTCGCTGCTGCATGGAGACATTGATATTTTCAATCACCTTGGTGGGATCCACCTCAAGACCAAATTTCTCAGACAAAGCCCGGATCTCCTCATTTGCCCTCTTCTGATCCAGTGTCTTAAAAATGCCAAAGGTTTTTTTGACCGGCTCCATCCCCATAACGATATTCTCTGCTATGGTATAGTTGCTCACCAGCTTAAAATGCTGATGCACCATGCCGATATTCAGCCTGGTCGCATGATTGGGGGACTCAATCTTCACCTTCTCTCCGCGGATGATGATCTCCCCCTCGTCCGGCTCGTACATGCCGAACAGCATACTCATGAGTGTAGACTTGCCCGCGCCGTTCTCTCCCAGAAGGGCATATATCTCCCCTTTCTTCACCTGGATGGAAACGTCATCGTTCGCTACAATGCCCGGAAAGCGTTTCGTAATATGATTCATCTCAATGATATAGTCAGACATATGTGATCCCTGCCCTCTCCTGTAACCAGTATCTGTCTATAGTATACGGCAAAGTCAGTTATCCCGCAAGATACGAGTTCTGCCTCTGTCGATTTCTGGCTCTGCTTATGCGCGAAAAAAGGGCTGCGGTGAAATTCCCGCAGCCCGGATCTTACTTCCTATTTCATTTACCCAAACGGCGAATCGCCGCCTGCCCTGTTTCCTACCAGCTGAAATCATCCGGCGTGATGCCGTTGAAGTTTGCGGCGGGAACAATCGTGCCACCCTTGATCGCCTCGTAAGCCTCGTCCATCTTTTTAATGGAATCCGCCGAGAGCTGGTTTCTTCCATCCGCATTGATATATCCCGTGGAATCCGTGTCAGCCTGCAGTACCACATTTCCGCCCTTAAAGCTGCCATCCGTAACCGCCTCCAGCGCGCGCTCCACATTCAGATGCATCACCTTTACCGCAGAAGTCAGAACCACATTGGCATCCCCGTTTGCGCCATCGTCATACTGATCCACGTCACAGCCGATAAAGTAAACGCCGTCAGCCTCCTTCACAGCCGTGAGGACACCGTTCCCGGATGCGCCTGCCGCCACAAAGATAATATCTACACCCTCAGCAATCAGCGCGTTGCCGACAACCTTGCCGGTCGCCTCGTCAGCGAAAGAACCTACATAGTTACCTCCCACATTCGCACCGGTCACATCCGTGCCCGCATAAGAGGGAAGCTCCACAACCTCCACAGACTTTCCTTCCGTCTCGTTGATATATTTCACGCCGCACTCAAAACCGTACTGGTAATTCACATTAGAGGGGTAAGCGATACCATTCACCACAGACACCTTGTTGGATTTCGTCTCCAGCGCCGCCGCCATGCCCGCGAAAAAGCCTGACTCCTGCTCCGCAAACTGCATCGCATAAATATTGTCAACCTCGGCTTCATTGCCATCCGCATCGGACGGGAACGTGTCAACCAGCACAAACTTCACATCCGGATTTTCCTGCGCAATGCTGGTGATTCCCGCAAACTGGAACCCGCAGCAGACAATCACATCATAATCCGCCACGATGTCTGCCACTGCCTGTACGGCTGCCGCCACATCGCCTGTCGGCTCCTGCACCGGTGTCACCGTACTTTCGGGATGGTTCTCAATAAAAGAAAGAATCCCATTGTAGTTATCCTGGTTAAAGGAACCGTCGTCCACACCCGAAGGGCTGGATACGATCGCAATCTTAAGCCCTGCCGCCGTCTCATCTTCCGCCGCGGGAGTCTCCGCCGCATCCTCTGCCGGTTCTGCTTCTGTCTCCGCCGCATCCTCTGCGGGAGCTTCCTCCTCCGCACTCTCCTGCACCGCCTCAGGCGCCGCTGACTCACTGCCGCCGCATGCCGCAAGGGAACATACCATTGCCGCCGCAAGCATCACTGCCACTACTCTCTTTTTCATAGTTCTCCTCCATTCCGTACATACACAACTTAGTTGCTGCAACGCATTTATCTTAGCATTCTCCCGCCTGAAATGCAATGGTCTGTTTTTATTCTGTCTGAGATTTCAGGAAATTAATAAACTCGGGCTTCGGCAGCGGCTTGGAGAAAAAGTATCCCTGAATAAAGTCGCACTGTAATTCCGTAAAGAAATCCAGCATCTCCTGTGTCTCGATTCCTTCCACCACAATCTCCATCTCCATATCCTTGAGCATTGCCACCGTGTTCTTAAGAACCACCCGCATCTTAGGATTGTCTTGATCATCCACAAACGACTTATCCAGTTTAATGATTTTCAGCGGAAGCTGGATCACACGCTTAATATTGGAATAGCCTGTCCCATAGTCATCCAGTGAGAACGAAATACCCGCCCTCGTCAGCTTGTTCAGATTCTCCGCCATAACTTCCTGCGTATGACTTGCCGCCGTCTCCGTGATCTCCAGATTGATCAGTTCGGATGATACCCGGTATCTGCCCATAATCGACATCACTTTTTCCGCCAGATTGACACGCATACACTGAGTCACCGACAGATTGACTTCTATATACTCCAATCCTAGTTTTTTAAATTCCTCACTGGCAATAAATTTGCAGACCTCCTCCAGCACATAATCCCCAATCCTGTGAATCGCGCCGCTTCTCTCCGCTGCCGTGACAAGAATCTCCGGCGAAATAAAACCGTAAGCTGGGTCAAACAGCCGGAGCAGCGCTTCCGCGGAGATAAATCTCCCCTTTTCAATCGAATAGATCGGCTGGTAGTACACCTGGAATCTGTGAAACTCCAGCGCTTCCTCAATGATCTGGTCAATGTTTTTCTGAATTTCAAAAAGCCCTTTATGATAGACCTCCTGCACGTGCATGACGCGCCCCTCGTACTTGAGCTTCTCGTGGAAATCCGTACCGAAAGTCATAAGCGTTTTGAAATCAGGAATCTCTTCCGGACAGCTTGCCAGTATTACAAAAGGATTCAGACTCACGTCCAAATTATTGAAATCCGACTTCTCCTTCAGACTCTCCACCAGCAGTTCCGCCGCCTGGGCTGCCTTTTCCCGGTGCTTCTCATCAAACACCATACGAAACCGCCCCCGGTCCAGATAATACAGCTCCCCTTTGTTGTACAGAAGCTTATTGACCTTGCGTATTCTTGCCACCACATCATTCAATACAAGCATGGAAAAATCGTATCCCATCATGGCATTGATGGATGAAAAGCTGCCGAGATTTAGCATGACCACATCCACATGCTTTTCGTTTCTGTAATTCCTCTTCATATCCGTGGCATAGGCGCTGTACTTCATAAACTGCGTATCCGAATCCACGATCTCCTCCGGCTTCTGAACGCCCACGCTCATGAGAAGCAGGCTGACCGCCGCGCTGAACATTTCCACCAGCGTCGAGGGAGACACCATCTGAATCAGCATGGCTCCGACACCGATCGGTATATAGGACATAACCGCAATAATTTTGGAACGCTCTACCAACCTCCGATACCGAACCATATATCCGATGACAAAAACCGCATAAACCGCAACTGCAATATAAATCAGGAAGAACCATTCCCCCCGCTGATACCCTTCATCCACCAGAAACATTTTCTTCGTGAACGGATTGGAGAGCAGCGCCGCAAAAACTATCGAAAAAGGCGCCCACAGCACAAACTGAATCCAAAAGCTCTTCCTGATCTTATGCCAAGTGTCAGTGAGACTGATAACAAATAACACATACACTGGCACTGTAAAATTATGTATGATTAAATATCCCAAATGCGCCGCATACAGCGCGGGCAGGTTCGTGCTGGACGCATTGTCCAGCGCCACCGCCAAGATATCAAAGACCGTTGCAAACAGATTGAAAGATATAAATGCCAGAAACAGCCGGTTAGGCGTACCACTGGTCATTTTCCTCACTATGCACGAAACCAAAAGCAGCGACAGAATCAGAAGCGCCGCTATATCAAAACTCAGACTTTTCCCCATAACATTCCCCTGTAATTGCCCATGCGGCTCGCAAGAAAAACAAACGCCGTTCCTGTCGCAGACTGTTTTGTCTGCGACGGTGCTACGTCTTTCTTTTGCGGCAACTACATTATACCAAATTACGGAAAAAGAGGAAAGCCTTTCCGAAAAATTACTCTGCCAGATAAATGCCAACCCTTGTCTCAATTGAGCCCAGCACTTCCTCAAGGCTCTTATCGCCCCTGATATATCGTTCGCCTTCCTCGTAGACGACATTTTCAAAGGTTTTGTCCTCCACATAAGCGGTATCCAAAGATTGGATCCACGCGATCAGCGCATTTATTTCCGGTTCATCCGGCACTCGGATCAGCATAATAATCTCCTCCTCGTCCAGATTATAGGTGCCGCCCTGCCCTGAAACATAATCGTTGTCCTTGTAAACAACCCTCTGTTTCTCATAAATGTCCCGTATCGCTTTCTCTGTCACAGGAAAACCATTCAGAACTTCTTTCTGTATCTCGTCTCCAAGCGCGATTTTCAGGAAAGCCTGCGCCTGTTCACTGCTTTTGGAGGATGCATTGATCCCCAGAAGCGTCCTTGCCCAGAATACGCTGCTGCACTGACCTTCCATGGGAACACTCACATAATCCGCAAAACCTTCCATCTTCGAAACGGATAACTGGCTGTTGTATTCCCATACATCTTCTACAGCGCCCGCCACAAACTGGCGTCTTCCACCCAGCAGATGAATCGCCTCATGCCGCGTCCTTATCTCATCAGAGTCCTCCAATGTTTCCCCGTCCGAACTCTCAAATTCCTGATAATAACTTTTATCAGCCTCATATGTCTGCACTCCCTCTTCCGGAATACCGTTTATCTGCGCATCGTACATCCGCTTCATCTGTGTCAGGAAATCGGAAACCGCCTCTGTGTCGAGCGAACCTTCCTCTGTCCGCCATGCCGGAACACATGCCGGAGAAAAGATGCGCATAATACCTTTCGCCGACGGAACGCTCATAAGGTAAGCGTCCGGATCATTCTCCCGCATCAATTCCATTTCCTCTGCCACTTCTGACAGTCCCGTCATTCTGTTAATATCACTCTTTTTTCCGCACACATACGGAAGCTGCATTCTACAGGGAACCGCGTACACATGCCCGTCGCCTCTAAGCGCGTCCACAATATTTGGAAATACTGCTCCCTCACCACTCATGCTGTCCAGAAGGGGCGCAATATCCATGAGAATGCCTTTCTCTATGTAAGAGTCTAACGGCATATTATCCAAAACAAGCACATCCGGTCCTTTTCCCGCCATGGTGCGCGTATTCAGGTTCTTGATGGCATCCTCCCTTGTCATGGAATTTCCCGCAAGTCCGATCTCATACTCCACATAAACCGCCGGATTATCTTTCTGATACTTGCTGATTGCCTGGCGGATCACCGCCTCGTCCTCCAAGCTCCACACCTGCAGCTTTTCCTCCGGTCTGGAAGGCACATTCGGATCATAGACGAAGCGCGTCATCCGCTCTCCCGTAAGGACCATCAGAAACTCATCGTTATTTGCCACCATCATATCCATTATCTTGTACGCAGGGTTCCCCAAAATGTTCAGGCTCCCGTCTATCACCTGCTCCATGGCGCTTCCGCCCAGGACATGCCGGAATACCCCCGTCTTCCCTGCAAGATAAATGGCGTCGTCTCCCCCGGAGATAAGGAACAGGTCATGACTTTTCCCCGCATAACTGTCCCTGTTCTGGAAGTTTTCCCTCACAAACTCCGCCAGCACTTCATCCTCTATATATTCTTTTGTTTCCATGTCGTAGATGAGCGGCACATCCACATTGTACCCGTCCAGAATCATGCAGCTGCCGTGAAACTGCACCAGATCAATGCTGTAGCCGTCTATCGTCAGGTATTTTTCGCTGCTGCCGTCCTCCTTCACCTCATACAGATTTGCTCCCGACGCGGTGGCAAAAATCCTCCCGTCGTCAGAAATGTACACCGCATTAATCCACCATTCATCCTCTCCCAGCTTCATTTCCACCGGAATTTCCGTGCCGTCGGGCTTGATGAGCGTCAGCTGCATGTCCATCTTAAGCTGTACACCGTTGCCACTGTCCTCTGTTCCCTCCTCAGGCTCCGTCCATACCACGGCAGCCGTCCCGTCCAGACCGATCGCCATGGTTAAGATATACTTATTTTCCGTTTTCATTTTTTCAAGCCACGGCACATCTGCCTTTGTCCAGCTCGCGCCATTGTCTGTGGAGCGCAGTATGAACCCGCTGTTATCAGCCAGAAGAAAACTGCCGTCCTCCTGCTTAAACAGCCTGCTGTTCCAGTCAGTGAGGGCGCTGCCGTTCAGCTCCACACCCTTCTCCACATAACGCCCCATAGCAGTGCCGTGGTTTTCGCCCTGCTGCCCCCCGCCGTCTGCTGTGCTGTCTGCCGCGCCGCCCTCGCCGGCTGTTCCGCCGCACCCGGCCAGCGCCCCCGCTGTCAGCGCAAACGCCAGCAGCCACGCCGCAATTCGCTTCCCCGTCTTCATCCCTCTCACAGAAACCCCTCCGTTCCGAAGCGCATAACATATCCGCGCCTCTATAAAAAATAGAAGAACACATACAGTTCCACTTATTATCATAACACCCTTATCTCTAAATTATCTCTAAAAAGCTTGCACCCCTGCTGTTCGGCTATATACTTCGCCGTTGCCTACGCGCACCCGTGACTTTCACACGTTAGAACGCGTCCATGCTAAATAAGAAAAAGCAGGAAGCATGACAGATGCCTTGCTCCATGTTTTACGGCATACAGATTTATTTAAAGTTCTCCGCTCGCCTTCATCCTGTTATAAATCGCCAATCCATTATCTCTCCCAAAAGAATGCAGGCAGTTCAAATATATGATCCTTGGCGTCTTTTTCTTTCCCTCCATCATCTTTTGGATTTCTTCTGTCCTTCCTTCATACTCCGTCCCGTCAAACAGCCCCCTTATCACTTCTTTTCTACGCATATTTTCCGTATAGTCAGCAAAAAATCCTCCGATGGTCAAATTCTCACGAAGCTGACTCAGTTCTCTTGTCCGCTCACTATTTTCGTTGCCGCTGACTATACCGTCCTCCACGCAGTTCGACAGCAGAACCCGTCTCCTGCGCGCCGCCCTCTTATCCCAGTAATCGCGCACGGCTTGAAATCCATTATCGTGACTGACGATCACCGCTGTTCCCTCGAAGCCGCTGCCAAACATTTCTCCAAGCTTGGAGGCGATATAAAAATCCAGCGCATTCTTCCCGCTCTTATACAGCTTGCATACCTCGAAAACGCATTCGGATTTCGTGATCCCATCCAAAAACCGGCGCTCCATATGCATTTGTGCCTCACTGTAAAAGACAATCATATGGTCCGATGCATTCAGATAATCGCAGCCTTTCATTCCCATGTTGCCAACGTTCTCGTAGTCAATTAGAAACAGCATATTGCAGCTCCTTTTCCTTCCGTTATTGAATATGTCTTTTCTGTCAAAACTGCTTATTTTGTCTCCAGGTTCGGTTATGGGTACAAGTCATTATACCTTCATCTGCCTATATTTACTTTCATTATCTATAAAAATACATCGAAGTTCCTCCCATCTGCTATTTGCTTACAATTCTTAGCAACATTATGCACCTTTATATGTCCCAAAAAGCGGACTTAGCAAAAGAAGCTTTCTAATTTCACAAGAACCTCTATTATCCCCACATAAAAAAAAAAAAACACAGTCCCCGATTACTTGGGAAACTGTGGTCTTTTTATCTTTTATCCAAATAAACAGTCCTTCTCTAAATATTCAATTATATCGCCTTCACTAACAACATTAAAACGTGGATAAATTGCTTTCCAGTGTATTTCTTGCCGGCTTTTCTTTTACCAGCGTTTCCTCACCTCTGACTTTATTGTACCAAAAAAGCCAGCTTTTGCTGACCTTTTTTGACAGTCCTAATCGAGTGCCTGCGCACTCAACTTTAATAAGTAATGTATGTTGATAAATTTTATAACAATCACCTTTATTGCCTGTGAAATACTCACTCCTCATCGTGGTACATGTCCAGCAGATGCTCGAAGCTCGGCTTCACTTCCGTAAACGCCTTGAGAAGTTTTGGCGAAAACGTGCCGCTGTGTCCGTTCAGGATCATCTGATATGCCTTATCCGATTCATATGCCGTTTTGTAAACCCGTTTTGAGGTAAGCGCATCGTACACATCCACGAGGGAAACAATCTGGGCCGCTATGCTGATCTCGTCCCCCTTAAGTCCGTCGGGATAGCCTTTCCCGTCATATTTCTCATGGTGATGTCTCGCAATATCATAGGCATAATCGAAGATTGCCCGGTCGTTCAGACGCACCCGCTGCTGGATGATCTCCGCGCCCTTTGTCGTATGCGACTTGATAAGCTCAAATTCATCCGCCGTCAGCTTGGCCGGCTTCAGAATAATGGAGTCAGGAATGGCAATCTTTCCGATATCATGGAGGGATGACGCCCATCCGATCTGCATCAGCTTCTCCGGCGTCAGCTCATACTCCGGGTAAAGCTTCATCACGCTCTTGCCCAGACACATGGAATACTCCCGTATCCTTTTGATATGCCGTTTTGATTCCATATTTCTGAACTCCACAAGGTTGCTCAGGGAATCAATCAGAATTTCATTTACATGGTTCAGTTTCTTCGTCTGCTGGCGGAGCACACTGTTCTGCTGATGTTCTGCTTTTTGACCATCATCTCCAGCTGCATTTTGTACTGGAACCAGCCGATGGCATTCTGCACCACCTGTTTTACCACGTCAGACTGATAGGGCTTTTTGACATAGCTTACGATACCGTACTCGTAGCCCTTTCTCTCCATCTCCGGCGAACTTTCCCCGGTAATCATAATAAAAGGAATCTTGTTGAGTACGTTCTTTTCCTTCAGGTTTTCCAGCACGGTGAAGCCGTCCATCAGCGGCATCAGATTGTCAAGCAGCACAATGGCGATCGACGCAAAATGGGAATTCAAAAGCGCAATCCCCTCCTTGCCGTTAGATGCCTCCAGTATCTTGTAATCTGACTGCAGTAATCCGACCAGAATTGCACGGTCAATTTCGTTGTCCTCAAAAATTAAAATGGTATCACGTTTCATAATTTACCTGTACCTTCTCATTTATTATTTGGAGCATGCGCTGTGCTGCCCCTGTCATGTTCCTTCTGCCGTGCAGTCCGCACACATTACAAAGCTACCATCACTACCTGTTTGTTGCGAAGTTTAAAGAGAACCCTGCGCACCTCCGCCGACAGTGTATATTTGATCCCGTTTATGATAATCACACTGCCTTCATAGGCCCTGCCCCTGACACAGACAGGTTCTTTGGCCGCCTGCCCCGTCAGATTGGCTAATTTTGACTCCTCGCCGTCGATCTCCGCCAGTTTCTGTCCCTGCACCTCAATCGCCGCATAAATTTTACGCTGTATCTCCTCCGGCACCTCTTTTCCGGCTTCCTCAAGCTGTACGATTTTTCCCCACTCCCGCTCCAGCGCTTTTAAATCGTTAAGGAGTTTTTCCCGCTTTTTCTCATATTCCGCATGGGCCTTTTCATACAGCTCGTTCTGGCCGATGTCAAGCACTGTCTTCAAGTGCAGTCGGTTGCCCAGATTATAAGTCTCCACACCTCTGACCGCACTAATGGTGCCGCCCAGAAGCATGCCCTTGCTTCCCGATACGATCACCCTGCCCATCGTCTTAATGCTGCTGTTCATAATATAATTGGCCTTGACATTGCCGCCTGCATGGATATTGGCAGCCTCAAAAAAGCTCCCGGAAACTTCGCCGCCTGCATCGATAAAACAGTCGTTCTTGGAACAGCTTCCCGTTTTTATCATAACGTTTCCGCCGGCTATAAGCCGACATGTCTCCACGTTATGTTCGACAATAATGTCCCCGGTTGCCTTGACATAGCCCCCGGAAGAAACACTGCCTACCACATAGACGGAGCCATCCACCTCTAGCTTGCCCGTCACAGCGGTTACGTCCTCCCGGACAATCAGCATATTGGTAATCAGAATGCGTCCGGCCGTAAACTCAAATTTCCCGTTCATTTTAGACCGATAAGTACACCCGTCCGGCTCGATCGTAAATCCGATTCCTCTTATCGGTTTCAGCTCCATGCCATTCTCGGCGTGAATCATTTCCCCATATATATTTTTGCCGCTGATGCCCGTTTCCGCCCGGTGATAAAAGGCAATTTTCTCGTCCTCCTCCACCATCTCAAAGGCTTCTATATTGACATAGTCAACTCCGCCGTCAGGCAACGGCGCCGGAATACGCGGCAGATCAAGCCTGACAAACCATTCAAACCAGCCGTCTTTTCCTTTTTTTGCCGGGATTCCCTCTGCGATCAGTATTTTTTCATTCAGCCGCCTGCGGTCAATCATGTCGGCAATCGCATCTTCCTTGATGCCAAAAACAATCTCCCGCCTCTCCAGATCTTTGTAAATATCCTCTTCGGTCACTATATTACCCGGAATCCAAGGGATATAGGCATATGCCTTGTTTCCGTTTTCTTCTATAGATATAGAAAATTCTTTCTTTTGGAGGGAAGCCGCCCGGGAGCTTTTCTCTTTCTTGTCCTGCGAAACAGCCGCATTTCCTTTGTCCGTATTCTGCGCCAGTTCCCTCTCTGCGGTCTTTTGCGGCTCCACGCTGTACTGCGGCTCCGGGGATGCCGTGCCGCTTGACCGTTTACGGTTGATAATAGCCTGCCGCTTCTCCTTCATGTCTGTGGCCGAGTAAACCAGACTGCAGTAGGATGTGACATCAAGCCCCGCCTCCAGTCCAAGACGGATCTCCCTCATCTGCGCATGGTTGAACAGATGGTTGGTATAAAGCGACACATTCAGCTTTTTCTCAAGCCCGAGACGAATCTCCTTCATCTGCAGCCAGTTATATTTGATGTTGGCATATGGCGTGATATCGATATCCTCACACAGGCCAATTCTGATCTCATGGATCTGCGGCGCACACATCATATCCTGCAGCCACTTATCAATCGGCAGCCTGTTCATCAGCGCAAAACGGATTTCCTCCAGGTCGTCATCCGCAAATCCCCTTTTCAGATAGGGGATCAGATCTATGGCCGAGTAGAGGGACAGTCTGATCTGCCGCATGGTCTCGTAATTGTAAGCAGGATCGGCATACACAGAGGCGTCCACCTTATCCTTGAGCCCCATTCGGATCTGCTCCATCTGCAGCCAGTTAAATTCGGGGTTGGAGTAAATAGATACATCCAGCCCTTCCTCCTTCCCGAGTTTGATTTCCTGTCGCTGCGCTTTCTGATACTCGTCATTTTCCATCATGGGAAAATGCAGTTTCTGCTGTTTTTCCCCGCCCAAATCACTCATAACCGTTACCAATCTTTCCTGATTCATAATGAAATGCATATATCCTGGGATAGCCTAAAAATCGCAAGATATATGCCGCTGTCTTTCTGAGATTAATATATTAATCTATTTTATCAGAATCATGGATGAAAGTCTACTGCTTTGTCAGAAAACCTATGTGCGTGAAATAAGGCCGCAAGATCGATAATGCCATATCGCTCCTCCGCTCCCATGCTGGAGTGAGTTTTCGATGAGAGGCTGAATGGTCAGCTTTGGCAGCAAATATTTTTGCAGGACTCTTCCATCTAAATCTCACATTCAACAGAATCTTCAAACCGAAAATATATTTTCTTAATCACATTTGACTGCCCGGATACGTCGAAAAGCAGATCACCTCCCGCCAAGTGAGGCTTCTATTGGTTTTTGAAAGAATATCCAGAGATGTGCGCCTCTCCCCGAACGGGAACGCTCCACCAATGCGTCAATCCTGTTGATATCACATATCTTTCTCAGGCTGTCTACTTCCTCTTTCCACAGTTCGTCAGTATTGGCAAAATCATTTCTTTCCGCACCCTTTTCATGGTTATCAAAATCAAAGACGATAAATCGGCAGGTATCATCTGTCAAAAGCGGGAAAACACCTATAACATCTGTGGCATCCTCCGAATTTCCCCTTAAATGGTCAATAATCTGCTCCTTTTTTAACTCCTTATATGCCTGCCTTTTGCAATCCTGACATTTTATCTTGCTTCCGGCAACTCTTGGACAGCCGCTTTTCCAAAAATTGTAACATTGGGTATAATAATTGACTTATTTGGTCGACTTCTTAATGGTACGTTTGCTGTATACATCCGTGCGCCCCCAAAACATGCTAAAGAACACTTTGGCATCTGTTTCTGTAATCTCTCTTGGTATAGTTCTTGCTCCCTGATTTGGATCATATTCGTAAACGTTCTCGATGATTTCTTTTTTAGAATAGGAAATCCCAGCGTCTGACAGAAGCTGTTTCAAGTATTGGTTTTCCTGTTCCAAATACTGTATTCTTTTTTCCAGTTCTTCTGTGCTGCTCATCGTAATCTCCTTATTAAGAATGTTGCTCCTATTTTCTCTTCATATCAATCCAGCCATACTTCCTCATTTCTTCCCGAAATGCACTCCTTCGCGGGTACGCATCCTTATACGATGTCATAAGCATCTGTTTTGCACCCATCTCTCCCATAGATTCACGCACCTCGCCTAACGCGGCGATATACGCTGCGCATTCCCCATAATAGTTCCTGCGGTTTGCATCCATAATTCCCGCTGTCCGCTTTTCCAGCAGCACTGTGATTCTTTTTATGGCTTGGTTCCTTATATCAGATGACATCGGCACTATAGACTTCCATTGTGAAAACAGATGACAAAACAGGTCATTCTCTCCTATTCCCTCAAGTCCGCAGGTACCATTTCGATATTCTTCCGTGGAAAATCTCATTGCACTTTTTGCCATCTCTGCCATAGCGGCGATCCCACTACCGTTCCATTGCCCCTCATAAAGACATAACAGAAATAGGGCAATTCCCTGTTTCATGAAAGATCCCGTCCAGCCCAGCGCTTCCGATTTATGCAATCCTTTGTCCAATACCTCCGCAAACTGCCCGTCTAAGAACCTGAGCATCAAAATCATATTGTTGTTTGGTTTATTTTCCTCTCTCTCAAAATACTCGCTTCCGCCATATCCGCGAAAACTCCTTTCATCCAGCAGATAGTTGTTGCTCTTGTACATCGGAAATGACGCTAACAGCTTTTGAAGTTCTTCCCTTTTCTTTCCGTTTCCATACCCGTTTAATAATGCACGGAGATAGTTTTGTGCGGATGTATCCGATTCACATGCGGCAAAATAACACTTTTCCAATAAAGATTGTTTCTCATCTGCCGCAATAACATACTCAGCTGTTTTCAACGCTGCTTTACTGCGCATTACATATTTCTTTGGTATCGCCTTCATCGCTTCGAGCCCTATAGCTGCCATATCATCCGCCGGCATATGTTTCCCGTTTTCCAATATATTCAGATATAATCCCGGATGGACAGCGGCATACTTTTCCGCACACTGCACCTCCAGCGAAAGATCATTTAACAGATCAACGGCTTCCAGCATAAGGCGGTCCGCATCATGCCCCGTCTTATCCCCAAGATAGGTAATCCATGACGGAAGAAATTCTTCCAATTCCGGCAAGTCTTCCTCGCCATGCTGCATAACGGCTTCTAATGTAGCTGTGTCCTCTTTCGCATTTAGAATAACTCCATACAATGCATCTGGGCGTTTGGCAGGCGGCGCTGATTGATATGCGCAATATGCTATATCAAGGATTACCCGTTTCAAATCGCAGTGCAAAAGCTCATAATGCACCATATCCCCCAGTGAAAGTTCTTCATCGCCATACTCATTATCGCACAGAATCTCCATTTCCAGCAGCTGCTTACCAACTGCAAAGCCTTCTTTATATTTCTCCCTGTCCATGCAGATATGCACAAAATCACAGGCTTCTTCAAGCATATCCGAAATGTCGTCGTTATCCTCATAATAAAATTCTTCGCCGCTGTCGTCATACCAGTCGTCATATTCTTCGTTCAATACGGCGGTAATAGTGACCTCCTGAGAATCAATGCTCTTTAAATGATCTCTGACACGGCTGTACATCTCATCGAAATCAATATCTTTGTCCTCTACTTTTTTTGATGCCCTTACCGCTCCATTCCCTGCAGATTTCAGCATTTCCAAAAAGTCCTCCCTGCGATGCTCCGGGCAGACCCTCCCGATATCATGAATAAAATCAATGAGCTGTTCCGTTGAATACTGTGACGTAATGGCATCTGTCTGTTTTAAAAAATGAGTCAGGTTCATAGCTGCTCTCCCTTTATCTACGTGTCCTAAACCGATACTCTTTCTTTAGTCTCTCAAAAATCTCAAAAGCTGCCGGACATATTTCTATCGTATCCAATGTGTTCAGCAAACTTGATAATCTTTCCGGCTGATTGGCGTATGGATATTTTTTTCAGCTGTCCGATTTGCAATCTCCCAACTTGCACCTCCCGTCCTCCTGCAAAAAAACACATGGTTTATGCCTGGTCTGATAGTTCATGCCATACTCTTCTTTTTCAGGTAAGTATCAATAAACTGTTTTCATTTTTGTTTATCTATATCTTAACCATATCCTGACCATCTTGGTTAAGATAACGTCTCTCTTTGTCAGTAGTTTCCACGACTAAAACAGCTTCAATATCTGCAACCCTATCGGAACCTACTGTACGTCCACCCTCACGGTTTTCTGTGGTGGAAATCAGGGTGATTGCGTGTGATTTTCAGGGCTTTTTCGGTACCTTTTTCTTTTATATGCATCCTGTATCTGAGGTTTTGGGAATTTTTGTTATCATGGTGTTATCACGAAACTCTTTCTAATTCATTTGTGCAGACGGTCTGCACAATTTATTTTTTCATATCAATCCTACTTCTAATCTCCTCCGGATCTGGTAAAGCACTTTTCAAGTCTAGCGGAAGATCTGTACACAAATGATACTCGCTTACACCAATAGGTTTCGACATATCTCTTAACGCATATTCTGCAATGGTTCTATTCTCATCTCTACATAATATTAATCCAACAGATGGATTATCGTCTGGGGATTTAACCAAATCGTCCAGAGCTGACAAATAGAAATTCATTTTCCCTGCTTGCTCCGGTTTAAAATCACCTGTCTTTAAGTCAATCGCCACATAACATCTAAGCTTTATATTATAGAAAAGAAGATCAATATAAAAATCTTTTCCGCCAATCTCAAGATGATATTGCTGTCCCATAAAAGCAAAACCGGTTCCTAATTCCATCAATAGCGAAGTAACATTCCTTACCAACTCATTTTCTATATCTGTTTCCAACATATCCTCTGTATAATTGATAAAATCAAACATATATGGATCTTTCATAGTACTTATAACAATATCCTTTTGTTCAATAGGCAATCTGTTTTCAAAATTTGAAATCTTATTTGCCACAACTTGCCTCTCATACAACTGGCCCTTCACTTGGGATGCCAATTCATCTACCGACCATCCATGCTCTAAAGTTTTTTCCAAATACCATACATATTCTTCTTGGCTTGACACCTTACTCATCAACACTTGATGATGGCTCCAAGTAATCCTTGCCAATCCATACTTATCCACATCATCCTCAGCGAAAATCTGTGCAAACTTCTTCATATACTTTAAATTTCGAACAGAATACCCTTTTGCACCGGGATATTTCATCCTCATATCCTTAGATAAATTCAACGAATTTATTACCCCATTCGGAGTTACGAATAATCACACTTCCAATGAACAAGTTTGTTTTCAGCACTTCACTATTCACACTAACGGACGCTCTATATTTAGCCTAATTCACATAATCATTTATTTCTTGTACTGCTTGCAAATACTCATTCGATGTTATAAGCATACTGCCTTCCTTCCAAATTGTGCAGACCGTCTGCACAATTGTTAATAATATATTATCTCTTACTCGCTGATGCTTGACCTTGAGAATCTATGATAAAAAGTTCCGGCGGATTTTCCCCGTTATTCAGTCTTGATGCATGAAGTTCCTCTATCCTCTTATCTCGTCTGAGATATCCAACTTTCACATCTTTTTAACAACGCATTCAAGTTCATTTACATGAATTACCTAATCACTGTTTAGGCAATTCGTTTTTTTAAACCATTTTAATCATCTTATGGCAAATTCGCAGCAATATGATAAACCATATTGTTGGTACTCCCCTCCGCCACTATATATCTTGTACCTGTGAGAATTTTAAAATATCTTCGCACAGTCGCAGCAGACTTACCCGTAACTGCTTCGGCTTCTTTAGGAGTTATTTCTCCATGCTCTTCCATAAAACTAACAATTGCACTCACTTTATTATAATCTTTTTGCGTCAAAACTTCGCTCAAAACTTCGCTCAAACTTCGCTCATTTTTTTGAGCGAAGTTTGTATTTTCAATTTCAAATCTTTCGTGAATCCTTATTGTAGTAATCATATAAGTTCTGTCTACATCCGTTTCAAACTCCGGCATAGGCGAACCGTTTCTTTTCAGTTCGCGCAAAATTTTCGATATACCCGTTGATTTCTTCTCGGACAAATCAATTTCCTTGAAAAACTCTCCAATCTTAGGATTTCTGTATCTTCTTGCCCGGACTTTCCCCGCCGCAAACTTTTCCATATCAATATAATAATCCGGTCCCGGAAAATTGATAATCTGAATCTGATCCAAATAAATCCGAATCTCTACCGGCACATCCTCTTTATAGTTTTTGTGCAAAACCGCATTTACAAGCGCTTCTTCCAAAGCATTATACGGATAGTTGAAAAAACGGTCTGCCTCCGCCCTTCCATCAACCTTTACAACCTTTTCCTCAATTACAGTTGTCTTAATGTAGTCTAGCGCATCTCTCACCTGTTTCCATATCGGACCGTAAAATGTCTTCTCCGTAAAATCAGACGCCTCCGCTTCCTTATCATGAAAACGCACCAGTTCAATCTTGCTTCCTGCAATCAACTTGTCCGGTCTTTCCCCAAACATAAGCAGTCCAATATTTTTGATTGCTATTCCCTCATCTTTTTCTTCTGCCACTTCCTCGGATACCAATAAGTCCTCCAAAGAACGCACATTAAGTTCTTCAATCAGCGAACTGTTACTTTCCCTAATAAAATCCTCAAGATATCCCCTGCGTATGTGCTCCATAGAAGCCCGACTGTTTATACGATCAACAAATGGTATTGTAGCAAATTTCTCAAAAAGTTCCGCTACCTCGCTTTGTTTGGCTTCTACCGTAAGTGATGCCGGGCGAATCCAATATTTCATTGTTCGGTCCTGCTCTTTTCCCGCTTCCTTTTTAGAATAAACATCAACGGGTGCCTGATATGGTCCTGCATCCCCTGCTGCACATTTCAAATACACCAAATTTACCCCTTGATATTCCACAATCTCAATCTTTGGAATATAACGTGGCTCAATTTTATTACAGTGTTGAAATATTTTCAGTTGAATGTCATCAAGCAATTCGTCCGGTACCCCTACTGGCGGCAGAATGGGAAGTCCATTTTCTGTTTTGACACCAATCACAAGATATCCGCCGTCTACCCCTGCAATATCGTTTGCATAACCACATATGGTATGCACAATTTCTGACGGATTGAAGCCTTCCTTGTATTCTATTCGGTTTTGTTCTACTTTGCGCCCTTCCAGCAGGGTTTCTATTTTTATTGGAATCATATGATCATCTCCATAATTGACACAATTAAATTGGGGAAACGGCATTTACCCAATTCAAATCTAATTATAATTTGTCGTGCCTTCCGCAGCATTTTTTAAATTTCTTGCCTGAACCACACGGGCATGGATCATTAGGATAAATCTTCTTAAAAGAATTAGCCGCCTGTCCAGACACATTGTTTTGAGAAGAATTATTTGGAACAATCGCTGCGTTACTGTCAAAGTCAACACATATCCCCATCTCTTTCAATTCTTCCGATGCGCTTTTCAAAAGATTAGCTGTCTCGGTACTTCCTGGTACAACTATCGGTCTTTGGGAAAAGCACCCTTCCTCCATCCCTTTTCTCATCATTTCATTCGGCGTATGTCCCCTATGTATCCGCATTCTGGTGTTATTATTTAATTCTTGGAGAAGTTGAATAATCTCCTCAATTTTAGTATCGTCTAATAAATCTTCATAAACATCTATAATATATTGAACAATCTCAGTAAAATCTATGTCAAATTGTATTTTATCCCATATCTCCAGCGCCTCTGCATCTGCCTCGTCATATGTCATTCCTATTTCATGCTGTAAAAACTCTCTAAAATTCTGATATGCCGGTTTTTGAGATAAATACAAGTTCCTTGCATAGTCCCGCACTTCTTGCTCATTAGGAATATAAAAATCCTTACCCGCTTGTATGTCCAATAAATCCTTATAGCGGTCACTATATGCTAAATACTCTGCTACTATAAATCTTTGACCTTCTTCCATATGACATTCCGTCATATCATCGGGAAATTCATTACACAATTTTTCTAATTCTTCCTCTGAAATATGAAATCCCTTTCTCACATTAAATACTTTTCGGAGTACATCTTTGTCAAAAACTCCGTAAAATGCTTCGCCAAAATCAAGGCATTGAGATAACCATGACATTTTACGGGCATACTTCCGAAATTCCGGCGTATTTAATTTTTCATAAGCTATTTTCACATCTATCGGAACATCAAGCTGTTCCCTTTTATTCAAAAATGCGTAATCGCTTTCATGAAGACATAAAGCGTCATCCATTTCTTCGGGTGTCGGAATAAATGGCTCTCTCATCGCACGTTCCAATAGTATTCTGCACTCTGGTGACAGAACAGCGATTCGCCTTCTCATGACTGTTGGCATAAGCAACTCATTCGCTATTTTCTCTGCAAGTTCATCCTTTTTTAGTCCTGATGTTCTTTTTATTTCCAAATCTCTTGCATAATTCAACAGGCTCTCTTTATCATACATCCTCAATATGTGCTTAAGCATGATACCTTCCGGTCCATAAAACACCTTTCGCATAGCCATCTTACTGTTTCTCCTCAAATAATGATTGATTATCTCTTACACTCTTCAAAAGATAAGAATTCCAATTTTTTATCTTTTGAATATATTTTAGGGTAGTCTCATATAGCAGAAATCTTTGTTTTGGAGTAATTTTAAGGCACTTTGGGGTAGTTTTGGAGTCATTTTGGGGTGGTTTTGGGGTAATTGGGGTAATTGGGGTAATTGGGGATACAATATCCAAAATCATTTTACTTCCCAATAGCCTCCCCGTGAAGCGCCTATATGCTCGATCAATCCTTTTCTTTTCAATTTTTTTAACAGATATTTCACGCCATCTTCTGAAATCATTAACAGCTTTGACAATTCCTTTCTTGAAATATACGGATTATTACGCAAAGCATTCAGAAATACTTCTTCTGTGCGTTGGACATATTGTTCAGCTGCTTGTGAAACATCATTTATTTCACTTTTATTATCTCTGTTTTCCCCATAATTCAAATTTTTCAATATAACTGTAAATTCCACTCTTGATGAGATAAACTGCGGCGCTTTACTTTCATCATAATTATTTGCATTCTTGTATGCATTTATTATCTTCGTCAGTCCACTGCCCTTACGCTCCATATATCCTAACCGCTGAAACACATCTGCCAAAACAGGATTGCGCCTTGTCGAAGGAATTGCATCTATAACCCGTTCCTGTACTAAGGTTCCGTCCGGCATTCCTCCGGGCGAGTATATCACCATCCGATCGTCAAACATATCTATATGGACTTCACTGCCATTTACCAAATAATCCCGATGCACCAATGCATTAACCAATGCTTCAAAATAGCTCCGTTCACAATATTCCGGCATATCAATCCTCGAATTGGCTGTCTTTTTCCACATTGTTTTCATATTTCTTTTGATAAATGCAGCTCCTTCATTCAAAAGACTGATTAAACTTCCTGAATATTCTGCATCATCAAAAGCATCCATAATGCCGCCACCCTTATCCAATCCATTCCATCTTGTGCAGAAAACCCTTGACCATCTAATAGGCGAATCATCTGCCAGCAATGCTCCGGCATTTGTAAGTTTTCCCTTATCATCTACTAAACCAAATGACACCAGCTCTTTATCTTCCAAGCTTTCTCCTGTCCATGCTTTATACCGCTCGCGTAATTTGCTGAACGCATAATCCGATACGCTGTAGGTTGTACCCAACGCATCATAGGATGAATTCTTTCCACGCAGCACCAATCGCTTTAATTCTGTTGCGTCTGCTTTCACACTCTCATTCCCCAAACGGACATATGCTTCCATTACACCGTCTGCCAAATAATAATACGGAGTTTCCTCCCCCCTGCCGAATGTTTAGCAAAATTAATGTCTTATCATCTTCCGTTCTATAAAAACTAAGATGAAATTTCGGAATCGGATCAAGACGTATCTTTATCTGTTCACTGATAATCTCTGCATCTTTCTCTGCATCCAAGAACCCTCTTACTTCATTATCATTTGAGACGCCAAAAATCAAAGTTCCACCAATGCCATTTGCAAAAGCGCTGACACTTTTGCACCAACTTTTTGGTCTTTTCACTTCTAACGTAAGTTTTTTATCATAATCCGTTGTCTCACCAATAATATCTTTTAAATTCATCCTGCCCATCTCCATTATATATTCACCACACACAATTTTCTGACATTAAATGATTTGGTGTTAGTCAGTAAGTGGGTTGGTGGCACGATTTCAGGCTTGCCAGCACCTTAAAATATGCAGTTTGCAAATGGGAAAAGTGGCTTACCAACCCATATGCTGACTAACACCAATGATTTATCTGCGTGTTCTAAATCCATATTCCTGCTTTAATCTCTCAAATATTTCAAAAGCAACCGGACATATTTCTATCGTATCTAATATACTCAGCAAACTTGACAATCTTTCAGGCTGGTCGGTATATGGATATTTTTTGCAGCTATCAGGTTTACAATCGCCCAATTTACAGTTACCGTCTTCCTGCAAAAAATCACATGGTTTATGCTTGGTCTGATAGTTTATGCCATACTCTTCTTTTTCCAAGTAAGTATCAATAAACTGTTCAGGCGTTATTTCTAAATATTGTGCATCCCTGTCAATATCTTCCACTGGAATACTTCCTTTATACATCTTGCAACAGTTTCTGCATTTGCTGCAGTCATAATCTGCAAAGAGTTCTTTATGTAATCGTAAAAATTGACTGTCTAATTCATCCTCGTCTGCATGACATTTTAAGAAAGTTCGGAACTTAAAATTTTCGTTCTCTTTTTTCTTAGCTTCTGCTCTTATTTTATCTGGATGTATCATACACCTTCTCCTTTCGCATCCCAAACAACTCAGTTAATTATTCTAATTCCTTTAAAATATCTCTGAAATTTTCTTTACATTTCTTTAATGTTTTATCCCAAAAATCTATATCATTTGATGCATATTGTTTTGCATTCATATAACCATTCAGTACAGCTTGCTTATGCTGCATTATCTGATTACTTAACATATTTTCTCCTGCTACAGAAAGATATGTGCCATTCTCCTGAATTTTCTCTATACTATCAGGCAAAAGGAATGTATAAATCCTTCCATCTTGCAGCAATTTATTTGTCGTAGTAAATATTGCCGAAGATAAATTAAAATATCCACTTGTTTTGGATGGCTGCTGTGCCGTGTCTTCTGATATTCGTACACCACAATGGGCGGAACATCAGAAAGCTCCCCGGTCAGGTGCACCCACATGTTATGTGACTACCCACATAACACATGTAGCTTTTTGATCCGGCAGGACGGCCGTCTTTGTTCACCAGCACAGGTGTTTCGTCTGCCTGCAGTACATGATAACTGTATAGTTTTTCATGCAGGTAATCATAGAGAACAGCGAGGTATCTGTCTGCACATTGGATTGTCCAGTTTGCCATGTTCTGTCTTGAGATATGCAGACCATAACGCTCAAATTCCTGCTCCTGGCGGTAAAGAGGGACGGCATTGACATACTTTGCGTTCATCACTGCCGCCTCAAGAGACGGGGACACAAGGCTTCCCCTTAATAAAGTCTGCGGATGCGGTGCCTTGACGACCTCTTCCGTTTCCTTCCCGGCGTACACTTTTACATGGTGTTCTTCCACCTCAATCTTTGCCGGGGTAAAGCTGTACCTGCGGTATACCTCATCCGGGAGTTGTTTCCAGCCGTCTTTTCCAAATTTATCTTCCAGCTCCCCATCCGTCATGGAATGTTCCACCACAACTACCGGAAGCCCCTCCAGGTCTTCTTCCCGTTTCCCCTGCTTTTTCTTCGGTTTTGTGTGGGAAACGCCTTCCGGCTCTTCCAGTGCGTTTTCCTCTGCAGCGACAGCCTCGGATTCGTTAAAGAATACGACCTTCCCGTCCACTTCCATAAAGGAAATCTGGTCTTCGATTTCATGTTTCTCTGTTGAACGGCCAAACCGATGCCGTTTTAGAACCGCCATCTGCTCCAAAACAAGCTGAAGCGTATGGTCGATATTTTCAAGCTGTTCCTGCTGCGACAGGAACAGCCTGATAAGCGTTTCCCTGTCAAGACTGTTCAGTTGTTCTTCCGTATATTTTAAGGCCATGCTGTTTTCTCCCGGTATCCTGATAGCTTTATTATACCATGAATACGGGATTTTTGCGAACCCGGCGCTGCCGGATGTCCGTCATAATGCCTATGGTTGAACCAGCGGATGCTGCCTTTGTATGATGCTGTTTCCAGAACCCTTTTCAGGAAGGAAAAGCATGTCTGCGTTCATTCTGGACTCCTTTATGGTGTGCAGCGCGGTTTGGCAGGGATAAGGCGTAACATTTTTTCCGGCAGGAAGACCGTCTGAAAATTTCTCCGTTTTGCACAAAGTCATCCCATGTATTCCGGCGGTTCCACCGGCCTGACCAATCTCTTCGGGGTGATCGTCAGCCCTTCCATCAGCCATCGGAACTGCTGCGGCGTTAATTCACGCACCTCCTCCGGGGTGCGCGGCCACTGGAACCGGCTTTCCGAGAGCCGCTTGTATAACAGGAGCCAGCCGTCCCCTTCCCATACAAGCCCCTTGATGCGGTCTGTGCGCCTTCCGCAGAAAAGATAGAGTGTATCCGGGATATATGGCCGGTTCCCGGTCTGTGTTTCCACAAGTGCCGCCAGCCGGTCCATCCCGGCGCGCAGATCGGTGTAGCCGCAGACAATGTAGACGGCTTTAAAGCAGGTGGCGCCATTCAGCATTCCGCACCACCTTAAGGACTGCCGCGAACAGCGGCATGGGTGTGGATTCCGTCACGTGGATGGAAAAACCGTTTACAAAAACGGAAAGCCCCTGCTGTATATCGCTGCCGCTTTGCGTTTTCTGTTGTAGGATGCAGGTGTTTACCGGGACAATCTGCTGCGCCGGAGCCTCCGGCGGAAGGTTTTCCAGACATGCCTGCCTTACGCGGCGCAGCCTGTAATAGTAGTTCGCTTTCGTAATATCGTGGGTGGCACACCAATCGACAACACTCATGCCTGCGGGACGGTTCTGGCACTCCCTGATCTGTGCGGCCCATTCTTGTAAACGGTACTGTACAGCCACTGCCGTTGTTGCTGAACTCATAGATTTACCTCCGTGTAGCGGTATCAAAAGTTAAGGATCAACTTTTAATACCTGTGATAGAAATATAGTCTATTGTCACACACTTTGCCCTCATAGTCGAGGTACGCACTATCTACCGTTTACTTGTGTTCTTTAGAGTATCGCATAAAAGCGCTGACTATCCGTAAGCGTCAAATCCGACGCCCTACCTAAAATTTAAGCGCCGCTTAACTGCGACGCTTGCTGTAACAATCAGCCG
>RAYM01000039.1 GCA_003611805.1 bacterium 1xD42-87 | reverse complement strand
TTGACGTCCTCCACCACAGCGTATACCATGGCACCGCAGCGCTCTCCATTCTCGTCCCTCCGGTATGCCTTGGTCTCAGTCTTGCAGATTCGGACCACCCTGCCTTGCAGATCCACGTCCTGCCAGGTCAGGGATGCCAATTCTCCAACACAATTCTGCTTGTGTCTTTTTGATTACATGTATATTTTGTTTAACCATATAAATTTCCTTATATGGTGCGCACCTTGATTCTCCTTTCCGTTTTATAGTCGATACTGGTATCTTTTTTCATGATGGCCATTGTGCCAAGAAGGCACTTTATAAAAATTTAATAAAAAAAGCCCTAAACAAACCTTATCCAGTAGACGATAATATTTAAGAGAGTTGAAGAGAAGAAGTGAGATAAAGGGTTGTAGGTAATTTTATTATTCAAAAAAGATGAGGGGAACGGGGATTCTCCCCGTGAGTGAGGGCGCGGCGTATGCCGCGACCACCTATATAAATAAGGAATGATTGTAGATTAATAAAGGTTGAAATATAAAAGAAATGTAAAAGAGAGTGGATTGTGAAAAACACTCTCTTTCTTTTATGGAAGATATGAAAAACGAATGATAATAAGCAATAGCAGGGGTCACCCCCTGCTATTGTCATTATTCTTACTGTACAGGAACTGTGGATAATGCCAATGTGCCGTTAATCTTAATCCCGCTTACACCAAGCTCCGTATACAGATAATTAGCGTCACCCTTTGTCATGCCTACCGCATAGCCGGTTGTGTCCACATCGTCAGCAAAAGTGATGTCCATATACCAGAGATTGTCTTCACCCTTTACCAGCGCCGCTGTCTTATAAGCCACGCCCGTGCCGTCTGCATTGCCAACTGTGTAGGTTGCACGGCTGATACCGCAGTGGTATACCTGGAAAGACTTGTGGTCGCCCGCCATTACGGTGCGGAACTTCTGGCCGCCCTCAACGCCCATTGTCACATCATTAGGGTTTTTCTTCACTGCCGGTGTGTAGGAGCCGCCGTTATCGGAAGAACCGCTCCCTGCATCATAGGAAGAACCCCCATTGTAAGATTCCGATGAACCGCCGTCATAGGAGCTGCCGCTATCATAGGAAGAGCTGCCGCTGTCATAGGAGCTGCTGGAAGAGGAACCCGAATCCGGTGATCCTATATCATCAATGGAACCACCACTGTTGCTGTGATCACCTTCCGGTGCATCTGCATTGAATCCGAACGCGTGGCTCGTGATCGTTGCCTGCGGTGTGGAAAACACCAGTGCCATGGCGAATGCTGTTGCAAAAACTTTGTATAATTTCTTCATAATCATATCCCTCCGTGTCTGTTTGTGTGTTTGCTGATGTTTCAAAAAAATAGGGGGTGTGGGGCACAGCCCCATGTCCGACCCGGACGTATGTCCGGGATACTTTGATACTGTAATCAAACAGTTGTTAAAAATCTTTTCTTCATCGTAATTATTTCTTTTTCATGACCTCTCTTTCATAAGTAATTGTTTATCAGAACATCCCGAACAGTCCGGCAGAGGGGGCATAGTTTTATGCCCCTCTGCCAATTCTGCCGAGATAAACAATAAGAAAGCGGCGCAGGATTTTTCTTTCCTACACCGCTGAAAATACAGCACCACAAATCTAAATACGCGCTGGTTTCCCACTTGAAATAGTGTGGAAAATTCGCTATACTTGACTTGGCGCATTATATGCTGTGTGGGAGCCCTAATCTCCTGCATAGGGGTGTAGGGAATTGGCGTTCCCTACATCCTGCCTTTTATTATCTATCTCGCTATTCATTGTACCGCCCCTGCATAAAATTAGCAAGGGGTTATATTTTTCAAATAGAATAAACTGTACCGTTTATCCTGACTTTAATTTTCTTTTACTTTCCTATTTTAAGTGTGATATAATATTTTATAGAAAGTAGGTGTGAAAGTGGCTCTGCTTATCAACGATTTAAGAAAGCTGTGTACAGACGATACTATTATAATGACTGCACATGTTATAAAACGGTGTAAGGAAAGAAATATTGATTCAGACAGTATTATAAAAGTCATTATGCAAGGCGAAATCATAAAACAATATGAAGATGATAAACCGTTCCCCAGTTGCTTATTATTGGGAATGTCAATAAACGACAAATACTTACATGTAGTTGTTGCAAGCGATAATATCAATCTGCATATAATAACGGCATACTACCCAAGTATTGAAGAATGGGAGCCGGACTTTAAAACAAGAAAGGGGCGTTAAATATGAATTGTTTTACTTGTGGCAGTAATCATATGATTGAAGCAACAACAATCTATGTTGAAAAATTAGAAAACGGTATCTTGATTGTGAAAAATGTTCCATGTAAAAAATGTTCCCAATGCGGCGAGGAATTTTTTTCAATGGCAACTATGAAAGAAATTGAAAAATTAAGCAAACAGGCAGAAAAAATTATCAGTGAAGTTATGATTATTGATTACAACAAGGCGGCATAAAAATATAAAGCCTTTGTTATAAGGTTGTACGTCTCTGATTCTGTAAGCGGGTTGTATATATATATGATTCACCATTTTGACATAACTTTACGCCGCTTTGGAATAATCAATGACAGCAATTTCCTGCATAAGCTGTTTCGCCATATTCACAAGAGATTCCACTTGCTCTGCAACCTCATCCGAATAATATTTCTCACCGCATTGCTCACACTCTTCACAGGGTACATTTTTGATAATGATAATGCAGTTTTTATAATTTACGACATGCGTTGTCAATGATGGCATCATGTTCTTACATTTACAATACATACACATAATTACTGCCCCTTTCTTGTTTTTAAATCTTTTTCAAACTTATCGGTACTCGGAAAGTAAGCTGTTATGAAAAACAGACTGTTACTATCTGAGTCGACAACAATATGCAATATTTTATCTTCTTTCGTATGTCCGAAAATAAGACAACTGGGGTGAGGGGAATCGTTTGGATAATCCTCTATGATTTCGCCCGTTTGCAGACAAGACTTCACATCCGCAATACTGATATCCCTTTCCTGCATGCGCTCTAAGCAATGCTTTGACCATTTTATATTGGACGAAACATTTAATAGCTTTTGAAGCTGTTCTATATCCATATCCGCAATTCCTTTTCTTGTGTTTATAAATATTATACACTATTTCGGCATAAAATAAAATAAGTTTACCGACCTCTTACAGAAGATTGTAGACACCCTGTAGACAACGCGCATTCCTCCTTGATTTTATGGCCTTTTCGGGGCAAAATAAAGTTCGAGTCCCGTCTCGCGCCTTTTTATTTCTGTTTTATCCCTCCATCAAATTGTTTCGCCAGCGCCCTTTCTACCAAAATTATCGACGAAAGCAAGACCATACATTCCGCTGTTATCACCGCCCCACCCACCACGCCTACGATATCATCACTCTTTCCAATCACCAAAAACATCACCATCGTTGACACAGGCAGCATGAACCATCCCATCTTCCGCCACAGTTTTCCACAATATAAATGGGAAAAATCCCACGCAGCCTGATTTTTCATTGATCTCCGCGTCCGATAACCGTAAAAGCCATTAATCTGTTTTGGCGGTTTTTTCACAAATACCTTTCCCAGCACAATCATCAGCACCGGCAATATGAGATTACTGACTGTCATAAAAAACCAGAACCACATCAGATATCCTCCCGCTTTCTATAATACATGCGGTTCAGCCTGTTATGATATGCAGCCATCGCAAGAAGACCGCCAAACACCTCCGCCATACACAAATACGCTGCAGTAAGCCCTCCAAAGGACATCCCGCACACATAACAGACAATAAGACCCAGTCCATATAAAATCCACATCAGACCGTGCTTCCGATTATAAGCACCCACATCCGTGATCTCCTCTTTCCGTGGCGGTTTCTTTCCCGCCCAGAACCCGACCGGCTCTTTGCTCCGATATTGCACAAACCCAAGAATGATAATCGGACTCGCACTGACCAGCAGCACGACTGATGAAAAAATCATTTCTGCCATTTCCCTACCTCACATAAATCCCTGCGAAACGCATATCTTCGTCGTACGTCAGCCGGTAAGTAACGCTCACGTTTTCATAGGTAACCGTCATCTCTCCGACCGCCAGGTGCGTGTTTCCCTGTATCACTTCCGCCATATACACCGCGCCGAACTGCTTTCGCTCTCCCCAGTCATCAGACAGCGTTTCCCGGATACTTTCTCTTGTCTCCGCATTTAGAAACGACTGCATCTGCGGAATGGCGTTTTCCTGTAATACGGCATACTCTTCCGCATCCAGCAGCTCGACCGTTTCCTTCATCGCGGCTTCGACTTCCTCTTTATCAAAAACCCTACTCTTCTCTATATCCACGGTTTTCGGAAATATCCAGTAAACTGACACTGCAATAAAAGTCAGTGCCAGAACAATGGGAATCACAATTTTCAACACCCTGTTTCCGGCATACCGCCTCTGCTCCTTTGCTGAAATACTCTCATTAAAACTTTCCGCAATCTCCTCCGCCTTACCCATCCGAGAAATAATTTCCTCCAGCCGTTCCCCCTGATTTTCACGCATCTGAATATCTGACAGAAGCTGCCTCTTGATCTCCTTTTTCCTTTTTCCGCCACACTTAAGCTTTCTCGCAACAGCGTTTACATACCGCTTTTCATCCATTGCCTAATCCTCCATAATCCTTGCTGCTCCATCCGAAATCCGCTTCCAGACTTCACAAATATCGGCAAGCGCCCATTTTCCCTCTTCGGTAATTTCGTAGTACTTTCTCGGCACCTGCTTCCCCACGGCTTCGCTCCACTTACTTACCACCAGCCCATCATCCTCCAGCCGGTAAAGAATCGGATACAGTGTACCGTCCTTGAGCAGAAAAGTCTCTCCGCTCTTTTCCCTCATCTCCTGAATAATCTGATATCCGTATTTCGCTTCCGATTTCAGCAGCCGCAGGACAAGCATGTCCAGCACACCTTTCTTCATTTGTCTTTCATATTTATCATTCATAATAATCTTCACTTCTGCTCTCAGCACATACCGAAATTGCGACGGAAAACGCCCGGAACCAATCCCCTGTCCTTCCATTTTATAGCATCCTTCATTAAATACTATGTAATACTAAGTATATTATAAAACACACAGACAATAAAATCAACTGCTGCCAGATAATACCGCACAAAAAAACGGTGAAAATGCAGCATTCCCACCGTTTACATTTACGTTTAGATTCGTGTCTAATTATCTAGCTTGTCTTTGCACTTGACCCGGTAAATCCGATTCAGGGACTCGTTAATCCGTTCCTCCGAAATCGTCCCGTCCTGCACTGCCGCAAGCACTGCATTGTACGCCTTCTCAAAATCCTCCGGCATGAGAAGCATATCTGCGCCTGCCTCCAATGCCATCACCGCTGCTTCCTCCGGCGTATAATACTCCGTAATCGCCGTCATATCCAAGGCATCCGTGATAACCACGCCTTCAAAGCCCAGCTCACCCCGCAAAACATCCGTGATCACTTTCTTCGACAGGGAGCTTGGCACATTATCCTCATCCAGCGCAGGCGCGGTGGCATGACTCACCATCACAAAATCCACCCCGGCTTCTATACCGGCGGAAAACGGCACAAAATCCGAAGTGCGCAGCTCTTCTATCGACTTCGTAATTTCCACTCTTCCGTCATGGGTATCTTCCGTCGTGCTTCCCAGCCCTGGAAAATGCTTCAGGCAGGCGCTCACGCCCGTTCCTTCAATTCCGCCTACTGCACTGGCAACCATCTCCCCCACCATCTGGGGATCTGATCCGAAGGAGCGGTTTCCAAGCGCGCTTCCTTCTCCCGCGACATCCGCAACCGGCGCAAAGTCTACATTAAAGCCTATTTCCTTCAAATAGGAACCGATCGTTGTGCCGGCTTCTGCAGCCTTGGAAGCGTCTCCTCCCGCACCGACCGCCGCCATATCTTCTACCTTCTCTACCTCAACCTTACTGTTCGCAACCCTGCTGACGTCACCGCCCTCCTCGTCTACTGCGAGAAAAATCGGGTAACTGCTCTTGGAAGCCGTGCTTGACAGCATCGTTGTGATCTGTTCCTGATCCACAATATTCTGACCAAAATATATCAGACCGCCTACCGCATACTGGTTCAAAGCTTCCTGCGTGCCGTCTCCAGCCTTGGTCGCTGTACTGACACCCGTGATTGACTCCGGCGTTACCATGAAGAGCCCCGCTACCTTAGTTTCAATCGGCATCTCAGAATAATAGGACTCTGCCAGACCTCCCAAAAGATCTTCCTCCTCTACCGGCTCTTCTTCTGCCGGCTCCGGCGTGTCAATCACCATTTCCTCCTCCACTGGCTCTTCCTCCGCCGCCTCTTCCTCCGCCTTTGCCATCTCAGCCTCCTGCCGTTTCTGCTGAACAAGCGAGAATATCTTCCTTCCGATTGCGAACCCGCCCCCCGCAATAGCCACAACCACGAAAAAGATCACCAGATAAACTATAATCTGATTGCGGACCCTTCGTCTATGCCTGTATGCTCGGCGTTCCGACTCATCATCGTAATCTTCGTCCTCGTCATCTTCCTCTATCTCTTCTTCGTCCTCCTCTTCAACCTCGTCATCCTCAAAATCGTCCTCTTCTTCATCCAGTTCCTCGTCCGAATATCCTTTTCTCCTCTTGCGCAGTTTTCCCATCGACTGTATCCATGTCCTTTCCGAAATCTTTTATCCAAATGGTTTCCACATATCATGCTCCCAAAATCTGCTGCATACAAGATATAGTATGCATAAGTATACTATAACCTATTTTTAGTGGAAAAGCCACCCCGAGTTTATTAAGATTTACAGAACAAATCAAAAAAAGACAATGCGAAACGGGTATTCATTCTCTAAGGAATCAATACCCGTCTCTAAAACTCACTGTCCAATGGTCTTTACCTCCGTCTTTTCCCTCACGTCCTCTTTCCATCTCTTCTCTCGTATCCTAGATACTGTGGCGTCTGTTCCCTCTCTCCCTCTCGGATATCTTCTCTTTTCTCTCATCCGCTTTCTTCTCTTCTTCTCTTCTTCTCTTCTATGGGAGCTTTCCCGGGACTCTTCTCTGATTCGCCATCTCTTACATGTACTCGATTCCGCTCGTCTCTTTGTGGTCTCCTATTCACTTGTAGTTCTCTGATGTGTTACTTTAAGTTTTTGGTGGACCGTACCTCTCTTTCTTTTAGTTTATCTATGTGAAGTGTTTCTTTATGAGTTTATTATATCACCTGAATATAATTTGTCAACACATTTTTGAAAATTTTTTTGAAAATTTTTTCTTTCCTTTATTTCGTCTATTATTTTCTCATTTTATTATATATATTTCTAAATTAACTGTCAATTCTGCCTGTAAAATCGGTAATGCACGTCTAATAGTTACAATTAACACACACCAGCTATTGCACCGATTTGCGGACAATCATGTGAATTGCAACACTTAATGCACACAAAATGCCAGGAAACCGGCATTTTTGCGCCAGCTCCGACACCATGCAGCGAGTGCATGGCGCGGGTCTGAAAAGTAACATCCAGTAACGTCTGATACCAATTGCCCGCTTGCGCCGCTGCAAGATACAGTGATACAATAAGGAAAAGCTTCACAAATCATCTTACGGTATGGAGGAGATACAGATGTCACCGAAAAAAACGGCACTCGCCAGACAGGCAGAAACCATTATTAAAAATCTGGAAAAAAGGAATATGGAAGGCTATTACTTCGAGACGTCGTCAGACTGCGTCAATGCGATTCTTTCCGAAATGCCCTCCGGGGCAATCATCGGCTGGGGCGGCAGTGAGACACTGAAAGAATGCGGTCTGATGGACGCTATTCACGGCGGCTCCTATGAACTGCTGGACCGCAGCGCCGCAAAAACGCCGGAAGAATCACGGCAGATTTACGCCAGAACCGTTCTTGCCGACTATTTTCTCATGAGCACCAACGCCATCACCCTGGGCGGTGAGCTGATCAATATCGACGGCAACGGCAACCGTGTCGCCTGTCTGATTCAGGGACCTTCCAACGTTATCATCGTTGCCGGCATGAACAAAGTTGTTCCCGATGTGGAGAGCGGCGCAGCCAGAGTCAGAAATACAGCCTCTCCCGCCAACGCTGTCCGGCTGGAGCGAAATCTCCCCTGCGCAGCGACTGGCGTGTGCCATGACTGCCTCTCCCCGGAATGTTTCTGCTGCCAGATTGTCGTGACAAGGAGAAGCATGCATCCTGGTAGAATTAAAGTCTATCTTGTAGGCGAGGACCTGGGCTATTAATTTAAAGAAAATGCATATTGAAAGGACCGGAGCTGTCAAAACTCCGGTCCTTTTCTTTGATTGTATTATCATATTTAGCTGTTCAGTTCTGCGAGCTTATCCTTCAGATCACTGGAGATCGTGCTCACCATATCGGCTGAAGCCGCAATCTCCTCCGTGGAAGCCGCCAGATTCGTCACCCGCAGATTCACGCCGTCAATAACGTTGATCAGCTTCTTGGCATCTGCCAACAGCTCAGAAATCGCTGTCTGTATCTGCTCCTTATTCGCATCAGAGTCGCTCGCCGTATCTTTGGAAGAATCGGCAAGCTTCTTGATATTCTCCGCAATGATGGCGAAACCTCTGCCGGACTCCCCTGCTCTTGCCGCCTCGATGCTTGCATTCAGCGCGAGGAGGTTCGTCTCCTCAGCAACATTCGTGATTTCCTCGTTGTTTTCTTCCAGTTTGACAAGCAGGCGCTGGATCTTACCGAGCGCCTCATTCAGCTGATCACAGAAACTCACCACATCGCTCATGGAAGCCGAAATGCCCGTGCTCTCCTCCGCATTGCTGTTATTCCCCTCGGACATTTCACTGATGGAGATATCCAGACTGTCAAAGTCCACCTGCACTTCGGCAATCAGTTCCGCAATCTTTTCATTCTTAGCCTGAAGCTCCGCATTCTTCTGCTCTACTTCGGAAGCCATCGTTCTGGCGATCTCGCCTTCCTTCTCCGCCTCGCCCTTTACAAACTGAATACAGTTGTAGATATTGTTACAGCCATTGTGAACCGCCGTTGCCATTTTCTTACAGGTTTCGTAACCGCAGGCGGAACAGTTGATGCTGCGCTCGGCGTCTGTGCGCTTATCCATGGAAACGAAAATCTGCTCTAATTCGGCGGGGCTTGCCTTCTTTGCCGTCACCATCGATGACTTATCCGTATACCGTCTGATAAAATCGTTGATATCCAGTTCCGCAAACTGCCTGTTGAGTTTTGCCAGTCTCTGTTTCGGAGTCAGGCTCCTGCTGAAAGCATGACGCTTATCGTTCTTCTTGCTCGCCTCCCGGATCCTTTGCAGCTCATAGAGCGTATCGTCCGATCTTGTCTTCTCCTCCTCCACGCCCGGTCCGTAAATACATCCTTTTGCACAGTTGAGCGCATCTACCATAAAGGGCAGCTCTTTCTTGCCGAGCACCCTTCTCTTGTAATCACTCAGGAACTCGTAGGCATGCTTCTCGCCCTCAATCTGCCTGATAAAGATATCCTCACCGCAGAACCAGTAAACGTTTTCCTTTAAACCGCCCGGCATGGGATAAATGGAGCCGAGACCGTACTCGATTTCATCCGTCACCGCCGGACCGGAAATATTGTGTTCCCTCACATATTTCATCAGATGACCAAACGTCACATTATAGGAAACGTAACCGCCGCAGTTCGGATCGTCAATCTCGTTCTTCTTCGCAATACACGGACTGATAAACGCCAGCTTGTCCGGCACCTTCATATACTTCTTCACATAGATCGCGCCGCACATCATCGGGGAATGTACAGGCATCAGATTGGGAAGAAGCTCCGGCAGATACTTTTCGATGTATCCCACCACCGCAGGACAAGGCTGCGAAATGCCTCCCGTAAAATTGTGCTCCGTTATGTACCTGACATATCCCCATGTCGTGATATCCGCGCCAAAACTGATGCTGATAATACGGTTTACGCCCAGTTTTTTCAGCCCGCCTAAGACCGTAGCATACTCTCTCGGATAATTGGCAAGAAAAGCGGGCGCAAGCAGTAGCGAAATCTTCTCCCCCTTCTTTAAGTCCTCAAAAAAGCGCTCCGTGTCATCGTGATAACTTCTCGCATTATGCGCGCAGGCATCAAAACATGCGCCGCAGCTGATGCACTGGCTGCCATCCACAATAATCTTGTTCTTTCCCTTTTCCTCTACCGCACGGTTTGCCGTCAGCACAGGACATGCAGAAATACATTTGTTACATCCTACGCAATTGTCGTTGGTATAGACCAGCGCCTCCAACGGTTGATTCACCATCGTACCCTCCAAAGTCAATAATTATTGTTTTTGTTTATGCTATTTGTACAATATATTGGCTATTTTAACATAAAAAGGACAAAAAATAAACAATTTTTTTGTCCTTTTTAAAATACTTCCTCGTCATATTTAAATATTTTAAATCTGGGAAATCACGAAAATATCATAAATCGCCTTAATCGCCGTCTCAAAATCAGCGTTCGCCACACCGATAATAATATTTAACTCGCTGGAACCCTGATCGATCATCTTGACATTGACATTGGCATGCGCCAGCGCGGAAAAGATTCTTCCCGCCGTGCCGCGGGTGGATTTCATACCGCGCCCAACCACCGCAATCAGTGCCAAGTCCGCCTCTATGTCGATAGAATCCGGATCCGCCAGTCTGTGAATGCCGGAAACCACTTTCTGCTCCTTGTGCATAAATTCATCCTGATGCACGAACACTGTCATGGTGTCGATGCCGGAGGGCACGTGCTCGAAGGAAATCTCATTCTCCTCGAATGCCTGCAGCACTTTGCGTCCGAAACCGATCTCAGAGTTCATCATTTCCTTTTCTATATTGACCGCACAGAAACCTTTTTTCCCGGCAATGCCGGTAATCACATACTTGGACTTCTGACAGGTACTCTCCACAATCCACGTACCGTTGTCGTCCGGCGCGTTCGTATTGCGGATATTGATCGGGATCCCCTCGCTCCTTACCGGGAAAATGGCATCTTCATGCAGAACCGAAAATCCCATGTAGGCGAGCTCCCGGAGTTCCCTGTATGTAATAGTCTCCACACCCTCCGGCTTGTAGATAATCCGCGGGTCTGCAACCAGCACGCCCGAAACATCCGTCCAGTTCTCATACACATTCGCCTTGATCGCCCTCGCCACAATGGAACCTGTAATATCGGAACCGCCTCTGGAAAAGGTCTTGACCCTTCCATCCTCATAGGCGCCGTAAAAGCCGGGAATTACAGCCGCTTCCACACCTGCCAGCCTCTCTGTCAGCATCTGGTTGGTCAGTTCCGCATCATGCTCTCCGTCCGCCTTAAAGCGGATCACCGTTGCCGCGTCCACAAACTCAAAGCCTAGATACTGCGCCATGATAATGCCGTTCAGATATTCGCCGCGGGATGCCGCGTAATCGGAACCTGCCTTTTCCTTAAAGTTCTTCTCAATACCTTTAAATTCCTTATCCAGAGAAAGTTTCAGTTCCAGCCCGTCTATGATTTCCTGATACCTGACCCTGATCGCCTGCAGCTGCGCCGAGAAATCCTTTCCCTGCTCCGCAAGCTCATAGCAGGCATAAAGCATATCCGTAACTTTCGTGTCATCCGACGATCTCTTGCCCGGTGCGGAAGGTACTACAAATTTGCGCTCGCTGTCCGCGCGGATAATCGCGCCCACCTTCTTAAACTGCTCCGCGCTCGCCAGAGAACTCCCGCCAAACTTAACTACCTTGTTCATGTCCTTTCCCCCTGCTATGCCATGATCCGGATTCTGTTGATGCATCCGCCGATTTGTTCTATCTTTTCATTAAATTCCTTTTCGGTCATCTCCTGCGTCATAAAACCAAACTCCTTCATCAGACCTACATTTACCTCCGCCATCGCGTCAAATGCCGCCATAGCCGCTTCCCGCTTGTCTGCCGATATCCGAACAAAGAATTTTCTCCTCGCGCTCGTTACATCCGCAACCTCCACTTTTTCCTCGTCCCAGAAACACATGATCGTCTTGCCCTGATGCCTTGCACAGTCCACCACATCAGAGACCACCGCGCTCGCCGTCGGAAGCTTGCCTGCCCCGCGTCCATAATACATGGAGTCCCCCAGCATATTCCCGTGCACATACACCGCGTTAAACACGTCGTTCACGCTGTAAAGCGGATGTTCTCTTGAGATCAGGAAGGGCGCGACCATAGCAAAAAAACCGTCCTGCGTATCCCTGCTGAGCGCCAGCAGTTTGATGGACTTGTTCATCTGTTTCGCATACTTAAAATCAGCCGAGGAAATTTTTGTAATTCCTTCCGTGTAAATATCCTCATAGCTTACATTTTTACCGGACATCAAGGATGAAAGAATGGCTATCTTACGACAGGCGTCATAACCTTCCACATCAGCCTCAGGATTTCTCTCCGCATAGCCCTTCTCCTGCGCCTCTTTAAGGACATCCTCAAAATCAGCGCCCTCCCTGTCCATCTTGGTCAGGATGTAGTTTGTCGTTCCGTTCAATATTCCAGTAATGCTGTCGATATGTTCCGCTGTCAGGGAATAGTTGAGTGGACGGATAATCGGGATTCCCCCGCCTACACTTGCCTCAAAAAGGTAGTTACAGTGATTCTCCTTAGCAATCTTTATAAGTTCCGGTCCATGCGCCGCAACCAGTTCCTTATTGGAAGTGCACACGCTCTTCCCCAGAAGAAGCGCCTGCTTCGTGAACTCATAAGCCGGCTTCGTACCGCCCATAGTCTCGCAGATGATCTTCACCTCCGGGTCGTTCAGAATCATGTTATAGTCGTGCACCACCTTGCTCTCGTAAGGGTCGCCCGGGAAGTCACGCAAATCCAGAATATACTTTACTGCCAGAACCTCCGCCGCCTTTTTATTGATGTCCGTCTTATTCGTCTCAATCACTTCCACGACGCCGCTTCCCACGGTGCCGTATCCCAAAACCGCTATTTGAATCATTGTTATCCTCCGTTGCATATTTATTTTGCGACAGTGTAAATCATTCCAAGAGAATGCGGAGCATTCTCTCGTGTGAGATTTAAAACTTCTTCGCGAAGCAGCCTTTGCTGCGAGTGAATTAGAAGTTCTTCTCACACTGCTATACAAGTGGATACTTATCCGTCAATGTCTTAATAATCGCCTGCGCCTTACCGATACCTGCCTCACCTTCCTTAATCACGATGGAAATCGCTTCCGCAACCTGCTCCATATCCGCCGTATTTAGGCCCCGGGAAGTAGCCGCCGGCGTACCCAGACGAATACCACTTGTCACGAAAGGAGACTTCGGATCGTTGGGGATAGTATTCTTGTTAGCCGTGATATGTGCCTCGTCGAGCAGCTTCTCCACAGCCTTACCCGTCAGATCATAATTCGTCAGATCAACAAGCATCAGATGATTGTCCGTTCCGCCGGAAACGATCTTAATGTCCCTTGCCTGCAG
The DNA here is from genome assembly GCA_003611805.1 of bacterium 1xD42-87. Lineage (GTDB taxonomy): Bacteria > Bacillota > Clostridia > Lachnospirales > Lachnospiraceae > UBA3282. The sequence continues at coordinate 55,417 of RAYM01000039.1, read as the reverse complement.
AGCCTTGCAGAGCGCCTGCGCATTATCCGCCACATTCTTCATATAAACCTTGAAGTCATCGGACAGCGCCTCCTTAAAGCACACGGCTTTTGCCGCGATCACATGCATCAGCGGTCCGCCCTGAATGCCGGGGAAAATCGCCTTGTTGAAGTTATATTTATCCGCCACCTCCTGGCTGGACATAATCATACCGCCACGGGGACCGCGCAAAGTCTTATGGGTGGTGGTCGTCGTCACGTGCGCATAGGGGATCGGACTCGGATGAAGCCCTGTTGCCACAAGCCCGGCAATATGCGCGATATCCACCATCAGCACCGCGCCGACCTCATCGGCTATCTCCCTGAATTTCTTGAAATCAATGGTTCTGGCATAGGCGGAGGCGCCCGCCACAATCATTTTCGGTCTGCACTCCAATGCAATTTTTCTCACATTATCGTAACCGAGGAATCCGTCGTCATTCACGCCGTAGGGCACACACTTGAAATACTTGCCGGACATATTGACCGGTGAACCGTGGGACAGGTGTCCGCCATGGTCCAGATTCATGCCCATGAAGGTATCACCCGGCTCCATCACCGCAAAAAAGACTGCCATATTCGCCTGTGCGCCGGAGTGGGGCTGTACGTTGATGTACTCACAGCCGAAAAGCTCTTTCGCGCGGTCTCTCGCCAAATCTTCCACCACATCCACACACTCGCAGCCGCCGTAATACCTCTTGCCGGGATATCCTTCCGCATACTTATTCGTAAGCGGGCTGCCCATAGCCGCCATAACCGCCTTGCTCACCCAGTTTTCAGAAGCAATCAGCTCAATATGGGAATTCTGCCTGTTCTGTTCGTCAATAATCGCCTGCGCGATCTCCGGGTCAACGTTTCTTACCTCATCCAATGAATACATTCCTCGTTCCTGCCTTTCTGATAATTTCCACCCGTATACTCACATATTTTTCCTTCTATATTATTGTGTATTTATACAGATAATATAGTGACAATTTCAAAACAATATTATAAAGTATTATGCTATGTATTGCAAACAAAATTTATGATGCATTCCGGAAACGCCCCGTAAACTGCCATGCCGGAAATATATCTTTAACATATTGGACAGTTTTTTATGGAAAATTAAGAAAACTTTATGGAAATCTTATTTTGACTTTTCCACTTGATCTGCTATTATTTAACTTGTTAATAAAAGTCGGGCGTCGGCACGCTCGATTCAAAGAGTGATTTACGCTGTCACAATTTCTTATAAAATATCAGTCAGACAGATTGTTGTGAAAGAGGAACCGTATCATTATGATGAAAGCCAGAATGAAAGTTGTGAATATATGGCAGCAATACAGACATGCGCTGCCGCTTATCCTTTATGGAATTATATATATGCTGTGGTTTACTTATCTGGAAAAAACCGTGACAAGCCACTATCGGCTGATTCACTACAGACCGGACGACCTGATTCCGTTTTGCGAAGTATTTGTCATCCCTTACCTGTTATGGTTTGCCTATGTGGCAGTGGTCATCATCTACTTTTTCTTCCGAGATAAGGATGACTACTTCAGGGTATGCACCTTCCTGTTTACGGGAATGACCGTGTTCCTGATCGTCAGCACGCTCTGGCCTAACGGACACGATCTCCGCCCAGCCATTATGCCGCGGGACAATCTGTTCACAAGGTTGGTATCCAATCTCTACCGGGCAGACACACCGACTAACCTTTGGCCGAGTATTCATGTGTATAACTCTCTTGGCTGCCATATCGCGGTTATGAAGAGCGCACAGCTGGAAAAGAAAAAAGGAATCCGCGCCTGTTCACTGTGTTTATGTGTCTCAATTATTTTATCGACTATGCTTATCAAACAGCATTCCGTGTTTGATGTGACCACAGCCTTCATCATGGCGGCTGTGATGTACGGCATCGTTTACCGCTCCGATGTACTGCTGCATTTTTATCACAATGTACAGCACCGACGGAAACGCAAACCCGGCACGCTGGTCTGACCGGACAACTGCGGTTTAACCGCGGAATACGCTTCGCGGACGCACTTTTCTATGACAGAAACAGACAGGGAGAATCCGGCGCCGGATTCTCCCGTTTTTATGCTTACGTAATTTCGTGCAGTCTCAGTTAAATTTGAAAAACCGCCGACAAATCTTATACCCCTCCACGGATATCTTCCTGCCGCCCTTTCCCGGAAGATTCATGGAGTTGCCGAGCACACCGTAACGCAGCCGCATGTAGAGACCGATGTCCTTTTGTCTGATATATTTCCAAAGTTCCGTTTTCTTCTCCAGATTCTCCTCTGTGCCGGAGCGGATCAGCATAATTGAGGAAATCACTGTGATGATCTCCAGATAGTTCATCATATATCGCTTCAGTTTACCTTTGCCGTTAATTTTCGCTTTTTTGTCCACAAGATAATCTATCATAATTTTATTGACCTTTATCTGCTGGTCAATTCTGCCGATCATAACCTCCTCGTTGACCGACTGTCCCTCCCTGCCTATATAATAGCGATAGAAATTTACATCGAGATAATACATGTTTTTCACGAAAGGCAGCGGTTCAAACACAAAGATATTATCCACATAGAAAGTGTTTTCCGGCAGCTGCAGCCCACATTCCCGGAGGAGCTTCGTGCGGAAAATGACAGAGTGCATGAGAATATACTGTCCCTTGTGAAAATGCTTTACCTCATTCCAGCCGAATATCCTGTCCTGCGGAAGCGCATGGCGGTATTTCATCACCTTATGCCTCTTCTCGCCCTCCTTTTCGTAGACAAAATTGCTGATCAGCATGTCCAGTGTGGTATCCCCCGAAACGATATCCCGGAGCACCTCAAGAATTTTCATGTAGGCGCTCTCCTTCACCCAGTCATCGCTGTCCACCACTTTATAAAACAGCCCGGACGCACAGGCGAGCCCCGCGTTTACGGCAGAGCCGTGCCCTCCGTTTTTCTTATGGATTACTTTTACAATGGACGGATAAAGCCCGGCGTAAGTGTCCGCAATCTCACCCGTTCCATCGGTGGAACCGTCGTCCACAATCAGTATCTCCACATCCTCACCGCCGGGCAGCAGCGATTCTATACACTTCTTCATGTATCCTTCTGAATTATAGCAAGGTATTGCTACTGATAATAACTTCATGCCAAAATATCCATGCCTTTCTCATTTCTGATTCTGTAAGCCGTTTTCCCACAAACAATCACCGTCTATTTTAGCATATAATTCCCCGTATGTTGTTACGTAATTCTTATATTTTCCTTATTTTTGCCTCCACATTTTTGCCTCTACGGGTCAGGCGATACCCCTCAAATCAGGGTCGAAAATTTTCCTTCAGCCTTCCTTACCACCCGGTCCTTGACCTCACTGCTGCCGTTTTCCCGTCCCGCGTCTCATCTCCACCCGCTCCGCATAGGCGGCAAACGCTGAGGGAATCGGGTAATCTGTCCGCGTCTGCTCCGGTTCAACAAAAACAAAACCTTCCATCTCCTGTCCCTGCCCTTTCGTCGCAAGCTCATCCACACGGACCAGATACCCGCTCATGTGCCATTCTTTGTGGGTAAACACATGTTTTGCAGGAGGAAGTCTGCGGATTCTGATCGGTGAAAGACCGATCCCTTTGAGATAGGCGCTGACCTCTGTCTCCTCACAGTGTCCCTCCAGAGAAGGAAATTCATACATGCCTGCCAACAGCCCTCTCTCCGGTCTTTTGCGTAGCGCCACCCGCTCCGCATCCTGTATCACCAGAACGGTCTTTTCCTCAATGCTTCTCGGCTTCTTTTTCGCTTTCTTCGGGAAATCTGCCGTCCGTCCCTCCGCCCTCGCAAGGCAGAGTTCTTTCCACGGGCACTCCTCACATTTGGGCGCGCCGTTCGGTATGCATACCATCGCTCCGAGTTCCATAAGCGCCTGATTGAAGTCACCGGGACGATCGCATGGCATCACGCCAAACAATTCATCCTCCACGGACTTTTTCACCTTCGCATTCAAAATATCACGCCCATCCGCCCGCAGCCGCGAGAGGATCCGCAGCACATTGCCGTCCACCGCAGGGTACGCCCTCCCGAATGCGATAGAAGAAACCGCGCCCGCCGTGTAGCTTCCAATTCCCGGGAGCGACTGTATTTTCTCAAAGTCGTCCGGCATCTCTCCGCCATACTCCGAGACGATTATCTCCGCCGCTTTTTTTAAATTTCTGGCACGGTTGTAATACCCCAGACCTTCCCAGAGTTTGAGAAGTTTCTCCTCCTCCACAGCCGCCAGACTGCCGATATCAGGCAGCGCCTGCAAAAAGCGGTCATAATAGGGTTTCACTGCCTCCACTCTGGTCTGCTGCAGCATAATTTCCGAGAGCCATACATGATAGGGCGTCGGTTCCTCCCTCCATGGCAGAATCCGCCTGCCCGCATCATACCATGCAAGAAGGGGCTCTGCAATCCTGTCAAGGCTGTCCAGAAAAACCGGCAGTGGGGCATCCATCTCCATGCTGTCCTCCCTCACAAGACAGTCATAAGCAAGCAGCCGGACACCTTCTCTTCTGGCACGTTTAAGCGCTTCGCCAAACGCCGGCTGGGTATCCCAGTTCGGCTCCACACAGCAGACGCCCTTCATCTGAATCACAAACAGAAGATACGCCTCATACCCCTGTCCGCATGCCATAATCAGCTCCTCCACATGCCTGACCGCGCGCTCGGAAGGCGCATCGGGAAATGCCGCTACGCCCTCCCGCTCCAGAGTCACACCCTTGACCTCGATAAAAGCCTTCTTTCCGGACTCGCTCTCCACATAAAAGTCGAAACGTGAGCTTCCAAACGTCTTCTCCGGTCTGACCAGGCTGACATCCCTGTAGAGCCCGCCTGCACGCAGCCACTCGCCCACAACCTTGTTCGGCGCATTGGAGTCCATGTTGACCAGACGTCCTTCTTTCTCCACCGCCACAAGATCGTATGCGGTGGAACGGGTTTCGTTCCTGCTCCTCTCCAGATATACCTTCGCATGATCCGTCAGAAGTTCCCGGCATCTGCCTGTATTTTTCACATGCACCTTCGTCCTCTCGCCCATCAGTTCCACATAGGCGATAAAACGATTCGGACGCTCTATAAATTCAGCGGCGACAATCTCTGTGTATTTCATATCCTGTCATTCCTTCAACGCTGCCTCTGCACACGAACCTGTCTCTTCATCCATTTCCGATTCCGATCCCCGTGCAAAGATCAACTCTTTAGCTGCTATCCTTTTTCTCTATCTCAACGGCAGCTTCTCTATTTCTATAGGGTACCCGCGCCGCAGGCACCACCTCGGAAGCCGGGAGCGTATGGGCTGACTGGTCATCAAAGAATATGTGCGCGCCGAAAGCGTGCAGTACATCCTTCTTTCGAATGCCTCCCAGAAAGAACACCTCGTCGATGCGCACATCCCACGCCCGCAGCGTGCGGATAACACGCTCGTGAGCCGGCGCGCACCTCGTAGTGACGAGCGCGGTCCTGATCGGGCTCTCGTCCTGCGGATAGTTTCTCTGCAGCTCGGACAGCGTCTTTAAAAACTTCGCAAAAGGCCCCGCCTGTAAAGGATTATCCGCATTCCGCCTCTCATTCTCCTCGAACGCCTCAAGTCCTTTCTCCTGAAAAATTCTCTCCGACTCATCCGAAAAGAGAACCGCATCGCCATCGAATGCCACTCTGATCTGTCTGATCCTGTGCTCGCAGTCATAGGTCGAAATTCCTTCCGTACAGATGATGCCTGCCGCAATGTTCGAGTCGACGGCACGCTGCACATCCTCCTCCCATGCCGACAGAAAGAGATCTGTCTTAAACGCCTCCAGATATGGGGCGAGCGAGGCGCCTCCCGACAGTACGGCCCGGGTGATCCGCAGCCCGTAATACTCGATCGCCTTAAAGACACGCAACGACGTGCCCGGGCTGTTTCTGGACATAATAATCACTTCCACACGCCCTTCCATGCCGGGCAGTTCATTCAGATTTAAAAGCGCACGCACCAGCGGGAAACCGGGACCAGGCTGAAGCAGTTCGTCTTCGTGCTCCATCTGATAGCGGCTGTACGCCTCCATGCCCTCTTCCTCAAATATTTTATTTTCAAATGTCAGATCAAACAAAGTTCTGGACGAAACGCCCACCACGAGTTTGTTTTCCAGTTCGTAAGCCATAAAGCACCCCCATCCGTGATCTCTCCGGCGGGGGTGTGCCCTTATATAAACAGAAAACTGCCTATCTCAATCTGTTGCACTCAAATTTCTCAAAAGTTCGCAGACAATTCCTGAGTTCCAGATATCTGTCCTCCAAATCTCCCTCTTTAATCTCCAGATCTGACGATACCGCCATGGTATTGATCATGTCGTCCGTAATCCGATTATGAAGGGAATCGAGAATCATAAGTTTCTGCTCATAGGAATCCGCGTCCAGAAACGCCAACACCAGAGGATCAATATTCAGTTGTTCTTCCTCCGGCGCTGTCCCAGCCGGAATCATTTCAGACTCTGCAGGCTCCGCAGTACATGCCTTCTGCTTATCTTCCGCCTGTTCCGCCGTTAAAACGTCAGACTCCTTCCGCCCGGGAAGCTCCGGCAAAACAGCCGGTTCCTCGTATTCCATATCCTGCAGAAGTTCAAAGCGGTATCTCTGTTTCACCCCGGGATATTTCCCACGGTCTACCTCCTCCATAAACATGGAAAGCGGTCGCACAAATATCTCGAAAGTGCCGTACATCGCCTGATAAACCACCATCAGTTCTCTCGTCTCACTATGCTTCGCAAGACAGCGGATCTGGTATAAATTGCCCTTAAAATGCCTGTACATCTCCTGCGGTCTGGGATTATGTCTCATAGGAATCTCCTTTTTCGTAAATTTTCTCTATTAGTATAATCCCAAAATAAGCAAATGTCTATCCACGGCGCAGACTTGGCAGTGTGCGCCCAAAGAATTGCTCCGCAATTCTTTCCTAAATAGTTTTTGCTGTGGCTTCTTTCTTTTCGCCACGGCGCATGTCTCCGTTTTTAGAACGTTTGTTCTGTATTCTCATTTTAGAACAAACGTTCTAAATCGTCAAGCGTAAATAATGGAAATTTCCTCCACCTCGACGCAAAGCTCCCCGCAGCACAATTCTTCAGTCAGTCTCTCTCTTCCATCCTCATCAAGACTTTCAATCCACCTGTGATGAATCTCGACCCGATAGCTTCTCACACCGTCACTGTCTCTTGTCCATGTGACCGTCACGCCGCTGTCTCGATATCCGCGCTCCTCCAGAATCCCTTTCGCCCGCTCTCTGAAAGCATCCTCGAGCAGCGCGTACCTTTCATTTTCCTGTGTGTAATCATGCCGCTCCCTGCTCATCACCGTCCCGCTCACACAGAAAGCGGATGCCAGAACCAAAAACGCCGTTATCAAGCTTAAACCCCTTTTCATGTGTCACACCCCCTTGTTGGAACCACTATAGCATTTTATAAGTCCTATAAACGGGACAATTGAGTCAGAAAGATTTTGCGCATAAAAAAGAAACAGTAAAATCTGTTTTCTCAGATTTCCTGTCCCTTTTCACCTTCCATTTAGTTTACATAATTCTTCTATTCTTCGATAGGCTTATATCTGTCGAAAATCTTATCACCACCGCACACATGTCTTGAGCCGTCACTCTCGGTAATAAGATAATCACCTTCGGCAATGAATGTCTTTCCTCTCTTATGAATGATATAAGGACATACAATAGCGCCGTTATCCTTCTTGATCTGGACAAGGGAATCCGTGACAAACCAGCCCCTGGTCACCACATCCGTCCACAGCTCGACGCCGTCCTCCATACCCTTTCCAGCCTCGTATTTCTCCACATCCACCTCAAAAGCCGCACGCATACATTTCATAACAAATTCCTCCCTTCACCTTTCCTTCGTACCGCTCCATATTACTGTCCAATCGCCTCCTTGAGGGCGTCAAACAGCTCCTCATACGTTTCATACGCCGGTATCTCCGGATACTCCTTTTTTATCTGTTCCGTGCTCCTAAACAAAAATCCTGCTTTCCCCGCCTGAATCATTGCCAGATCGTTATGACTGTCCCCGGCTGCCACCGTCTCATAGCCGATAGACTGTAACGCCCTGACCGTGGTAAGCTTGGAATCTTTGACCCGCATCTTATACCCCGTTATCTCCCCGTCCGGCGCGACCTCAAGGGAATTGCAGAAAATCGTCGGTAACCCGAGCTTTTCCATCAGCGGTCCCGCAAACTGGGTAAAGGTATCGCTGATGATAATAACCTGCGTCATGTGCCTCAACTTGTCCAGAAACTCCTTCGCACCCGGAAGCGGGTCTATCTTCGCGATCGTCTCCTGAATCTCCTTAAGCCCGAGTCCGTTCTCCCGCAGAATGCCGAGCCGCCAGTTCATCAGCTTATCATAATCCGGCTCGTCCCTCGTCGTCCTTTTAAGCTCCGTAATGCCGCTCTCCTTCGCAAAGGCAATCCAGATCTCCGGCACCAGCACGCCCTCAAGATCCAGACAAACAATATGCATACTCATGTAATGCCTCCAATATCTGATCGTAGTAAATGACGGTAAATGATCATTCCATCCACTATTGTACTGTAAATATACCCTTTTGCGCAACCGGAAGTTTTTCACCCATCGGAAAACATCTTCCTGCCTGTGGCTTTTTGCCGGCTCCATGCCGCTGCCAACAGCCAGAAATTTCTCACAGCTGTGCATCTCAAGCCTCTACAGGCTTTTCTCTTTTCCCGGCTGCATACTCTCCCGCACGATCAGAAGCTCCACGCTCATCACGTCGTTCATCCTGCCTGTCTTGACTGCCTCCTCCGTTTCCACGCAGTCCGTAAGCGCCCGCTTCAACTCCGTCTCCTTAAATTTTGCCGCCTGACTGACATATTTCCCGGCGATGAAGCCCTTAAGCCCCACTTTCTCACCGATGCTGCGCGTATCACACCCTTTGTTCTTCAGCTCCTTCACCTGCAAAAGCAGGTTGAACTGTCTGGCAATCAGAAACAGAATGCGCATGGGCGGTTCCTTTAAGGTCAGCAGGTCATAATACAGCTCCATAGCCTTCTTCTGCTTTTTGTCCGCGACAGCCTCCACCATGTCAAAGATGCGGCTGCCGATCTGCCGGACGCAGACCGCCTCGATGTCCTGCGCCGTAATCACATCCCGTTCCAGAGCGTAGCAGACCAGTTTTTCCACCTCGCCGCGGATGTTTTCCATATCCGTCCCTGTCTTTTCCAGAAAAAAGTCAAGATCCCGCTGGGTAATCCGCTTTCCATCCTTCATGAGAAGCTCCGCAACCCAGCGTTTCAGCACACCGTCGTCGGGCGTTTTGCACTCGATCACCCGTCCCTTTGCGGCGACCGCCTTGTAGAGTTTACTCCTCTTATCGACCTCCGCCTCCACGAACAGGAAATAGGCGCTGGGTGCAGGGTCCGCAAGATACACCGCAAGATCCTCCCCGCCCTTCTTGAAAAAACCGCTGTTCTCTATGACAAGGACCCGTCTCTCGGCAAGAAACGGCATGGTCTGCGCCAGATCGATCACCTCTCCCGGCACGATGCCTTTTCCCTCGAAACAGTTCAGGTTCATCAGATCGCCGTCACCCATAAGCGCCTTCTTCACCCTGTCCCTGTACTGCCTGCGCAGATACGCCTCATCCCCGCACAGAAGATATGCCTGTTTTAACGTTCCTTCCCGGATTTCTTCATTTAACTTTTTCATAATTAAAAGTATAAACTGTCATCCGCAAAAAAACAACTGTCGCATTTCATTTTCGCAAACCCTTCAAGTAACTTGTTTTTCCCTCATTTCGCCAAATACTCTTCCACACACACGCTCCCGCGCCGCACCCGGACCGTCACCGCCCCGCTCTCAGGCGTCTGATAAATCCGGCATTCCCTGTCTGCAAGCCGCTTAAGCGTCTCCTTATGGGGATGCCCGTAGGAATTATTCCGCCCCGCGGAAATAAGCGCAATGCGCGGATTGACCATTTCCAGAAAGGATTCCTCCGTGGAATTTTTCGAACCGTGGTGCGCTACCTTAAGCAGCGTAATCCGCCCGGCAAGCCTGCTTGTCCCGCGCATGTCCGACAGTCTCTCTGTCACAAGGCGCTCGCCTTCCCCTTCCAGATCCCCCGTAAAGAGAGCGGAAAAGTTTTCGTAAGTCAGATAGAGTACGACGGAACCCGCATTGGCATCCGAGTTTACATAACTTTCATCCGGGTGCATGCAGGTTAACATAAGTTTTCCACTCTGTAAACGTTCTCCCTCGTGAAGCAGCCGCACAGGAATGCCGCAGCCCTGCGCCAGCGCCGCCAGCTCCAGATAATTTTCATCCCTGCTCTCCTTTGCCAGATCAGGCAGATACAGACAGCCGATCCCAATTCCCGTCTCCCCACAATCCTCCATCAGCCCCATGATCCCGCTTATGTGATCCGCGTCTGAATGGGTGACAAACACCGCATCGAGCCGGCTCACGCCCCGAAACTTCAAAAACGGATCGATCTGATAGGTTTCCACTTCCTTCTGGTCGGAACTGCCGCCATCAATCAGATAGTGCCCGCCCTGACCGTCCGCCAGATAAATGCAGTCGCCCTGACCGATATCCAGCATGGTAATCTCGAAGCCCTGAGGTATCCGAAAGCCCAGGAGGACCACTGCGCAGATAACCGCGCACCAGAAATGTCCCTTTCCTCCTTTTTTCGTCTTCCCCGCCGTCAAAAGCACCGCCGTCGCCAGAATCGCAAGATACGCTATAATCTGCCAATTTTCGGGACACCCCGTCACCCACCGCCGTCCGGGCAGTCTCAGGACAAACGTGGCGCATTTTTCATAAAAGCCCAGAATCCAGACGCCTGGAACTGCCGCCAGACGTCCAAGCGGCAAAAGACATGCAGCCGCCCCCATAACTGCAACCCCGCTCAGGAAAAGCACACCCATACAGGGAATCACGATCAGATTGAGAAGCACGGAATAGGGCGGAAATTCATAGTAAAAGCACAGATACACGGGGAGGGTGCAGAGGGAAATCCAGCCTCCCGTAAACAGCGCCTGCAAAAAGCGGTTCCCCTTGGGAAAGCGGTCAGGCAGTGCAGGGAAATGGCAGGATACCGACGGCAAAAGCCCGATACCACAGACCGCGCCAAAAGAGAAGAGAAAGCCGCTCTGCGTCAGATAAAGCGGCTGCTGCACCAGAATCAGAAACGCTGCAGCCGTCATTGCCGTCAGCAGATCGTAGGTTCTGCCGCACAGGTCTGCGCACAGTTTCAATCCGAACATCACGAATGCCCTGACTATGGAAATACCCATACCCGTCATGATCCCGTAGCAGTAAATCAGCGCAACGGATAATATTATGTTAACTAATCCAGGGACATGCATACGATGTAAAAGCTTGTGAAAACCCATTCCCAGAATGGAAAGGTGAAGACCGCTTATCGCCAGAATATGTATGATGCCGTTTTGCTGATACAGGTTTTTGATTCCTTCATCCAGCGTCGCCTTCTCCCCCAGGAGCATCGCCCCCATAACGGATGCCTCTTTCTCCGGGTAACATGCGTCAATGAGGAGCGACAGATACTCCCTGACACGGTACAGCCCCTCACGGAAGGCGGAAAAACCGCCGCTCTCCGCCAGATACGACGCCTTCATCAGTCTGCCCTGCTGCCCCGAAACGCGGTAATAATCCGCCGCGTCAAACTCCCCCGGGTTTCTTGCATGGGCAAACGGGCGGAATTTCCCTTCCACCAAAATCATGCTTCCCATGGCGGGGCTTTCCTCCGACCCTAGATAGCATAAAATCCCCGTGATCTCCTCTGTGTCCGTCAGGCAGAGGTCCTCCCTGTTTTCTTCTATATATTTTCCTGTTTTCTTTACGGAATCTGCAGCAAATGAATGTAAATAGGCTGTGTCAGAATCTTCTAAGATTTGTTTCAGAACGGATACCTGGTTCGGTTTCAGAATGACGACCTGCTCCAAAGTGACCACAAGAACTTCCTCAAAACCGGAAATCCTGTGCTCCTTCCGCTCCACACGTCCCACGGCGGCGACCGTTTTCCCGTCCAGACCGCCGTAATCCGGCACTTCGTGCGGAATCAGATTTATCCCAAGAAGCAGAACCATCACAAATGCCAGCCCGAGCAGGCATAGTGGTCTGCGCATAGTTATCCTCCTTATATTTTAAATTAGTGCGGGTCCAATATATCCAGATTCCTCTCAAATACATTATTCAGGCTTATATTTTCCCGGTACGAAATATTTGACTCGCCATTTACGCTTATCTGCACCCGGTTCACATTGGACAGTTCCACCAGCGAGTTGGTGATCGAGTAAATGGTCACGTCGGACGCCACATTGTAGGGCTGGCTGAGAAAATCGTTGTTTAGATCTACATAACATGTTCCATCTTTCACGTTAACGCTCACGATCTTTGTGGTCGGATTGACGGTTGGATACGCCCCCTCGGTCGTCGGTCCTTCCACCAGTTTCTCCACCACCAGCTTTTCCAGCGAAATATTGCTGTTGTACACGACGTTACGGCGGTTCTCCTCCACCAGGCTGTCCCCCGTCTCATTCGCAAAGTAAAGCTTCAAATCCACCTTTTCATAAGCGTTGATCTCATTGCCCGCATTCTCAATAAAGGTGTCCGCCGCCATCACGCCGACAGCTGCTCCCGCCGCATCCGTCAGCTGCTCGCCCCTGACCGTAAACGCCATGCGCTCCACATCCGGTATCTGCGTCAGCGTCCTCACAATGGAGGCGCGCACAAGAATCTCTCTCGTCCCCTTCAGATTGTGATAGCTTTCGCCAAAATCCAGCGTCAGCAGCCCGTTGTCCAGCGTATGCCCCTCCACCGAAATCTCTTTCCCGAGCAGCGTTTCATAATCCATTTTTTCTGATATGTGTGTCAGCTGCTCCAAAAGCTCCTCCATCAGAAGCCTTCCGTCCGTGGTGCCGCTCACATACTCCCGCTCGACAATCTTCGTCTCCTCGTTGTTTACATAATATATTTTATAAGCTGTACCTTCCTGCTCCTGCTGCCTGTTCCCACATGCCGTAAGCAACAGCAGCCCTGCCATCAGAACTGCAGCCCACAAAAGATGCCCCGCCTTTTTCATACAAATCCGTCTCCTCAAACCGCAATGTATTTTAAAGGGATTTTTACCGTAAAATCGGTTCCCTCGCCCTCAATGCTTGCCACCTTGATCGAACCTCTGTGCATGAGAATGGCGCTCCTCGTAATGGCAAGCCCGAGCCCCGTCCCTCCGATCTCTCTGGAACGGGACTTATCCACGCGGTAAAAGCGCTCATAAATATGCTCAAGCGCTTCCTTCGGGATACCCACGCCGGAGTCCTCCACTTTCACCGTGAAAAACTGGTGGTCGGCATCCAGCGTCACCTTCACGAATCCGTGTTCCTTATTATACTTGATCGCATTCTCCACGAGATTGGAGAGCGCAAGCGTTAGCTTCACTTCGTCCACCGACGCCGTCACGGGACGCAGGCTCTCATAGACAAGCTGCACGTCCCTGCGCTTGGCGATCGGGCGCAGCCGTCTCATAATCAGTTCCACAAGCGCGTTGATGTCCACCTCCGAGATATTCAGATCTGCCGAAGTCCTGTCCATCTTTACGAGAGAGAGCAGATCGTTGATGATCTTATCCTCCCGCTCTATCTCCTCCGCAATATCGGTCATAAATTCCTGATATACCTCTAACGGCACATCTTTCTGGGTAATCAGGGAATCCGCCAGCACCTTCATAGAGGTAATCGGCGTCCGCAGCTCATGGGACACGTTCGAAACAAACTCCTGTCTGGAATCATCCAGCATCTTCATGCGCCCGAGCACCCGGTTAAAGGCGTCGCCGATATGTTCCGTCTCCAGACAGTCCTTCACGGAAATCGGGTCGTTGGTATAACCCTCCTGCACCTGGTCTAAGGCCGCTATCATCTTTTTAAAGGGAGCGAACAGGAACTTGGACACCAGAAGCGCCAGCACGAAAATCATCACACCCACGATGGACATGATCACCACCGCCTGCCGGTTCAATATATCCATGGTCGCAATAATGCTGTCGTTGGATGCGCTCACCAGCATCACGCCCCGCACCAGATCAATGCGTTCCCCCGCCCCCACCGGCAGGTCCGCCGCAAGCGTCTCCGTGATGGGTATGGTCATCTCGATATAGCCGTTGTCCCTGTCGTACCTGTTGGCGCTCTCACCGCGCAGGCAGCGGATGACCTCCTCCGAGATGATGGTCTTTCCCTCGCTGATGCCATAAGTGTCCTTCACGATCCGAAGATCCGCGTTGATGACAAGCACACGGCCGTCATACAGATTCGAGAGCTGTTCCAGCTCCGCATTGATAACTTCGGAGGAAGTATCCTGCAGATAATGGTAGGTAATCAGATGATTTGCCAGAATCCTGACCTGGGTGGAAATGTCAGAAGTTCTGACATTTACCGCCCGCTGTTCATAATTCTGCAGGATCGCATAGCGCATGATAAAGCATGGAATCAGCCCGACAATGAGCAAAATCAGAAAAATGCGCCCCTTCAGGCTCTTTAAGAATGAAATTTGACGTAAATGTAATTTAAGCAAAGTAGTATCCAACGCCCCACTTCGTCCGCACATACGCGGGTTCTCCGGGCACTTCCTCTATTTTTTCGCGCAGCCTCCTGATATGTACGTCCACAGTCCGCACATCACCAGGATAATCGTTTCCCCAGACCAGCTTCAGGAGTTCTTCCCTGCCGTACACCTTTCCGGCGTTGCGCATCAGAAGCTCCAGCACCTCGAACTCCTTTGCCGTCAGATTGATCTCCCGATCCTTGATGTACACCCTCCTGCTCTCGCAGTCAAGGCGCATGTCGCCCCGCTCCACTGTCTTAACCGACTCTTTTTTCTCCGTCGTCTGGCGGTTCGTCCTGCGCATAATCGCCTTAATCCTTGCCTTTACCTCCAAAATGTTAAAAGGCTTCGTGATATAGTCGTCTGCGCCGTAGTCAAGCCCCAGAATCTTATCCATATCGTCACCCTTTGCCGTCAGCATGACGATCGGCACATTGGAAAAACCTCGGATCTGCTGGCACACCTCAAAGCCTGTCATTTTCGGCAGCATGACGTCGAGAAGGATCATGTCATATGCGTTCTCCTCCGCCAGTTTCAGGGCTTCTTCCCCATCGTAGGCACAGTCCACTTCCATACCGTCCTGCTCCAGACTGAACCGAATCCCTTTCACGATCAATTTTTCATCATCCACTACCAAAACTCTCTGTGCCATACTCCCTGCCCTGTCTTTCTTTCTAGTTTACACTGATGCTGTCCTTTATTTTCTCATACGTGCCTTCTTTAATGCCGTTTACTTTCATAATGTCTTCCGGCTTTCCAAAGGCGCCATGGGATTCCCTGTAAGCTGCTATCGCTGCCGCCCTTGTCGCGCCGATGCCCGGAATTTCGCAAAGCTCGGCTTCCGACGCGGTGTTAATGTTGATCCTTCCATCCGACGGCGCGCCTTTTTCTGCGCCCGCTCCGACATTTTGTCCTCCCGGGGATGCACCGCCCACAATGCCGATCTCTTTCCCCGCATTGTCCTGCGCCTTTCCCGCTGTCAGAGCCGCCTCCCGCTCCGCGGCTGCCGCCTCCTCCTGCGTGGGAATCACCAGTTTCACACCGTCCTCCAGAACCTGCGCTTGGTTTACATAATTTTTCTCTGCATTCTCCGCAAAGCCGCCCGCCTGCTCCACCGCCTCGTACACACGACTCCCCGCCGCCAACTCATAGACGCCTGGCTTTACAACCGCCCCGCAGACATGGACATAAATCACACCGGGATTTTCTGCCTGGGCATCCGCCTGTACAGGCGCTGATGTAAAGACCGCCTCAGCTCCCTGGCTTTCGCCATCCTGCAGATGCCGTCTCTCATCCGCCGTACCGCTCCCGGCTTCCGTCCCCGAAGCCGCCTGTCCTCCGATGTCTTCCGAATAAACAGACCGATCTTCCGGCATCTCTGCCGCGTTCTCCCCGTTCAAAAAAAGGAGTTCTTCCTTCTTCGTACAGCCACACAACAACAGCAGGGCGAACACCAAGCCCGCCTGCCGTCTCCTGTCGTCCCTCTGTCTTTTCCCTTTTTTCATCTGCATAGTCTCCCTTCCGGGCTTCTTCGCCCTCTGGGAGGTTTCCCGCTATGCGCTGTATTTTTATTGTAAGATAAATCTCCGTCTATGTCCACTTAAAAATAACGATTCCCGCAATCATCACGCCTGCGCCCAGCACCTTTTTCATCTCAAGGGGCTGCTTTTCCACCCCGAAAAGCCCGAAAACTTCAATGACATAAGCGATAATGAGCTGAGATACCACGATAAACATAACTGACCGCGCGGGACCGAGCTGCTCCATACTTTTAATCACGGTGTACGTGATAAAAGTGCCGATTGCGCCGCCGAGCAGCATGTATTTCGGCTCCACCTCCAAAAGCGAAGCAAAGGAAGCGCGGTCCGTGGCAAGCCAGACTGCCAAACAGACAAGAAGCGCCGTAAACTGCACGAAAGCATTTGCCACCCAGATGCCCGACTGTTTGGTCACCTGCGTGTTAAAGACGCCCTGCACGCTCATCAGCGCGCCGGATAAAATAGCGATCCAGAATCCTAACATAATTACCTCCCGATCAAAAAAAATATCAACTATAGAAAAACAAGACGGATTATCCCGTCTTGTCTTAGGTTGACCATATCAGTCGGTAATTATTCGGTTTCCTGCTCTCCTTCTTCCTCCGTCTCCTCCACCGGAACGGGCACGTCGATATATTCTTCCGTGTAAGCTTCTCCGAGCACCTGTCCCATAATCTGCTCGGACAGCGACCTCAGTTCGTCGTTGGCGTCCTCGCCCTCCCAGATTCTGGCAAACGCAATCTCAAGCTGCACCCAGAAATTGCTGGTCTCTATCATCTTCGGTATCGGAACGGACCTTGCGTATTCCTCCAGAAACGCCGCCGCGTTCGGGTCATCGTAAGTATTCCCGTCGCAATACACAGGCAGTTTTCCCGTCCTCGCATAAAGTTCCTGCGTATTGTACTGCGTCAGATACACCGCGAAATCGTTTGCCATCTCCTTCTTCGTGGAATAACCGTTGACACCGACACACTGTGTCACGGAAAGGGATGCTGAGCCAAGCTCTTCGCTCACATCCGGCACCCTGGTCACACCATACTCATAGGAAAACTCCCCCGCATCACGCGCTTTCTCAAGTTTCGAGAGCGCGTCCGTCGTCGCCACCGTGTAAACGATCTTTCCGTCCAGAAAATCCTGCAGAACGCCGTCGTAACTGATTTCCTTCGTATCTATGGAGAAAAACTGGTTCAGATTCTGATACACCCGGAGCGCGCGAATCGCGTTTTCATTGTAGATCGCGATAGAATCCGCATTGTCGCCGTTTACGCCGCCCACATCAATATAGTTACCCACAATAAAATAATTATAAAAGATATCCGATACATCCCATTTGAAGACCGCCTCCACCTGCTCCGGCGCGTCGTAAACGTCCGCAAAAGACAGAATTTCATCTATCGTCTCAGGAATTGCCTCCTCGATTTTTGCCTCGATCTCTTCTGCGGAAACCTCCTGCTCCTCGTGCGACTCCTGAATCTCCTCCTCAACCTCACCGCTGTCAGCCTGCTCCTGTGCATCCTCCGCCGCCGCCTGATCCCGCTCAGCAACAATTTGCTCTTTTGCCCATTCTTCCAGATACGTTCTGTTATAGAGGAGGCAGCTCGTCTCATAATAGAAGGGATAACCGATCTGCCTGTCATGGTATGTCACCGCCCGCACCGCCGTCTTCGGCAGCATTTCCTCCATGGACAACACACCCTCCGGCAGATTTACCTCGCAGGCGAGACCCGCCAGATACGCTTTTTCCAAAGCGTCGTTGCTGACAATATACAGATCAGGCACTTCCTCCCCCTGCAGGGACGCCTGATTGATCGTCTCCAGATACTCCAGTCCCTGCGTATACACCGGAATCACGCGCACTTCGTCCTGATATTCACTGTAGGAAACTGCCACGCCATTCAAATAGTCCGTAAGCCCCTCATCCGCATACCACAGATACAGGGTTTCCCGGTGTTTAAACAAAAAATCCTCCTCCGTCTCTTCTTCCTCCCTCGGAAGGACAGCCATACCGAGCCTTCCCGCCCCGTAAAGACCGCCCGCAGCCAGGGCGAGGACGAGGATCATAAGTAATCTTTTCTTAAATGTCAATTCCGCTCTCCTTTTATATGCAAAATGCTTTCGCGCAGGATCGTTATCATATCGTCCACATTTTCTTCCGTGATGACAAGGGAGGGCACGAAACGGATAATGTCCGTCCCCGCATTGATCAGAACAAGCCCTCTCTCCATCGCCTCCGTGATGATATCTCCCACAGAGCAGCCGAATACAAGCCCCTGCATCAGACCTGCGCCACGCCTTGTCTCCACACAGGAAAACTCCGCGGCAAGTTCATTGAGACGCTTCTCCAGATACGCGCCCACCCTGTTTACGTTGGCGAGCACGTCCTGCTCTTCAAACAGATCGATCACTTTGCTGACCGCCGCGCATGCAAGCGGATTGCCGCCGTATGTGGTTCCATGGTCACCGGCCACAAGGGAGTTAGCGCCGACCTTCTCCGTCATCAGAAACGCGCCCACAGGCACACCGCAGCCAAGCGCCTTCGCCGTCGTCATCACATCCGGCCTGACACCGTAACGCTGCCATGCGAACATTGTCCCGGTGCGCCCCATGCCGCACTGAATCTCATCCAGCATCATCAGGATATCCCTCTCGTCGCAGAGCGCCCTGACTTTTCGCATAAATTCCTCCGTGGCAGGATAGATGCCGCCCTCACCCTGCACGGTCTCAAAAAGAATCGCACAGGTTTTGTCATTCACCTGCGCCATCACACTGTCAAAATCGTTCAGCTCGGCGAAACGGATGTTGCCGATCATCGGCTCAAAAGCCTCCCTGTAATGCGGATTTCCCGTCACAGAGAGCGCGCCCATGGTGCGCCCGTGGAAGGAGTGGTTCATGGCAATGATCTCATGGTCCGTTTTCCCGTCCTTCAGATAGGCATACTTGCGCGCCGTTTTGATGGCTCCCTCTATCGCCTCCGCACCGCTGTTCGTAAAGAAAACCCGGTCCATGCCGGAAATCTCTTTCAGTTTTTTCGCCGCCTCAATGGCGGGTGCATTGTAATAGTAGTTCGAGGTATGGATGATCTTGTCAATCTGGCTTTTCAGCGCGTCGTTGTACGCCTCATTGTGATAGCCCAGCGCAAACACTGCGATGCCCGACACAAAATCCAGATATTTTTTCCCGTCCATATCGTAGAGGTACACGCCCTCTCCCCTGTCGAACACCACCTGATAACGATTGTATGTGTGAAGCAGCGCCTGCTCCGCCTCGTCTATATATCTTTGCATTTCTGCGCTCATGTTTTCTGCCTTCTTTCCATACATATTTATGTCATCGTTTCTTTGTCCCGGTCCGCAATAATTGCCGTGCCGATACCGTGATCGGTAAAGATTTCCAGAAGCAGGCAGTGCGCAATACGCCCGTCCAGAATATGCACCCGGTTTACGCCCTCCCTGATGGCGTCCGTACAGTTTCCCAGCTTCGGGAGCATACCGCCGCCGATACAGCCGCTGTCAATCAGCTCCTCCGCCTGTGTGGCTGTCAGTCTTGAGATAAAGCTGGACTTGTCATTGATATCCTTGTAGAGACCTTCGATATCCGTCAGGAACACCAGCTTGTCCGCGCCCACCGCCTTCGCAATCGCGCACGCCGCGTCGTCCGCATTGATATTGTAAGTCATAAACTGGTCGTCCAGTCCGATAGGCGCCACGATGGGCAGGAAATCTTTCTCCAGAAGATCGTAGAGCACCTTCGGCTCCACGCCGCAGATCTCACCAACAAAACCGATATCCTCGCCGTCAGAGTATCTCTTCTTACACTGTAACAGCCCCGCATCCTTGCCGCTGATGCCGACCGCCTTCACGCCCAGTTCTTCCACCATCCTGACAAGATTTTTATTGACCTTGTTAAGAACCATCTCCACGATTTCCATGGTCTCCTCATCCGTCACGCGCAGCCCGTTCACAAACTTCGCCTCTTTGCCGATCTTGCCGACCCAGCGGCTGATCTCCTTGCCGCCGCCGTGGACGATAATCGGCTTAAAACCAACCAGCTTTAAAAGCGTCACGTCCTTGACGACGTTTCTCTGCAGCTCCTCATTGCTCATGGCGCTGCCGCCGTATTTGACCACAATAATTTTTCTGTTGAATTTCTGGATATAGGGAAGCGCCTCGATTAAGACCTCCGCCTTCGCCAGAATTTTGTCCATTTCCTGCTGTTCCATATTACGTCTTCCCTCTGTTTGCTTTTCATCGTTTATATGTTATGTTAACCTTTGTGTCTCTTTCCTGTCTCCATACGCAGGCGCTGTCAGCTCCGATAATCCGCATTGATATTAACGTACTCGTGGGTCAGGTCGCAGCCCCACGCCGCGGCTTCCGCTTCGCCTCTGTGCATGTCCACAATCACGCTGACCTCGGGGGCGGAAAGGAGTCTGGTCGCCTCCGCCTCATCATAGTCTGTCAGCATGCCGTTTTTGCAGATCTGCATACGGCTTCCGGCAGCCTCACAGTAGAGATCCACCTGCTCCGGGTCAAAATCCACGCCCGCATAGCCGAGGGCGCACATAATCCGCCCCACATTGGCATCATGTCCATAGATCATCGCCTTGGTCAGGCTGGAGCAGACCACGGATTTGCATAAAGTCCGCGCCTCCTCCTTCGTCGCCGCATGGATGACTTTTGTCTCAAACAGGGCGGTCGCGCCCTCTCCGTCCCCTGCCATCTTTTTTGCCAGCGTCTCATCTATATAATGTAAGGCTTCCCTGAATTTATCGTAGTCCGCATTCCGCTCCGTGATCTCGGCATTGCCCGCAAGACCGTTCGCCATCACGACCAGCGTATCGTTGGTGGAAGTGTCTCCGTCAACGGAAATCATATTGAAAGTGTCCTCCACGTCCTCGCTGAGCGCTTCCTGCAAAAGCTCTTTGGAAATCGCGAGATCCGTCGTGATAAAGCCCAACATGGTGCTCATATTCGGATGAATCATGCCGGAGCCTTTGCACATGCCGCCCACGGTCACTGTCTTTCCTCCAATTTCAATCTGTACCGCCGCCTGTTTCGGCTTCGTGTCCGTGGTCATGATCGCCTCCACGGCCGCAAGCCCTGCCTCAGGCGTATGCGCTTTTGTCTGCACCAGCCTGTCCACACCCGCCGCAATCTTTTCCACGGGAATCTGCCATCCGATTACTCCCGTGGAAGCCACGAGAACGGCGTCGAGCGGAACCCCGAGCGCCTCCGCCGCCTTTTCTGCCGTCTGTCTGCAGCACTCATATCCCTGCTTTCCCGTGCACGCGTTGGCGATGCCAGCGTTGACCACAACTGCCTGCGCGTAAGGGGAATGCGCCACAATCTCCCTGTCCCACAAAACAGGCGCAGCCTTTACCACATTGCCGGTGAATACCCCCGCCGTGCGGCAGGGCTCCTGGCTGTAAATCAGCGCCATATCCTTTCTGTTCTGATATTTGATCGACGCTTCCACCCCGGCCGCCTCAAAACCCGCCGCCGCAGTCACGCCGCCCTCTATAATTTTCATGCCGTCTTTATCCTCTTTTCTTACTTATATTTACTCAAATCCGTGCAGAGAATGCCGCATTTCAGGCATTCTCTTGTGCGAGACATAGTAATTCTTGGCGTCCCGTCCAATGGCGGGACGTCTTTAGAATTACTTCTCGCACTAATATACAATAAAACGGCGAGGATTGCAACCTCGCCGCTATGCAAGCGTCTCCCCGATCACCTTCTCCAGCTCCGAAACCATAAGCTCCACCACTGAAACCGCCGCCGGGTCTTTAAACATCGTGTTCAGCAACAGGCGAACATTCAGCTCAAATCTTGCAGGCAGAATACTGCACTCTTCCATGCTGACCTGCACCAGACGCTTTTCCCCCGGATGAAGCTTTTCATTCAATGCAAAAAGGATATCAAAATAGGAGGAAAAGAAGCGGTCAACGCTCTGATTGATATTCACCATATCGCCCCGTTTCATCGCTTTCCCGATCTGTACCATAAAAGAAGGCATACCATATTTAATAAGATTCATGTGGTAGCTGATGATATTATTTTTCAGTTCCTGCGGGTACGGCACATGATACTTTTCCTTCGCCGCCCCCAGAAGTCCGCCCTTGTCGTATGCGATTCTGCCCGTCATAAGGTTATGCCACATGCCCGTGGTACAGCCGTCCAACACTTCATAGCGCACCACCACCCGGTCAATGCCCGCCAGAAATTCCTCAAGGTTACGGTACACAATATTCAGTTCTGTGCCGTCCTCCATAATACAGACGTCCTCATGCTCCCTGTAACGGTTGTCAAGCGCCATACTGCCGCAGTATTTCTCCAATACGCCTCGCCGAAGCTCCGTGGGAACCGGCTCCGTGCTGTAAACATACACATCATAATCCGAAAATTCGTCGTTCCTTTTGACGGCGCGGGAGCCGCCGATCGCCATGGCGCGCACCTGTGGAAATCTTGCGTACTCGTTGAAGATATCCTGTACCATATTTCACTCCCTGTCTATCCGGCCTTCCTATTCCCGACAGGCCTTCTTCCTGCCGATCTGGCTGCGTGCATTTTTGTCGCCGTTTCCGACGGAATAGTTGACATTTACAGAAGACTTTCCCACGCGCTCTCCTTAAAACCCGGATGTACGCCCTTCTCACTCACAAGAAGCGGCCGCTTCACAAGCATTCCGTCCGTAGCAAGGAGCGCAAGCTGCTCCTCCTCGCTCATGCCAGGCAGCTTATCTTTCAGCGACATCTCTTTGTAGAGCAGGCCGCTGGTGTTGAAGAACCGCTTGAGCGGCAGACCGCTTTTCTCATACCAGTCTCTCAGTTCATCCGCCGTCGGATTCTCCTCCTTGATCGGGCGTCCCTCGTATGCAATTCCCCTTTCCTCCAGCCATTTCAGGGCTTTCTGACAGGTGGTGCATTTCGCGTAATAAAGTACTGTGGGCTTCATGCTGTTTCCTCCGTTTTTATGCATAGCATCATTTTATCAGCACATGACACCTTTTGGCAATCCTTATTGTAAAAAATCGTCGCCTTCGCATTCTCCTCCGATGGTTTACGCTGTCGCACTTTCCTATAGAATAAAAAGTCGGCAGGACATCCCCTCAGAATGCCCCGCCGCCGTACAGCTCTATTCTTCCTGTCCCATATTGTTCAGATAAATCATGTTATTGACCGTAATCTCCGCGCTCCACCAGTTCCGGCTGACTGCCCATGCATCCGGATAGTCGTCCCAGCTCCAGTTCACGGCGTAGCTGCCGTCCGACATCTGCGTCTTTCTGACAAATGCGCACTCATACTGCGCCACCTCACGATTCCTGTCATAAAAAACAGATTCCTTCCTATTAAAAAATTGGGATGGCTTACAGATATAGTCTGTCTCCCATTTGGAAATATCCTGTGTGATGGTTGCAGACACCAGCTCCTGCAAAAGCGCCGTCAGACGATCCATATCAAAACTGCCGGAAAGCCCTGCTGCCCCGATATCCTCCCACAACTGGACAAAGCAGGAGAGCACATGCATATCCTGCGGATCACCGAGCTGAAAAAGAGCCTCCACCGATTCTTTCGCGATACCGAGCGCCTTTTGCCAAAAATCACTGTCCACGTCCCCATATCTCAATATAAATCCCGCCAAAGACGCGGTCGGATTATACCGTCTGATAAACCTCTCCTTCTCCGTATCCTGATACCATGACGCGTGAGAGTATGTCCACCATGAGGCATGGGGAAAGTCATTGTTGGAGGCAACTACATAGCTCCATTTCTCCCCGTCAAATTCTGACGTGCGCGCCAGATAACCCAGCAGCTTTTGGACGATCGCCTCCGATTTATGCAAACCCTCCAACTCCCGCAGAGCAACCGTCGCCCGCCATGCCTGCATGGGAATAGAATGGGGGTTCATATTGTCCTCCTCCAGTCCGTGCCCAAAGCCGCCGTCCTCATTCTGATAGGCAGATAAAGCCGCAAGCACTTCCTGCTCACTCCCGTTTTCAAAGTGATATTTCCACCTCGCCAAGTCAAGCGGCCTTGCGTTTCGATATACAAACCGCCTCGCTCTCTCAAATACTTCTCTGTCCTGTTCTCTCATAACCGGAAATCCTCCTTGTCGAAATATATTTGTCGCAGCTATTCCGTATTTTTGCCTCCATGTAAAATACACATGAAACCATAATTTCTCAGCCGTAAACACTTTTATCTGTACCAAATAACTGCATTTCAAAATTATATCCCGATTTTCCGATTCCCGTCTTGTTAAAATGCGACAGATTTCCCGGCAAGAGCGCGCGCCTGCGGAATCGTCATCCCGTGATACCGCTTAAATTCCCGCATAAGGTGTGCCTGATCCGTATATTGCAGCAGACAGACCTCATCCAAAATCTGCCTGTCCGGCCTCGTCAGGATATCCCGCCAGAGATTCTGATAGCGCACAAGCGAAGCAAAGGTTTTCGGCGAAACGCCCATATTCTCCTGAAATACGCGCTGCAGGTGCCTGCCGCTCACATGAATGTCCCGCGCCAGCTCATGCATCCGCAGAGCGCCGCGGTGGGCAAGAATCTCCGACACCGCATCCATGAAAACCGGCTCCTCCCGGCGCAGATTCATTCTCCCAAGCAGCGCTTCTTCCGCCAGACGCACCCGCTCCGCAATCCCTGTCGTCTCCCAAAGCCTCTCTCCCAAAGCGCGTGCAAGCCATGAAAAATACCCGCCTGCATCACCGTAAAAATTCCTGCATGTCCGCATGGACTCCTCCGCAAAAAGGACGGCGCTCCATGCATAGAAACGGACGGCAAAAACCGATAAGCGCTGACTCCTCTCGTTTCTGCCACCATTATGAACAGCCCTGTCGTCTATGCCGCAGAACATGTCAGACAGACTGTTATCCGTATAATTGACCGTAAATATAACATCCATGCAGGTGTCCGGCACAACCACGTTCTCCGTGCCCACTCCGGCTTCCAGTGTATAGATATCCCTGCTTCCCCAAAAGCAGCGGATATAAGGCTTTAATGCCGCGCACGGCTCTATCTCCACATAAGACTCGCTGCGGCTGTAGGGCATCGCTGTGATAGGGGTATAGCATGTAAAGTGCTTCAATTATTTTCCCTCCCGCATCATAGTCTGTCGCCGGTATACCCACAACAGGCACAGTCCCAGAAACGCATCTGCCAGAAGCCATGCGCAGATTTCTCCCCAAAATACGCCGGTCTGTCCGATTTTCTTCGTCAGCAGAAAGGCGCAGCCCACACGCATCGCCAACTGCAAAAAACTGGAACACATGGGCAGCACCGTATTGCCCATGCCCTGCACACACGCCCGGATGATATAGAGCAGATACAAAAGCCAGAAGAACGCCGCCAAAATCTTTAAAAACGTACAGCCAACTTTCAGTGTCTGCGCAATCACCGCTTCCTCTCCCGAAAGAAAGCATCTCAAAATAGGCTCTCCATAGGTTAACATAACAAAAGACATCGCACCGGATGTCACAACACCCAGCACACAGGCGGCGCCAAACCCTTTTCTCACTCTTTCATAGTCGCCCGCACCCGCATTCTGCCCCGTGTAAGACACCATCGCGTAACTGTAAGAGACTGCCGCCGTTTCCAACAGCCCGTAAATCTTATTCGCCGCCGTAAATCCCGCCACAAAAATCGTGCCAAAACCGTTGATAACCGACTGTACCGCCACGCCGCCAAGCCCCGTAATTACATTCTGCGCTCCCATCGGGAGCCCCAGCCCGAGAAGCCGCCGGCATCTTTCTGACCGTATCTCCAAATCCGCCCGGCCTATCCTGGCAAAACCACTGTCTCTCACTACCCGCAGGCAATACACCGCCGATAGCAGCTGCGACAGCAGCGTGGCGAGCGCCGCGCCAAACACACCCAGATGCAGTATGACCACAAATAAAAGATCCAGAACAATATTGCAGACAGCCGCCAGAGAAACGGCGACAAGCGGCGTCCTGCTGTCGCCCACAGCCCGCAAAAACGCCGCCAGAATATTATAACCGAAAGAAATGCACACCCCGCCATAGAGCGTCCGCAAATAGACCTGCGCCATACCGATCATGTCCTGCGGCGTGTGAAGTAACTGTAATACAGGTTTACATAATGCTATTCCAACAATCGTAAACAGCGCACCCAGCACAAGACAGAGGAGAACGCTTGCACCCATATCCTTTTTCAGTTCCTCCTCATCGTGACTTCCAAACCGTTTCGCCATGCTGATGGAAAATCCCTGCGTGATCCCCTGCACACACCCAAACATAACAAACACCAGCCACTCTGTTGCGCCCAGAGCCGCCAGTGCCGTCACGCCAAGGTATTTCCCCACAATCATCGTATCCACAAAGGTATACAACTGCTGAAACACATTGCCAATCATCAGGGAGAAGGCAAACCCAAATAGCAAGCCAAACGGATTGCCTCTGGTCATATCTCTTGTTCTTGTCATGCTTTCCCTAAGCCTTGCCCTCTCCCGCTATTCCAAAGCTCCTTCCGCGTCCGCCGGTGCCTCTGTCTCCATGCCCTCCGGCATTCCCACATTCGTCTCCGCATTCTTGGACGCCTCAAAGGGATCGTCGTACTCCTTCTCCTCCTCTTCGCCCCAGAGGGAATCCCATTCCTTTTGTTTGCCCTCCATGTTTATGGCTGCCATCTCTTTCGCCATCTTATAAATATCCATATTAAAATCCATCAGCTTCTTCTCGTCCTGTGCGGGCACGCGGTCACCGCGGCTGATTCTTCTCGCAATCTCCAGACACTTTGCCATCTCCTCGCCGTATTCTCTCCATGCGTCGCCCTGCTGCTCTGCTGCCACGCTATTGAAAATGCCGACTTCCTGCTCGATCAGCTCATCGAGAGTCTTCTGATTTTTGTCGATCTGCCCGGAAAGCTCGTCAATCTTCTCCTGGAGTTCCTTTTCCCGCTCAAGATAAGCTTCCGAAAGCTCAAAGGTCACGCCCTGTTCCTCGCTTTTCTTTCGCGCCTCTTCCATCTTTTTGCGGTTTTCCTCCCGCTGCTTCACAAAATCTCTTTTCTCGCCTCTTAAGAGACCAAGCTGCTGTCTGTAAGCCTTCTGCGCTTCTCCGATTTTCATGATATCACTTCCTTATGATGGTTAGACGCATCCTGCGTCCGTCGTGGTTATGAATATCCCGCGCTGCAAATTTTTCTGCCGGGTATTCTGTTACTACTTTATCATTAATATCGGCATATTTGATGGATTCCTACAGTCGATGCGGATCTATCCCACAAAAAGTTTGATCGAAATTTTGCAGGCAGAGAGACACCTCGCCAAATGCAAAATATTAATTTGGTCTTATATTCAAAAATGACTAAATTAAATTCCCAAAAGAATAAAATCCGTATTCTTCTTGCCCGTCCCAGACCTCCCATGGTATAGTGTACCTACAATCATATCATTAATAGTATGGAGGAACGGGTATGACAGAAGCACACAAGAAGGGCTTAGATGCCGGGCTGGTAGGCAACGATTTGGAAAACTGCTGCAGAAAAGAGACGACATGCGGACAGTGTCAAAAAAGCAACTGTATCATCGGATACGGAAAACAGTGCATCAACGATTACAAACAGGCGCCTAAAAAGGAGGTTGCGCAGGGAATGGCTCATATTCCCACGATGGACTTCAAGGTGTTTGACGAGGTGGAACTGGAAACGGCGATCGCGCATATCTTGAAAGAGTGTAAGGACTGCAAAGAAGATCATACGGAGGACTGCATCATCAATGTCATAAGGAGCTGCTACGAGGTGGGGCTTTTAGGCGACGTGCAGCCGTATGAAGGCAGCGCCCTGCAGTATCTGATGTATATCAAAGAGAACTTCCCGGATAAGTCTCTCCAGATCGCCGATCTTTACAGAAGCTGATACGGTATTCCCAATACCGGAAAGTAAAATACCTCGCAGGAACAGCAAATGAAACGCAGCCGCACGACATCTTACCGTCGTGCGGCTGCTTACGTGGTTAACGCTATTCTTTGATTCTGTCTGCCTTTTAATTAGTGACTGTTACTTGCTGCTAATATTATTCATAGTGGCTTTGCGGGAAAGTGTAAAGTCTGTTCACTTCCTCACAATCCGATAATAAGTCCCTGCCGTCATCACATAGCTTCCCCCGTAGAGGAGCGCCACCACCGCCGCCACACCCACACAACAGCGGATCAAAAGCCCGGTGTCGAAGAACCGCAGCGCCGCCAGAAGCCCGTTTACCATCACAAGTCCCGCCGCCGTGTGCAAAAGCGCCCCCGCCAAAGGCAGGAAAAACACGAGCAGGATCTGCCTGCGTATCGTTGCGCGGATTTCCGCATCGCTCATGCCGACCTTTCGCATAATCCCGAAACTATCCTGATCCTCGTACCCTTCCGACACCTGTTTAAAGTACATGATGAGCAGCAGGCACATAAAGAACAGGAGCCCGAATACCATACCGATAAAGAGCAGGCCGCCGTTCATGGAGCGATCCTCATCCCTGCCATCCAGCCCGTTGTCGATGCGTAGAAAATCCTGCTGCCCCTGACACCACACCGACCACTCTTCGATAAAGGCATCCCGCTCCGTCTCCTTCCCGTCAAGCAGAATACCAAGACGCCTCTCACCGCTGTGCAGAAACCCTTCCAGATCAGTCACGCCGTTCGTCACCGCCCATGCCGACACAAACCTGTCAAACACCTGCCGATCCTTCACCACAATCACATACTGGGCGGTAAAGTTGAACATCCTGTTTTTTGCCTGCGGAAAAGGATAAATCCGCTCCGGCTCCTCCCTGACAGATGCCTCCACGCCCATAAAGTTTACACTGTCATACCCAAAAGACGAACCCGTGGAATACAGCAGCACTTCGTCCTCCTCCAGACTTTTGCTCTGCCCTTCCAGACGGTTATAGTCATCCAGCAAAAGCAGCGTGACAGCGAACTGGTCGGCAAATTCCATTCCGGCGGCGGATACAAACGCATTGCTTCCCTCGGACTTTCCGCAGTTAAGTACCATGACGTAGTAATCGTCCAGCCGCCCTACCCCCTGCCCGTGCTTTTCTGAGAGTTCCGCCGCCTTCTCCCGCGCCTTTTCCATCACGTCGCTGCTCTCCGAATAGGAAGCCTCCATATCATAAGGGTAGTCGTAGTAGGCGATCTGATCCATCCCCGTCCACAAAGTGACCGTACAAGTCAACGTAATCAGAAGCATTGTGGAAAAGATGCAGATATTGGACAGTCCCGCCGCATTCTTTTTCATGCGGTACAACATGCCCGAGATGGTCACCTGATTGGACGGTCTGTAGTATATGTTTTTTCTTTTCTTCAAAAACCTCAGGAAAGCCACACTTCCCGAGGTGAACAGAAAATAAGTGCCGAGCACCACCAGAAATACCGCCAGAAAAAAATCCGTAAAAATCATGCTGTCCAGTTTGCTGGTGACGGAAATATAATAGCCGCACATTAACAGGATCACGCCCGCCGCAGTCCACAGCCCGATCCGTTTCAGCTCCTTCTCCCTCTTCCTGCTCTCAGACAAAAGCTCTGTCGGCTTCATGCGGTAAAAGTTCCAAAGGCTTTTGACATAAACGCAGAGAAAGACAGCCGCAAAATATCGGAGCGTCTCGATGACTGCATCCATGGAAAAGTAGAACGCCACATCCACAGGTAACCGCGACATGCGAAGCAGCAGGAGAAACATCAGCTTATTCAGCACAAAACCGAGTATGATCCCCGCCCACACGCTGACCAGATACAGTCCCAGATTTTCCCAGAAAAGCATGATGCCGATGTGCTTTCTCTCCAGTCCCAGAAGGCTGTAAAGCCCCAGTTCCCGCCTCCGCCGCTTCTGTAAAAAACTGCCCGCATAGATCAGAAACAGCAGCAGAATAATGGAAAGCAGCCCCTTTCCAAGATTGAGCATCAGCCACGCATACGCCGCCTTTGGCAGTCTCTCCATCAGGTCGTTATGCAGAAGGGAAGAGAACAGATAATAGCTGAACACGGAAAAAAAGCACGCCATGAGATAAGGACGGTAAACCAGTTTATTCTGCCTCACCCCTCTGAACGCCATAACAGGAAGTAATTTCATTTTATTCATAGTAACACTCGCCTCCGTTTCCCTCTATGCCTGCCCTTCCGCATCCATCCCATCACCTGCCGCATATTCCTGCCCGTCCTGCGCCTGCATCACCGTCAAGGCATCCGATATCATGCGGTACATCTCGTCACGGTTCCGCTCTCCCCGATAAATCTGGTGAAACACACGGCCGTCCTTGATAAAAAGCACCCGCCCCGCGTGCGCCGCCGCCTGTATGCTGTGGGTCACCATGAGAATCGTCTGCCCCTCCCCGTTTATCTCCCCGAATAGCTTCAAAAGTTTCCCGGACGCTCTGGAATCCAGCGCCCCCGTCGGCTCGTCCGCCAGCACGATGTCGGGATCCGTGATCAGGGCGCGGCACACCGCCGCCCGCTGTTTCTGTCCGCCCGACACTTCGTAGGGGTATTTATCCAGAATGTCCGCGATCGCCAGTTTGCGGGCAAGGGGCAAAAGACGCTCCTCCATCTCCCGGTAAGGCATCCCCGCCAGCACCAGCGGCAAAAAAATATTGTCACGCAGGGACATGGTGTCAAGCAGATTAAAATCCTGAAAGACAAAGCCGAGATGATCCCGTCTGAACGCGCACAGATCCTTCTGGCTGACTTTGGAAAGTTCCTGCCCATTAAGCAGCACTTGACCGCTGGTTGCCGTGTCCAGAGAAGCCAGAATGTTTAAGAGCGTGGTCTTTCCCGAGCCGGACTCCCCCATGATTGCCACATACTCCCCTTCCTCCACGGAAAAGTTCACGTCGTTTAACGCCTGTACCTTCACCGAGCCGAAGCGGGTGGTATATATTTTCTTCACATTTTTTACGGTTAACAGTGACATGTCGTCCTCCTTGTCTGTTTTCCCCTAATGATAAGCAAAAAGGAAATGCGCTGCCATGGATCCGGCTTACATTTCCCTCTCGTAACTTACATTTTTGTAAGATATTCTTTGGCTATTCTTTTATTCTGTCAATGTCTGTAAGATTAATGCCCGAAGATGTGAGAATTACTTTCAAGGTATTATATCTTACTTTCATAGCCTCATATACTTTAGAATCTTTATCCGCCAAAAGCATATAACTTTGTAACTGCACAAATTCCTCAATGTTCTTTTGCATCATTTCTTTTTCCGTCATTTCTAACACCTCCATGCCATCACCGCCTTCTAACAGCTATTACCTGCTACTATAATAATTATAACGATTTCAAGGGAAAGTGTAAAGCCGATTCAATCGTTCAACTGAGAAGCCTCCTGTGCGATGCCGAGAAACACCTTCGTCCCTCTGCCCCGCTCCGACTCCACATGGATGGACAGCCCCAGCCTGTCCATAATCTGCCTGCACAGATACAGCCCAATGCCCGTGGACTTATTTTCCATGCGCCCGTTGTATCCCGTAAATCCCCGCTCAAAAATGCGGGGCAGATCGCTCTCCTCGATGCCGATGCCCGTGTCCTCTATGACAAGATAACCGCACGCCTCTGTGACACGCGCGCCGCTTTCATCTGTCCCGTATATGGAGATGGCGCCTGTCTTCGTATACTTGAGCGCATTGGAAAGCACCTGCTCAATCACAAAAGAAAACCACTTGCCGTCCGTGACCACATAGGTATGACACGCCTCCAACTGCAGGCTGATCCCCGCCCCGCTGAACAGAAGCCAGAACTTTTTGAGCGCTTTCTTCACCAGCTCATCCACGTCCAGCCTTGCAAAAGCAAGATCAGAGGAAATGCTCTCCATTCTGGCATAGTGGAGCGCCATATCCACATACTGTCCCGTCTTGAAAACTTCCTCCCGGAGCTGTCTCGCAATCTGCGTCTCCCCGCCGCCGTCCGCCATCCTGTTTGCGGAAGAGACTGCGTCAGCATTCTGTAAAAGCAGATCCATAGCCGAGAGCGGCACCTTGATCTGGTGCGTCCACATGGTGTAATAATCCGCCATGTTCTGCTGCTTCTCGTCAAGCTGTGTCACCAGCGCCTTTTTCTCCGCCTCCTGCGCCATAATAATCTGCTGATAAACCCGCTCCATGCCGGAGGAGGTCTGCGGCAGGCTGTCACTTCTCTCTTCCGCCGACAGAATACGCGTCAAAGCCTTATACTTTTCCCGGTATTTCATATAATCCCACACAAGAAAACAGCCGCCGAAAAAAGCCGCAAGCCCCAGCGCATAGGTCATGTTCGCAAGCACACCCCCATAGCCGTAGAGCGCGGCTACCATCAGAAAAAGACACGCTTCTATTACATAAAATAAAACCGGAGCAAGCCGCTCACGCAGATAAGCCACCGGGATATGGGTTTTCTTTTCCATTATTCCGTCTCCCCCAGCAGATACCCCACGCCCTTCTTCGTCTGAATCAGCTCCGACAGCCCGATTTCCCCAAGCCGCCTGCGCAGGCGGTTCATGTTCACCGTGAGGGTATTGTCATCCACAAAGCACTCGTCGTCCCAGAGCCGCTTCATCAGCAGATCCCTGCTGACCACGCCGCCCGACGCCTCGAAGAGTGTCTGCAAAATGCGGAACTCGTTTTTCGTCAGTTCTATGCGTCCGCCGTCTTTTTCCTTCGCCGCCGCCTTCTTTTCCAAAGCCGGCGGGCAGCCCTGCATGTCTGCCTTATCCTTTACAGATTCTGCCATCACTTTGCGGCAGGAAAGTGACATATCCGTCATGTTTAACAACACACCCTTATACTCCAGCACCGTCCCCGGTGCCGTGAACGCATAGGCACGCCTTAAAAGCGCCTGTATCTTTGCCTGCAATATCTCCAGATCAAAGGGCTTTACCACAAAGTCGTCGCCGCCCATATTGACCGCCATCACCACATTCATGTTGTCCGAAGCCGACGAGATAAAGATGATCGGCACCTGCGACACTTTGCGGATTTCGCCGCACCAGTAGTAGCCGTTGTAAAAGGGCAGACCGATGTCCAGCAGCACAAGCTGGGGATTGCAGGATGCAAACTGCCCCATCACATCCGAAAAATCTTTGACCGCCTCCACCTCATAGCCCCACTTC
Source organism: bacterium 1xD42-87 (assembly GCA_003611805.1). Taxonomy (GTDB): domain Bacteria; phylum Bacillota; class Clostridia; order Lachnospirales; family Lachnospiraceae; genus UBA3282. Next base: position 22,161 of record RAYM01000039.1, on the reverse strand, counting down.
TCCAGATATTTGCCGATCTGCCCTGCGATGACCGCGTCATCCTCCACCACAAGTATTTTGTACATTGTAATCATTACCCCTTTTCAGAAGCCCGTAAGCCAATTCGCCGCTCGCCCCGAGTGAGTAAACTCCCTCTGGCTCACTTGCGCTCATTGTATCATAACTTCGGTTGCCTATCTATACCATTTCGGATTCTTCCGGCAAAAGAATCTGCAGACCCAAAAGTCTTGTCAAAAGGCTGATTGCTTCCTATAATGGAATTAAGTATATTACATAGAATATAGAATCATATGCTGCCGGAGAAAATTAGGAATTATGAGGAGATTACCGCATGGAAATCATAGCTTATGAAATGAAATACGAAAAAGAGCCTATTGAAAAAAGTGGTATCAAGTGTATTCCTTTTTCGCAAAAGTATTTTCAACAATACATGAAAATATATAATGCCTGCTTTTACGAAATGCGAAAATCTCTTGATATCAAGCCCTATGATTTTTTGAGCGATTATGAACAAATCAGAGAAAAGAGCAAAGATATTTTCCTTCTTATAAGTGAGACGGAAATTATTGGTTCTGTCGCATGTTATGGAAGTGAAATAGATGATTTGATAGTCAACAGGAAATTTCAACATAAAGGATATGGAAAGCAGCTTTTATTGTGGGGAATGAATTATATCCGCCAAAGTAGTAATGAACCTATTTCGTTACATGTCGCTAAATGGAATGAAAATGCTGTCATGCTGTACGAAAAAGTTGGATTTGTGATTACCAATACAGAAAGGGTACGTTAGGTTTCCCCTGTCAATACCATCGGCGTGTGGTCGCTACGAAATTTACCATCTCAAAGAGCTCTTTACTTATCCTATTGCTAAACCGAATAATTAACCGGCAGGCGTAGCATTCTCCTGCATCTCTCGGGTTTCCCCTGTCAATACCATCGGCGTGTGGTCGCTACGAAATTTACCACCTCGGCTAACTATTCGGGCAAAGCCATATTAATATATGCACATTATAAATCTCTTATTCCTTTTTGTAAAGAGGCTCGTTATTCCTCAGCCGTTGTGCAAATCTCTTTTCACTTTCTCCAACTGCGGTAATAATTGAATTTTTATATTTAGGATTATCTACAGATGTAACCAGACGAAGCGCAATATTAATGTATTTTCCATCATAAATAATTTTTTTGCAAACCAACGCTGTATTTTCCTTATCGGGAAATATATAATCCGGATTTCCAAGAATCTCACCAAAATATTGTCCAAATTTTTTATAAAAGTCTTGCCCCGACGTTGTATTATATGCGCAATTCTCTCATCCGTGATAATAACTTCATCCGTTACGATATCCTCCGTAACACATTTATATATATCCCTGTTTATCTTGCCTATCGTATGCACTTCTATACCCTTTTCTTCTTTTGCTGTATTAAGTGTATCATTTTCTTTGGTATTTTAGCAAGTGCCCCGTCATATATGATAACGCATTCTTACAGACACAAACAAAAAAGACTATAACCATTATAGTCATAGCCTTTCTCCCAAAAATCATTCTATCATTATCTGTCAGCCGTCTCAGATTTCCTTCGTCTTACCAACAATCCCCCGTGCCGCCAACGCAATCCCTACAACGCAGCACCCGATCAGCGCAAGCCATCTGATATTGCCGTCAACCGTATCCACATTCCAGATCAAAGGATGGAACGCGGGAAGGGAATGCTCGACTCCGATCCACCTGTTGACCAGATAGTTAGCAAAGAATCCATAAACCCCGACTAGCGTCGTGCATATGCCGGCTTTCAAAAATCCGTTGCAGTTTACATAACGTATCAGCAGGAACACAAACCACGCAAGCAGCAGACACGGAAAGGATATCTTCGGCGCAAGATGCCCAAACTCAGGGGATTTCACATACACCCCGATCACGGACATCATCAGTATATACAGGAACGTATCGACAGCCATCACCGTCAGCCCCTTATAGCTGCCAAGCAATACTTTTAACGGCTGTGCATATACCGCAAACGGCAGAAAACAGACCGAAAGTCCGAACAAAACCGTCGCCGAAACGAGGAAAAACCATGTTCCGCGGGTGTAAATGCATATCACCCCAAACAGCAGAAACAGGCTCGCTGTGAATGTCCCCATTGTCCAGAGCAGCTTATGATCCGGCATCATCAGCGGCACAATGCTAAGTGACGCCGCCACAAGCAAGGCGGCTAGCACGATAAAAAACCAATCAAGCGCCGCGCCGGTCGCCAGATTCACAATCAGGCAGACCAGCACCGGAATCATAAAAATACCGGCAATCGCCGCGCCGATCACAGCAGACTTCCTCTTAAAAAGCTTTGCCTGCCTGTGAAGCACGTCCACAGCCTCTGTCTCCAGACTGTTCTCCATCTCCTCGTTCCTCATTTGCCGTAAAAGCGCGGAACAATCCGTGCAGTCCGTCAGATGTTCCTCCACAAGCCCCCTGCTCTCCTCACTGCAGATCTGATCCGCATAGAGGGGAAGTAAATCCTTTATCACATTACAATTCAGTTTCATGAATCCCCATCCTTTCCATAAGCTTACATTTGGCACGGTGGTATGTAACCCTCGCCCAGCTCTCTGTCCTGCCGCAGATCCCGCTGATTTCCCGAAAAGACATCTCTCCGAAAATCCGCAGCTCAAACACCTTGCGGTAAGGCTCTTCCAGTTCTTGTAACGCCTGATGAATCTGGCAGGACGTGTCCTTGTCTTCCACTTCCCGCGCAATATCAATACCGCTGTCGGCATCCGCATCTGACGGCATGGGTGCGGCACGCTTTGCCTGCCGACGCATTTCATCGACAAAAAGATTTCTGGCAATGGAGCAGAGCCATGTCACTGCGTTTGCTTCCCCACGAAACAAAGCGTTTGTGGTAAACGCCTTATAAAACGTCTCCTGCGTAATCTCCTCCGCCATGTGCGTCTTTCCCGCAAGCGCCATCACATAGGAATACACCCGCATATAGTACGTCTGATACAACTTTTCAAACGCCTCTTTCTCCATCTGCCATCACCTCTTTTTCCGTGCTTTCATGGGTTAGACGGATTCATTTCTGTTTTGTTACAACAATTCTACAAAATTTTTGTACGTGATACATGTCATTAATGACTGAGCGCATTTTCAACCGCTTTCTTGATGACCGTGCTGGAATTGGTTGCGCCCGACACCGCGTCCACATCTATTTTCTGCTCCGCAAGCATGCCGCTGATAACCGCCTCCGCGGCTTTTCCCCGCTCCTGCTTATGCTCCAAAATAATAATGTCTGTCATCTCCCCGTTTCGCACCGTCACCTCCACTTTTGCATAGATAAAATTCACGTCATACTCCCCGACATAGACACCGTCGGGAATCGCGGAAAGATCCACGTCGCCTATAACCGTTTCCTTTACCGCATTTTGGTAATCCGCCACGCTTTTCAGATAGACAGCCGTGCAGAGCAGACCAATCAAAAATAAGAAAATGGCGATACACATAATGACTCTTCTTTTCGTAAATTTTTCTCTCATCACTACCTCCGTAATTCCGCTTCGTGGGAAAACTTTTCTCCCCTATTTTGCTGCGATCGAGCGGTACAGCATGGAAAATCCATAGTCCAGAAACTGCCCTTTCGACAAGCCCATCGCCTTCTCAATATATGCTTCTTTGTTTGCTGCAAGCTGTATCATTCCGAACAACATGCCCCAAAAATTAAATATGGCAGGCATGATTTCCAAATCGTCCCGCAGCTCCCCGTTTTCCATGCCTGCTGTCAAAAAATCGCGGAGCTTTTCATTGATTTCTTCCCCGACCAGATACGTCTCCTTTTCCTCCGGCAGATAATCCCGGTTTTCAAAATCAATATTAATCTTACTGAGCGCCATATCGAAATAAAACGGAAACTCTTCCTGATACCGCACCAATCCACGGCAAATCAGCTCGTATCTGCCCTTCGTGCTTTCCTGCTGCGCCAGCGCGGAAGCTATGTACTCATAAAGTTTTTTCATACTGCCCAATACTAAAATGCCGACGATTTCCTCTTTGTTCTCGAAATATACATACAGCGTCGCCTTGCTGTACCCGGAGGTCAAAGCGAAATGGGGCATACCGAAAACTACTATGCATGTACCAATGAAATCCTTAGCGGATTGGGGGAAATGTATGTGTGCGATGAACGCTTTCAGAAAAATATTGACAGAGCGTGCGGAGCAGGAACCGCCGACTTTGCCAGACAGGCTATTGCCGTGTATTGCGGGAAAGAGAATGTGTAATAAGGTCAGGGCAGCACGAAAATGCCGCCCTGACCATACCCCCTATGTTTCCCATCATCTCTCCACAAGATGTTTCCTTTTTTTCAATATCTCCAGAAGTTCTGCCGCTCCAGCCCTAGTGTCTGCTACAATCTCCGCCGGTGTCATGTGTTCGTATCTCACCGCATTATACGTGCGTATTTTTCTAATATCATCCAAATCAAAACGCTCACTGATTTCCGGTTCTTTTATCATCACTGCCATAATCCTCTTCCTCCTCTTCCAATAATGCTGCCGGTGGATATATCATCAAATCTTTGTATCCCTCATATGTGGTAATGGCTTTTATTCCCCGAATCGTCTTTACATTAACGATATGTTTGAAATTCCACGATATGATAAAATCACATCCTGCTGCTGATCGAGATAACTAATTACTGATGTATCCAGATATATCTTCAACTTATTCATTTTGCTTCTCTTCCCCCTTCATTTCTTATTAATCATTTTAACATATTTCTCTCCAAATCACACTTCTTCTACTAAGCTTTTCATGCTCAATTTAAATCAGAATATTATGCTTGACCGCTATCCCAAACCGGGCGGCACGAAATGCCGCCCTGATCATACTCCCTATGTTCCCCATCATCTCTCCACCAGATGTAACCGCCGCAGAGTCGTTACCACCGGCTTATAAATCAGAAAGGTAATCCCCGCGTTCAGCCCGCCCTTAAGGAGATTAAACGGCAGAAACGCCGTCAGCAGAAGCGCCTCCACCGCCTCCCGCGGATAGCCCATATAAACCGGGGCAGCCAGCCAGTTCCAAAGCATCATCACCGCAATCTGGCACGCCACCCCGCAGGCAAGAGCTGCCACAGCGCCGGACCGAGTGTGGCGCCTTTTGTAGAAAAATGCAGCCGTACACGCAAAGGAACAGCTTGAAATCATATTCATCATGCACCCCCAGACGCCCGTACTGCTGATCGTAACCATTTCCACGACCGAGACGATCACCGCCATCGCCAGTGAAGTGAGCGGTCCGAAGATCAGACCGCCGATCACGATCACCACGTCTTTCGGGTCGTACTTTAGAAAAAGTACAACGGGAATGCGCCCGACCGCCACCGCTATGTACGCGAGCGCGCACAGCATCCCTACTGTTGTGAGTTTCTTTGTCCTGCTGTTTTTCATTTGCCATTCCTCCTAAAATAGATTAACACCTGAAAGTACAGCTGCCTTTCAGGTGTTATTATTTTAGGTGTACCGAAAATGCCATCAGAGCAGTTGGGCGATAAAAAGTGCACAAATCATTGCCAGAGTTCTTCTGACAATCTCAATACACCTTCTTTAATCCGGACTATACCGTCGGTTCCGGAATTTCACCGGACCCCGCGCTTTCGCGCCCGCGGACTGTCACCGCCGATCGGGAATTTCACCCTGCCCTGAAGACATTACGACTATTCAGTTGTTTGAAAGAGTATAGCATACGGAAAAAGCGGAGTCAAGCTCAGCTGTTAAACGCCGTAATATTCGCCTCGTTCAACGTGAAATCATAATAATTTAAATCCTCCCGCTTCGTCCATCCGATCTGTTTCCAGAACGCATTTCCGATATCGTTTTTCGTGAAAGCGATCAGCGACACCTTATTGATATGTTCCGCTTTTAACGCCTCCATGCAAAATACCACCATGGATTTTCCGATGCCGCGCATCCGCCAGTCCTGTGCCACACACACATGGTAAAGGCATCCCCTTCTGCCGTCGTGCCCGCAGAGGATCGCGCCCACAATCCTGCCCTCCTCCACCGCCACCACACTGGTGCCCGGGTTCCTCTCAAGGAAACGTGCCACGCCCTCTCTGGAATCGTCCAGACTTCTTATGGCAAATCCCTTAATCGACATCCAGAGCGCTTTCACGCCGCCGTAATCCTCTATCGTCATTTTTCGTATCATAAGTATTCCCCGTTTCTATCATTATGTTAACCTATGTGCAAATTATGCAATTTGCTCCTCTGCGCTCGCCTCTTATTTTCAGAATAAACGATTTCACATGATGCAAACTATTCGCCCACTAACTCCACCACCGTATACCCGTGCCCCACATAGGGCAGAAACTTCTCCAAGACATCCTTCATCCGCAGCTTCAGACTCGATGTATTCACGCAGGGATGGCAACCCACAAACGCATCCTGCAAAAGCTCCCTGTCGATCAGAAGCCTTACCCTGTGATCTTTGTCGTTCATCAGCCCAAGCACGCTCACAGCCCCCGGCGTAATGTCCAGAAATTCTTCCATGTACGCCGCCTCCGCAAAGGAAAGCCTCGCCACGCCAAGCTGGGCGGAAAGTTCCTTCGTCTTAAACTTTTTTAACCCCGGCATCATCAGCAGATAGAAATCCGTCTTCTGCCTGTTACATAAAAAAAGATTTTTGCAGATGTGAATGCCCAGAGCCTCATCCACATCATGGCAGTCATCCACGGTCGCCGCCGCCTCATGGTCCACACGCTGATAAGATATTTCCAGCTTGTCAAGCAGCTCATATACCGCCATTTCTTTCAAAAGTCTGCCTTTAGGTGAGGGTTTTATGTCAACTGGCGTTCTTGACATCTCACGCGCCTGCAAGCCCTCTTTCTCTTCCTGTCCGCTCACTTTTCCTCCATTCCGGAGCATTCACAAATTCTTGGTTGAATCAATTGTTCTTCAAAAATTTATGTCGTCCTTTCCACTCAATCCGTCTCATAATATAAACAGTCAGCCCACTCCTGAATGCCGATCATACCCATCCGCTCATCCGGCTTCACACCGTCCAGTTCCCGGTAAAAGTTTGCAATCTCCGTCCCAATCCGCGAAATCCGCCTGTGCATTTTCAAATTGCCGAATAAGGCAGGACCGCCATACTCGTATATTTCTGCGCCCTCAAGCCAGAAAAACCGACAGCCGCGTTGCTTCTCCAAAAACGACCTTGTCTCCTCTATCTTCTCATCCAGTTCTGCTTCCGAAAAATTGTATTCCGAAATCGCCACAAACGCTTTGTCTTTTTTCGCATACAAATAAGCTCTGTTTGCCAAATTTTCTCCTCCTAATACCCGAACGTCCCCTCCAGAGACTCGTCCTCGTCGATCCACTGCTGCACCGGAATCACCCGGTACTCATCCTCGGTATCTCTCACATACACCGTCTCGATCCCCGCATTGATGATCTGCCTCTTGCACATGGAGCAGCTGCAGGAGTTTTTCACATACTCCCCTGTCTCCGCCTCCACCCCGGTCAGATACATGGCGCTGCCGATCATTTTGTCCCTTGACGCGCTTATGATCGCATTGGTCTCCGCATGGACGCTGCGGCACAGCTCATACCGCTCACCCCGCGGAATTTCCATCTTTTGGCGGATACACTCTCCCACGTCAGTACAGTTTTTCCTCCCTCTGGGCGCGCCCACATATCCCGTCGAGATCACCTCGTCATTTTTCACGATCACCGCGCCGTAATGTCGTCTGAGGCACGTGGAACGCTGTGCCACCATTTTTGCCAAGTCCAGATAATAGTTTACCTTGTCTCTTCTTTCCATTGCGTTACCCTCCTTCTAAATGTCTTCCAGCATCAAACATGAGAATTTCCTTTGAGATGCGTTCCATCACCCCAAGCTTTTCCGCAAAATAATTTCCAGCGGCTCCCCCGGCAGTAAAAGAGAACCGCAGTCCACATACCCGTTCTTCCGATAAAAAAGCTGCGCCCGTTCGCTTGACAGTGTGGACGTCAAAACCATTCCATATCCGCTGTCTTTCATCTCCTTTTCCCAGAACGCGGTGAGCCTCCCGCCGTATCCCTGCCCCCTGTATTCCTCTAACAGATACAGCATGTTCACAAACGGAATCTCGTCCCAAAACAAATTGAACCGCAGCCATCCAGCAAAACAGCCATTCTGATACAGCACCAAAACCCTTTTTAAAGCAATCGCGTTTTTCAATTCCGTTTCGCTGATATGCTTATCGTATTTTCTTACCGTCTCAAAATCCGTTTCCTCGGCATATCGGATCATAGTTATCTCCATTTCTGCGCTGCTTTTGTCTCAACTTTGTTGAGACACCGCATGAATCGAGTTTGTGGCAAGCAACGCGCAGACACAAATCTCGCGATTGAAAATTTTAATTTTCAATCTTATCTCCTTCACCCTAAAACCACCCAGATAAAGCTGATCGTTGTAAACAGGTTACAGATACAATGAAACAGAATGCTTATAAAAAAATTCTTTTTTCTGTACGCAGCATACATGACAGGCGTAAATGCCAATATGCGAAACACATTGTTAAACGGCAGCCAGAAATGATACAGCGAAAACAATACGGATATCACTACCGGCGTAAACCATCCCTGCTTTTCGTAATGGGATGTCAGATACCCCCTGAAAAACAGTTCCTCTGTAACCGGGCCGGCTATGACATTAAAAACCCCATAATAGATACATGTCAAAACAAGTACCGGCCGGGAAAAGGTTTTTAAGTATTCGTAATCTGTCCAGTCAAAGCCAGCTGGCAGACTCTGGAGTACGCCGCTTCTCACCTCTGAAAAAATCTGATTTTCAACGGGCGCGGCAAAGGCGGACAGCAGTCCTGCCACTCCAAAAAATATAAACGCAATGGCAAACGCCTTCCACCATGCAGTTCTTTCCTGTCCCACAAAGGCGCTTTTCAGAGAATAAGTTCCATATTCCCTTTTACTCGCAGACAAGATAACCCCCAGCTCTATCGGCACTAAAATGAAAGTTCCCAGGATGCAGAACAGCAGGATATGCGGTATCTTACAAAAGTGCCCTAAGATCAGATAGCTCACGCTCAATGCTGCTGCCGGTATAAAAATCCGTAATAAAAGTCCTTTCGTATCTATTTGAGTCATTGTATCTAAGACCTCCCCTTCTCTGTCCCTATCACCCAAATTTCTCTCCGCCTGTTTCAGACTCTCCAGACAACCACATCGTCAAAATTTTTCCGCGGTCTTGCTTTCTGGACTTCATTCGGATAACCAAAAGCAATCGCCGCTATAAGCTGCCCTTCACTGTTTAACCATTCGCAGATTTCCGCATACGCAAAATAGATATCACAGATCCAAAGGCTTCCTATTTGCTTTTCCGTAGCGGTAAGAAGCATGTTTTGTATTGCCGCGCTTATAGATTGAACATTACAAATTTCATAAATATGTTCTTCCGGCGTCATTTCTGATAAAATGCTTTTTCCCAATGTATTCACAACAAATACGACAACCGGCGCCTCCTCCATAATATCAACCGTATACTTTGCCGCCGGAATATGCTGCCTGCTTTGCGGAAGCAATGCGTTTTCCTTTTCTTCCCTCAAAATCCCCTTGCGGAAAACTTTCAACATTTCTTCCTTTTCTTTCCCCTGCACCACAATGAATTTCCACGGCTGTCTGTTTTTGGAAGAAGGCGCTTTTATTCCACTTTCTATAATTTCCGTCAAATCTTCCTTTGATATAGGTTTATCTGAAAATTTTCTTATACTTCTCCTGTCATAAATTGCTGAAATCATTTTGTACCCTTGCTCCCTTCCCAATTACCAAATTTATCATCCCTCACACCCTATGCACATACATCCTCGACAGTTCCGCTTCCCCGTCCCCCCGCGCCATACAGAAGAACTCCCAGCCGTACCGCTCATAAAAGGAGTCATGGTCTGTCAGAAGGTAAAGCGTGTCGATGCCCCTCTCTTTCATATCCGCACAGACATAGTTTAGCAGCGCACCGGCAATGCCCCTGCCGCGCCGGTCCTCCTCCGTATAGACTGCGCAGACGTTCGGCGCAAGGTCTTTCCTGTCGTGAAAATCATTCCCGATGACGCCAAGCCCACCTATGATCCTGCCGTCCTCCACCGCCGCATACCACTGAGGGAACGGCTTTTCGCCGGCAAGGCTCTCCTCCATACTTTCCAGATATGCGGCAAGCGGTATGCCCCATTTTTCGTGAAACCATTTTGCCGCCTGCTCCTTGATTTCCGGCTGGTCCGCCAGACGTATGATTTGGTAATCCATTTTGTGCCCTCCTCTGGCTAATCTAAAGTCGGATTTTATTTTAAACATGCGAGCCGGGCTTGTCAAACAACTTTCCCAGTTCAATACCCGCACACGTCAAATTTTTTCGCCCTTATCAGTAAAAAATCCGGTTTATGCAGCAAATCCCTATATTCCGGATACGCTTCCAGCATGTCCGCGTCCGGCAGCGGCTCGATCATCTTTTCAATCACAAAACCCGCATCAATCAATGTATTCACAATCGTTGCAAATGTCCTATGATATTTTATCACATGGTCTACAAACCATACACACTCTCTTTCACCCTCAATCCCGTAGTCTGCCAGATTTAAATAGACCTTCTCTCCGTTTTCGTCCCTTGTCCATCTGTCGCCCCCGGAGTGACAGGTACAGAGCGGATTCTCCTGTGAGAAGACAAGCACACCGCCTTTACCCAACAACTGATATATGTTTTTCACAACGCCCGAAAAATCTTCTACATAGTGAAATGCCAGCGAACTAACTGCCACATCAAACTTCCCGTTCAGCCGCGCAATATCCTCCATCGGCATATGTACATATGTTATTTTGGGATGCGCATTCTCCTTTTTCGCAACCGCCAGCATCTTCTCAGAAATATCTATTCCCGTCACATGGTCGGCGCCCGCCTCCATAAAATACTTACAATGCTCTCCAAAACCGCAGCCCAGATCCAATACCTTTCTGCCGCGCAAATCCGGCATCAGGGAAAGCAGCGCCGGAATCTCAAACAACTTGTTTGCATTCACTTCATTCTCTCTGATCTTTCTGTATCCCTCGAAAAAAGTTTCATTATCATATATGTTCTGCTTCGCCATATTGCGTCAAACCTCCCTCTGAAAACGCCCTTACGCATAACTATACATCTGAAATGCATAATATACAACCATTTTTTCATTTTATGCATATTTATCACAAATATTCATATAAATTATGCATAAATTTACACTTGCATTCTTCTCCGTCCTGTTGTATATTGTTTTAAGGACAAACGCACCCATCTGTGTTACCATTCACACACTCGCCAGATTTTGCGTCAATTTACGATTATTTCGTGTGAACTGTAGACGCGCACAGAATGCCGGGCAGAAAACAGCTTTGCATTTTGGCGTGGGTGTAAACAATAACAAATATACTACATATTTCAAATGGAGGAAACGAAAATGAAAGAAAAAGTAGTTCTTGCGTATTCCGGCGGACTTGATACGACCGTGATCATCCCCTGGTTAAAGGAAAATTTTGACTATGAAGTCATCTGCGTGTGCGGCAACTGCGGGCAGGCGGAGGAGCTTGACGGTCTCGAGGAGCGTGCTCTCTCAAGCGGCGCATCCAAACTCTACATCGAAGATCTGACCGATGAGTTCTGCGACGATTTTATCGTGCCCTGTGTACAGGCGCACGCTGTCTATGAAAACAAATATCTGCTGGGCACATCCATGGCGAGGCCCGTAATCGCCAAGAAACTGGTCGAGATCGCCCGCAAGGAAGGCGCTACCGCCATCTGCCACGGTGCAACCGGCAAGGGCAACGACCAGATCCGTTTCGAGCTTGGCATCAAGGCGCTTGCTCCCGACTTAAAGATCATTGCCGCATGGAGAAATGAAAAGTGGACCTTAAACTCCCGCGAGGAGGAGATCGAATACTGCAGACAGCACGGCATCAACCTTCCCTTCTCCGCAGACTCCAGCTACAGCCGCGACCGCAACCTCTGGCACATCAGCCACGAGGGCTTAGAGTTGGAAGACCCTGCCAACGAGCCTAACTACGAGCATCTGCTTGTGCTCGGCACCACGCCGGAGAAGGCTCCCGAGGAAGGCGAATATGTGACCATGACCTTTGAGAAGGGCATCCCCACTTCCGTAAACGGCAAGAAGATGAAAGTTTCCGAAATTATCGCCACTTTAAACGAGCTGGGCGGCAAGCACGGCATCGGCATTGTCGATATCGTGGAAAACCGCGTGGTCGGCATGAAGTCCCGCGGCGTGTACGAGACGCCCGGCGGCACCATCCTCTACGAAGCGCACCAGCAGCTTGAGGAGCTGATCCTCGACCGCGACACCTATGCGCTCAAGGCAGATCTGGGCAACAAATTTGCGCAGGTGGTCTACGAGGGCAAGTGGTTCACCCCGCTGCGCGAGGCGCTGCAGGCGTTCATCGAGTCCACACAGCGGTATGTGACCGGCGAAGTGAAGTTCAAGCTCTACAAGGGCAACATCATCAAGGCAGGCACCACCTCGCCGTACACGCTCTACAACGAGAGCATCGCCTCCTTCACCACCGGCGATCTCTACGATCACCACGACGCGGAAGGCTTCATCAACCTCTTCGGCTTATCCTGCAAGGTTCGCGCCATGAAGATGCAGGAGCAGGGCGAAAAGCTGCTCTGATCTGAATAACGGAATTAATAAAGTTCCCCGCAGTTTTCTCTCAGAAGAATCCTGCGGGTGTTTTTTCTTTTTTTTTCTTCTCAAATGTGGTATGATGTACGCGACAGGCATTAAAAAATTACTTAATACAAAAGGGAAAGTCTGGTTACTAATGGACGTAATTACACTTATTATTATATATTTAGCAGTCATCAACTTTATAAGTTTCACTGTTATGGGCATCGACAAGCTCAAGGCGAAAAAACGCGCATGGCGCATCCCGGAGGCAACGCTTTTTGTTCTCGCCATCATCGGCGGCAGCGTCGGCTCGATCATCGGTATGCACCTGTTCCGCCACAAGACAAGACACTGGTATTTTCTCTACGGAATGCCCGCCATCCTGCTCATACAGGTTCTGATTGTGGTGGCGCTGCTGTCGTCCCCAATTGAATTTATGATCCTGTAATCTGCGGTAATCCCACGAAACGAACCGGGAACTTTATCTCCTCCCGGCTGTCTTTACAATAATATAATCTGGAGGATTCTATATGCATATTGCGGTTTGTGATGATAATATTGCGGACAGGAAACAGATGGAGCGCCTTCTCGGGCGCGCCTCCGATAGGAGAATCCACACCACCGGCGTGCTCTATATTGACTCCTACGGGAATGTGGAAGCGGTGTTACGTTCTCCCATGCTCTACGATGCCTTTTTCATCGACATGACAAACGGACCGGTAAACGGTTTCCAGCTTGCCAGAAAGCTGATCGACGCGGGCGTTGTGGCGCCCATCGTGCTTTGCGTCTCCACCATCGACTACCCTTCCATCATTGAAGCGGCGCTCGCCAAAGTGCCGGATGACGTCACGGAAGCCTCCAACCACGATATTCTGCGCAGGCAGCTCCAAAAGCAGATTCTCTATCTTAACAAACCAATCAAGGTGACCGAACTGGATGAAATGCTGGATCACGCGCAGAGTCTGAAAGCGGAAACGATTCCCACCATAGAACTGCGCGGCGAGAAGGACACGCTCTATGTCCATGAAGATGAAATTCTCTATGCGGTGAAAAACGGCAACTATCTCCATGTAGTGCTGACCGAAGGGCGCACTCTCGATATCCTGAGTACCTTGCCTAATCTCTACTCCCAAGTAGCCATGTTCACCCATTTTGTCATGATTTCGGAGCACTGTTTAGTTAACATATCTTGTGTGGAAAAACTTTCCCTGTTAAAACTTACCATGAAGGACGGGCAGAGTTTTTCCGTGTCACCGCTGGAACTTCCCAAGGTGAAAAAAGCGCTGCGGGAAAACACACCTTAGCATGTTCCGTCACCGCCAGACAGGAGAATGCCTGTTTCAGAGCGTCACAATCACTCCGCCGTCGTTGGCATACATGCTGCTGACCCCGGCGGTATCCATGATCAGGACACTTCTGTAAGAAGCCCTCTTCTCCATCAGCCCCCGCATAAACGCTGCCCGCTCCGGACAGTTGCAGTGCGTGATCATCAGCGTTCTCTCCTCCGGATTTTCCACATCTCCCACGATACAATCCGCCATCTTGGCGAGCGCCTTGTTGATGCCGATTGCCTGTCCCTTCTGCTCGATCACGCCAAGGTTTCCAACCATCACAGGCTTGATATTCAGTGTGGACGCCACCAGCGCTTTCACACTGCTTAAACGACCGTTCTTTCTCAGGGTTTCCAGGTTATCCAGTACAAAATAAGTGCGCATCTTCCGCTTAAAAGTTTCAACCGCCTTCACCGTCTCCTCGAAGCCGAGCCCTGCCTCCTTGCAGGCGATGATCTTTTCCACCAGCTGAGTCTCCCCGCAGCTTGCGGACTCAGAGTCCACCACATGAATTTTCTTATCGCCGTACTTCTCTGCGTAAAGACTCTTACCCAGCTCCGCGCTGTTGTAGCTGCCGCTCAAGTGGGAGGAAAGAGTCACCGCATAAACTTCGTCCGCTCCGTCATGGTACGCCTCCCGAAACCTTTCCGGGGAAGGACAGGACGATTTCGGGCACAATGGGTAAGCCGCCACTTTCTGCAAAAACTCTCTCTGATTAAAATTCGCGTCGTCCTGAATGATATAGTCGCCCACTTCCAGTCCCAGCGGAACGATCTCAAATCTGCTGTCGTTTTTATAGTTTTCGGGCAGCTCACAGCAGCTGTCCACAACAATCTTATAACTCATAAAGCCTCCGCAACCATCTCACATAGTATTTATTACTACTTATACTATCATAGAATACCCAATTTTGCAAATCTGAAATATGACAGAAAATCCGAACACCCCAGCACCCCACAACTAAATGGAATAGACTTTACACTTTTCCGCAAAGCCGCTATAATTATTATACCAATTAATAATCATATCAATTAAAAGGCGGTGGAAGGATGATCGACAGATATATTCCAATCCATGCCAGAAGATGATTAAATCCAGATAACCACAAAAATAAGCAGAATAATAAAACAGAAAGGCTGCACATGATTTCATTGCAGATAAAAAACATCAAACAGTTTATGAACCAGTTTCTTGCCGGGGACGCCTTCGACTCCTTTTTGCTGGAGCAGGCTTCCATCAGCACCTACAATACCTTCACCATAGACGGACGCGAAAACAGGGCGTTTTACACTTCCGAAGAATGGGCGGACGGAGAAACCAGACCCTACGAATTTACACAGTGGAAGAAAATCCGGTCCGTCTGTTTTGATCTGATCAAAGGGAAACGCACACCCGCCGCTTTTCAATTCGTGCTGCATCTGATTCCCGAATATACGGCGTCCCTTCTGGAAAAAGGCGACACTGCCGTCACTCCGGATCAGGTGAAGGCTTTTGTACTCAACATAAAATATGACGGCGCCGCCCTCACGCTCATCACCGGCACCGCCTTCCACACCTTTCTCATGGATAAGACGCCGGATGCGCTCTGGGACAACGCCGTCAGACAATTTTTAACAAAGCGACAGCTCGACTACGATGAGACGTAAATCCTACCACCAGCCCCTCTGATAATAATGGAGGGAAAACTCCGCCGCCGCCATCACCATGGCAAACAGGAGCATCACTACCATCATCAGAATCGCCGGAAAATCATACACGAACCTACATTGCTCCGCGCTGCTCTTATGGTTTTCCACCAGAATCTCCACGCCCAGCAAGACAAAAACCACCGGCCAGAACTGAAAGATCATTTCATAATGCAGCGTCGGAACCACGATATGTATGAGAAACAGCACGCCAAACAAAACAAGTGTCAGCCCAAAGGTTACGGAACCGACCCGACGGGGCCGCAAAGTCCCGGATTCCTCCCTGTACATGTCTTTTTCCTGAATAGCCATGTGTCTACTCCCCCCCCTGCTCATTTTTATCCGCTTTCCCCGCATCATCGCTCTGACTTTCTACATTGTGCACTTCTGCATTCTGACCATACGCTTTCTGCTCTTCCGCAATTTTCATATCCGCTTTCGACGCTTCCGCAGCCGGCTTCTGCTCTCCCATAATCTCCACGTCTGCACTTTGCCCGTCCGCGTTCTCCGCATCGGCCTTCCGCTCTCCTACACTCTCTCCGGGCAGTGTCGCCGGCTTTCTGTCAACGTCCGCCTCAACCCGTCTGTCAACTTCCGCAGATTCAAACTTCTTTCCGCGAAGCAGCGACACACCGAACCAGATAATCGCTACGGCTATGATAATCCTCGGCAGCTCATTTCTCGTAAAGTAATAAATCTCCCTCATAATCGGATTATCCCAGCCCACGTAACTTCTCACCATACCGAAGGCCGAATCCCACAGCATACAGATGCCAATCACAATGCAGACCACCGCTGCAATATTTCGGTTTCTCTTGTTCATATTCAGCTTAAAACGGCTGGTATCCCACTCGCCGATCCCGAAGAGGTATTCGTCCTCCAAAGCCGCAAACTGCGCCGCATCCATCCCGCCGATATTGTTGGCATGGAAGAAAGCGTATATGTAGAGCGTGACGGGAAATACCGACAGCACGGCGATTTCGGTAATTCCAACCACCGCAACCAGCCCCATAAAACCAAGCATAAAGCTCAGCCCCATCTTCATTAGTCCCATATACATATGTCCCGCCCCCGGACAGAGGGAAAATACAAACAGTAAAAATTTGTTTTTCTGCTTTTTCATATCATCAATCCTCCCAAATTCTATAATTTGTAAACTTTTCCGAAATGTTTCTGAAATACTTCTTTCTCGCGTACGCTCTCTCCTGCCCGTTCCGATACCGTTTCCATGTCTCCTCGATATCCCGCCGTCTCTCAAGGGTGTCCCGCTCCCATTCGTCCGCACCCTCCGTCTCTTCCTCATACAACGCTCCCGGAATACCGAACTGCGGTATCTGCGGCGCCCCCACGCCGTCCACCGGCACAAGGAACAGCACCGCCAGAGCCGCCGCCATACCTACCAGCACTTGAGCACGGTAAGAAAAAAGCGCGCGCCGCCTTTCCCTCCGTTTTCCTTCCTGTATCTGCGAAAATATATTTGCCCTCAAATGTCCCGGTGCGTGCAGAATCTCCCGCTCCTCAACCGTCTCAATCAGCCGCGCCAGTTCTTCCTCAGTCAAAGGAGCCGGGAGGGAAACGTCACTTCTATTCAGTTTTTTTCTCTCTTCCATCATATTATGTATCATGCGCCCTTCTCCTTTTCATACATCCTGCGCAGCAAATGTCTTGCCCTGTAAATCTGCGTCTGTATGGTCTTTTTCTTAGCGCCCCGCCGCCTTGCGATTTCACCCGCGTCCAACTCGTCATAATAATAAGCCTTGGCGATTTCATCGTAGGGCGGCTTTAAGGACAAACATCTGGCAAGCAGTGTCTCCCGAACCTCCTTCTCCAGGCAGATGCTCTCCGGCGTCTGCTGCACTGCCGCCTCATGTCCCCCTGCGGCTCCTGCGTTTATGCCAGAAACCGCTTCCGCGCTCCTGCCGGAAAACATTCCACCATCCGGCGCCCGTGCGCTTTCAAATCCTAGATCCGCCGTGGGGATGCTGCGCCGTCCCGCACTCTGCAGATAGTCCAGACATTTGTTTGTGGCAATCCGGCAGACCCACGCCTTCTCGTATCTTCCGTCAAACTCTCCCAGATGCCTGTAGACCGATAAAAACGTTTCCTGCGCCAGATCCTCGGAGGCAAAATAATCCGACGTCATTTTATAACATATCGAAAAAACAAGATGCTGGTAAGAATCAATCAGCGCTGACAATTGTTCTTCCCTGTTGATGGTATCTGCCTCCTTTCTCCCCGCGGTTTTGATACTCGCAAATCCGCGCTTCTATATGCTTCTATATATTTAAACGAGGCTGCCCCCGCCTTGTCTTCAACATTTTGCAAATTTTTATTTTTTGGGCTTCGGTTTAAAGATAAGGCTGGCAATATACCCAAACACAAGCGCCGCCGCGCATCCTACCGCGCCCGTCTTAAATCCGCCCTGAAACAGACCGATGAAACCACTCTCGTCCACGGCTTCCTTCACGCCCTTCATCAAAATATTGCCATAACCGAGAAGCGGCACGCTGGCCCCTGCCCCCGCAAATTCCATAAAAGGCTCGTACCATCCGACAAAGCTGATCACTGCTCCCACACAGACTAAAAGCACCATGACACGCCCCGGCAAAAGCTTCGTCTTTTCCAGAAGAACCTGCACCAGCGCACAGATCAGTCCCCCCACCCAAAATGCATTGACATAATCCATTATCTTTTCCTCCATATCCAGACCTTCCGATACCTTTTTCAAACCGGCATCAAAATCTTTTTGCTGCCAGTACAGCGAATATTAAATATCAGAAATGACTGATTCGTTATTCTAGTTTCTGTCATTTGGAAAAGATTATGCAAAATCAAAAATTTTATTTTCTTCTCTATATACAGCGCAAAAGGGAACGCTCCCACTTTTGACCCGGATACGTTCCCATTTCGTTTTCTTTCTGTATTCTTATATCTTCGCAGTTTCCTGCCCGTCAGAAACCGGCTGCAATCTGCTCTACGATCTCACGGATTGACAGCCCTTCACAGTCCACCGTAACGTCCGCATACCTCTCATAAAGCGGCTGCCGCTCCACGTACAGCCCGTCCAGATCCTGCCCGTCCCTCAATGTCACCCCCCGCTCCGTGAGGTCGCCAAGCCGCTCTCTAATTCCCTCCAGAGGCAGGGAAAGATAGACCACCGTGCCGATCTGCTTATAATGCGCCATGGCATTCTCCCCATAAACCGCGCTGCCTCCGGTTGCAATCACCGTCCGCCTCACGTCCATGGATTCTCCCACAGCCTCCTCCAACATCCAGAAACCTTCCACGCCGCGTTCTTCTATGATCTCGTGCAGAAGCTTTCCCTCCCAACTCTGGATCACCAGATCCGCGTCCACAAACGAATACCCGAGCCTCTTTGCCAGCACTACGCCTACCGTGCTTTTCCCTACGCCCGGCATACCGATCAGTATGATATTTTTTTCGTTCATCACTTAATTAAACCTTCTCCCTGTTTTCCTTACTTTAAGTACGCCAGAACTTCCACCTCGCAGAGTACATCCTTCGGAAGCTGCTTCACCGCAACACAGCTTCTCGCCGGCTTCTCTGTAAAATACTTTTCGTACACCGCGTTAAACGCCGCAAAGTCCGCCATCTCCGCCAGAAAACAGGTCGTCTTCACCACCTTTGTGTAGTCCGTACCAGCCTCAGCAAGGATCGCGCCCACGTTTTTCATTGCCTGTTCCGCCTGCTCGGTCACATCATTGCCTTTGATCTCTCCAGTAGCAGGATCAATAGGAATCTGCCCAGATGCGAAGAGAAAGTCCCCCGCAATGATTCCCTGAGAATAAGGTCCGATCGCCGCCGGCGCTTTGTCTGTCGATACTTTAGTTAACATAATATCTTCTCCTTTCTATATTATCTTACACTCTCTGCGGTGAATGCCGCTTTTCGGGCATTCTCTTGAGCGAAACATAGAACGTCTTAACGAAGCAGCCTCTGCTGCTGAGTTTTAGAAGTTCTTTTCACTCTCTCCAAATTTTGCCTTCACATAGAAACCTCTGGCGTTTTCGATGACTTCCGTCACCACGCCCTCCCGCTCCAGCATCCGCTCCCTGAAAGGAAAGTTGCCCGACATGGCAAGCGACGGGTCTATCGTATAATAGTAATTGCTTGGCAGAACACCCTCTGTCACTGTAACCCTGTCGCCCTCTTTGAGAAGCCCCGGACGTTCCATCTTAAATTCCATTTCCCTCATGCCTGTCTCACTTCCTTCTCAATCAAGTCTACCACATACAAAGGCAGACTGCCACCCAGTTTTGTCAGCTGCCCTTAATCAATCACAAAAAAGGCTGCGCTGCCGGGCTGTTCCGTAACGATGTGCGGCATAGTACCCCTCAATAAAAATGCCTTTAATAGCCCAAGCCGCATCATAGTCACCCGTATATAAACATCCCGACGGCGTATCTCCACAACAGCAATACCCGCCGCATACCCCCTTGCATCCTCTACTGTTATTTCATACCTCTTCTCTCCCGCTTCCCTCCCCTGCATTCCTCAAATATCTTCACATTTGCCACTACTTCCAGCTTGTCTCTGGTTTCGCTGTCTATCCTGCTGTATACTTCCCGGTTCTCCTCCATAAGCTCCTGCAGTTTTTCTCTATCCTTTGCATATCGGACGATCTCGAATGCCTGTCGCAGTCCTGTTTTGTATTCCTCAAATGTATCATGCTCGTGACAGTCGTACAGATTCAGCCTGTATTGGCGAAATATCGTTACTTATTTTTCTATCCATACAGTCTTCCTGTCATCTTCTCCTAAACCGATTTCCCTTGTCTTTCTTGTATGTCATTTCTTGCATAATCTTGAAATCGAGAGACAGAAAACAGGAACAGACCTGCACAGGGCACGATTCTATTCCAGCGTGTTGGAAGTAGAGAACCTCCATCCTGGAATTCCCATTAATCCTTCATCAATTCTTTTACACAAGCTGCCCAATATGTCTCATCCTCATCTACACATGGATAAATATATTCTTTATAATTTATATCAATTATCCCATATGTATTTGGATGTAATTGTTCCTTATATTCTGAAATCACCCTGTCCAAATCCACATCGTTTCCAGCATACGCAGATGACATTTTTTCATCAGCACCAGCTAACATCATTAACTTATATGAGTTTTCCTCATAGAAACCATAAGGCAAAATAGCAACAATAAATCCGCTGGCTTCTTCTGCCTGTACTAAATGATAACACTGCCAATAATAACTGTTTGCTTCACCATTTCCTAAGTTAGCCGTCACCTCTCCCTTATATGTATCAGATTCCGAGGAACTAATTGTACTATATCCAAATTTAAGCGTCTCACCCTTATGCATCGGATCCGGAAATTCAACGGACGCATCCGCCCGCTTTGCGGTTACCATATAACCAACCAGTACGCCTTTCTCTTCCTCTTCCTTAAAAATGCATCTTATAATAATATTTTCTTCAAATTTATAAAACTCGTTATTTAACCCATGCTGTTCTAATTGATACATTGGAGTGCCAAGCATATCTTTAACGTATATTTCATTCATGCCTAAAGATAAATTTGAAAGAATTTCATTTACTCCCATAACATGTTCTTCATCTGTTTCTAAATCATATTGATTGAGAACTGTATTATGGTTACCTATGATAGTATTATTCCCGATGGTGTTATTTTCAGCGATAATACTGTTTTCCCCTATGGCAATATCTTCATTGACAGTATTGGCTTCCCCTATAACGGTGTTATCACTTACAGTAACCGCCTCACTTGTCATACTATTTTCGGCAACTATGGTATCTGCCAATTCCTCTATACCGGCTTGACTGTCTGTAGATTTACCTCCCAATAATCCTATTTGAGAAAAGAATGAAAGACCCGCAAATATTGCAGAAACAATCGCAACCCCCAAGCTCACTTTATCAAACAAAGGTCTATCTTTCATCAATTAGTCATTCCTCCGATTTGCACTCTCATTGAGGCTCATAGGTCTGCTTTCGTTTAATGAATGGATATATTTCCCTTACTCCACAAAAAACACCACATTCTCCTTCTTCTGCAGAGCCACTCCCGCGTTTACCGGATACCCCAGCGCAACAGCTGCCCAGACGGTATGTCCCGCAGGTATCCCATATCTGTCAAGCAGCGATTTGACCGGCTCCTCTGCCCTGAGCGTCATCAATGGATTCAGCCACACAGAACCTATTCCGTATGATGCCGCCGCCAGCATGATATTCTCCGCCGCACAGGAAGCATCCTGGCAGCCGTCGGCATTCCTGCCGTCATTTGAAATCAGGATGATTACCTGCGGATTTTCAAACCCGTAAAAATACACCTTATTCCGCTCAGCCGCCTGCCTCGTCACTTCTTTCAGTTCCGCGATATCCGGCTGCCTGGTAAGCACCGTAAACCGCCACGTCTGCATGTTGTGCCCGCTGGGCGCATGATATCCCGCT